>NZ_VEWM01000054.1 GCF_020662265.1 Psychrobacter sp. I-STPA6b
TAACAGCTTAGTCTTTTACTGTAGAAACAACACCAGCACCTACAGTACGACCACCTTCACGAATAGCGAAACGTAAGCCTTTGTCCATCGCGATTGGGTGGATTAGCTCTACGCTCATTTCTACGTTATCACCTGGCATTACCATTTCTGTGCCTTCTTGTAGGGTGATAGCACCTGTTACGTCTGTGGTACGGAAGTAGAACTGTGGACGGTAGCCATTTAGGAATGGCGTGTGACGTCCACCTTCTTCTTTGCTTAGTACGTATACTTCTGCGTCAAATTTGGTGTGTGGGGTGATTGAGCCTGGTTTAGCCAATACTTGTCCACGTTGTACGTCTTCACGTTTGGTACCACGTAGTAGTACACCACAGTTCTCACCTGCACGACCTTCGTCTAGCAGTTTGCGGAACATTTCTACACCAGTACAGGTTGTTTTGGTGGTAGGTTTGATACCAACGATTTCGATTTCGTCACCTACTTTGATGATGCCTGATTCTACACGTCCTGTTACGACCGTTCCACGTCCTGAGATTGAGAATACGTCTTCAATCGGCATTAGGAAGTCTTTGTCGATGTCACGCTCTGGCTCTGGGATGTAGCTGTCTAGGGTTTCTAGTAGTTCTACTACTGCTGGTTCGCCATATTGTCCGTCTGAGCCGTTTAGGGCTTCTAGGGCAGATCCTTTGATGATTGGGGTGTCGTCACCTGGGAAGTCGTAGTCACTTAGTAATTCACGTACTTCCATTTCTACTAGTTCTAGTAGTTCTTCGTCATCTACCATGTCACATTTGTTCATGAATACCATGATGTATGGTACGCCAACCTGACGTGATAGTAGGATGTGCTCACGTGTTTGTGGCATTGGGCCGTCTGTTGCTGATACAACTAAGATTGCACCGTCCATCTGGGCAGCACCGGTAATCATGTTTTTAACGTAGTCAGCGTGTCCTGGGCAGTCTACGTGTGCGTAGTGACGTGCTTCGGTGTCATATTCGATGTGACTGGTGTTAATGGTGATACCACGTGCTTTTTCTTCTGGTGCACTGTCAATTGAGGCGTAGTCTTTTGCTTCACCACCAAAGTGTTTTGCAGCTACGGTTGCGATGGCTGCTGTTAGGGTTGTTTTTCCGTGGTCAACGTGTCCAATGGTTCCTACGTTGACGTGTGGTTTGTTTCTTTCAAACTTGGCCTTTGCCATGGGTTGTTCCTCTTTTATAAAGGGGTCAAAACAAAATACTATTAAAATGATAGTTTTTGTAGTAACCACATTAAAATTTATGAATACAAAATCTCTTAGGAAATTGTTGCAAATGCAATCTGCCAAATGATATAAGAAAATAGGTATAAATAACAAGTAATTTTATATATCACTTGTTACTAATCAAGTAACAAATAATATCTCATACTCTTTTTATTTTCTATTTAGCATATCTCCATTTAACAGACTGCTAGTAGCGGCAAGAAAACTCACCGCTGTTTTACTATATATTTCACTGTACTTATGATTATAAGTGCTTACTCGTCGTCATCTTTACCATTGTATTTTGAAATAATGGCATCAGCTACTGACTTAGGAGTTTCTGCGTATTTTGCAAACTCCATAGAGTAAGTTGCACGACCTTGTGACATTGAGCGAAGCTGAGTAGCATAACCAAACATCTCTGCTAATGGTACTTCAGCACGGATTTGTTTAGTACCACCAGGTAGATCTTCCATACCTTGAACCATACCACGGCGACGGTTTAAGTCACCCATGATATCACCCATGTAATCTTCTGGTGTTTCAACTTCTACTTTCATCACTGGTTCAAGTAATGCTGGGTTTGCATTCATAAAGCCTTTTTTGAAGGCAATAGAACCAGCCATTTTGAACGATAACTCATCAGAGTCAACGTCATGGTATGAACCATCATATAAAGTTGCTTTAACACCAACAACTGGGTAACCGGCAAGTACACCGTTTTGCATACGCTCTTGAATACCTTTATCAACGGCTGAGTGGTATTCTTTTGGTACCACACCACCAACGATTTGTTCTTCAAATTCGTACTCAACTTCACCTGCTGGATCAAGTGGCTCAAGACGTAACCAAACGTGACCAAACTTACCACGACCACCAGTCTGACGAACAAATTTACCTTCTTGCTCTACTGACTGACGAATTGTCTCACGATAAGCAACCTGTGGCTGACCGATATTTGCTTCTACTTTAAATTCACGCTTCATACGATCTACAAGAATTTCTAAGTGAAGCTCACCCATACCACTGATGATGGTCTGACCAGACTCTTCATCTGTATGCACACGGAATGAAGGGTCTTCTTTTGCCAAACGACCTAATGCAACTGACATTTTTTCTTGGTCAGCTTTGGTTTTTGGCTCTACAGCTAGACTGATAACTGGATCTGGGAATTCCATACGCTCTAGGGTAATGATGTTGCTTTCATCACATAGCGTATCACCAGTTGTTACGTCTTTCATACCAACCAATGCAGCGATGTCACCAGCACGGATTTCTTCTAGCTCTTCTTGTGAGTTTGCATGCATCTGTACGATACGACCTACACGCTCACGCTTCATCTTAACAGGGTTATAAACACTTTCACCTTGTTTGATAACACCAGAATAAACACGTACGAAAGTCAAGTTACCAACGTATTTGTCATTCATGATTTTGAATGCTAGTGCAGCAAACGGTTGCTCATCTGATGCTTCACGAGTTGCTTCAGTTTCAGCTTTATCATCAAGAACACCTTTAATAGCAGGTACGTCTTGAGGCGCTGGTAGATACTGAATCACTGCATCCAACATTTTTTGGACACCTTTATTTTTAAAGGCAGTACCACAAAGCATTGGGATGATTTCGTTATCAATAGTACGCTGACGAATTGCTTGATGGATTTGTTCTTCTGACAAGTCACCATTTTCTAGGTACTCATTCATCAAATCTTCAGAAGCTTCTGCTGCTGTTTCAAGCAATTGCTCGCGATATTCTTGAGCTTTATCTTGTAGCTCAGCAGGAATATCACGCTCTTCAAACTTCATACCTTGAGTTTCAGTATCCCAATAGATAGCTTTCATGGTGATTAAGTCAACCACACCTTCAAAGTCATCTTCTTTACCAATTGGAATAACAACTGGTACAGGGTTGCCACCTAAGCGAGTTTTGATTTGGTCGATAACACGATAAAAATCTGCACCAACACGGTCCATTTTGTTAACAAACGCTAAGCGTGGTACTTTATATTTATTTGCCTGACGCCATACTGTTTCTGACTGAGGCTGAACACCACCTACAGCACAATAAACCATACAAGCACCATCTAGTACACGCATTGAACGCTCTACTTCAATTGTAAAGTCAACGTGTCCGGGGGTGTCAATGATGTTAATACGGTGTTCGTCAAATTGTTGCGCCATACCAGACCAGAAGCAAGTAGTTGCTGCTGAAGTAATGGTAATACCACGCTCTTGCTCTTGCTCCATCCAGTCCATAGTAGCAGCACCATCATGAACTTCACCAATCTTGTGACTGATACCTGTATAGAACAAAATGCGCTCGGTAGTGGTGGTCTTACCAGCATCAATGTGTGCTGAGATACCGATATTACGGTACCGTTTTAAGGGGGTTGTACGAGCCATAATATTTTCCTAATGGAATATCTTTATTTATTGAGTGTCTTACGTTTTGTATATTTTATGATGGCATCATGGCAGTCTTAGAGACTGCCACTATGCTTATCTTTTTTAAATACAAACACACATCTAAAAAGTTAATTTTAGAAGCGGTAGTGAGAGAATGCTTTGTTGGCATCTGCCATACGATGCACTTCATCACGTTTTTTCATAGCAGCACCTTTACCTTCTGAAGCGTCAGATAGCTCACCAGCTAGGCGAAGCGCCATTGACTTTTCAGAACGCTTAGAGGCAGCATCAGCTAACCAGCGCATTGCTAAAGCGGTACGACGGGAGGGGCGTACTTCCATAGGCACTTGGTAAGTTGCACCACCAACACGGCGGGCTTTTACTTCTACCATTGGACGAACTTTTTCTAAAACTTCTTCGAAAAATTCGACTGGATCTTCAATGTTACGCTTTTCACTAACTTGCTCTAACGCACCATATACGATACGTTCTGCAGTAGATTTTTTACCATCAATCATAACGTGATTGATGAATTTTGCGATTGTTTTGCTGCCGAACTTAGGATCAGGTAGGATCTCACGGGCAGCGACGACGCGACGTCTTGGCATAATATATTTCCTTGTCTTCAGGGTTGTCTGGCATTCATAACTTCATGTGTTGACTAAATGTATCAATGGTAGATAGTTATCAGCCAGCCTTACTGCATGGTGGTATGTAACTTATTTACACCAATCCCATGCATTATAAGTTTGAATCATGTTACTTTTATGAAAGTAATAAACATTAAAGCATTAAAGTCACTGACCAAAGTCATTGGACTTTATGGTGTATTAAGCTTTTGGCTTCTTCGCACCATATTTTGAGCGACCTTGCTTACGGTCTTTTACACCGGCACAGTCAAGCGCACCACGAACTGTGTGATAGCGCACACCTGGTAAGTCTTTTACACGACCACCACGGATAAGTACAACACTGTGCTCTTGTAGGTTGTGACCTTCACCACCGATGTAGCTTGATACTTCGTAACCTGAGGTTAGACGTACACGGCATACTTTACGCATGGCTGAGTTTGGTTTTTTTGGTGTAGTAGTATAAACACGAGTACATACACCACGACGTTGTGGGCAAGCTTGCAATGCAGGAACTTTTGATTTTTCCTTGATTGTTTTGCGACCCTTACGAATCAATTGATTAGTTGTTGCCATAAGGCATCCTTCTCCCGTTCATTAAAAAACAAAAAAATGGGGAATCTAAGCATGTCAACACTCAAAGTTTAAATGTGACGTTTCGCTCACCCATTTTTAAGACATTACATTATACAGCTGACGACTCAAGATTACAACCCATTGAGGCTAGGGCTTGATGTTGAGTCATGTTATGACTGTCAGCTTCAAAAAGCTATTGATGTGTCTGTTTTTTGGTTGCTTGAGTTACTTATGTTTACACTGGGCTATTATCTTTATTGACACTATTGTCTTCTAAAATTTTTGTTGTCAGTTTTGGCTCAGGTCCAAATGTGGCTTGAGCCACACCAATAACTTCATCAATCAGATAGTTATTGTAGTGCATACCAACCAATACTGAGCTTAGTGGTAACAGCTTATTAATCCAGCTAAAGTTGATACTATCTAAGTCTAGGTTTAGATGTTCAGCAACCTTATCAACCTGCTTAGCATAATACTGAACGTTACTGTCCAAAATAGTGACATTATTGAGCTCACTACGCAGTCCTTGTTGACCTGCTCTATCCAATAATCCCTTGGTTACACCAAGACCTGCCAATAGTGTCTGTTTTTCTTGCATTTTGCTTAGGTCAGCATGTGCCAATATATCATATGCTATTTTAATCCCTTGTGACCCAGTCAATGGTGTATTATAAACTGCAGCAAGCTGATAAACTGCTCGTAATGAGATAAGCAGAAGCCATAAACTATCTGCAAGCATCCCTGCCAAACCAGCTATACCCGTCACTCCACCCAATGTAGCTAATGCACGGTTTTGATTTGCAATATCATTAGCCAGTGCTTGGCGTTGCTGTTCATCAAGCTGATTTAACCCTGCCTTATTATAATTCTCTGGTACTTCTACTTCACTCCAGCTTGAGGCAAGTTTAGCAATTTGTATGAATGAGCTATCTATCGCTTTTTGTAGCATGCTATCTGGCATGACTTTCTTGGCATAAGTACCATAACGGGCAAAGCGTTTTCCCATCAACTGCTGTGAAGCTTTTATGGTTTGCTGGCGAAACAGGTCTTCTTGATGAGTCTTATCACTGTTAATAAGATCTGCAAGATTTACTGAGTGATATTTACTGGTTTTAACCGATTTTATATGTAAAGTATCTAGTAAGGCCCCAAGACGCTCTAAATTATGACGGGTAATTTGTCCAAGTTCATTCATTCCTTGTTTTATTTTACTATTATTTTTCATCTTTCCTCCCAATTTTGACTTAACTCTATATATTAAGTGAATTATATATTAAGTGAATTGTAAGCCAGCTTGCTACAGGTTAAGTTGTAAGATTTTCCAACTTTAGTCATGTGTCAAAACGCATATATAATTGTCCAATATTTTCTGATATTAGACATAATCCCAATAACACTTAAGGTCTATTTTCTATATTGTATAAAACTAACGACTGTCTGTCAGTGCAAACATTGTTATTAGGTCAAGAAAGCCCATTATCAATATTCTTTTCATTATCTAGGAATATATTTAAGTTAGAAATGTGTAAGGTTATGTTCGTTATTTGACGATGGGATTACGCTAAATTCTGCTGATGGCTTATTCAACCTATATAACTTTCAATCCGTATCACTGTATAATATTGACTTCACAAGCTATATTACAATATTGCTACTCCATATCATTTCACTCATCAGCCTTTTATGATGTATTTTTATGACTGTAAATTCTGATTTGCCTTTATCAACGCCATTTTTTTTGCAAAACTTACCAGCACATCAACTCATACCATCATTGGTTCATTTTTTACAAGCATATGATGCCAAGATTACATGGCAAGTATGTTGGCTTGAGAATCAGCACCAGCCCGTAATTGGCTTACTACCTAAATGTGCATGGACAGTGTATCCATTGGATAGCGAAAATTTGCAAGATTACCGTATCATACGCTCTCAGCGTCATTATTCTCTTAATAAAACTGATAATATAGAGCAGACAGTCTGTTATCAAACAACTGAATATTCACAAAATATGATGCAGTGGTGTGATGAACTAGTTAGTTATAATCATAAGTTTGCAGATAAAGAGCCATCTACTCAGCACTCACATCCATTTAATGTGTATCATCATGGGTTAATGGGATTTGTTGGCTATGATATCAGTGCGCATGCACTTAGCCCAAGTATTGAGCCAGCCAGCCAACCTGCCATTGGGCAAGCGCCACAGCCTTGTGCCTTTTTTGGTCATTATGATATCTATCTGATTCCTGCTCACAGCTCTACCCAAAATGACACAACTAATACTGGCTGGCAACTGATTGGGAAAAAATTAGAACATGACAATGCAGATGCAGATAATGAAAGAGCATATCACTATTTATCACACTGCTTAGAAGCGTTTGATGCTTATCTACAGACTCAAGCTGATAAAGATAACTCCCACCTTTGTTGCTCACAAACAATGACCAATCCACCACCTTTATATTTACAACCTGTATGCACACAGGCACTGTATCAACAGGCTTTTGCACAGACACAAGCCTATTTATACGCTGGAGATTGCTATCAAATTAATCTCACTCAGCCGTGGATAGGTCAACTTAATGAGCATGCTTTGGTAGACTATCTGCCCCGCTTACATGCACATACTCAAGCACCATATGCAGGCTATTTATACGTCCAACACCCTAACCAAAAAATATCCATAGTAGAAACTGACGCAATACAACCATACTTGCCAAACTTTGAGCTATTAAGCTGTTCACCTGAGTTGTTTTTACGCTTTACGACAACAAATGAGCATACTCATTATGTCTGTGCTAAACCTATTAAGGGAACGATACCTCGTGGACAAAGCCCTGATGAAGACCAAAATAATAAACAACAGTTAGCAGATTCTGAAAAGGACTGTGCTGAAAATGTGATGATTGTAGACTTATTACGCAATGATTTGGGCAAATATGCCAAAACTGGTACTGTGCATGTTCCCAGTCTATTTGCCATTGAGAGTTTTAGTAATGTTCATCATTTGGTCAGTACCATTGAGGCAGAGTTAAAACCAGATACGCACCCATTACAGGTGCTATTTGGTAGCGTACCTGCTGGCTCAATTACTGGCACACCCAAAAAACGTGCCGTTGAAATTATCAATGAGCTAGAATATGGCGCACATGGATATGCAAGGGGGGCATATTGTGGTAGTTTGGGATTTCTAAACTTTGATGGTACTGGTGAGTTTAATGTACTTATTCGTACCTTACAGGCAGTGACAACCCCCACCGCTAACACATCATCTGTCTCACTTTGGGCCGGTGGTGGCATCACAGTTGCATCACAATCCCAAGCTGAATATCAAGAATGTTGGGATAAAGTGGGCAATTTACTCTCTATATTGGCACAGTCTCAATCATAGCCAAAATGAGCTGTCAATGACCCCAAATCTTGCCTTCACTCTATTACAAACAAAATAGATGTTGAAGATAAAAAGTTGTCAACGTATTTTAAATAGGTTAAGGTAAAAGATTGTCCAAAAAAAGAAGGACAGAAGTCGTAATCAATAGATACAACTAAAAGATAATTCCTAAAGTTTTTTGTATTTAAACTAAAAAAAGTAGTTTTATAATTAAGATAAATCAAAATAAAATAGGACTAATAACGTAGACGACCCAGTTGAAACGGTATATTATTTAAGCATAACCTCTGGTTTAGCACTTCCTACTTCTTCATTTTCATCAATACTGGTTAGGAACTTCTCATGAATTATCAACATATTTTATTAGTGACAGATTTACGCCCTGACGCAGATCGTGTCGCCCAAAAAGCAAAAAGTATCGTTGACAATCATAATGCCAAACTTTCTGTTTTACATATTGTTAAAGATACCATGGTCGGATTTGGTTATGAATTAGTCCCTGCATCCGCCTTGTATGATAATGTCAACGAAGATCGCTGTAGCAATGCAAAACAAGCCTTATCAGCGATGCTAGAGCGTAATGGCATTAATGCAACTCAAACTGATGTCAGTACGGCTATTTCAAGTAGTGAAGGTATCGTACATTATTGCAGTAAACATGAAGTCGATTTGCTGGTTATTGGACGACATGAACGTCATGGAATCTCTGCATGGATTAACGGTGCAACAGTTGACAGTATCTTACCTAATATTCATTGTGACTGTTTGGTAGTCAAACTAGGAACACCTGTATCTAAATAAATGAAATATAAGAACAAAAACAAAAAATTGACAAAACACACTAAAAGTGGCGTAAAATCAGCACTCAAACTTTTAAAATATTTCTATATATCTTAATACTTAGTTAAGAATAATGTAAATTCTCGTCTTGTTTATAGGTCTGAGATTAAAATTCACAAACTGGTTGGAGCAGTATATGTATGATGTAATGGCAATTGGAAATGCATTGGTTGATCATGAATATCTAATATCTGACGATATGTTGAATTTAACAGACTTAGAAAAAGGCAATATGACCCTTGCTAGTTTTGCAGAGCAAGACAAACTACTGTCTCAGCTTGCCAGTACAGATATTAGCTCTTGTAAACAAGCAGGCGGTGGCTCTGCTGCCAATGCCATGTATGCACTAGCCAGTCTAGGTGGTAAGCCTTTTTATGCCTGCCGTGTTGGTGATGATAGTCAAGGTAACTTTTACTTACATGATTTACACCAAGCAGGCGTCATGACTGCTCCACAATCCATCCAAACTGATGGCGTTACAGGCTCATGTGTGGTTTGTGTTACTCCAGATGGTGAGCGTACGATGCAAACTTACTTGGGCACCTCTAGCGAGATTGATGAAAAGAATATCAACTTTGATGCCTTAGCCCAAAGTGAATGGCTATACCTAGAAGGCTATTTAGCCATGTCTGAAAGTATCCAGCCAGCAATGACCAAACTGCGTCAGCAAGCAGGTATCCATAATGTGCGGGTGGCTGTGAGTTTTGCCGACCCATCTGTTGTTAAATATGCCAAAAAAGGGTTAGAGAATATGCTGGGTCACGGTGTTGCAGTAATTTTTTGCAACCTTGAAGAAGCACAACTCTTTACTGGAAAAAAACAGCACAAAGCGGCTGCTCGAGCATTAACAGAATATTGTCGTACTGCTGTCGTCACTAATGGCGCTCATGGTGTGGTCATCTGTCAGCGTGAAAAAGATAATCACGTTGAGCTAATTGAGCTATCCACACCAACTGTCGCGGATGTGATTGACACCAATGGTGCAGGCGATAACTATGCAGGTGCTTTTTTATATGGTTTGACCCAACAGTACTCACTAACAGAAAGTGGTCGCTTGGCAGGTGAGGTTGCTAGTAAGGTCGTGCGTCGTATTGGTCCTCGCCTACTAGCAGGAGAATATCAAGACATTGCACGTCGTGTACTGGTCGCCTAATTTGAGCATTGGACAACTGCTGGCTCATTAAAAACAATATCTTACTGGTTGCTGATAACTCTGTAATAACATATATTAAACTCAATCTAAGCAAGATATAACTTATGGTTGTTTATCAGTAGATGGTCTTATGATTAAGGAATCCAGATGCAATTTGCTGTAATAGGATTGGGTGTGTTTGGGCGGGCTTGTGCCTTTGAGCTACAGCGCCAAGGTAATGAAGTGCTGGGTATTGATCTTGATGAAAAAGAAGTCAATAAAGTCAGTGATGTTCTTAGCCTTGCAGTGATTGCTGATGCCACAGATAAAGAAACCTTACAAGAGCTTAATTTCTCCCAGCTTGACGGGGTAATGGTATGTATTGGTGATAATCTTGAAGCCAGCTTATTATGTACCTTAAACCTTATTAACTTACCTGTTCCCAATCTTTGGGTTAAGGCAAAAACTGACGCCCACCATGATATTTTAGAAAGCCTTGGTGTCAAAAATATCATTCATCCAGAGCAGGACATGGGTATTCGCATTGCACAAGCGATGAACTATCCAGTAATGAAGCAATACCTGTCTTTAAATGGTGAGTCTTATCTAGTACGTATTGATATTCCTGAAGATTGGACACCGCAAAGTATTGCTTCTATCCGTAACAATCACCCCAGCACATCATTGGTCATGATTATTCGGGCAAAAGAGATGATTCGTGTCTTTGAAGATAGCTGGATAGTAGAACATCCAGATAGTTTGGTATTTAGTGGTTTATTGCCTGACTTAAAACGACTGGCAAAATCTTTCATCCCACCTCGCACTCCTGATAAGTGGTAGATTACTTGTGGCTTTACGTAACCGCATAGCAATATCGCCACCATTGACATTGGCACTAGGATTTTTAGTATTAATCATCATTGGCACTTGTCTACTAAAACTACCCATTTGTCACCCTACTGAAATTTCTTGGTTAAAGGCAACATTTACTGCAACCTCAGCAGTAACAGTAACAGGGCTCAGTGTCGTGGATACTGGCTCTTTTTCTCGTCTTGGACAAATTGTCATTGCACTGCTAATTCAGTTAGGGGGTCTTGGCTTTATGACCTTTGCAGTGTTGGCATTTTTTAGCTTACAACGCCGATTAAATATAACCAGTCAAATGATTGCGCGTGAGGCACTTGGTGGGACAAGCTTTGGTGATATCATTGCTACAGCTAAATCCGTTGTCACAATTGCACTGAGTGTAGAGCTGGTCGGGTTTATTGCTCTGTCTCTGGCTTTTTCCTCTTATCTACCTTGGCAAGAGGCGTTATATCATGGATTCTTTTATACTATCTCAGCGTTTAATAACGCTGGTTTTGCACTAGATGGCGATAGCCTCATGCCTTATGTCAGTGATGTGCAAATTAACCTTATCATCACTGCATTGATTATCATTGGTGGTTTAGGATTTTTAGTCATTAAAGATTTAATTGATAATCGCAGTTGGCGTAAAGTTAATGTAAACACAAAGCTGGTATTAACTGCAACCATACTACTGAACTTTATTGCCTTTATTTTATTTTGGTTATTAGAGCATAATAATCCTGAGACGTTAGGAAGTCTGGACATCACAGGACAGGCCACTGCAGCATGGTTTCAAGCAATTACACCACGTACCGCAGGGTTTAATACATTACCTATTGACCAGCTAACTGATGCCAGTACCTTATTAACCATGTTTTTAATGTTTATTGGTGGTGGTTCACTTTCTACTGCTAGTGGTATTAAGCTAGGCACTTTTGTAGTACTTATATTAACGACCCTCTCATTTTTACGCCAACGTGATTATGTCACTTGCTTTGAGCGTCGTATTCCTGAACGTCAGGTACACAAATCATTGGCACTGATTAGTATTACCATGGTTCTTATATTTTTAAGTGTATTTATACTTTCAGTGATTGAGTCCAAACATGCTTTAGAGGATGTACTATTTGAAGTTGTTTCTGCATTAAGTACGGTTGGGCTATCACGAGGCTTGACTTCAAACCTTAGTCCTGCTGGTGAAGTTATTATTATGTTTATGATGTTTGCAGGACGAGTAGGACCATTAACGCTAGCCTACTTAATTGCTATGCCAAAATCTACTCGTGTACGTTATCCTGAAACTAACATCCTAATTGGCTAAAACAATAAAAAAGTGAGGCTTTGACAGCCTCACTTTTTTTATAGATGGTTGGATAGATAGCTTGTATGCTTACTTATAATACGCATTTTCAGTGCGGGTGTGGTCAGTTTCATCAACCACTTGCGTTAGCTCAGGAATTTGCTGTTTTAGCTGTACTTCCACCCCTTGACGCAAAGTCATGTCCACTGCTGAGCAACCTTGACAGCCACCACCAAATTTTAATACAGCGGTCAAGCCGATGCCTTCTTCTTCTATCAATTCTAACAGCTCAACCATGCCACCATGTGAGGCAAGATTTGGGTTAATCTCAGACTGCAACACATAATTAATACGCTCCTCTACACTGGCATCTGCCCCAACTTTGGGTACTTTAGAGTTTGGCGCGCGGAAGGTTAACTGCCCACCAAAGCGGTCTTTATTATAGTCAATCACCGCATCTTCTAAATAAGGCACTGAGGTTGCATCAATAAAGGCAGAAAAATGCTCATAATCCAACCGCAAGTCCGCCATATCCTCCTCGCCAGGCTGATTATAAGCCATACAACACTCTGCACGAGGTGTACCTGGGTGTTCAACAAAAATACGCACACCAATACCATCGGTTTCTTGCTTGGCAAGCAGTTCTGCTAAATAACCTTGAGCCGATTCGGTAATGGTAATGTTACTTTTTAGCTCGGTTTGTTCAGTATCTAATGCCGAAGTAGGCTGTTGTTCATTGGGTTGAGTCGCGTCAGACATAAGATGACCTCACTATAATAATAAAAGATGGGTAGATTTGGCTTGCTGTTATTATGGTGGTATTTATTAAATAATCAAGGTGTATTACTTTATCAATGCCATCAACGCTCGCCTATCCACCTCAATATGCTACAATCTAGCCTTAATACTAACCTTAGTATCATTATTTACCGCAAGGAGTTTGCGTTATGAATGCTGTATCTGCCCCCACCTCAACAACTACTAATGATAATAACCATTATGATTTTTTGGTATTTATTGGACGATTTCAGCCCTTTCATATGGGGCATAAAGCCGTCATTGATGAGGCATTAAAGCGTGCTGACAAGGTAATTATCTTATTGGGGTCGGCTAATCTGCCCCGTAGCCTACGCAATCCCTTTTCGGTGAGCGAACGTGAGCAGATGATTCAAGGAGCATATGATAAAGATGATGCCGAGCGTATCTATTGCGTGGGCTTAGATGACGCACTTTATAATGACACCCGTTGGCTACAATATGTGCAGTCAGCGGTAAAATCGGTCACTGGTGATTTGCATGCCAATATTGGACTTATTGGACATTCCAAAGACAGTTCCTCTTATTATTTGTCTTTGTTTCCAAATTGGGCGTCCGTTTCTGTTCCCAATTATAAAAATCTGTCAGCCACCCCCATTCGTGATGGCTTTTTGCTTGGGGCAACGCCAACGCCTGAACGCACACCCAATTCCACTCGGCAAGTTTTAGATGATTTTAAACAAACCGCTGAATATAAAAAACTGCATGAAGAGGCATGGTTTGTCGATAATTATAAAAAACAATGGGAAAATACCCCTTATCCACCGACCTTTATGACGGCAGACGCGGTGGTGGTACAATCGGGGCATATTTTATTGGTGGAACGCCGTAGCATGCCCGGTCAAGGATTATGGGCGTTGCCCGGTGGCTTTATCAACCCTAAAGAAACACTATTTGACGCTTGTATTCGTGAGCTTAGAGAAGAAACTCGCTTAAAAGTGCCAGAGCCTGTGTTACGTGGCTCACGTCATAGTCAGCATACCTTTGATGACCCCTACCGCTCAGCACGTGGTCGCACCATTACTCAAGCGTTTTATTTTCAGCTAAAAAATGACCCCAATGGCTTGCCAAAAGTCAAAGGAGGCGATGATGCGTCACGGGCGTTTTGGCTACCATTGGCAGAGCTTGACCCAAAAATGATATTTGAAGACCATTATGCGATTATTTGTAAAATGGTTGGCTTGTAAGTTTTAGAAGTTTTTTAGCAGTTTGGAGAAAGCAAATTTGTTAAGAGTTGCTATTTTTGCAGACATTCATGGTAAGTTTCTATTGCCATTTAAATTGGTTGACCATTATCAAAAAACCACTGGCAAATCCATTGATTTGATTTTGCAATGTGGTGATATGGGGGCATTTCCTGATAAATCTCGTATGGATAAAGCGACCCTTCGCCATGCCAAAAATGACCGAGATGAATTGGGGTTTATAGATGAGTTTGTTCTTGTTCAGCCTGAAATTGCCCAATGTTTAAATGATTTAAACGTTGATATGCTCTGTGTGCGTGGCAATCATGAAGACCATGAATTTTTAGATAAATTAGAGGACGAGGCAACATTTTTAGAGCAACCTGCCTACCCGATTGATGCTTACAATCGGGTTTGGGTGTGTCGTACTGGTATGCCCATAACTATTCAAAGTAAGCTTATTCAAAGCAAAGCCAATACGCCAAAAGAGTCAAAAAACTTTGTCGCCTTAACAAACAAAGGTAAAGCTAACAAAAACACTGAGCATACAAGTCTAACGATGGTTGGCGTAGGGCGTATCGGTGATAGAAAAGGGCGTACTCACCCACAATTTATTCAAGATTATGAACGCCAAGCCTTAAAAAAACTGGTTAAACATCATCAAGAATTTGATGTACTCATTACCCATGATAAAAGCTCAGATAGCCAACGTGGTTATGGCTCAGCAGAAATTGAAGAACTACTTGATCAAGTGGCGTTTGCCTATCATTTTTATGGGCATACAGGTGAGCCATTTTCGCAGACTTTGGCTGACAATGGCATTACCCAATCTGTTAAAGTCAAAGAGCTTGAGTTTAACCATCATGGCAAATTAGAGACAGGCTGTATGCTGATTTTGGAAAAGTCAGACGATAAATTTTCACTCACTGCTGTGCCATTAAATGATATTATTGGCTTTATGAAAAGTACTTGGCATTATATGTAAGTTTTTAATTATTAATTTTTCTATTAATTTTCGCCCCAACCGATAGACGGTACGGGCATCACTGTCATGATAAGTTATTCACCATTTATCATGACCTTAACAACAGAGGAGTTCTGTTATGTTCACCAGTAATTTTAACAATCTTATCCTAAATTCGGACAGCTACAAAGCCTCGCATTGGTTGCAATATCCGCCCAATAGCGAATATATGTCCAGCTATGTCGAAGCCCGCAAAGGCGATTATGACGCTTTGTTTTTTGGCTTGCAGGCATTTATTAAAGAATATCTACACGCCCCCATTACCCATGCTCATATTGATGAGGCAGAGGCGGTGATTACCGCTCATGGCTTGCCGTTTAACCGTCAAGGCTGGGAAACACTGGTCAATAAACATGGCGGTTATCTGCCCATACGCATTCAAGCCGTCCCTGAAGGCAGTATCGTACCTGTATCCAATGTGGTCTGCCAGATTGTTAATACTGACCCTGAGTTTTATTGGTTACCCAGCTATTTAGAAACCGCTTTATTACGGGCGATTTGGTATCCTTCAACGGTGGCAAGTTTGTCTTATTATTGCAAAAATGTATTACGTTCTGCCCTTGAAAAGTCTGCCGATAGCTTAGATGGCTTACCCTTTAAATTGCATGATTTTGGAGCAAGGGGTGCGTCAAGTATGGAAACGGTGGCATTGGGCAGTTTGGCTCATTTGGTCAACTTCTCTGGTACTGACAGCATGACCGCATTGGTGGCTGCTAGCCGTTGGTATGGTATGAATGATAACATGCCCGCCTTTTCAATCCCTGCTGCCGAGCATAGCACCATGACCTCATGGGGGCGTGAGGGTGAGCAAGACGCTTATGCCAATATGCTTAAACAGTTTGGTGGTGAGGGCAAATTGGTCGCGGTGGTATCTGATAGTTATGATTTGTGGAATGCCATCGACCATATTTGGGGTGAGGCGTTAAAATCTGATGTGGAAAACATGGGTGGCACTTTGGTGATACGCCCTGACAGTGGCGACCCTGCCAAAGTGGTGCGTGAGGCATTAGAGCGATTGGCGGTCAAATTCGGCACGCATACCAATAGCAAAGGCTATCGCGTATTGCCTGATTATGTACGTTTGATACAAGGTGACGGTATCAATCCACAAAGTCTAGGGAAAATCTTGGACACCATCATGCAAGCAGGCTTTAGTGCTGACAATGTCACTTTCGGTATGGGTGGCGGGCTATTACAACAGGTTAATCGTGATACCATGAGCTGGGCGATGAAAGCCAGTGCTGTGCAGATTAACGGGGTTTGGAAAGATGTGTTTAAAGACCCGATTACTAGCCGTTCTAAACGCTCGAAAAAAGGACGTTTGGCATTGGTTCGAAATGATAATGGTCAGATAAACACCGTTCGAGAAGATACCTTAACCGATAATGATAGCAACTTATTGCGTGATGTGTTTGTTGATGGTCAATTATTGGTTGATGAATCATTGACCACCATTCGTAAGCGGACGGGTTGGTAATCAAGCCCATACTTGCGATTTAGTTCTGATAACTTAAACATTTTAAAAATGGCTTTCATTATGTATGATGGAGGTCATTTTTTTAGCATGATATAAAGTAAAAACCTATGACACCAAAAGACATACTGCTTGCCCCTATTTATCTTTATCAAGGCAAAAAAGTCAAAGCCAATACCCCTCGCCTGCCTGAGCCAGAAGGACAACGATTTGGCTTATTAACTTCTCATCAGAAAAAAATAGATGCCTACCAAGATAATACTCAGGCCTTACGTTTAATGATTGTTGGTGATTCTGCAGCAGCAGGTGTTGGGGCGTATTCTCAAGATGAAGCGTTAAGTGGTCAACTACCCAAGGCACTATGTCAAAACCCACAGTTAATGAATAAATATGATGTGATTGACTGGTCATTGCATGCAACAACAGGACATACCAGTTTTGATTTGTTACATCGACTGTATGTACTGCCTAAACCTGAGCAAGCCGTTGATGTGATGGTGGTGAGCATTGGGGTTAATGACACCACACAAAATATTTCTCATGCTTGCTGGCAAGAACAAATTGAGCAAATTATTTTGATTGCTAAACGCAAGTTTGCCGTACGCTGGCTGATATTTTCTTCATTACCACCAATGGCACTAATGCCAGCATTACCAACGCCACTAAATGCTTTTATTGGTGCAAAAGCCACAGCTTTAGATAACATTCTAAAACACACTTGCCAACAGCACGATGGGGTCTACTATTTAGCTATGGACTTTAATGATATGGGAGAAAAAGCACAGGAAAATCCACTGATTTTGTTTGCGACTGATGGATTTCACCCCAGTGCTTTTACTTATCATATCTGGGGAAAACGTCTGGCTCAAACAATTGCAACATTAGTTAATAGCCCATAGCACTCGTTTATTAATTCGTATCATCTAAATTTAAATGGCTATCAATTTGCCAGACCAAATAGGTGCCTAAACTCATTAAAACAAACATCGTTAGTCCTAGCTTCATCACTGGGTTCGCAGGTATCAGATTTAAGAGTAAACCACCAAAAATTCCCACGGCAAACATTAAAGAGCCTTGTAAAGCGCTCGCCATACCTGCACGATGCTTTTGAAATGCCAATGCAATGGCAGCGGCATTTGGCTGTGTAAGCCCTAACCCAGCAATACAAAAGAAAATACTGGCTAGAACCAAAGGTAGCCAAGCCTGAGCGCCATAAGTTGCACCCAGTAAAAATAAAACAGCTGAAGCAATTACCTGCATTAACGCACCAAAACGCAATAAATTCACTAAGCGAAAGCGATTTGTTAACCACTGATTGACCTGAGTCAAGCCAATAAACCCTGCGGCATTCATACCAAAGATGATGCTAAACTGTCCTTCAGTCAGCCCATAACCGTCCATAATTAACTCAGAAGCAGCACTGATATAAACAAACATTGACCCCATCAATAGCCCTGCTCCAATAGCAGGATAACCAAATTTAGGGTCTTTTAATAAGTCCCAATATTGATTTAGTAATGTACTAATCGGTCGGTAGTTACGATTTTCAGCAGTGAGAGTTTCCGTAAAAAAGAACTTCGTCAGTAATAGATTAAATACCCCAAAACCTGCCAAAAACCAAAAAATAGCATGCCAATCAAAAAACTGTAGTAAAAAAGCTCCCAATGATGGTGCAAGAATTGGTGCAATACCCATCACCAATATCATGATAGAAAACGCCTTTGCGGTCTGTTTTGGTGGCAGTGTATCACGTATCGCAGCCCGTGTTACCACTGCTCCAACACAAGCTCCGAGTGCCTGTAACGTACGTCCAGCAAATAAGACATACTCGCTGTTGGTCGTTGCACACACAACAGAGGCAATAACATACACTGTCATACCAAAATATAAAGGCTTTACACGACCTACCCGATCACTTAATGGACCATAAAATAGTTGACCAACCACTAATCCCACAAAATAAGCTGGGACAGAATTTGCAATGACAGCCGTTGTTACACCAAAGTCCTTCGCCATTGAAGGTAACGCAGGCAGGTACATATCAATAGATAAAGGACCAATGGCAATAATCAGTCCCAGTATCATCACCCATACTACTGGAAATTTAGTAGGTACAGAAGGTGCATCAGAAGTAGGAGATGCTGTAGATTGAGAAGGGTCTATCTGAGTAGGTATCTCAGTAGATTTTTTAGAATCTTCTAAAGGCATAAAGCAAACCTAAGAGTATTAGCGTTTATCAATTGGTTGTCTACTGCCTATCTAATAAAAGCTATGATGGCATATTAATGAAACTGACGTTGTCGAAAAGTGGTGGCGGCATCTTTTGCTTTTTTTAGGGCAAGCTTACGGTTATAGCCCAGCATTAGCTTTAACTGCCACATTTTTTCTTGATATAAAGTACATGCTGACTGCGCATACATACGATTAATCACTCGCTTACTTGCCAGCACAGCATCAGGAGAGCGACTCAAAAGCTCATCAGCTAACTGCTGTGCATGTGCCATTGGCTCAGTATCAATATGAGTGACCAACCCTAGCTGCTTTGCCTCATCACCCTGAATAATGCGCGCACTCATCGCTAGCTCTTTGAGGACATCTGCACCAACCACGCCCAAGGCAGACTGAGTCAGCCCCATATCAGGCACCAGCCCCCATTTGGCTTCCATCACCGCCAACTGACACTCTGGCGTTGCAATCCGAATATCTGCTGCCAATGCCAACTGTAGCCCTGCACCCAGACAATGCCCCTGTAAAGCAGCTATCACTGGTACAGGCACATCACGCCAAACAAGGCATACTTTTTGAAAAAGACTTTGCCACGGCTTAATCAACTCCCAAGCAGCAAATAGCTGATTTTTAGGATTATTCAAATCACTCAAGTCTAATCCAGCACAAAACGTCTGCTCAGCACCTGTCAAAATCACAGCACGAATGTCTTTTTGTTGTCTTATTTGCTTTGCAACGGCAATCAGCTCATCAACCATCGTAAAACTCATCGCATTTTTCTTATCAGGGCGATTGAGCGTAACGGTCAAAACCGCATCACTTTGCTGTAGTGCTAATGTCTGATAACTATGCTGGGTAACTTTCTTCATAAATGTCCTATTATTTATTCATTAGTGATACTCATGATGTCATCAAAATACTGAGACAACATTGAGTTAAATCATTTTCCATGTCATATCATTTTCACTAAGCTTATGATAGCTCAGCTCTTTATACTCTGTAATATCCAAGTCTTGTAAGCGATATAACGCCTCAAGTAATGCTTCATACTTGGGTTGTAGCATGGTAAATTGGGCTGGTGTTGTATGTTGCACATTCAGTAAGCACTTATCCTCAAAGTCCTGACTATACTGGCGTAACTGTGGTACACCAGTATAACGACTTGCACCTAATATACGATGTGCAATTTGTGCCAACTCAGCCCTATCATGCTCATCCCAAGCTGCTTGCAAGGCCTTTATTTCATCCGTAACAGAATCTATCATCATTAACGCCAGTTTGGCTGCCAATTCAGGTTTATTTGCCGAGCGAGTCAGCGCATCTTGCCAATCAAATACCGCTAAACTTTCTTTATCATCCTTTCTGGATTTCTCATCTTTTCTGGTATTACTGCCAGATTGTACTGCTATCCTAGCCTTATTAGCATCACCCTGAAGATTGCTTGACTTCCCTAATAATGACTCTGTCTCTGTCAGGGAAGCTAAGCGAGGTTCTTGCGCCAGCTTATTTGCGTCATTAGACTCATGACCCAACCACTTTTGCAAAATTTGTAATAACTGTGGCTGACTGATGGGTTTCCCCACATAGTCATTAATGCCAACTTTCATCAACTTATCACGCTCATCAGACAGTCCATGTGCGGTTAGTGCAATAATAGGTATCTGCTTTCCTGATGTTTCAATTTTACGAATTTGTTGTGCAGCTTCATGCCCTGACATACGTGGCATTTGAATATCCATAAAAATCAAATCAATCCGCTCTTTTTCAGCACCACTGGCTTGCTGTTTACTAATGACTTCAATGGCATCAAAGCCACTGCTTGCAGTGATGACTTTTATACCCAGCTCTGTTAATAAAGCATCTAGAACCAATAAGTTAGGCAGATGGTCATCAACTGCCAATACTTTGATGCCTTGCCAACGAGGTGTATCAACAACCACTTGTTGTCCACGACTTTTTCTATCTAGCATGGCATATAATTGGCGCTTATCAAGTGGCTGATATAATGCACGCGCCCGATAACGGGTCAACAGGTTGTTATCCAGAGCAATTTGATAACCAAACATCGCCAGCTTACCTTGGTAATGCAAGCGAATTTGTTTAAGTAAGGCGGCCATGTCTTCTTGAGCTTCACCATTGCCACCATCAACGATTACCCAATCCCACGCATTATTTTTCTCTTTTAACCACTCTAACGCACCTGCCAAAGAGCTGGCCTGTGTGACTGTCACATTCAGGGGACGTAGATAGGCGCTGAGTACCTGATGACTGGCAAAGTGCTCAATCCATATCAATACTTGCAAGGGATTATCAATATTATCGCTCAATGGACGCAGTTGCGGTAAAGACTGTCTTTTTTGGCTATCTTCTTTTTCAACTGCTTCTAGTACATCTAAGTTAGCAGGAAGTGTAAACCAGAACGTCGATCCTTTTTGAGTCAGCTTATGACCATTATGTATTAAGTCTCTGGACAAGTTTTGATTAAGCTGTGCTTGCTCATTATCATAAAAGCCAATATGTCCACCCATCATACGAGTCAATTGCTTTGAGATGACCAGTCCTAATCCTGTTCCACCATACTGCCGAGTGATGGAAGGATCACCTTGACTAAAACTACGAAATAACTGTTTTTGCGCAGTCTCAGAAATACCTTTTCCTGAATCCTGTACAGTAATTAGCAGTTGATTATCCATCGGTTTTGTATTACGTCCAGTAGTCATCATCCCTTCATCAAGACTAACCCGAACCACGACCTCACCCATATCTGTAAACTTAATCGCATTACCCACCAAATTAGTCAACACCTGCTTGACTCGTAACGCATCGCCAATAATATGTTGTGGGACATCATCATAAAACATCACTGCCATGCGCAATCCCTTTTCAGCTGCTACAGGAGAGAGCATATCCATCACTTCATATATGGCTTCATATAGATTAAACTCATGCTTATCTAAGACCAGCTTACCTGCTTCAATCTTTGAAAAGTCCAAGACATCATTCACCAGCGCCAATAGATGTGCTGAGGATTTACGAATGGTTTGTACATATAAGTCTTGCTCAGCAGATAAGTCGCCATGCCGAGCCAAAAGATTGATAAAGCCATCAATACTATTTAGTGGTGTGCGCAGCTCATGACTGATATTCGCTAAAAAAGCAGACTTTGCTTGGCTGGTAGAAACTGCCGCATCCCGAGCATTTCGTATCGAGATATTTTGCATTTCCATCTCATCAAATGCTAAGCGTAAATCATCTTCCGTCTGTTCAGCATGATTTTTAAGATCTTGAAAGCTTGAGTGAATCCGCCGTAGTGCTTTAACTAGGTCTTGTTGTAATTGATTCAGCTCACCGCTAGACTCTACCTCTATAGGCTGATATAAGTTTTCGGTGGTTAAGCGTTGCAAGTACAGGCGCATTTCATAAACTGGCGTTATCCAGCGTTTAGCATAAATATTTAGGCTTAATAACAACATCAAAATAGTAAATAAGCCTGTGACTACCAGTGCTAAAATAATGCGATAACGAGCAATCAGTAACGGCTCATCATCCATATCCACAAACAACCAGTATTTTTGCTGACCATACTCACCAAGTAAGCTACCATAGCCTGTTCCTGTTGATGTTTTCAAACTCTCAACATAGGTGCTACTGGTTGGAAATATTCCCCAAGGACTATCTTTTTTATAGCCCGTACTAATCAATACTTCCCCCGCCTCACTAATAACAGCAATACGTTGCAAATGGTTTTCTTTATTAATATTGGCTAAGATTTGTTGGAAGCGATTAATGGTTGCCTGTTGCTCTTCTGATATTGAAGCATCATCGTCATTCTGCACACTATGATTACTATCTGATGTTGATGTAGAGGCTAAGGTTTTTTGTTCTTGGGGTGGCGTTGATAAATGTGGCAACCAGTCATCAGACAACCCGTGCGAAAGGCTATGTATCTGCTCTTGGTTTTGACTACGCTCATCTTCTATGTGCCTCTGTTCAACCAATATGGGCATCATCTGCTGCACGATGGGTTCATAGCGAATAAGCGCTGCCTCAGCCAATGCCCTTTGCTCTGAGCGGACGGCTTCATTAGTCTCAGAAAAGACCAGTATCGCACCGACACCTGCCAATACACAGATGGGCAGAAACACCAATAAGATCAACTGCCCATATGCACTACTAAAATCAAAGCGTTTTTTATAAGCCATTATCTGTCCATAGAATCATTACTCAGGAATATCTACCGCTTCAATCAGCTGCAAGTCGGCACTAGGGTCACTCATAATACGCATTGAATGCTTTTCAATCGTCTGCTCAAAGACTGTTCTCACGAAGCGACCATTACCAAAGTGTTCATCTCTATACTGATAAGCTTGTGTAAACATATCCAAGGCTTTTTGGCGTGCGTCTTCACTAAGCTGATATAACCCTTTTTCGCTAAAATGAATAAAGATCTGTAACAACTCTTCTGGCTGATAATCTTCAAAATCCACAATACGGGTAAAACGTGAACCAAGTCCGGGGTTTGACTTGATAAACCGTTGCATGGGCTGGGTATAACCGGCAACAATCACTGCAAAACTATCACGATGATCTTCCATCTGTTTTAGTAAAGTATCGACTGCCTCCTGCCCAAAATCACTACCTGCTTTAATCAAAGAATAGGCTTCATCAATAAATAATACCCCACCCATTGCTTCCTTAATTTTTGCTAAAGTTTTGGGCGCTGTTTGTCCGATATATTCAGCAACCAAGTCTGCTCTATCTGTTTCTATCACGTGATAAGCATTCAGTAGACCCAAACCATAATAAATCTTACCCATAATACGAGCGACGGTGGTTTTTCCTGTTCCCGGATTGCCAGTAAACACCAAATGCAGACTGATGGGCAATGCTGGTAGGTTAGCTTCTTTGCGACGCTTTTGTGTCTGAATAAAATTAGTCAACTTATGAATTTCATATTTAACATTCTCTAGCCCAATCAAGGCAGATAGCTCCTGCATACCCTCATCCAGCATTTTTTCTCTTTGTGCTTCTTTATCATCCAGCTCAATATCCATATCTGCAATGGCTGCATCAACATCTTGTTCTTCTATCTTATAATTATCCTGACTGCTTGTATCATACTTACTTGAATCATAGTCATTAGCAATGCCTTGATGAAAGACTCTTAAACTTAATGCTTCATATATTTTACTAAACAATGTGCGTACTTCTCGTGCATTACCAAAGCTGTCATCACGACTTTGATACATGGCTTCAATCACCGCTTTAACTTTCAGTCTTCCTTCCTCAGAGATATCAAAACACTCTTGCTCACGGATTTTTTCAAAGATTTGCATCAACTCTTCGGCATTATAGTCCTCAAACTCAATCATGCGTGTAAATCGAGACTTCAACCCAGGGTTTGACTCAATAAAATTTTGCATTGGTTTGGTATAGCCTGCAACAATCACTGCAAACTCATCACGATGATCTTCCATCTGTTTTAATAAAGTATCAATGGCTTCTTGCCCAAAATCATTGCCACCTTTTGCTAAGGTATAGGCCTCATCAATAAATAAGACACCACCCATTGCTTGTTGAATTTTGGATAAAGTTTTGGTGGCTGTTTGCCCAATATAGCCTTCCACCAAGTCCGCTCTATCCACCTCAACGACGGTATCTTCTGGCAATGCACCCAAGCTATAGAAAATTTGCCCCATAATACGAGCGACGGTGGTTTTGCCTGTACCTGGGTTGCCTGTAAATACTAAGTGCCAACTCATCACCGAGCTAGTAATGCCTTGCTCTTTACGACGCTGCTGAAAATTGACAGATGCAATGATTTTCTTAACTTCATCTTTTACACTTTTAAGTCCAATCAACTCATCTAGTGCTTGCAAGTTTTGTCTAAGAAGCTCATTTTTACTATCTACATCTTCACTTTTAGAGAAATGAGACTCCATATCTGTCGCAATATCATCAGGCTGTGGTGCTAAATTATCTTCCGTAATATCGCCAAAGTAGCTAGATATACTGCCTTTGGATAAAAATATTACCTGACCACCATTATCTTCAATATAACGCCTATCCTCTAGAACATGACCCAGTACTTCTACCTTGGACTGTTCTGAGGCATAAATCAAATAGTCATTACTTGGAAATGTACAGTCTTCTATACGTATGTAGCTATCTTTCATCGCTACCCAAGTATAGACATTAGGAGTGTGTTCAAATTGACACGCCACAACATTTGCCTTGGCGTTATTTTCTACAGAAACACAAGCAACACTACTTAACTCATAAAACTGGCAGTGATTCACTATCACCGTAGCATTATTACAAGCAATACTGGCTGCATCACCATTAAACACAGAGTCATAAATCTCTGCGGTTACCTGATTTTCCAAGAATACAGCAGGATACTGCGCACTACTCCACTGGCAATCATGAGAGATGACATGACAAGCACCTGATACATTAAGCGCATTGGTGGTGATATTGCAAAACTGGCTATGGCTCATCTCGATAGGTGTATGTCTAACACCTATGGCAGGAAAGTTCTGAATATCGTTGAATGAGCATTGTTCAATAACCAACTGCTCACTGCCGATAACCTCAATACCCACAGCTTCCGTAATATGCTCAAACCGACAGCCTGTAAAATGTACTTGTCGTGATTGCTCAGCAAACAAAACGGAGAATACTTGGTCAAATACACAGTCAGTGACTGACAATGCCATTTGCTGATGTAAAATAAAGGCAGGATAGCCCTGTACCTGATAATGACAGCAATTAATCGTAATGCGACAGTCACCAACCCCATTTAATGTATTGGTCTTGATGTCTTCAAAATGACAGTCATTTACCGTAATACTTGAGTTATCCACCCAGATAGCACACTTAAAGTGCAACTGCTGAAACTTACTCTTTTCAATCAGCACATCACTACCAGCAACCACACTCAATGCACTGCTATTATGAATACCAACAAACTGACAGTCTTTTATCACCAGCTGAGACTGTTCACAAAAAATATTGCTCTGGTTTCCCTCAAAGCCACATGAATCAATTTGAGCATGAACGCCTGCATGAAATGCCAAAGCTGGAAAGTTTAGTGATTCATACTCACAACCTAAAATACTAAGCTGGCTATTTCCTACCGCTTTGATGGCATTGCTATCATTATGGGTAAATTGGCAATGGCTAATATTAAGCTGTGAACTTTCAATATAAATGGCAGGCATCTCAGCTTGTTTATCAAACACAGTGTGCTCAATATATACTTCACTTCCAGCACCCACAGTCACACAGTGATTATTTAATCCAAGAAAATGACCATTACTTATCTGAATGTATGAACCAACAGCACTGATACCTAATGCCGATACTGCTCCTGTATTAAAAAAACAACACTGTTCAAACACAATCCTAGCATTATTAGCCAAGATTAACTTCTTTTCTCCTTCATCTTGAAGCTTTGAGCTATTAAAGCGAATCTGCTTAAACACACATTCAGCCAGCTCAACAACAACTTCCCCTGTTATAGTTGCAATATCGTCTTCATTCTCAGAAAGAAATGTAACACTCTTCGTAATTGTGGTATTTAATTGATATTGTCCAGCAGCTAACTGAATGTAGTCTCCATCAGTGGCTCTCTCTAACGCTTTATCTAGGGTTAGAGATAGAAAACCGTTACCTACTTTCAATGTCTTCATTAATTTTCTCAGTTTAATGTACTATTTACGATGAGTCAGATGAAATATAGAGTCTGAATATCAGAGCATATGTATTTCTCCTAAATGATTTAATGTGTTACAGCTATCCTCTAGCCGACTGCAAAATGTTATAATCCACCTCATTATAGTCAATCCGTAACCATCAATCCAATACATATATTCTAGTACATATGTATATCGTTACTTTATATATGGGCAATGTAGCAATGTATCCAAATGCCCAAAACACACATTGAACATACTGAGACATGACTACCATGACACAAAATGACACTGCAACTAATAAGCAATTATCAAACTTCACTTCACAAATCACTACCTTATCAGACTGCGTGGGTAATACACCTTTAGTCGCTCTACAGCGTCTGCCCCAAAGTGAAGGGATTGCGAATAGTGTTACTTTATTAGCCAAACTTGAGGGCAACAATCCTGCCAGCTCAGTCAAAGACCGTCCCGCTTTTAATATGATATTGCAAGCCGAAAAACGTGGCGACATCAAGCCGGGTGATACCTTAATTGAAGCAACCAGTGGCAATACAGGCATTGCTTTGGCGATGGTGGCTGCCATGCGTGGCTATGAGATGATTTTGTTTATGCCTGCCAACTCAACCCAAGAGCGTAAAGACGCGATGGCAGCGTATGGGGCGACATTGATTGAAGTCGATGGTGGCATTGAGATGGCACGTGACCAAGCCGAACAAATGGCAGCTGAAGGCAAAGGCATTATCCTAAACCAATTTTCTAACCCTGATAACAGTGCCGCCCATTACGAAACCACAGGTCCTGAGCTGTGGCAACAAACTGACGGTAAGATCACCCATTTTATCAGCTCAATGGGGACAACAGGCACCATCTCTGGCACAGGAAAATACCTAAAAGAGCAAAACCCTGACATTCAGGTTATTGGTTTGCAACCTGATGAAAATGCCTCAATAGCAGGGATTCGCCGTTGGTCACCAGAATATCGCCCTGAAATCTTTGACGCCAGTGTGGTTGACCGTGTGATTGATGTCAACCAACACACCGCCGAAGTATATATGCGTAAACTTGCCAAAACCGAAGGTATTCTGGCAGGGGTATCATCAGGAGCCGCTACTTGGGCAGCCTTACAAGTTGCCAAACAAATCCAGCAGGACAATCCCAATGCAGTGATTGCCTTTATCGTCTGCGACCGTGGTGACCGTTATCTATCTACAGGGTTATATAGTGTGAATGATGATGAATAACTCTTATAACAACTCACGCTTTAACTTGCCAGAGCCTATCTTAATTTTTGATATTGAGACCATACCTGATGTGGACTCTGGCAAACGCTTATACCCACAGCTTACCTCATTATCAGAGGCAGACGCTCTTACCGCCTTGATAGCCATCCGTCAGCAGGAGGCAAACAGCACCTTTATGCGTCTGCCATTGCATAAAATTGCCTGTTTATCTTTATTATGGGTTGATAGCAAACAGCAACGATTTCGCCTAAAGTCGTTTGCCTTAAATGAGCATAGCGAGGCTGAGATTATCAGCACCTTTTTTAATATTTTTGACCCTGAAAAAGACCTCAACAAACTGCCTGATATTGTCAGTTGGAATGGTAGCGGTTTTGATATTCCTGTCATGCAATACCGAGCCATGCACCATAAGCTCACCGCCCCTGCCTTTTTTAATGACAAGTTCCATGATGGCTACAAATACAACAACTACACCAACCGCTATCATACCCGTCATATCGACTTGATGGATAAATTATCCATGTATGGGGCATCGACCCGTCAACAGCTTGATGTGGTCGCAAGCCTTTGTGGTCTGGCAGGAAAACAAGACGTTGATGGCTCAATGGTGGTGGACTTAGTACAAAACCAAGACTGGCACACACTGACTACCTATTGTGAAAGTGATGTCATTAATACATGGTTACTGTATTTACGCTGGCAATTATTGCAAGGCACACTCACCCCCGACAGCTTTGAGCAGTGGCAAGCCCTTACCCAGCAATATTTGCAAACTCTGACCAATACTGACGGTTCATTAACCCATCAAGGATTTTTGGACAGTTGGCAAATGTAATTGATATCGTATTGCAACCAGCCAAAATTAACCCTTTAAAATAACTTTTTTTCAGTTATCATACGCACAGCTTTTAGCTAACACATTTACTCACCCTAACAAAAGCCAAGCCATCATGATTGACAGCCCAGCCCCTATGACCAAAACAGCCCCGACCCCACCTGCACACCATGCAAAAAACATCACCCTACCCCCCAGCAAGAAAAAATCCAAGCCTTCTGCTCGGGTACGCAAACGCTTAAAAGACGCTGACCCCGTCACCTTTGACATTGATGGGCTATCGCATGATGGACGTGGCGTGGCAGTGTATGGCTCACAGCCTGAACACCAAAGCGACAAACATGGCAAAAAAGTCTTTGTTAGCTTTGCCCTACCTAATGAAACGGTCAAAGTACAGCTTACCAATAGCCGAAAAAGTTTTGAGGAAGGTGACGCAATCGAAGTGATTGCCAACCCCAATCCTGAACGGCAAACACCCCCTTGTCCACATTTTGGCGTTTGTGGCGGTTGCTCACTGCAACACTGGCAAGCCGATGGGCAAATCAAATTTAAACAATCCGTTTTAGCCGAACTGTTACAACATCAAGCCGACATTGCCCCAGAAAACTGGCTTGCCCCCATCATTGGCGACCGTCTAGGCTACCGTACCAAAGCCCGTATGGGTGTGCGTTATGTGGTGAAAAAAGACACCGCTTTGGTTGGCTTTCGAGAACGCTCAAGCAACTTTCTTGCTGAATTAAACGAATGTCATATCCTTGACCCACGCATTGGCTTTGAAATCGAAAATCTAAAACAGCTCATTACCACCCTTGAGGCTCGCAACCATATCGCCCAACTAGAGCTGGCAATGGGAGAGTATTTGCCTGATTTACCTGATGGTAATCAACCTGTCGCCCTCATTGTCCGCCACCTTGAACCGCTAACCGATGCTGACATTAACAAACTTAAAGCCTTTTTTACCGAGCGTCAATGGCAACTGTATCTACAGCCTAAAGGGGCAGACAGTATCCAGCGAGTACAACTAACCGATGATGACAACATGAGCCAGCAGTTTGGGCGTTTGTACTATCAACTGCCTGACTTTGACCTGACTTATGAATTTATTCCTACCGACTTTACCCAAGTTAATCTATCGGTTAATCGTAAAATGACCAAACTGGCTTGCGACTTATTAGAGCTAAAAGCAGGTGAACGGGTGCTAGATTTATTTAGCGGTTTGGGGAATTTTAGCCTACCTTTAGCACGATTAGTCGGAGAAACAGGTAAAGTAATTGGCGTAGAAGGCTCAGATGCCATGACCATTCGTGCCAGCGATAACGCCAAACGCAACGGACTGACCAACACCGAATTTTATAGCCAAGATTTGACCCAAGACTTCTCCGAACAAGTCTGGGCAAAACAAGGCTTTGATGCCTTGCTAATTGACCCGCCTCGCTCTGGTGCGTGGGAAGTCATGCAATATCTACCTAACTTTAACGCCAAACGCATTGTCTATGTCTCTTGCAACCCTGCCACCCTTGCTCGCGATACCAAAGCCCTACTTGAGCAAGGTTACAAACTTACTCACGCAGGGGTGATGGATATGTTTTGCCACACAGGGCATGTGGAATCCATTGCACGCTTTGAAAAAGTAGAATAGACAAAACTGACAGATAAAAACAAAATAAGTGGCTTAATGGTAATGGATAAATCTAACCTACCTCATTATCCTGCTTATTTTGTTTTTACTATTCAAAAATGGCATTAATAAAAAGCCTTGAAATTGATCGTTATCATCACCATCTCTTAGATGCAACATACATTTTCCTAACATTCATTCACATCAATAACCTTGAACTCATTTCTGAGTACAGTTAGTATAACTATTTAGAATAATTGAATGCTAAACTTATGAATATTATGGCAACCCTATCTTTAAATATCTAAATATCATGTTCCAAACACAAGTAAAAATGATAATAACATTCATATAAATAGCCACAAAACTAGCAAGTTTAGTATTGAAAAAGCATTAGAATGAATATACTTATATAAGTTACTGCCCCAAAGGAGTAGATAGTGGTCAAAATTCGGGAAGGTCTTCCCCTAGTTGATGGACAAACCGCCTCAGAGGATAGCGCCAGTTTAGCTGCTCAAGCCATTGCCAACCAACGAGCGCAGTGGCATAGCTTAACGTCAAATATTCATGAAGATGTCAAAAAACAGCTTAGCACCACCAAGCTCACTACCAAAATAGACCGCTCTCAACCTTTAGATGACTCAGATATTGCATCTAGCCCAGACGGCGATAGTGATTATGGTGCTCATGAGATTATGATAGATTTACCCGCTTGGCTTACTGCTGTTGCACAACGGGTAAATATGACCGAAATACCTCAACTTGCTGAGGCCTGTGAGCTTATACAAGCCCAAACTCACACCAGCCTTAGTGAAAGTCAACGCTCAAGTGCCTATCTAACAGGGATTGGCATGACGGATATTCTGACCTATCTATATCAGGATGTAAACGCCTTGATCGCAGCCATGCTCTATCGTGCTGCCCGTATTGAACTGGTATCATTAGAACAAATTCAAAAACATTTTGGCGATGATGTAGCTACCCTAGTAGATAATACACTAGCTATGGGAAGACTGTCCGATAGCCTTGAAAATAACAAACGCCTAGAAGATCACTTTGTTAATAATCAACGTGAACAACTCTCGCATATTTATAGCATGCTGATATCCATGACCAATGATGTTCGCGTTGTACTTATCAAGCTTGCTGAGCGCACCTTTGCCATGCGTGAGTTATCATTTGCCACACCAGAGAGACAACAACGTGTCGCACGTGAAGTCATGACCATTTATGCACCACTTGCACACCGGCTTGGTATTGCACAAATCAAATGGGAACTTGAAGACTTAGCATTTCGTTATCTTGCCCCTGAGCGTTATAAAGAAATCGCCAACCTGTTATCTGAAAAACGCAGTGAGCGTGAAGCATATATTGAACGTGTCGAACAACAGCTCATACAAGCACTAGATAATGCCGGCATCATGGGAGAAGTAAGCGGACGAGTCAAACATATATACTCCATTTATCGCAAAATGAAGCTCAAAGGTCTTTCCTTTGGGCAACTGTATGACATCCGCGCATTGCGTGTACTCGTAAATACCACAGCAGATTGCTATCATGTTTTGGGGTTAGTACATGGTCTATGGCGACATATTCCTGATCAATTTGATGACTACATTACTAATCCCAAATCAAATGGTTATCGCTCACTACATACTGCCGTCATTGCTGAAAATAAATCCTTAGAAATTCAAATTCGCACCCATGATATGCACTTTGAAGCTGAATTAGGTATGTGTGCGCATGTTAACTATAAAGAGGGATTAAAAAATAAAAACAATCAATATATTAATCAAAAAATCAGCTCTCTACGCCAACTATTAATTTCTAGTGGGGATAATAAACTCCTAAATCCCGACAATGACCCAGAAAATATTAATAACGAGCAACAAAATCTTGATGAAGAAGAACAAGCTGTTGATTTTAGTGAGCTAGAGCGCATTTATGTTTTTAGTCGTGATGGAGATATCACTGAGCTTCCAAAAGGAGCCACTGTCCTAGATTTTGCCTATTATGTACATACCCAAGTTGGCAACTGCGCACAAGCCGCCCGTGTTAATCAACGCTACGTCCCTCTCACCTATCAGCTTAAAACAGGTGAACAAGTCGAAATCATCACCAAATCATCTCGTGAACCAAATCGAGACTGGCTTGTCCCATCTCTTGGTTATATTCATACCAATAGAGCACGCTCAAAATTACGGCAATGGTTCAATAAACAAGACCGAGATAAGAATCTAGAGATAGGTAAGCAGATGCTTGCCAAAGAATTAGGGCGTCTCTCTGTACATCCCAATAGTGTTAATTTAAACAACTACACCCAATATTTTAATGCTAACAATGCCGATGATATCTTAGTTGGGTTGGTCACTGGGGATATTGGAATACACCAGCTCACTGGGCATATCTCACGCGAACTTGACCTAGCCCCGGAGCAAGACGAACAAGACTTTACACCCAGTGTCCATCCTAGAGCTACAGGTCGAATTGATGCTTATAAAATACGGGTTGATGGACTAGATAATATTGAGTTACGCTTAGCTAACTGTTGCCAACCCGTACAAGGTGAACCTATTGCAGGTTTTGTTACCCTAAGTAATGGCGTCAGCATTCACAATAGAGGCTGTCCTGAATATGCACGCCTCATTGAACGAGAACCTGAACGAGAAATCCGTGCAGCGTGGATTGCCCAAAACACCAGCTATCAGCCTGTTGAAATCTGTATAGAAGCATATGACCGCAGAGGTCTGTTACGAGACCTAACGCAAGTTATTGATAATGAAAGTGTCAATATCCGAGGTGTTGGTACACATAGCGATGAAGATAACATTGCCTATCTAAAGTTCCAAATAGAAGTAACAGGATTATCTCAACTATCCAAGCTACTAGCGAAACTAGAACAACAGCCCGGAGTAATTCATGCCAGACGAGCTGTATAAATCCTCATAAAGATAGAATGACAGCCCTTAGCATCATTTACAAAATAACTTTCAATTGAATACTAACCAGATTATGCCAGAGCTTCCAGAAGTTGAAACCACAAAAACCAGCCTAAAACCTTTGCTTGGTGCAAAACTGAATACCATTCACCTACATTGCACACAATTACGCTGGGCAGTACCTCAAGACTTGCATGCTTTAAAAAACCACTATTTGGTACACATTGACCGTCGTGCCAAATATCTGATTTTATATTTCCACCCAAATAAAGCATATCAACACAACAATACAAGCTCACATGATCAGGATGCCCTTGAAAAAAGACTAATCATTCATTTAGGCATGTCCGGTAGTCTTCAACAATATCCACAGCATACCCAAAAACGCAAACATGACCATGTCATCATGCAGTTTATAGATACACAGAATGTACCTAGGCAACTACACTACCATGACCCTCGGCGCTTTGGTGCTATCCTCTGGTACGATGAATATGCTGATAAACTTCTATCATCACTGGCAGTCGAACCCCTAACCACAGAGTTTAATGCTAAGTATCTATACGCACTCATTCATCCACAATCAACCCAGATTCAAAGCACACACAATAAAAAAAGAGAGGTTTCTCGACCTATCAAATCAGTCATCATGGATCAAAAGTTTGTCGTTGGTGTTGGTAATATCTATGCCACAGAAAGCCTTTTTCTCTCTGGTATTCATCCACTTATTCCAGCCAATCAATTAACACTGGCTCAGTTACAAATACTGGTAGATAATATTAAAACTATCCTAAAAAATGCCATACAACAAGGCGGTTCAACCCTAAAAGATTTTACCGTCTCCAGTGGACAAACTGGCTACTTTCAACAAACACTACATATCTATGGCAAACACAACCAAAGCTGTCCCAAATGTAGCAATCTTATCGATAAAGTCACCATTACAGGACGAGCCAGTACTTTTTGCTCCACTTGTCAGCCATATCCAACAACAGATAGCTTATAGTCATCGAACATGCTTGATTATCTGTGCTGAACTTGCTTTAATAGCTTTATTACCATTATATTTCTATTGTCTAACAAAATCATAACTGAATATTGATAACATCCACACATATAGAGCAACTTGGATCATTAATCATACCCAGCTAACCTAATTTAGCAATAGAACATAAAAACCAACATTCTACCAATATATTCCAAAGTTGAGGATTTAATATGCGCCTAAAACATACCCTAAGTACCGCACTACTAAGTGTTGGACTCATGATTACTAGTACAGCACCTGCAACTGCTGCCATCGAAATTGATGAAACAGATTTTGGACCTAGCTATGACACCATGGTCGTTGATACTGTCGTCGGCAAGCCTCTTCAATTAGTCAATGCTGTTGCTGGTACTGCTGCTTATGTCGTCAGCCTACCTTTCTCAATTATTGGTGGCAACCATGAACAAGCCCAGCAAAAACTTGTTGTCGAACCTTGGCAAGCAATGAATCGTTGTCTTGGATGTACCGTTGCTGAAGATAACTACTATAAATCGCAAGAAGCAAATAAAAATGATAATGTTGTTCGTATTGTGGTCGATCGACCTTCTGAAGTACTAATCAATACAAATGACAACGTTGTGGTCTTACCACAATAGCCCCAAAAACAGTAAGACAAATATAAATGACCTATGGTAGACAATACGATTGTATAGCATAAAGTGATACAACGTATGAGGGTAACAGCTGTTTAGTCATTTTTTAATTATAGTCACCCACATTACCACTTTTACTACTTATTCCCATATCCTGTTCTATATACTTATATTAGGACAGGACAACATAAAAAGGCTAACCACTTAGGTTAGCCTTTTTACTATTATGCTCTATCTATTTATCAATATATTTAATCAATGATAAGTCTTATTTATTTAACTTAGCACTGATCTCACGAAGTAATAATACCTCTTCTGAAGGCTCAGCTGGTGCTTCAGGCTCAGCTTCTTGCTTTCTACGCATATTGTTCATTGCTTTCACCATCATAAAGATGATAAAGGCTAAGATAACAAAGTTAATCAATACTGTAATAAAATTACCATATGCTAGCATAGGCACACCCGCTTCTTTCAAAGCTTCATAGGTATGTGCAACACCTTCTGGTGCATCACCTAACATAACAAACATATTAGTGAAGTCTAACTCACCACCTGCAATGAATGATACCAATGGCATGATAATGTCTTCAACCAAAGAAGTGGTAATCTTACCGAATGCTCCTCCGATAATAACACCAACTGCCAAATCCATGACGTTACCTTTTAAAGCAAACTCTTTAAATTCTGACATCATACTCATAATAACTACTACCTTTAAATAACTGATTGTTAATACTATAGTGGAACATATATAAAAACTGGTACAAACAAACAAGCATAAGTAGTAGCTGATTTTTCATACAGATACAGACAGCAAGTTACGTGCGCAACTGTTTTATCATTTATCTCACTATACTAAAAAAGGACCAACAAAATACGCCTTAAAACTACTAAGGGCATTCCATTAATCCTTAATCTACTAATACATATTAGTAATATAGTGTATTCTATAAAAAATTTTTAACAATAAAGTAAAGAAATGTAAACGAATTTCATTTAGGCTTCTTTTTTACGCCCATGACGCTTGCGTTCACTTTCAGTTAAATAGCGTTTGCGCAGACGAATAGACTTCGGTGTGACCTCAACCAGCTCATCATCCTCAATAAACTCAAGTGCCTGCTCTAAAGTCAGCTTAATTGCTGGTGTCAATGTTAATGCCTCATCCGTACCACTGGCACGTACGTTAGTCAACTGCTTGGCTTTGGTTGGATTCACTACCATATCATCACTACGAGAGTTAATACCAATAATCATACCCTCATATACCTCAAGTTGTGGTTCAGCAAATAGCTTACCGCGCTCTTGAAGGTTGAATAAAGCATAGCCCAAACAAGTACCATTGGTCATAGAAACTAAAACACCATTAACTCGACCACCCACATCACCTACTTTTTGAGGACCATAGTGTGAGAAGCTTGATGTCAAAATACCTGTACCTGATGTCATGGTTAAGAAATCTGAGCGAAATCCAATCAAACCACGAGCTGGCATCGTTGCTTCAATGCGCATACGTCCTTTATCATCAAGTTGCATATCAGTCATCTCACCTTTGCGTAAGCCGACCTGCTCCATAATTGCACCTTGATGCTCTTCTTGGATATCAAAAATCACATTTTCATAAGGCTCTTGTAGCTGACCATCTATCTCTTTTACAATAACTTCAGGACGTGAAACACCAAGCTCATAACCTTCTCGACGCATATTTTCAATCAAAACAGAAAGATGTAGCTCACCACGACCAGAAACTTTAAATTTCTCTGGAGAATCTGTATCTTCTACTCTTAATGCCACATTATGAATCAATTCACGCTCTAAACGCTCACGAATATTACGAGAAGTCACAAACTTACCTTCACGACCAGCAAATGGTGAATTATTTACTTGGAAAGTCATTGAAACAGTTGGTTCATCTACGGTTAATGCTGGTAGCGCCTCAACTGTTGATGGATCACAAATCGTATCAGAAATATTCAGTGCATCAATACCTGTAATACAAACAATATCACCTGCCTGAGCGCTGCTCACATCCACACGATCTAAACCATGATAACCCATGATTTTTAAAATACGACCATTGCGTTTATTGCCATCTTTATCAATGACAGTCACAGGTGTATTCGTTGAAATAGAACCACGCTGAATACGACCAATACCAATAACACCAACAAAGCTATTATAGTCTAAGCTAGAGATTTGCATCTGAAACGGACCATCAACATCAACTTGAGGTGGCTGCACAATATTAACAATCGTTTCAAACAGTGGTGTCATATCTTCTGCTAGATTATCTGGCTCTAAACCAGCAACACCATTTAATGCTGATGCATAAACAATCGGGAAGTCTAGTTGCTCATCTGTTGCACCCAGATTATCAAATAAGTCAAATACCTGATCCATTACCCAATCAGTGCGCGCACCAGGACGATCAACTTTGTTAATCACTACAATTGGCTTTAACCCTTTTTCGAAGGCTTTTTGGGTCACAAATCGTGTCTGAGGCATTGGACCATCAACAGCATCAACCAATAGCAAAACACAGTCAACCATGGACATAACACGCTCTACTTCACCACCAAAATCGGCGTGTCCGGGAGTATCTACGATATTAATACGATACTCAATATCATCTTTAGGGTTAAACCACTTGATAGCAGTATTTTTAGATAAGATGGTAATACCACGCTCTTGCTCAAGTGCATTGGAATCCATTACTCGCTCAATCTCACCTGCGCGCTCACCCAGTGTTCCTGATTGCTGTAGCAACTTATCTACTAACGTAGTCTTACCATGGTCTACGTGAGCAATAATAGCGATATTACGCAAATGTTCGATTTTGTTTGACATAAATGACCTAATACTTTAAAAAATTGTTGAAAATAAAACTGTATGAATTTCTCTAAACTCTTCAAATCATCGACATTTGAAATGTAAACATTACTATGCAGTGGTCTATACTAGACCCAAAGAACGATTAGCTTGAGTTTTATTGCTTCTAGAAAGGATAAAGCTCCAGATAAAGAAAAAGCAATATTGAGGGATTCTTCAGCGGGTAAGTATATCACTTTTATAATACAAAATAATGACTATCGGTATGCTTTGTTCATTTTTAGACAAATATATTCAGTTATTAAGGGCTGTTAAGCTTTTTATAGGTAGTACAGCGCAATATCATTATCATTTAATTATGAGCATTTAATCATTATTTGACCATAACAATTAATCATTTAAACCGATTGTAAAGTTGCAATAACATAGAAATCACACAGTGACACAATAAAAAAGACCACCTAGAAACTAGATGGTCTTTTTTGATAGGCTGGAGTTGTATCTCTAATCACCGCATCAGTTCAACTTGATGATTAAAGAGCAATCTACAGTCGACTGTTAATTAAAACTATCTATACTACGGGTAGTAATATTAATAGATTAGTTAACTTGCATGTCTTTAGTTTGCTCTACAACTTCAGTTTTGTTACCAGTAATAACCGCATAAACACGACGGTTCATAGCACGACCTTCTTCAGTATCGTTTGGTGCGATTGGTTGACTATAGCCATAACCAATAGTAGTCAAACGAGAAGGAGCAATACCATATTGGTTAGTCAACATTGACTTAACTGCCATAGCACGTGCTTCTGATAGACGCTGGTTGTAGCGAGCTGATGGACCAGTCTTAGAAGCGTGACCTTCAATTTTCGCAGTAGCGTTTGGATATTCACGCATTTTTTCTGCTACTTTAGCAATTTCTGGTACAAACTGTTGTTTGATGTTTGATTTATCATTATCAAAGAATACACGCAATTCCATTTCTAAATCTTCAGTGATTTCGATTGGAACTGGGCATCCGTCTGCATCAACAACAAGATTTCTTGGAGTGTTTGGACACTTGTCATTAGCATCAATAACACCATCACCATCAGTATCAACAATAACTTCTGGCTGATCTTCAATAACAACAACTGGTGGTGCAACAGGTACTACAGGAGCAACTGTTTCAACAACAGGCTCAACTGGTGGTACAACAAGAGCTGGCTGTAAATGACCGCCTAGAACAACTTCTAGACCTGCCAATGCCATACCTTCCCACCAGTTGTTATCAAAGTTATGAATCGCACGAGCTTCACCACGTAGGCTTAGAGCATCGTTTACACGATACATAGCACCAAGACCTAAGTTACCAATGGTATCTTTTGATTCAGCGACTTCTGTACCTGCGTCAATTTTACCTGATTTACCAGTTTGGCTAGTAGCATTAGCATTGTAATCACGTTGGTTTTCAACTTTAATTTTTGACTGACCAGCACCAACTAATACGTAAGGACGGAATGAGCTAGGATTATAACCTGTGAACTGATCCGTTCCGATTAGGAAGTTACCAGAGATAGTTTCTTGCTCTACATCAAAACGATTTTGAGGATTTTTTGCTGATTTCTCAGATGCTTGACCGTCAGTGTTTGACACACCATACTCAACTTGGAACTGAGTAGAAGGTGTTAATTCGATACCAAGTGCGGCACCAGTATACAAACCGCTTTCTTGAGCGATACCACCATTTACTGGAATATCAGGGTTTTTACCAGTTTCTAATGTTTTACCAGTACGCAATACTTCACGCTGTTCATCATGTGCCTCACCAGTGTAGTGATAGCCTAGTAACAGTGGGCTAACCGTAACACCAGCGTTTGCTGCCATAGGAGCTGCAGCAGCTGCAACTATTGCTAGAGCAATTTTATTTAATTTCATGGATGTCCTCCAAAGGATAGTTTAATTGTTTCGCTATTTTAACAACAGATTGTTAATTTAACAAAACTTAGCTACAAATTTATGTTATCAAATTGCAGTATCAACTGATAGCTTAGCGATTATTGATATAGTTTACAACTTATTTTTTACTAGGTGACGTATAAAGTTACCAAACTCATCAACTTCAATTAGTATTCTAATATAGTTTATTGCTGTCTTCTATATTGTGTTAGAAAAAAATACTAAAAGAAACATTAGTTGACATAACAATTATATTTCTACTATGATTTGTGTTACATTTCCCCTCTTAAATTTTTATGAAAAAACATAAACCTATTTATCAATCCTTTTCCTACCACAATAGATCATCTAAACAAGTAGGTTTTAACTTAATAGAAATGTTAGTTGTTATCATAGTAATTTCTATCATTGTAACGATAGCAACACCTTATTTTCAAGACTATTTACATAAATCAGAAGCCAAAAGTGCTCATAATCAGATACATTCTGCTATCCGAACAGCAAAAGTAGAGAGTTTTATTCGCCACCAGCACGTCGTTATGTGTCTAGCTAATATACATAATCAGTGTAACCGCAATGCGCAAAATCGCCTCATTGTTTTTAGTGATTTAAATGATAATCATATTTATGATGCGGGCAGAGACTCTCTTTTTTTAATAAAAAAATTAAACTTAAATTATGGGCATGTTTATCTACGAGCTGCCGCTAATCGTCACTATGCTAAGTTTTTTGCAGATTCAGGATTACCACGTGGTCATTTTGGTCATATTAAATACTGTCCTAATAACGCTAGCAATACTTATAAGTATATTGTGAGCTTTAATAAATTGGGTGGTATCAAATATAAACCAAATTCTATACATCCATCTGACTGCCCAACATGATTTTAGCTTAGCAAGATATTAAAAATTAATCATATATGACTAACAATAGCTAGAGTCTGTTAAACATTCATCTTCATAGGAAAAATTGAGATACTGATTTTAACAAACAGTGACTTAGTCAAGGCAATGAACGTAGGTAGCTTTTGTGAATAACAGCAGGATATTAACAAGTTCATGAACACAGAATAAGGCAAATTGAACCAATTTTTACATGAAAGTAAAAAGCAACTATATCCCTTGTAGATATTAGCCTAGTGGGGTGAAAGTTCAACAGTCCCTACCTTGTAGCCAAAAAATTACCTTATCTACCACACATAGCCTCTTTCATAGCACCAACTGCGCCCATCAATCCCAAAAACACAGCATCGGCAATCAAGGCATGACCAATGTTAAGCTCATGAATTCCTGTAATACTAGAAATGGGATAAACATTATCACGGGTCAAACCATGTCCAGCATTGACTAGTAAAGATGTTTTTTTAGTATGAGCAAAATTCACAGCATCTTTAATACGTTGATATTCAGTTGCTAATAGAGTTGAAGTTTCTAATAGGCTTTGTATATCCAAGCACTCACTGCTATCCATATCTGCCACATTTTGTAATACTGCTTCAGCATAACGCCCTGTGTGCAATTCAATCGCATCTGCACCACAGTCTATAGATGCTTGGATTTGTCGTGGTTCTGGATCTATAAATAGTGATACCTGACTACCCGCTACCTGTAGTTTGTTAATGACTTCTGTCAACCATACACGTTGTGAGTCAACATCTAGCCCACCTTCTGTTGTTAATTCTTCTCGCTTTTCTGGGACAAGACAAACCCATTCGGGAGAAACGCTACATGCTATCTTTACCATTTCTGATGTTGCTGCCATCTCCAAATTCATTGGGATATTCAAACACTTCGCCATACGATAGACATCGCTATCTTGAATATGGCGGCGGTCTTCTCGTAAATGTAGCGTAATACCATCTGCACCTGCTTGCTCACAAACTAAAGCTGCTTGTATAGGATCAGGATAACCTACTCCTCTTGCTTGTCGTAAAGTAGCCACATGGTCAATGTTTACTCCAAGCCTTGGGGTGAGTTTTTCTTTAGTGTGAATGGAGGTCTTAGGCTGTTGTTTTAGCTGATGATTTGAGGCACACATTTTATGTCCTTTATTTGGTTGCTACTCTATGGTTTCTTATATTTGATAACGACTCAATTGTTGCCATAAAATTCGGCTTTGCAAAGGCTTATAATCAAATAAGTGGTCAATCATTTGCCGATGTACTATCCCCCAACTAGCTAATGCACCATCATCAATGATAGATGCATCAACATCCCCGCGGATGCTGTTATTGATAGCCTGTTGTATCTTAATAATATCACTGCCTTCAACAATCTGCATAGGTACTTGTGATCGCTTTATTAAAGGCTTTTGAGCAAGGCTTTTTTCTGTTTCAGCAATACCAATAAATCCAGATTCTGGCTCAAAAGTATATCTCCTATTTTCGCAAATAGATACGTCCTGTGCATCTTGCACAAAGTCAATTGCAAAACCGAGTTCACTAAACAGACACCATTCATACTGACGTAATGCCAAACGCAGGCTAAAAGAGTTTAGAGGTGTGCGTAACAAAGCTAAGACATGTTGATAAGCGCAATATAGCTGAGGTTGTATGTCTTCTACTGCTAATAGATGTAGAGTTATTTCATTGACATATAGCCCAGCATATTGATTACTCCCAAACAACGGCGGGGTCAGTTGTGCAATATTAATTTGTTGTAGAGTTTTTAGTGACTTTTTTCCAGAGGCAAACAAGGTAAGTGGCACAAATAATGGCAGTCCCTTTTTTCCAATACCATGAATCAGGCCATATTCCTGAGAAAATATATAATAGATGGCACGCTTTTCTTGATATGGTTTATGATGGAGAATATAACCATTGATTGCCTCATTGCGCATGCACGAATAATCCGTTTTGCCTAATTAAGGTTTAGATAACCTATCTTAAAAGGGCTAATATCCTAAACTACTCAATGCACGCTCATCATCTGACCAACCACGCTTCACTTTTACCCATAAGGTCAACATGACTTTTTTGTCAAACAATTGCTCCATATCTTGACGCGCTTCCATTCCAACCTGCTTGATACGTTGCCCTTTATCACCAATGATAATTGCTTTTTGTCCATTACGCTCCACAAAAATAGTGGCATCAATAAAAGTACAAGCCTTGCGCTTTCTACCTGTTTTAGGGTCAGTATGGGCTGGCTCATCTTTAAACTCATCGATTTGAACCGTCAAATCATAGGGCACTTCATCACCAGCTTGACGCATAATCTTTTCACGAATTATTTCACTGGCTAAAAAGCGTTCACTACGGTCAGTTAACTGATTCACATCATAAATAGGCATCCCTTCTGGCAGATGCGACTCAATAACCAAACGCAATCTATCCAAATTTTGATTTTTTAAAGCAGAAACTGGCACAATATCCGCAAAGTCAAAACTCTCATGAAAGTCTTCAATCAAAGGTAAAATACTACCTTTATCTTTAATCGTATCTGCCTTATTAATAACCAATACGACAGGCAAATCTGTCTGCCCTATTTTCTCTAATGTTAATAAATCATCTTCTCGCCATTGATCAGCATCAACAACAAACAATACTAAATCCACATCAACCAATGCTGAGGTAGCCGCTTTATTCATTCTCTCATTAATGGCACGTACTTCATTACCATGAATACCTGGTGTATCCACAAATACCGCTTGCATGTTATCAGTACTTAATATCCCGTGGATACGATGACGAGTCGTTTGCGGTTTACGCGAGGTAATAGATAGTTTCTGCCCCAATAAATGATTCATTAAAGTAGATTTACCAACATTTGGTCGACCCACAATCGCCACATAACCTGACTTAAACCCATCTGGTAACGCACTGTCTGATTCGCCATCAAAGAATGCTGAAATGGCTTGCTCATTTACTGTATTGTTATCCATATAATCTTAAACTCATATTAAATTGAATGTTATAAATTGAACATTGTATGGGATAGGATTACAAGCTATTATGACTCATAACCCCGATATATTGCACATTTAGCTATTTAGTCAGTTTATTTAACTGGTTAATCATTAATTCTGCTGTTTTCTGTTCAGCGATTCGTCGACTTTCACCAGAGGCAACAACATCCGGACAGTTCTCTAAAGATACATGACAAGACACCACAAACACCTGATGAGGGGCATTACCCTGTGTTTCTAATAGCTGATATACAGGCAATGGCATCTGTTTACCTTGCAACCATTCTTGTAATCGGCTTTTTGCATCTTTAAGTACTTGCTGATCATTCACATTATTGATTAATGGCTCAAACCATCGTAGCACACAGGCTTTTACTACATCAATGCTCTGACTATCCAAATAAATCGCACCAATCAATGACTCTACTACATCTGCTAAAATAGAGGCTCGCTGTCGTCCACCACCCTTACGCTCACCAACACCAAGTATTAAATGATTTGATAAAGCTAGCTGTTGTGCAACAATGACTAAAGACTCTTGACGTACCAGTGTAGCTCGCATGCGAGTCAGTCGTCCTTCATTTTGGTTAGGATATTGAAAGTAGAGCGCTTCTGCAATAATAACCCCCAACAGCGCATCTCCTAAAAACTCCAAACGCTCATAATTTTTCTTACTATCAAATGAACGATGCGTTAATGCTAGTCGAGGCAAACTTTGGTCTGTAAAAACATAGCCCAAGTTATGTGATAATACCTCTAGACTATGAGCAAAATCATAAAATGATTGGCTAGGCGCAGAAGCTGGCGGTTTTTTATGTAATGACATAGTATGTAACTTTAAGTAAAAGAGAATAAAACTATAAATCAAATCATGAAATAAAGTGATGCCTCCCCTCATCAATGTGAGACAGGAAGCATCATGGTTCATCATTATGTTATATTATTAAGATTAATATATTGTTTATATAAACAATAAGATGAAAATAGACAAAGCATACTCTAATGACTTGAGATATTAATTTAATCGAAACGATATATCTATACTATTTGAAATAACCAAGTCTAATATAACTGTATGTATCTACCCTATTTTGCATCATTCATGGTAATGTCTTTCTCAAAACGATTAACAATATCCACATTCCCAAAGAAGTTATTTACCACTTCATATTTAGAACGTACAGCCAGACTACCAGTCTTATTATTTGTAAACGTCAACATTTCTTCAGGTTTACTACTATAATCTGCATTTAAACTTAATTGCTGTGATAAGTTTTGCATAAACTCTCGAGAGCTTTCTTTATTGTCATTCGCTTTTTTAAGCTCATTTGCCACTGTTTTATTAAACTGATAATTACCTATCTGCGCTGGCAAGATGGCTATCGCCAGCTTGACAAAGACACCCAGTGCTAAGACAAAAAATACAATCCCACTGACACTAGCACCACGCTGTGACTGAATAACTGAAGAAGTAGTGGCTTGTGCCACTGTCTTGACAGTATAATTCATAATATACTCTCTCATAGCTCTTTAACTGTTCTGTTATATATAAACTTTAAGATATTATATATAAGCATGATAAAAATTTAACTAAAATTATATTTGACATACTAGCAGTATTTGACCTAATACTGCCAGTATTTTTGACATCTCATGCGTCAGTTTAACACTTCGTCAGTTTAAATCACTCTATTAATCAATTTGACCATTACGAGAGAAAGTTGGGAAGTTAAGTCCTGGCTTTTTATGCATCCAGATGTATACAGCCTTGCCTGCTAAGTTTGCATCTGGTACAAAACCCCAATAACGTCCATCAGCACTCCGATCTGAGTTATCACCTAAAACAAAATATTCACCTTGAGGCACTGTTACTGACCAATCACTATTATGATTAATGCTTTTTTGTAAAAAAGGTGAATAATCATTGGATAACACAGGAGCCGATAAATAACGTCGTAAATAAGTATGTTGCCCAAGCTGTTGCTGATAATAGCTGGCATACTGCTCTTCTATCTGTCCCTGTCTTTTTGCATCCTCTGGAGATAACCGCCACTCTCTATTAGGGTTAGCTCTATCTTTCTCTGGTGAGTATAACTGCTCAGTTAATGCATTATCAGGTTGGTAGTTCACCTTTGTTGTGGCAACTACTTTGCCATTGACAGATAACTGTCCGTCATGATTACTGACAACATCACCAGGCAAACCAATAATACGCTTAATATAATAAATTTTTGGATTTTCAGGATACCTAAAGACAGCAACATCACCATGTTCTGGATGTCCTGTATCTAAAAACTTAGTATAAGTTAATGGCAGACGTAATCCATAAGCATACTTATTCACTGCTACAAAATCACCTGTATATAAGGTTGGCACCATAGATGATGATGGGATATTAAAAGGCTCAATAATAAAAGAACGTACAATCAATACGACAGCCAATACCGGAAAGAAGTCATATGCCCAACCAACTAAAAAGTTTTCTTTCTTTGTATCGCGGTTCTTATGTTGTTTGAATACAAACTTATCAAGCAACCAAACTACCCCAAGTATTAAGGTAACAGGCACTAAAATGAGGTTAAAATCAAAATCCATTATACCGCCCTATTGATTGTCTACTTTTAATACAGCTAAAAATGCCTCTTGTGGTATTTCAACACTGCCCACTTGCTTCATACGTTTTTTACCTTCTTTTTGCTTGGACAGTAGTTTTTTCTTACGTGACACATCACCACCATAACATTTTGCCAAAACATCTTTACGCATGGCTTTTACAGTACTACGTGCAATAATTTGGCTACCAATTGCTGCTTGAATGGCCACATCAAACATTTGCCGTGGAATCAGCTCTTTCATTTTTTCGACCAACTGGTTGCCACGATAGCGAGCTTGCTCTTGGTGACAAATCATCGCTAAGGCATCTACTTTATCACCATTAATCAATACATCTACTTTTACTAGCTTATCGACTTGATAACGCTCAAAGTTATAATCTAATGAAGCAAAACCACGAGACACAGATTTTAGACGGTCAAAAAAGTCCATTACTACCTCACCCATCGGAATATCAAATACCAACTGTACTTGATTCCCCATAAAGCGCATGTCTACTTGGACACCTCGACGCTCTATACACAGCGTCATAACATTACCTAAGTAGTCTTGTGGAACTAAAATATGACAACGTGCAATCGGCTCACGAAACTCATCAATCATACCAACATCAGGTAAACGAGAAGGGTTATCTACTTGGATAACATCACCGTTTTTCTTCTTAATTTCATAAATAACCGAAGGAGCAGTGGTAATCAAATCTAAATCATATTCACGCTCAAGACGCTCTTGGATAATCTCCATATGTAGCATACCTAAAAAGCCACAACGGAATCCAAACCCCAGTGCATCAGAAGTATCTGGCTCAAAAAACAATGCGGCATCATTGATTTGGAGCTTTTGCAATGCCTCACGAAACTTTTCAAAATCACTAGAATCTACAGGAAATAGACCTGCATAAACCTGAGGTGTAATTTGTTTGAATCCCGGAATACAGTCAACATCAGGTGTCTTAGCGTGGGTAATGGTATCACCCACTGGTGCACCTTGAATGTCTTTGATACCTGCAATAACAAACCCAACTTCGCCCGCTTCTAACACCTCTGTTTCTAAGGGCTTAGGAGTGAATACCCCTGTTGAGGAAACTGGATGAGACTCTTTGGTCGACTTAATATAAATTTTATCATTTTTTCTAAGTGTACCTTGGCGTACACGTACCAAAGACACCACACCCAAATAATTATCGAACCAAGAATCAATAATTAACGCCTGTAATGGTGCTTCACGATCTCCAGTCGGTGCAGGAATACGCTCAATCAGGGTTTGTAATAGCTCATCAACACCTAGACCAGATTTTGCTGATACTCGGGGCGCATCCATTGCCTCAATGCCAATAATATCCTCAATCTCTTGTATCACACGCTCTGGTTCAACTTGAGGTAGGTCTATTTTATTCAAAACAGGTAGCACTTCCAGACCTTGATCTACAGCTGTATAACAGTTTGCTACAGACTGAGCTTCTACCCCTTGTGCTGCATCAACAACCAGTAATGCCCCTTCACAAGCTGCCAACGAGCGTGAAACTTCATATGAGAAGTCAACATGACCAGGTGTATCAATAAAGTTCAACTGATAACGCTCACCATTAGGGTGGTTATAATAAAGAGTCACAGACTGTGCTTTAATTGTGATGCCACGCTCACGCTCAATATCCATTGAATCAAGCACCTGCGCCTGCATTTCTCGGTCTTGCAATGCGCCACATGATTGGATAAAGCGGTCCGCCAAGGTAGATTTGCCATGGTCAATATGGGCAATGATTGAAAAATTTCGTATATTCGCTAATGCGGTCACGTGTACCTACTACCTATTAAAAGTGATGTAAATAAAAAGTAAGAAAGACAATCTATCAATAACTCATGATAGATTGTTTCATTATAAAGCCATATTATATGAAAGTGCTAATACTAGAAACTGTATCATACAACAAATATGATGTTGCTTATTCTATCAGCTTTAGGACACTCAGTCAGTGTTAAACTGAGTTTTGCTTCTTTGTCTAACCAAATACTTTCTCATCCATGGTGACTTACCATAAAATGAGCCGTTCAGCTGGGTCTGCTCTATCAAAAACTCACGAAACTTGCCATAAAAATTATGATCTGGATATTTTGGATTTTGCCAAAATTGATTTAAAGGTTTGGAATCAACCAACTTTTCAATATTATAAATCGCATTGCCCATGATTTTAGTTGGTTTTCTATGATAGATAGACTGTAACCCTGTTGTACTATTTATCGTCACCATGCCAAGGCTATATTTTATTAATGTTGGTAAATGCATATCACAACCATACATAACCCTACCACCAATACCATAGTTATGTGCCAGTTGAGTAATCACTTGTCTATAGTCACGATGTCCACGATCTAAAGGATGGTGTTTAAATACCAATAAATGATGATTTTGTGCATGTTGGGCAAAACTTGCAATCACCTCATCTATAAACTCAATGACATCATGATAGGGACTATGATGAGTAATTTGAGAGTCATTATGTACTTGCAAACTCACCAAAAAATATTGCTGACTATATTGTCGCACCAACTTTTTTTGTAATAATTTATCTGGCAAATAACCAACTGCCTTACGCCAAGGTGCTTTTAACCACGCAGCCGCTTCTTGCCATGCTGTCATACCACGATAATGTTGATAATGAGGATAACGATACTGGAACATCCGACTAATAATATAATAAACTGTCGCAGCAATACTTAAGCGATAAAAACGATTATAAGTATATTGAGGATGATCATTAGCTTGCTTTAATGCCTGAATATTTGCCATGTCTAAACGAGAATAACCATTGATTCCATGTTCTTGTAAAGTAACATAGTCTGGTCGCAAATAACCTTCTTCAAAAACAAAAAAAGAAATACCCATCTGCTCACAGACGCCCACTGCTTGACGATGATGTGGTCGGCAATCGCCAAAACAAACAACAGCATCAATATTTTGAGTTTCTATAAGTTGAGTGAGCCATGGGGCAAAATCATCTAGAGTGCCATGATAAGAAAAAGCTGGCTTGTGCCAATAAAAAAAAGCATCACCTGCATTAAAATTTACTTTACTAACCTTCACGCCACACTTCATTAGAAATGACGCAAAACGATGGAAGAAAGTCCCCATCTTTCCTTGTAATAACAGTACATGTTGATGCGTAAGCAGACGTTGTATAGATGCTGCCATAAATGGGAATACCACCGTACTTAAAGGAAAAATAAGAAAATTCACACAATATTGAGCTACAAACCGCACATTATAAGTTGTTTGCCATCATGGTTTGTCATGATATACATAAGCTTTAGTTAACTATAAGTAACAGAATGTATAGTTATGGCATCTATTTTATTCCTTCAATGCATAACCCATCGTTACTTTTTTTAGACTTGATTACTTCATAGCTTGTAACCAATGCTTACGTACCTGCATAAAAGTTCGTATCAGCTGGCGTTTTTTGCTGGGTGCAAATGGCTGGGCTGATTGATTATAAAGGTAGTCTATGACCTGCTCTACTTGAGCCAATCCATAGCCATCTGGTAAGCGATATAAAGGATAACACACTAAAGTACAGTAAATCATCTGTGCTAGTGTTAATGGTACCTGACGTTGACGTCTCGCTAAAAACTCAGCTTTTGGTGACTGTTTATAATCTTTATCGACCGTCAATCCCCAACCAGCATAAAATGGTAGACCATAACACACCACCTTTTTATGTCTAAGCAATGCCTCAAAGCCAGCTTGCGAGCTAATCGTGTAAACACTATCAACCACTTCTAAGCAGTCATGAATCGCTGTCTGATAAGCCACTTCATTCACTAAAGATAAGAGCGACTTTGCTACTTTCCCGACTCTTAATCCGGCTTCAACATCTGGATGGGGTTTATAAATCAAATATGCCTGTGGGTTTTCAGCACGCACCCGCTTTATTAACTCAGCATTTGTCCGTACCATAGAGCCACAGTTTTGGACTGATAGATCATCTTCTACCTGTCCCACAATTAAAATAACTTCTTGCTGTTCTTGTTTTGACAAATGTGCTAGTAACAGTGAGTTTTTATCTCCTACATTATATTTACTAACACGCTGGCTCAATAATTTTTGATGCAGTTTCTCAACACGCTTTAGCTCATCATCACTAAGAGCAGGACATGTTAACAACAATGTCTCCAAATCTGATGGTTGCGTTGCATCATAATAAATACCCTGCTTATCCAAAACAACAGACAAAGGCTCAAGTAATGTCGCTCCAAGACCGTTGGAGCGAATAAAACCATCCTCCATACACCAAATATGTCCCCTACCTTTATTTTTCTTAGCACATCTGGTCTCTAATTGCCGTTTTTTTGCAAGCCCCCAAACTAATAAATCATTGTCATAATCAACATTAAAATGTTTAGGGTGAAGGAGATTTTTCAATCTAGGCTTGGGTTTTACTTTTAAGGTTTTTACAGCCGGTGTCAAAAAATCACGTACAAATGGTAATTTCCAACGGCTAAACTCATAAATAGTGAGTGAATCTGCTAACTGTTTTGCTTTTTCTCGATTGCTAATTAACCACTGAATACTTTGTTCGATTTCACATGATGTTCCTGTTGCTGGATCTACATAGCGACTATAATCAATATATGCAGCATAAAATAACTGCTCTATTGATACTGCCACTAATGGTTGCAAACTTAAATCATCGTGTTTTTGTGACCACAAAGGTACGCTCAAAAGTTGCCTTAAAGATGAATGAATAAGTCGTGATGACGAAGGTTGGGAAATGGGCGTTTTAACCTGTAGAGAATCCGAAGCTTTAAATAACTGTATACGCCTTTTTTGAACCTGTTTTAATAGCTTCTTTGGTGCATATTTATCTTCTGTTAACCCCCATCCTGTATACCATGCTACCCCAAAACAATAAACCTTTATACCCAACATTAGTGCTTCAAAACCCATATGTGAGCTGACCGTATAAACATGGGTCATTTGTTTTAATAAAGCAATAGGATTAACATTCGCAGTAATGACTTCTATACGCTGACGATACTTTTTCAGTATTTTTTTCTTCAATAATTTAAGTAACTTTGGCTGATTTAAATAGCCTGTTTTTGCAGCAGGATGTGCTTTGATATAGATTTTTGCGTTAGGATGATTATGACAAGCCTTTAGCAACATATGAATAAATTGCTGTTTATTTGCACCCGCACCTAGAACTGAAGCATCATTAGCGACCTGATCAATCACCAATACATTCTCAACATTTTCAGTTCTTTGTATTGCAATTGCCTCAATAATAGGGCAATTAACTGGGACAGGTGGGTTATATTTTGACAGGTGGTTGCAGATAATTTTCTGAATACACTGTTCGGCTCTTTGTTGCATGTCATTTGACCAAACATCAAGACGATGCATAATATGATGCTCTAGTGTGGAAGGATGTCGAACATCAAAATATATGCCAACATCATCAACCACCACACTACAACCAAACCGACTTTGAATGCCTGAATCCAAAGAACGTAAAAAACCATCCTCTACACTTACTGCTGATATACCTAACTTATCAGCTGTTCTAGAAGCACGTTGATAACTCTTTTTTATCCCCCAGCCAGCAAATTGAGTTGGTAAATGATGCTTCTTACTTACAAGATGCCAAGGATACCAGCGCAACACTGGCTGTCGTAACAACATTGGCAATAGCTTATTATTACGAATCATTCCTTTGCCCAACACAGCAATATACTGCTGTTGTTCATTGCTATTTTGGGCTGGCTGCTTGTGCTGCAAGTGGCTTACCTCTTTTTCTTATCTTTGACATTTACGCTACCATCAAGTTATAAACTCAATATCACTTTAGCAGCAACAGCCAACTGATAAACAATTTGGCTAATGCCTCGCGTAATTTCAATCTGTCTGGTTTTAATTTTTGGCAACACCATAATTTCGTCACCCTGTTGTACGCGGTAAGCTGTATTGACAACCTCATTTGCACCGTTTTGATGAATAACCAAAATAGAATCTGTATTTGCATTATCATCAAAGCCACCAGACTTCGCAATATAATCACCAACTGTCAATGCTGGGTTAAAGCTCAATGCACCTTGTGTACGTACCTGACCATTAACTGTAATTACTGATGTCTGTTCAGGAATCTCAATCACGTCACCTTGTTGCAAAATGATATCTTGCCATGAGTCGGATACAACCACAATCTGTCCAGAAGTCTCTACATTACGCGCTTTTGCAATAAATTGCTTGATCAAATTTGCATCATCTTGACGTAACGCAGCTTCTTCACGAGTCGATGACTGTGATGACAACATCATTGCTTCTAGTTGATCTAAAGAACGATTAATCATCTGTTTTTGCTGGTCTGCTACCGAATCACGATAAATAGTTAAATGTGATAAATTTGCCATTGGACTGGGTTGCAACTGTGCGACAACATCTTTTAATCTCGCTCCATATGGCAAAATAACTGCACCATTACCCATATGAGCCCCTTTTACCTGCACAGCAATTGTGGCAGCATAACGGTCTGATGTCACAACCAGCTGATCTCCATTATATACTGGCACATTCTGTGCTTCTGCCAATGTATAATATTCAGATGTTTGCGCCCGTCCAGCACTCCGTGTGATACTGACATTTGTTGCATCAGCTTTGGGATTGGCAACAGCCAGAGCATCACCTATGGTCAAATCAGGAACATTAAATTCAAATACATTTTGATTTTGTACTTGACCGGTAATACCGAATGTTTGTTTTTGTGGTGCAACTGTGATGACATCGCCATCTTCAAAATTAAAAGGATATAACTTGCCTCCCAACAAGAACTCATATAAGTTGACCTGCTGCATCAACTGACCATTACGATTGATCTTAATATCAATATAGCTACCACGCTCAGGGTCAACACCACCTGCCCGATCCAAATAGGATAAAACTGAGTCAGCAGCCAACCCACCATAATAACCCGGTTGATTAACAAATCCTGTCACAAACACTTTCACAGGCTGTGCTTCTTCTAACGATGCATAAACGTAGACATTTGAGCGATAAATACGGTTTACCGCACTCTCTACCACACTCTGTAGGTTGCCATTTTTTACCCCTGATACCTTTAAAGGACCAATATTCGGCAAAAAGATATTTCCTTGTGGATCTACAGTCATCGTTGCTGCATATTGATACGCACCCCACATACGCACTGAGATATTATCTCCTGGCTTGATGGTATAACTATTATTAAATGTAGAGCCAGATGTGGTTGCAAATGCACCACGGAATAATTGTGCCCCGAATACCTGACTACTGTCATTATTTCCCTGAGCAGGATTACCTTGATAAGATGAGGTAGCATTAAGAATAGAGTAAGACGGTAAGCTTGCCGCATCAATTGCCTCACTCATAGATGCCTGTGCTGGTACTTGTGAATCAAACGCCCGTGTAGAAACATTGGGTGCTTGTATACGACCATTACGATTATTTTGTGAATCAATGTTTACACCAGCCATTTGATTGGTATAGCCAGTGGCAGCTTGTGTACTGCTATAAGGCAAAACTGTACCCATGATGGTACAAATAGTGACAACCAATAGGTGTTGTTGGCGTTTCATGGGCGACTTTCCTTTATGTGTTGCGATAACTTTGAATGTATTTATCGTGGGTGTCTAACAAAATCACTAATATTATTAAGAGAGATACTATTAATGAAACTAGCTTCTATGATCTCGAACCACAGCCATCACTAAACGTACAAAGCCATAAAAAATCAATAATAGTGCCAGTGATGTCCAGATAATATAAGCACGACGAGGATAAATAGCTTCTTCCGCCTCATAGGGTGCCGCAATAACAATAAGATTTTTCATCTTCCGCAGTGCTTCTAAACGAGATTTTTCTAGCGATGATAATGATAACTTATACAACTCTGTTGCAAAGTCCACATCGGCTTTTAAACTATCAAACTGTACTGCTTGTCGGTTTAATTTGGTTGTATTTGGTGATGTCAGTTTCTTCTGCTCTTCTTGAATCTGCTTTTCAACAGCACTAATCTGACTACGCAAAGACACCACTTGTGGTGCATCTGGATTCAGATAGCTAAGCAACTGACGCTCTTCAGTACGCAATGTTGACAACTGAGCTTGCAAGCTACCAATTAACTGGTTCACCAGTTGAGCATTGGCTTGAGGATCAAAAATCTCATTTTGATTTTGGTAACTCAGTAGTTGCTCTTTTGCGGCATTCAATCTGTTTTCAGAGTCCTGCAACTGTTGCTCAGCAAAAGCAAGCTGGTCTTTAGCAACTTGTTGGGAAATACGGTTTACAAACTGCTCTGACACAGCCAATATCGCTTTATTTAACTCAAAAGCATAATCTGGCGTAAACCCTTCGGTAGTCACAGTCAAAACATGAGTTTTCTCATCAAGTGCAATATGCACTCGCTTTTTAAAGTAATTCAACAACTCTTCTTGAGTCGCATCTTTTGGAATCTCATACAATGGGTCTTTACCATCTACATAATAGGCCTGACGAAAGTCAAACTTCTGATCCAGTTGCTTAATCATATCATTAGATAAAATAAAGTCTGTCAAGTAGTTGGCATCTTCAACACTGGTATTATTCACCCCTAATAGTGCACCCAGCCCACCAGCTGCTGGCACATTGGCTTCACTAACCTGCTTAACTACCACCTCTGAGGTAGAAACGAATCGTGGATGTGCCAATACCATGACATAAAAAATGATCAACACCCATGGAATGATAACCAAGCCGATAAACAGCGAGAAGTTAATAATTTTATTTTTTCGCTTTATGGACATGCTCTTTATACACCTCTATCGCTTCTTTTGTATCATCAAACACATGTGCGGTCTGATCCATTAAAACAATACCAATATCACAGTTGCGTTCAATATCGCCTAAATTATGGGATACCACCAAAAACCCAGCTTGTGCACGACGAGCTGCCAAAATCGCCTCACTACGTTTACGAAAAGCAGCATCGCCAACTGCACCCGCTTCATCTAACATATAATAGTCAAAATCAAATGCCAGACTTAGCCCAAAAGTTAACCTTGCTTTCATACCAGATGAATAGCTTTTCACTGGCATATCAAAATACTTACCAATATCAGCAAACTCTTCAACAAAGCGAATCTTTTCATCAATATAATCCCCACTGGAATATAATCGACAAACAAAACGCACATTTTGTCGTCCAGTGAGACTACCCTGAAACCCGCCAGCCACACCTACTGGCCAAGAAATCGTTGAGTTTGTAATGACATCACCATAATCTGGCTCATCCAACCCACAAATAATGCGCAGTAAAGTAGATTTACCAGCACCATTACGTCCTAGCAATCCAACACTTTGCTTATCACCAATGGTTAGGTTCAAGTCTTTAAACAAATAGTGACGACCTTTTTTGGTCATAAACGACTTAGTTACATTTCTTAATTCAATCACTAAAATGCCTATTTTATCTAATAACCACTGAGTTTATATGAAATTATTTTGAACGAATTAAATCTTTTTCTACCGCTTTATACAATAATAGTCCAATAAAATTCACCGAAACCATCCATTTCAAAAAATAGCCAATATCAATATGATATGCTGGATAGGTTGGAGATAGTGAATGTCGCATTAGCTCTAGATTATGAATAAAAGGATTATACAAAAGATAACTAAGATATGGCTCAGGAACAATATGAATTGAGTAAATCACCCCTGAAGCAAAATATAAAACGGTAAAAATCAGACCAACAACCTTACTAATTTCTCCACCATAATAGCCAATAACCATCATGATCAAAGCCAAACCAAAACTAAATAAAAATAAAGTTGCCCAACAAAATAACACAACATCAAGATGTGCCAAGCTCGGATAAATACCAAAAAAACTTAATAGGGCTAGTAAGAGAACAAAGGTAAAAAAATAAATAATCAACTCTAGAAATGAGCGGGCAATAATCACATCAATATGACGTACAGAGCGATACATCAACAGCCCTTTATTTGCTTCCACAGCGCCTAACGAACGATTAGCAATGCGACTTAACATCTGAAATGGCACCAATCCTGCTACCAAAAACAATGTATACTCCATGCCAGGCAAAGCACGCTTCATCACAGCACCAAAGATGACCAAGTAAATCGCCACTTGGAACATCACCTCTAAAGGCGCCCATAAATATCCTAAGCGATATCCACCAAACCGAGTCTGTAGCTCCCGCATCAATAAGGCATGAAAAGCAGCACCCATGACCTTAAGACCACTACGTCGTTGTACAGGACGATAAGGAGGTAACTTAATTGACATATTATCTTTCTAAGGTTAAAAAAGTCGCTCCTATAATAAGCGGGAGCAGAAGAAGTTACAAGAGATTATCATTGAAAATACACTCAACCGCTACAAGCATACGACCAACATCAATGCTAATATGCTTCAGTGGTGAGAAGGCATAAAAAAAGCCAGTCACCTAAGTGACTGACTTTTCTATAGAAATATGGTGGCGATGAAGAGACTTGAACTCTTGACCTCACGATTATGAGTCGTGCGCTCTAACCAGCTGAGCTACATCGCCATTTGAGGCTCAGTATTATGCCGAAGCATCTTAACTTCGTCAACCCCAAAAGTATATTTTTTTCAAATAAATTGAGGTTCAAAGTATAAAACCAAAGTAAAGAAATGGTAAACCGATAAGCCGGGTTCTGTCGAGGACGATCATTCATCTAGGTGTACCGTTACCAGCACACTCAAGCAACCTACCCGCATCGAACGCGGGCCACGCCATATCGATGCCTATTTGGTCTTGCTACGTGTGGAGTTTACCTTGCCATGGACTGTTACCAGCCATGCGGTGCGCTCTTACCGCACCCTTTCACCCTTACCATTTATTCTAAAGAAAAAAATGGCGGTCTTCTCTCTGCTGCACTTGTCGTCGAGTTTCCCCGCCCAGCCGTTAGCTGGCACACTGCCCTATGTAGCCCGGACTTTCCTCCCTTTTATTATCCATTAGATAATAAAACAGCGATCGTCTGGTTCACCAGCGCGCAAGTATAGCAGAAAATCTTCTTGCTCACATCGTCATTTTACTATTAATACACATTTAAGGGCTGTATTATCCCAACAACCATGCTGTCTAGTAGCCATAACGACGCTGTAGTTGAGTGAGATTTCTTTGAATTTCAGAAATACGCTGCTCACTTCTACGTATTTTATCAGGAAGTCCAACCAGATAGGCTCTGGCCTCTTTTTCTGTTTTAAAGCCGAGATTATCACCATCACGTAATTTACGATATTCTTCTCTATACTTTTCTAAATCCTGCTGTTCCTGTGTTAATTGCTGACTTAAAGTATGGTAACGACGACCATCAGCATTGATACTCTGTAGCTCAGTATTCATACTAGCTGGACAGACAGCATTCATTGATTGCCCTCGTTTACCGATAATATAGGCATTGTCACGAGTACAATACTGCGTTAACCCAGCCTGTCTTCCTCGCTCCCAAGCTTGGTAATCTGGTGCAATACCTACTTTTGCACAGGCTTTATTATGACTATTTAGACGTGCAGGGGTATATCCTGACGCACCATCACTAAAACCAATTGCTTCCCAGTTCCCTGTGCGACACTCTTCTTTAGATAAAGTCGCACAGCCTGAGAGTATTACTATACTGGCTAATATCAAGATACTACGAACACTCTGAAATACCCCCATAACACCTCCTAATGAAGTTGAGTTAAGTCTACTGAGGTTTCATCTTTGACTTCTTTTAAAGTGGCTTTTAATAATAAATATCCAGCCAAACCAGAAACAATAGACCCCATGATAATACCTAACCGTTCATCAAATCCAGTTAAACTGCTATCAAATGCCAAACCACCAATAAATAAGCTCATGGTAAAGCCAACTCCACATAGCAGTGCAGCACCATAAATTTGTTTATAATTCATACCTGTTGGCATCTTAGATAGACCCAATTGCAAAATTAACCAACACATCAACATGATGCCTATTTGCTTACCTAAGAACAAGCCGGCTGCAATACCCAATGGAACAGAATGGAAAAGTGCATCAATACCGGAGCCTTGTAGCGAGATACCAGCATTGGCAAAAGCAAAGATTGGCAAAATACCAAAAGCAACTGTTCCATGTAAGTCATGCTCTAGCTCTTCTAATGGAGAATGCTCAGGGTCAGTTTTATCTCGCATTGGAATAAAGAACGCCAATATCACACCTGCTAAGGTTGCATGGACACCTGACTTTAATACCGCTACCCACATGATAAGCCCAAACAGCAGATAAGGTGTAATACGTGTTACATTCCGGCGGTTAAGAAAATATAAAAATGGCAAACATGCACTGGCAACAATTAATGAGGTCAGTGACATCTCACTGGTATAAAATAGTGCAATAATGAGAATCGCACCAATATCATCAAAAATAGCAATAGAGACCAAAAAAACTTTTAAAGCATTTGGCACCCGACTACCAAGCAGGCTTAATATACCAATAGCAAAGGCAATATCAGTAGCAGCAGGAATCGCCCACCCCTGCATATAGTCTGTATTATGATGATTAAAAGCAATATAAATCATGGCTGGTACAACCATGCCACCAACTGCGGCAGCAGCTGGCAAAATGATTTGCTTTAAGTTTGATAGCTCACCAATGAGTACTTCTCGTTTTAACTCAAGCCCTACTAAGAAAAAAAACACCGCCATAAGTCCATCATTAATCCAATGATGAGCATCCTTATCAATTGCTAAACTACCAATTTGTACAATAACTGGCGCATGAATAAAGCTTTCATACCAATGATGTAGTGGTGAATTTGCTACAATCATTGCTGCCAGTGCAGCAAGTGCTAATACAATCCCACCTGCAGCATCAAACTCAAAAAACTGCTTTATCCGTCGTATTGCCATAGTTGCTCCTTAAAGAAAATACCCATTCTTATACATGTGCCACTCATCCAAAATAAATCAATCACTGTATACACTTACAATGTCTTTTCGTATATATATTATTGGTACAAGCGCCCCATTATGATATATGGGCAGTATTATACATAGGCTCGCAAATACATACACTTAGTTCACTAAATACAGTTTCAATTTTAGAGAAAAGTAGCTATCCTCAATGGTGATACAGCCGTCATTCTATCAGAAGATAAGAAAATAAAAGTGATGACTATTGTCAATTCAGCGATATCTTTATTATTTATCACTGCTATATATCACCTCCACCTAATCTCACTTATTCCATTATTTGACATAAGACTTAACAGAAGCTCATTTAACCATTTCTCATTGCTGGCTTTTAAAACCCATGAATTCCTTTTTCTGGTTTTTATATAACAACAAAACCCAACCATCATTCGACAGTTGGGTTTTTCTCCCCTCCCTCTGGGAAAGCTTGAGAGAGGGAAATTAACGATTTATTAACTATTTGTTCTTAAACTACGCTGAATATACTTCACGCACTTTTTTAGTCATCTCTACCATGTTTTGCAACGCTGAGATGGTTTCTTCCCAGTTACGAGTTTTTAGACCACAGTCAGGGTTGACCCATAGACGCTCAACTGGAATGTATTTTTGTGCTTCATCAATCACCACCTGCATGTTACTGCTGTCTGGGGTGCGTGGGCTATGAATGTCATACACACCTGGTCCAATGGCGTTGTGGTAGCCGTCATTTTTAAACGCATCCAACAACTGCAAGCCTGAACGTGACGTTTCAATAGTAATCACGTCTGCGTCCATATCAGAGATATGATTTAGGCAGTCATGGAAACTTGAATAACACATGTGTGTATGAATTTGCGTGTCTTCATTGGCACAGCTTGCAGAATGCTTAAATGATTTAACCGCTTCACTCCAGTAGTGTGGTTGGTCAGCTTGTTTTAGTGGCAAACCTTCGCGGAAAGCAGGCTCATCAATCTGGATAATGCTAATGCCCGCGTCTTGTAAATCACCCACTTCTTGGTTAATCGCTTCGGCAATTTGCAGACGTAAGATGTCACGAGTCTCGGCATCACTTGGAGCAAATGACCAGTTCAAAATAGTCACAGGACCAGTTAACATACCTTTCATTGGTTTATCAGTTAAATCTTGAGCGTATTTAATCCACTCTACAGTCATCGCATTTGGACGGCTGATGTCACCAACCACGATGGGCGGACGTACACAGCGAGTACCGTAGCTTTGTACCCAGCCATTTTTTGATAACCAAAACCCGTCCATATATTGAGCAAAGTATTCAACCATGTCGGTACGCTCTGCTTCACCATGAACAAATACGTCAATGCCTAGTTTTTCTTGCTCATCAACAGCACGTTTGATTTCGGCTTGCATCGCTGTTTTGTAGTCAGCGTCTGATAGTTCACCTTTGTTCCATTGACTACGTGCTTTACGGATTTCACTGGTTTGTGGGAACGAACCAATGGTAGTGGTGGGGAACAATGGCAAGTTTAATTTGTCTTGCTGTTTGGCGTAACGCTCACTAAATACCCCTTGACGCACTTGGGCATCATCATTGTATGGGGTTAGTTTGATGTCAGTGGCATTAGCGTCTGCTTTCACATCGCCTGTTGCTAATTGACCACAAATGACCACTTCTTTGAGTTTTTGCTTAGCAAATGCCAACTTGCCTTGTAGCTCGCTTGGCACGTCTTCTGAGGCTAAATCGACTGGTAAATGTAGCAATGATGAGCCCGTACCAACCCACAATCTGTCTTGCAAACGCTCATAAGCACCTGCTAACAATTCTTGAGCTTTAGTTTGGTCAGTTGTCCATACGCTACGTCCATCAACCACACCAATAGATAGGGTTTTGTGGCTTGGTAGATGGTCAATCACTTGAGTGATATATTGCTTAGGCTTGTTGGTGCGAGTCACATCAATATGCACACCGCTAACAGGTAAGTTACACGCCAAATGGCAGTTATTACCTAGGGTATCAAAGTAGCTGGCAACGATTAATTCAGGTGGCGTTTGTTGCAAGCCATTATAAGCACGCTCAAATGCTTGTTGCCATTTGCCTTCTAGGTCAAGTGACAAAATAGGCTCGTCCATTTGTACCCACTGCACACCTTTTTGACCAAGCTGATTTAATAGGTCAGCATACACAGGTAGCAATTTATCAAGATGGCTTAATTTGTCTTCTGCTTTTGAGCTGGCAAGGTATAAAAAGCTAACTGGACCGACCAATACTACTTTTAATGGCGTGTCTTGTTTACCATTTTTTTCAAGGATTGCTTGAGCATCAGCAACTTGTTTAAAGATTTGGGTAAAGTCAACATTATCAAAGCTTTGCTCAGCTTCTAGCTCAGGCACAAGATAGTGATAGTTGGTGTCAAACCATTTGGTCATCTGCCACGCCGCTTTGTCTTCATATTTGCCAGTATGGTCACGACCACGAGCAAAGTAGAACTGACGATCAAACGTATCTAGGGTTTCTGCCCCTTCAAAACGTGGTGGCTGAATACCAAAGGCAACCGCTTGGCTTAATACCAAATCATAATGAGCAAAATCACCAGTGGTTACGATAGATAGACCAGCGTCGATTTGGTCTTGAATATTGGTAGTAAATACCGCTTGCAATGCCTCAAGGGTCGCTTGTTTGTCTTGCTTGCCTTTCCAATAACGCTCTAAGGCAAATTTAGTTTGGCGTTTGTCGCCAATACGGGGAAAACCTAAAATATGGGTAGGTGTGCTCATAAAATACTCCTTTGGTGAAAATTAAACCATTAAATGAAAATAGTTAGATTCGATGGTGAGTATCTTACGTCATTTGTTTAATGAATAAAAATCATGTTATTCATTTTAAGATGAATTATTTTAATTATTGCGATGAATACTGTATAATAGCCAACTATCTTATGAACACCTTAGCAGTTTACTTAATTATTACTTCTTATTATTAGCAATACACTAAATTGGTCACACACTATGCTAGAACTTCGCCACCTTAACACCTTAAAAGCCTTACGTGCACATGGCTCACTTGCCGCCGCCGCCGAAGAGTTACACGTCACTGCCTCCGCCGTCTCACATCAACTCAAAGAATTAGAAAACTATTACGACATCAGTTTGGTCAATCGCCGTACCCGTCCGCTGAGCTTCACCCCCGCAGGGCTTGAAGTGCTTAAATTGGCAGACAGCATTTTGCCACAAGTCACCCGCACCAAAATGAGCCTAAAACGCCTTGCCCACGGACAAGCAGGCAGATTACGCCTTGCCTCAGAATGTCACAGTTGTTTTGATTGGCTAATGCCAATATTGAATAAATACCGCCGAGAATGGTCAGATGTTGAACTTGACTTTGCCACAGGGTTTGAGCCAGAGCCGCATCATCTGCTATTAGAAGGGGACATTGATTTACTGATTACCACCAGTGACTTACCGATAGAAGGGCTACATTATCAGCGACTATTTGAATACGAAAGTCGCTTGGTACTCTCTCCCACCCACCCACTGGCAAAACTTGAACAAATCACCGCATCAGACTTAACAGCCGAGACGCTGATTGCCTACCCTGTCGAAAGTAAACGGCTGGATGTCATTGCCAAATTTATGTCACCCGCGGGCAAAGAGTTTGCCAAAATACGCACCACCGAGCTGACTGCCATGTTAGTACAGCTTGTTGCCAGTGAGCGTGGCGTAGCTGCATTGCCTGATTGGGTAGTGGCAGAATATGAACGCAAAGGTTGGGTGGTATCACGTCCACTGAAAACTGAAAATGGACTAGGGGTATATTGTCAGCTGTATGCCGCCACTCGCACCAGCAGTATGAACACCGCCTATATGCAGGGGTTTGCCAATTTATTAGAAGGGATTGTAAAACCTTAATAGATTAATAATTAAATAACAGCTAATCTGTAGCCAATCCTGCTGTCCGCTTATATCTGCCTTGCCGATGGCGTGCGGACTAATGTGTCAGAGGGCATTGCTGTTACCTCAACACTGTCCCCTGCCACAGTCCGCATCGCCATCAGCTACGTCAGGATACCGCTACCATCAGGGCTAGCGGTCACATCGGTTATCTTTTCAATATTTATCGTTATTCAAGGTTGTAGCATATATTTTACAAACAGCAATTAGATAAATGGTGCATGGAATGCACCCTACAAACTAGTCCCGAGCAGTTTGAAGTTGACTTTAGCTCATTAGAAAAACCTAAGGCACTTAAATGAATAAGTTAAGAATTAGAGAAATCTTATCAAAAAAGAAATGTGAAGATAATAATATTTTTATATCAAGTGATAAAAATATGGAAACTGATGGTTTATATACACATTTAAGCAAAGGACACAAAGTTGTTTCGTCTAAACGCTATATTATTTTAGATAGCGGTAAAGAAATATTTATCCCTATCTCTAACCTCATAGAGGTGCTACCAGATAGAACAGGATTTATCGTAATTTATGATAAGACACCAAATAAATTTAGCGAAGCTAAGAGCTATCCTTGGTTTTTTGAGCGACCTAATAATGCCGCAGTATATAACTCTGACGGGAGTTTGCGTTTCCAAATTATATTAACAAGAAATCTCGATAATGATTTATATATAGATGGATTTGCACAGCCCTCAATAGAGCATCCTGATAAAATTAGTGTTTTGATTAATAGCATTACCAATCCTGAATTATATTTTCGTCAATTATATGCAGTTGATCCCAATAATCCAGAATTAATTGAAACTAAACAACAAATACAACGCTAATAAAGTGGACATAAAATAAAACCACGAAAATAGATAGTCTGCATATAGCACGTAGGTTGGGTGGAGCTTGCGACACCCAACCTACATGCTATCTATTCAATATTTATCGTTGTTCAGGGTTATAGCGTATATTTTACAAACAGCAGTTAGATAAATGGTGCATGGAATGCACCCTACAAACTATTGAAGTTCAGAATCCTAAAGGTAAAGCGGTCATTAAAATACGTTATTAATTTAAGAGTGATTAAAATGAGAGAGAATTATAATAAGCCATGGCTTCCTAATGATGATAAAGCAAAGGATATTTTTCTTGCCACAGGGGAAAGAGATGTAAGAAGTGTTAGCAATTTATTAGATAAAATTCAAACTTTCGCTCCTATAGTTAACCCAGTTTTTATGTTTAGTAAAAATTGGAAAATTGCATTAGTAACCCCTAATAGTATTAATTCAAAAGCCGAAGAATGGGATGATTATTTTTTTAGTAGTTTAGAAAGATTAGATAATGAATTTGCTAAAAAAGAGTTTTACTGGACGTGCTTAAGTAATATAAGAGACTTATCTGAAGGAACTTATTCTTATCAACAGTTTAATCCTGCTGGCATAGCAAGAGCATCACTAACATTGGAAAATTATATTGTCATTCGTTCTTCTATGCCCTATATATGTACAGAAACTATTGTATGTTTTAATTCAAGCTTAGATATTCTTATTTACCAAATAGCAGGGGAATATATTCTTATAGCGGCAAACGAATTATTATTGAAAAAGATATTTGCAGAAAGCCAATACAAGGGATGGAGTATATTGGATAATAACAGCCCTTTCTATGGCAATTTGAATACTGCATTGAACTTTGCGAAAACTATTTATGAAGATAACAATATGGCTTTCTAAATACCAAAAATCTAACTTTGTGGTTTGTAACTTATACTTATACTTATACCTCTATTCAAATATTATCCGAAAACGGTGAATGGCCGTATTCTATAACCCTAAAACTAAACAATATATAACAGCACGTAGGTTGGGTGGAGCTTGCGACACCCAATATGATAGATTAAAACTAACTCCACCCTACTACTTGTAGAATACCATGCAATATCGAAGGCACTATCATCAGGGTGCAAGTTATTTCTTCACAATTAACCTTGCCGATAGATCAAGTGACTTGCTTATTAAAGAGATTGAAACCCTACGCAACGCCTTTAAAACCGTCAAACAAAAACATCCCTTTCACATAGATACTATCGTTATTTTACCTGATCATTTGCATATTTTATGTACAATACCAAACGACGATGCTCACTATTCTAAACGTATCAAGCTTATTAAATACGACTTCTCTTATCGTATTGCCAAAACCGAACCTATCTCAAAGAGCCGTCAGAAAAAAGGCGAGCGTGGTATTTGGTAATGTCGATTTTGGGAGCATTGCATACGTGATGAGTTGGATTATCGCACTCATATCGATTATATCCATATGAATCCTGTAAAGCATGGCTATGTTGAACGGGGTCAGGATTGGCAATACTCATCATTCCATAAATTCGTAGCGGAGGGTTTATTACCTGTAAATTGGAGTGATTGAATAGCTCTTCGATATATAATTGTTGGTAGAGCTTGCGACACCCAACCTACGTGCTGTAGCTAAAAGTAAGTTTACGGAAAGACAGATGGATGATATGAAAGCTGGGAGAGATAAAATAGATGGCTATACTTGGCATCATAATGCACAATCATCACCTAATAATATGCAACTAGTTCCGATGGACATACATTCTAATAAAACCATGGCACACACAGGTCAAAATTCTTTAAAAGAGGGCAAGTAATGAATATATTCGATGAAAATGGAACTAATTCTCTGAATCAAATATCAGAGATTGAAAATTTATTGCTTTATAAATTTCCTATTAAATATGTTGAATTGGTTCAAAAATATGACGCTTTACAATTAGAAGACAATACTTTTGACTTTATTAATATTTATGGCACTAAGGATGATAGAGATATTAATTTTATTAGTTTAAAGAAAAACCATGAAAACGGTAATATTATTGATTTCCAAAAAAATATTTGTGAAATTGATAATTATGGAATAAAGCATCTTATTGTATTCGGAATATGTGGCAATGGTGATTATGTATGCTTTGATTACAGGCATAACCCCATGACAGATAATCCAAAAGTGGTTTTAGTCTATCACGATGATTTCGTGGATTATGAAGATGGCAGTAGTCACATGGTGATTAACTTTGTAGCAGACTCTTTTGAAGAGTTTATGGAGATGTTACACGAGTAGTTAATTATCTAACGATGAAAAATGGGAGATAATTATGCAGTTAAAAATTTATAGAGAGAATGGTATTCTCTCTAAGGAAGTTTTTAGTACTGTAGAAAAAAAAATAAATTATTTTTTTCCAGGTTTGTACAAGAAAATAGTTACAAAGCATGACGGAATGCGTCTATATAATAACATTTTTGATTTTACTAATGTATATGGGGAAGTAGATGAAAGAGATGTTAACTTTTTAAGTTTTGATAATAGTGAAGTCGAAAATATTCTTGCTGAACAATATGTATCAGACCCTAAGTATGCAGGAGTACCTCACTTAGTAGCATTTGCAATTTGTGCAAATGGTGATTATGTTTGTTTTGACTATCGAGACGATCCAACAGGTGATAATCCTAAAGTAGTATTAATGTATCATGATGATCACATAGAAAATGAAGATGGTACTACTTCTATGGTAGTTAATCATGTTGCAGACTCTTTTGAAGAGTTTATGGAGATGTTACACGAGTAGTTAATTATCTAACGATTAAAAACAAAGAATTTGTTAGTATAATCAATATACTGGACAAGTGATTAGTTCAATAAAGGGCGAGTATTAACTCGCTCTTTATGCATTTTAGTAAAGTAATTTACACCCAAAACCCTGATGGCACAGGGTTAGGTAATGGACGGGCAAAAAGCACAGGTAAGTTTGATGACAATGGTGAAGAAATCTATCAGCGTGATAGTGGCGGTTTTTATATTATTGATAAAAATGGCATACAACAACCTGTTAATTCACCCAATGATCATGGTAATACTTTAGGTGACCAACCTGCTGAATTATACTGCTTAACTTGCCGTCGTACAGGTGAAGTGAAAAAGTATGGTGAAACCACTCTTGGAGAAGATGCTTTTGGAGTAGGTAACCAAAAACGCTATACCAAAAAAGAGAGGAAAGAAATGGATGTGCGATATCAAAAAATAGACTCAGGTACTAAAAAAGATATGCATAGTAAACAAACTGAAATGATTAAAGACTATGAGCAAAAATATGGTAAAAAGCCTGATCTTAATAAAACCTATCAATAATTAAAGGAGCAGCTATGAAATTATGGATGAGTGCAGAATACAGTGGAAACATAAGCGATGAACTTAGAGTCTCACAAAACTTCGTAGAAGACGAAATTAACTCAATAATTGATGGTAAAGACTATGATATTGATTTAAAAAGTTGGGATTGTATAGCTGTTTTAATGAAAGATAAAAAAGACCAAGAGCGGTATTGTGAAATCATCAAATATTCACCAAAGACTAAAGACATGGATTTTAGACTGCAAATTGATTATCCTGAGTTTGTTAATGGTGATGTCAAGCGACAGCAACAGCTCATTTATGAGATGCTGATGCGTAGTTTAGACTTATTAATAGAAAAGGGCTTAAACGAAGCAGGAATAGAAAACTTACGCCAAGACACTCAAAGCGTTGCCTTAAAAAATGGCTGGATAACTATACATTAATCACATGAACAATAATAAACTAAAAAAGCTTGGTTTTGCCAAGCTTTTTTAGTTTATTAAATTGATTGGTACTAAAGTAAGTATCGCCACAAAAGTTACCCCCAATGTCCCTATCTATGCAGTCAACATACGCCATGACAATGGCTTAGAAGAAACCTTCAACACCACCGAAGAACACCTGTTCCGGATTGACGGGCTTGGCTGGCGAAAAGCCTCTATTTTAGAATCAGGGATAATAAATCTATTAAAAATTCTTAGTAAATTAATACTTCCTCATCTAAATAAAAAAGGTAGATTAACGAAATGTTTACCCACCTTTTCTCACTTACTATTTAAAAAATACAAACTTAGAATACAGTCAAACTGACTTACGATAATTTAGTCAGTTTAGTCACTACAAACGCATCCAAAGCATCTTTAGTAACAGCAAGTAGATGTTGAATATGCTCACTTTCAAGATGTTTTTGCAAAGCATCTTCACTTTGCCAAGTTTCATAAAATACAAAATGTGCAGGATTTTCATTATCTTGGTGCATATCATAACTGATACAGCCCCGCTCTACACGAGTTGGCTCAATCAATTTTTGTAGCTCTGTTTTAACCATCTCAATTTTATCTTGTTTAGCAGTAATGTTAGCAACAATAGTTAGAGGTGTATTTAACATAACAGATCCTTTTTTATTAGAAGTTTATAGTAATACCATGTTAGTTAATAAGCCTATCAAGGAAAACAGACAAAAGCACTATAAGTTAGTAAGCTAAGTCAGTTTTGGTATAGATAAGCTATTTGAGTAAGTTGGTATAATTATCATATATTGTACTAGCTCAAACCTAATCTGACAGTACCCCCAAATTGACGGTCAAGATGTCAGGTTATATTTGAGCTAAATTCTTTTGTGCCCAAACGGATTTACCCTCAGTAAGCGTTTGCATAGGTGTTCTACCACAGCACATCTTACCTTGATGAGTTCTTTCATAATTATAATAAACAAGCCAATCATCTAAATCAGCTTGTAGAGACTCTAGATTATCGTAAATCTTCTTTCGAAAAGCAATTTGATAAAACTCTTGTAAGATAGTCTTATGAAACCGCTCACAAATACCATTGGTTTGCGGGGATTTGGCTTTAGTCTTAGTATGATCTATATCATTGATAGCCAAATAAAGCTCATAATCATGTTGTTCTACCTTACCGCAATACTCAGTACCTCTATCTGTTAATATTCTAAGCATCGGTAACTCATGCTCTTGATAAAACGGCAATACCTTATCATTGAGTAAATCAGCAGCTGTAATCGGTGTTTTGGTATTATATAACTTAGCATGTGCTACCTTCGAATAAGTATCTACAAAGGTCTGCATATAAACACGTCCAACGCCTTTTAAATGACCGACATAGAAAGTATCTTGTGAGCCTAGGTAGCCTGGATGTGCTGTTTCAATCTCACCAGATGCTTCATCGTCTAGTTTTTTCTTTTCAAGTGCTGATATTTGCTCATCAGATAAGAGGATGCCTTCGGCTTCTACTTTTGCCTCTAATGCCTTTAAACGTTTATTGAAGTTTTCTAGGTTGTGTCTTAACCATATAGAACGTACACCACTGCCTGAAACAAAAATACCTACTTTTCTAAGTTCATTAGAGGTTCTGTGCTGACCGTGAGCAGGATAGTCTATGGCATGTTGTATGACAGCTTGTTCTGTGGACTCATCAACTCGATTCTTAAGGTTAGGTACTCGCCTTGATTGATTCACTAATGCGCCTATACCGCCGTTGTCTGCCATTTCTTTATAGCGATAAAAGGTGTCTCGAGAGACCCCCATTATTTTACAAGCTTTAGAGACGTTACCTAGCTCTTGAGCTAAGTTTAGTAAGCCTGCTCTGTGTTTGATGATTGGATTACTATTTGTGCTAGAATGGTTCATGTGTGTTATTCCTTATTTGATAAAGTTTAGACATCTTCATCAATTTGGGTAACACACTCTTTTTTAAAGTGTGATTGTCAGATTAGGTTGAGACTAGTACA
>NZ_VEWM01000126.1 GCF_020662265.1 Psychrobacter sp. I-STPA6b
TGTACTAGCTCAAACCTAATCTGACAGTACCCCCAAATTGACGGTCAAGATGTCAGGTTATATTTGAGCTAAATTCTTTTGTGCCCAAACGGATTTACCCTCAGTAAGCGTTTGCATAGGTGTTCTACCACAGCACATCTTACCTTGATGAGTTCTTTCATAATTATAATAAACAAGCCAATCATCTAAATCAGCTTGTAGAGACTCTAGATTATCGTAAATCTTCTTTCGAAAAGCAATTTGATAAAACTCTTGTAAGATAGTCTTATGAAACCGCTCACAAATACCATTGGTTTGCGGGGATTTGGCTTTAGTCTTAGTATGATCTATATCATTGATAGCCAAATAAAGCTCATAATCATGTTGTTCTACCTTACCGCAATACTCAGTACCTCTATCTGTTAATATTCTAAGCATCGGTAACTCATGCTCTTGATAAAACGGCAATACCTTATCATTGAGTAAATCAGCAGCTGTAATCGGTGTTTTGGTATTATATAACTTAGCATGTGCTACCTTCGAATAAGTATCTACAAAGGTCTGCATATAAACACGTCCAACGCCTTTTAAATGACCGACATAGAAAGTATCTTGTGAGCCTAGGTAGCCTGGATGTGCTGTTTCAATCTCACCAGATGCTTCATCGTCTAGTTTTTTCTTTTCAAGTGCTGATATTTGCTCATCAGATAAGAGGATGCCTTCGGCTTCTACTTTTGCCTCTAATGCCTTTAAACGTTTATTGAAGTTTTCTAGGTTGTGTCTTAACCATATAGAACGTACACCACTGCCTGAAACAAAAATACCTACTTTTCTAAGTTCATTAGAGGTTCTGTGCTGACCGTGAGCAGGATAGTCTATGGCATGTTGTATGACAGCTTGTTCTGTGGACTCATCAACTCGATTCTTAAGGTTAGGTACTCGCCTTGATTGATTCACTAATGCGCCTATACCGCCGTTGTCTGCCATTTCTTTATAGCGATAAAAGGTGTCTCGAGAGACCCCCATTATTTTACAAGCTTTAGAGACGTTACCTAGCTCTTGAGCTAAGTTTAGTAAGCCTGCTCTGTGTTTGATGATTGGATTACTATTTGTGCTAGAATGGTTCATGTGTGTTATTCCTTATTTGATAAAGTTTAGACATCTTCATCAATTTGGGTAACACACTCTTTTTTAAAGTGTGATTGTCAGATTAGGTTGAGACTAGTACACTTTACGCAAAATCTTACCCACCATTGACTTAGGCAGTTCAGTCAAGAACTCATAATAACGAGGGCGTTTATAATTGGTCAGACGCTCTGTTGCAAATGCCATTAGCTCATCGACACTCAAGCTATCATCTTTTTTAACCACAAATGCTTTGGGTACTTCTCCGCTACGCTCATCAGCAACGCCAATCACTGCCACTTCTAGCACCTTTTCATGCTCTGTCAAAGCAGCCTCAACCTCATTAGGATAAACATTAAAACCAGAAACCAAAATCATGTCTTTTTTGCGGTCAACCAGTGTCAGATAACCAGCCTCATCCATCAACCCAATATCACCTGATTTGAAGTAGCCATCATCAGTAAAGGTTTCATCATTGTTATAATGCCAGTAGCCTTGCATCACCTGAGGCCCTTTGATACATACTTCACCCCGCTCACCAATGGCACATTCCTTGCCTGTATCATCAATAATCTTCACATCTGTACAAGGCAGTGGCACACCAACTGACCCATTAAAGTCAGTCGTTCCCAATGGGTTAAAAGCAATAACGGGAGAAGTTTCTGACATACCAAGCCCTTCATTAATGGTCTGACCCGTTACTTGCTTCCATTGCTCGGCAATAGCTCGGATAATCGCTGTACCACCACCAATGGTTAATACCAACTGACTAAAGTCCAAGCTACTAAACTTAGGATGATTTAACATGGCAGCAAACAAAGTATTGACTGAAGGAATCACGTGTGGACGATGCTGAGCAATGTTATCCACTACTGTTTCGATATCTCGAGGATTGGTAATTAATAAGTTTTGCCAGCCAGCATAGATACCTAACATACCACTGACTGCAAAAGAAAAAATATGATACAACGGCAGAGGATTTAAAATTTTGACTTGTGATGTTTGTGCCTGCTCGTTGACAGCCTTGCCAAACATCTCATAACACTGCAACAAATTTGCCATGATATTACCATGCGTTAGCATCGCCCCTTTGGGCTTGCCTGTCGTCCCTCCTGTATATTGCAATAGAGCCAGTGCCTCATCATCTAATGGATAATATTGATATTGCTGTGCCACATAGCCATTCATCACATCAGCAAACTGAATCTGTGTTGGGCTGGTCTGACTGGCATCATCTGAATTAAAAAAATGTGCCGTATTTGCCTTTTTATCCATCTCCTGACTGGGGTCAATCTGGGTTAGTGCTTCTATATCTGCATGTGGCTGACAACGTATCACCCAAGATAGCTTTTCTTTTACCTCTGTATCAAGGCTCTCATAAGCACTACTCATCCCTTCTAAAATTACTAATCCTGTTACGCCTGCATCTGTCAATTGATATGCCAGCTCATATTTCGTATACAGTGGATTGATATTAACCAGCACCGCACCCACACGTAAACATGCCAAAATAATCACTGGATACTGCAAAATATTGGGAAGTTGAACAGCAACTCGCTCACCTTTGACAAGACCCTGCATCTGTAAAAATGCAGCAAAACGACGGCTAGCAACATCAAGCTGAGCAAATGTCAAACTTGCCTGCCCCATACGAAAGGCAACCTGCTCACCATACTGCTCTATTTTTGGCTGGAGTAAATCCACAAAACCATTGCCAACAGGTACATCTATATGATTATTAATCGAAAATTTTTCATATACTTCTTGCCAAATTGGTGTCTTCTTCATCCATACCTCCATGTTATGTCATTAGTAATAAACACATCATTTATTCATAGAAACTTATTAGTAAAATTATGTTGTCCTAATTAATAATAATATTAGTAAATACTTTATACAATATCACCATTTGAAAAAATAAAGCCCTTCCTAGCTTTGAATTAAGGTACAATAAAAAATCCTTAAAATTATAAAGGATATCAGAATGGGCAATATTACAAAAGAACAAATTAACGGTGTTGTCCACCATACAACGGATACTAGCAAACGCCATCAACAGCTAATTAGCAACTTACATTGGCGACTGGCAGAGCATCTCTATAAGACTGATAGCCCCTATCAATCATTAACAGGTATGATGATTAACCTCAATGAGGATATCTTCTGCCCTGATTTGGTCATCACAAGGCTCAATAAAAATAGCAATCAAAACCTTGCATATGCACCGACTATTATTATTGAAGTGCTATCAAGTAATACTCGAGATATGGATATTGTCATTAAAAGAGATAAGTATCAGGACATCGCCAGTTTAACGGCATATATTTTGGTGGAACAAGATAGTAAGCAAATTACTGTATTTCAAAAAAAGAAGTATTGGGACAGTAGAACTTATCAAGAAGAGGAAGAGATTTACCTAGATAGTATCAACTATAAAATAGCTGTGGATGATATTTATCACCGTGTGCGCTTTCCAGTCATCAATCATGAGGTCGCTCAAAGCTCACCTGTGAATCATGCTATCAGCCATATTATCAAAGGTGCTATCTTAACCGTTGCTCTCATTATAATTATCTATCTAGTAAGAATGTTTATATATTAAGGTCTATTGAACAAACAAAAAAGACAGATAAAGATGCTACTTTATCTGTCTTTGTAATACGGTTAGATAAAAAGCATTATTGTTGCTGCATAGTAGCAAATACCTCATCGGCCGCTTTAATGGTATCATCAAGGTCAGCTTGGCTGTGTTTAGAAGACATAAATGCCGCTTCATAAGCAGATGGTGCAAGATAAATACCACGCTCTAACATACCATGAAAAAAGGTATTAAAGGCCGACATATCACAAGCACTGACCTCATGAAAATTCTGTGGTGTCTTACTGTCTTTTTCTGCCACAAAGAACATACCAAACATACCGCCTAGCTTATTGGTACGCAAATTAATACCATGTTTATCAGCCGCCGCTTGAATACCATCAATCAGATAATCAACTTTGCTTGCCAGCTCATCATAAAAGCCAGCAACGGTTAAATCTTCAAACATGGCAATACCCGCTCGCATCGCCAGTGGATTACCTGAAAGCGTTCCCGCTTGATATACCCCACCTAATGGAGCGATACATTCCATGATTTCACGCTTACCACCAAATGCACCGACAGGTAAACCTGCCCCGATGATTTTACCAAAACAAGTCAAATCTGGCTCAATAGCAAAGTGAGCTTGCGCCCCACCAAGCCCAACTCGAAACCCTGTCATCACTTCATCAAAAATCAGCACACTGCCATACTCGGTGCATTGTTGACGCAAGGTATCGTGAAATTCTTGAGTAGGAATGACCATATTCATATTGCCTGCAATTGGCTCTACAATGACACAAGCAATCTCATCACCCCATTTAGCAAAGCACTCTTTAATGGCTTCAGGGTTATTGTATGGCAAAGTAATGGTATGTTTGGCAAAGTCAGCAGGCACACCTTTTGAAGTTGGCTCACCAATATCAAGCATACCTGAGCCAGCTTTAACCAATAAGCTGTCTGAGTGACCATGATAACAACCTTCAAACTTCACGATTTTATCACGCCCTGTATAGCCACGTGCCAGACGAATGGCACTCATGGTCGCCTCTGTACCAGAGTTAGTCATACGCACCAACTCGACACTGGGTACAATCTCACAAATCTTATCAGCAATAGTGGTCTCAAACGGAGTGGGTGTACCAAAGCTTAACCCATCGTCTGCTGCTTGTTTCACCGCCTCGATGACTTTAGGGTGGGCATGTCCTAAAATCATAGGACCCCACGAGCCAACATAGTCGATATAAGCGTTATCTTCAGTATCATAAATACGACTACCACTGGCTTTATGGATAAAGACTGGCGTACCGCCCACGCCTGCAAAGGCACGTACAGGTGAGTTCACACCACCGGGGATATGTTTTTTAGCTTGTAAAAATAGTTGTTCGTTTTTGGTACTCATGGGTCTCTCTCAATATGATTAATTAATATATGGACAAGATGTATATAAAAGGTCAGTCAACAGCTACACATCTGTTCAAGATACTTTTTTAAGGTATGGATACAAATCATGATAACTTAGGATATGGGTGATACTCCATCGTTATTCAACCCCCTGCTTTATTCAGATACAAAACCCTAAAAAACACATTTATGTAGTACAAACAATAAAGTTGATAAAGTAATTGTTTTATTGAGTTGTCCATAAAAAAGCATACTTACTAAAAAACCACCCAAATTTCTTTAGGTGGTTTTTTAAAATAATCAAAAATATAAAAGATAAAAGCAATTACTCAACCGCTAAATCTTCCTTTTCACCAAGCTCATATAACGCACCTGCACGACCAACAATCAATGGGTCAACGCTACCAACTTGTTTTTTGTCTTTATTTTCATACGGGATTTTGTTTAACACATAACGCATGGCATTTAATCTGGCACGTTTTTTACAATCAGACTTAATGACAATCCAAGGCGACTCAGCACTGTCTGTATTAAAGAACATTGCCTCTTTTGCTAAGGTATAATCGTCCCATTTATCTAGTGAGGCTTTATCAATGGGTGATAACTTCCATTGTTTGAGTGGATGCGCCTCACGTTGGGCAAAACGGCGACGTTGCTCATCACGACTGACCGAGAACCAAAACTTAACCAAGATAATACCCGAATCAATCAAATGCTTTTCAAATTCAGGGACTTGCTTCATAAAGGTTTCGTATTCATCATTGCTACAAAAACCCATCACACGCTCAACACCAGCTCGGTTGTACCATGAACGGTCAAACATCACAATTTCACCCTTGGTTGGCAAGTGCTGAATATAACGCTGAAAATACCATTGTCCTTGCTCTTGCTCAGTTGGTTTTTCTAACGCAATCACTTTTGCACCACGAGGATTTAAATGCTCCATAAAGCGTTTAATCGTACCACCTTTACCCGCAGCATCACGCCCTTCAAATAGGATAACTAGCTTTTGTCCAGTATCACGAATCCAATGTTGCATTTTTAGCAACTCAACTTGTAGGTGATATTTTTGTTTTTCATAATTTTTGCGAGACAAGCGGTTTTTGTAAGGGTAGCCCCCTTCCCGCCAGTTGCTAGAGAGTTCGTCGTCTTTTTTACTGCCTGTTTTGACTTGATTGGCTAAGGCATGTTTGGCAAATAAATCTTTCAGTTTTTCTAGGTCATCTGGTGAGGCATCGTGTATTAAAGCCTGAAGATGCTCAGAGATACCATCAATATTACCATCTTTCAAATCTTGTAAGACCACATCATCAATCACTTCTTTTGTCTTGACTCTTGAGCCAGCTTTTTTCTTGCTGGTCTCATATTTTTCAATTTCTTGGCTATTAGTGGCATAGTCATCAGTAACATGCTCTGTTTTACGTGTCTTTTTTACCACACTGCACTCCTTTAGGTCAGTTAATTTAAAAAAATAGATACTAGGTTACTAAGTCCTTAAAAGTTGTAAGGAATTTCTCATACCCCAACTATAGCCAATCACCCAATAAATGACAACTAAAAACCACTTGAAACTGACAACAAAATATAGCCTATCCACTCATTAACACATCTTGCATTTCTGACAAAAAAAGCGTTAAATATAGATACAAGTCAGCAAATTTATCATTCATATTTCAATGATAAATGCTGGGGAGGAACTGTTTCATCCATATAAAAATAAAGTAACACTTGATGTCAGACTGATTATTTATAAAGTTATCAAACACAAGTGAATTGGTTACTAATTACAACCATAAAAATACTTATACTACAAATTACTAGGGTACACGTTATGGGTCGCATGGTCATTAGCACCTCTTCTTCTGGGTTAGATAACCTAAAAATCCACAATAATATTCAACTTATTCGCCTACGTATGATTGTCAATAATGTTGAATTTATTGATGGAGAAAATATTTCTAATGAAAGCCTACAATATGTGATGAGTGAAATTGGATGTTCAGGAGTCAAAACATCTCCCACACCTATCGATGAAATCGTGCAACTATTTACCAAACTTTATCATGATGGTTATCGAGAATTATTTATCACTACCCTATCATCTAAAATGAGTAAAAGTCACGAGATCATCCAGTCTGTGGCTGATGAGTTTGCAGATCGCATGAATATCTATGTATATGACTGCAAGGAGTTAAACGTATGTGAAGGTATGCTGGCATTAGAAGCAGAATATCTAATGAAACAGGGTAAAAGCTTACCAGAAATTGCTCAACGCTTAGACCAGCTGCGCAGTCATCACAAAATGCTATTTGCAGTTGATGACCTCTCCTATTTGATAAAAAACAAAAAACTATCGGCAACAGCAGGTTTTTTTGCCAATGTTCTAAACATCAAACCTGTACTGCAAGTTCGTGATGATGGTGCTATCGTTGCTGTTAGCAAAATCAGAAAATTTGAGCGGGCGCTTAACTATATGGTTGACGACTTCGCTGAGAGTATTAAAAATAAAAATTCTTTTCCTTATGTACTCACTGCAGGTCGGACTGAGGTCGATGAATATTTCGTTCAGTTATTAAAAAGACGGTTGCATATTGACCACATCACTATTTTACCTGTTTCTTCTATTTCATTAGCAAACCATGGACCAACAGGTGTTGGACTCTGCGTTTTTGATGGCGTAGTCCCTCATGCAGCCAAGTATTATCAATAACTCGATATTATTCAGACTCCATATTCAAAAAAGCCCGCTAATAATCTTATTAGCGGGCTTTTTTTAAATATCTATCTATAAAAAATGCTATGGTAATTTAAGCCTTTTTTACCACTGATGATTTTAGTTTCATCGCACCAAAGCCATCAACTTTGCAATCAATATCATGATCATCTGGGGCATCGTGTAATAAGCGGATACTTTTTACTTTTGTACCCACCTTAATTGGTGTTGATGAGCCTTTGACTTTTAAGTCTTTGATGACTGTTACCGCATCACCATCTTGTAGCTCATTACCCACAGCATCACGAATTACTGGCAATTCATCAGCACTTTCGGCTGCTTTTTCTTCTGCCAACGTCCATTCATGGGCACACATTGGGCAGATTAATAATGCACCATCTTCATAGGTGTATTCAGAGTCACATTTTGGGCAATTAGGTAGGCTCATGGCTTCCTCATAGTCAATTAACAATAGTTTAAAGTTTCATAATTCCATTGACTATTGTAACTTAATTTATGCAATTTTGCTGAGACAATTGCCTTGAAAATCACCACCATCACCCTAACCAATGTAAAATATGGCTATATCCATGATAAGTAATGATAAATAAGGATTAAAATAAACCATGACTACTACCAATCATTCATCATCTAATAGTTCTTCTGACTTACCGACCTTTCAGCAAATTACCCTACAAGGCGAAGATGCTGAAAAGTTTTTACAGGGGCAAATTACCTGTAATGTCAAAAAATTAGGCTTAAGCTATCAAGCCACTGCCATTGCCAATTTAAAAGGTCGCATTGACTTTGGTATTTGGATAAAAAAACCAATGGATAAAACTTATGAGATTGTGATTAGTCGTGACTGTATGCAAAGCCTACAAGCCCATCTTAAAAAGTACGGAGCATTTTCTAAATTTACTACTACCGAGCCAATAGATATTTATCCTTGTGTTCTTGCGGGTGACTCTCAAAGTGAACCGACATTTAGCCCAGATAAAAACCTTGCCAACCCAAAAAACTGGGCAGAACACAGCATTCGCACAGCAAACTATTGGATAACCGCTGATACCCACGGGCAGTTTCAGCCACAAGAGCTTCGCCTACATCAACGTGGCGGTGTGGATTATGATAAGGGCTGTTACTTGGGACAAGAAGTCATCGCCCGTATTTACTTTAAAGCTGCCCCCAAAGCATTTTTACACCTTGTATCTGGTACAGGTAATGCTCCAAAAGCGGGTGAAAGTATAGATAAAATTCAGATTGTTAATGCAGTTGCTATTAGTGAATCTGAGTTTGAGGCGTTGGTAGTTGCTCGTCCTGAGCAACTCGCTGACAGTGAGTTACAGGTATTAGCATTACCCGAAGCATTACAAGCCGATGTGGCACGAGAAAAATAAGCTTAAACTCGCATAAACAAAGCATCAACAGGCAATAAAACTGTTAAAAACACAGGCAACAACATGACACACATTGCAGTATTAGGGGCAGGCGTGGTCGGTGTCACGACGGCTTGGTATCTACGCCAAGCAGGATTTGAGGTCACCGTCATAGAACGTGAATCTGCCCCTGCCATGCAAACCTCGTTCGCCAATGGCGGTCAAATCTCCGTCTCCCACGCCACACCTTGGGCAAATCCTGCCACCCCACTAAAAGCCTTTAAATGGCTGATGCAAGAGGACGCACCGCTACTCTACCGCCTACGAGCTGACCCTGAGCAACTGAAATGGGGCTGGCAGTTTTTACAACAATGCACCGCCAAACATGCCGATGATAACCTAGTGCAGATGGTGCATTTGGGGTTATATTCTCGTAGTGCCCTGCAACAGCTACGTGCCGAAACTGGCATCGAATACGAACAACAAACACGCGGTATCATGCACTTTTATACAGGACAAGCAGAGTTTGACTCTGCCATTGCCCCGACCAAACGTATGCAAGATTTGGGCTGTGAGCGTTATGTGATTGATATTGACACCGCCGTCAATCTTGAGCCTGCTCTTTATCCCATCGCTCATAAGTTGGTCGGAGCAACATATACCAGTGAGGACGAGTCGGGCAATGCCCATTTATTTAGCCAACGCTTAGCAAAGTTGTGTGCTGATAGTGGGGTGAAGTTTTTATATGATACTGATATTGTCTCACTGAATTTAAAATCATCAACAAAAGACGGCTCAAATACACCTCATATTGACCATATCACCATTAAGCCCAATCATGAGAAAAGTGAAAGCTTTAGTGCTGACAGCTATGTGATGGCGTTGGGCAGTTATAGCGTACAGCTTGCCAAACCACTTGGCATACACCTGCCAATCTTCCCTGCTAAAGGCTATTCTGCTACATATCAGGTTAATCCTAATAACCCAAACCTTGCTCCATTTGTCAGTATGATTGATGATGAATTTAAACTGGTGATGTCTCGACTTGATGATAAACTTAGGGTGGCAGGAACAGCAGAGTTTAACGGCTATAATTTGGACTTAAACCCAACACGCTGTCAGGCAATCACCAGACGGATTAGCCAGTTATTTCCTAAGGGTATTTTGCTTGATAGTGTCAAATATTGGACAGGGTTACGCCCGATGACCCCATCAAATGTGCCATTAATTGGTCAGGCTCATTTAGGAACGGTTACTCATGGTTCACAAAACCAGTCCGCCACCTTTGATAATTTATGGTTGAATACGGGGCATGGCACACTGGGCTGGACACACTCTTGCGGTTCGGCAAAGGCAATTAGTTTATTAATGCAAGGACAAAAACCAGAGGTGGATTTTGCATTTGTGGGTGTGTGAAATCCTAGAAAATCATAAGTACCACAAACAACAAAACCGCACAGCTCTCGCCATACGGTTTTCATTGTTTACTATCCTTAGTAATTGTTACTTTAGTAACTATCAACAATACTTCGTCCTGAAATATTAGTGATATTGGGTATCCTACCCTAAACGATTACGTATCCCTAACTACGGTTAACTTGATGTATTTACTACATTAAGTCTCTCAATCCTTGAGTCATCATCCTTGATGCCGTGAATCTATAATCGCAAATTTACAGGGTAAGCGATAGTCGCCAAAGCGTCATCACGTGTAAGCATATGCTTACAAAGTTAATGCTAACTGCTAGCGACTGTTTAAACACAAAAATAGGGACTTATCCGCTAACATCAGCATTTACCGCAAATGATTTTGTCCAACGATTTACATACATAATCATCAAAATAGGGGCTAAAACACTGACCCAAATTCCCACCACAATGGGCAATCCCATCATAACCAGCCCATAACTGAACAATAAAATTCCCACTGCCCCCAATAATACCCAAATATTTTTGGTCAACTTACCCATCATCATTGACCTTAATCCAGATAATGCCAACAAATAAATCACCAACATAATGGTTAAAACCGCCATCGCATACTGTGCTGACATCATTACATGTCCGCCATGCTCACCATACTTACCATGTCCAGTGCTATTTAACGTATCAGACACCAGCTCTAACGCTGACCCCAATCCTGTCAATGATGCAAAAATAAAAAAGTGACCATAGTTAAATATAAACACCAAACTACGCTGACGTTTTTGCTCTAACATATGCCCAAAAGGCATGGCAAAATACAGCCACCATAACGCAAATATCAACCCCATCACCCCCAAGCCCACAAAAAATATTGCCCCCAACGCAGTGATATCGCCATGATGACTGTTATATAACACACTTATGGTATTAAATGTGCCGAGTATGCCCTCGCCCAATACAATAATGACCAATAACCCATAGCGCTCAGCGATATGATGTGGGTGCCAACTGCCAGCCTCGTTGCCATGCACCCAACGACTGCTCCACAACTCCGCAATCACCATCACCGCAATGATTGGAAGTTGTAACCTCTCTGGAAGAAATAGCAGACTAATCCACGAAATTTGTAATAGGGTCGTTGCCAATAAATATCGCTGAGCCACCTCTCTACGACTTGGCTCATCTTTGTATATTCGTAACCATTGACTGAGTAACGCCAAGCGTTTGACCGTATAACCAACCGTCACAATAACAAATGAGCCAGACTCAAATAACTGCCCAATACCTACCGCAATCATCAATGAGCCAAACATCTGCACAAAAACAGACAGTCGATAAAAGGTATCATCACTATCATAGCTTGAGGCAAACCATGTAAACTCTGCCCATGCGTTCCACAAAATAAAAAAGGATAATAAAAACTGTAAGATACCATCCGTAAAATGATGCTCTAATAAACTATGATGCAATCCTTTCGCCGTACTGGCAATCGCCACCACATAAATCAAATCAAACAACAACTCCAGTGGAGTCGCCACTCGGTGTGGCTCATTTGGATTGCGTAATTGCATCTTTTTTAACATGATTATCCCTTGATGATGGTTTTTTGAGCAAAAAAATAATCCATCATTATTTATAAGAAATAGTTATAAATTTTATTTGCAGAAAATTATGATAATAGTTTACCCCACAAACAACAAAACCGCACAGCTTTCGCCATACGGTTTTCGTTGTTAACCAGTCCATGTTAAATACCAAGCAAAACATTCAATCCTAGAATATTTTATGATACAGGGTATCCTACCCTTAACACATCGTCTTTATCCTTAGTTACGGAACACTTTACCAAAAGTTTACTCAATCCTTGAGTGATATTCCTTTATCCCGTAGACACATCATCGCAAATTTATATAATCAGTGTAAGACGTAAAAGCGTCAATGCGTGTAAGTATATGCTTACACGCACTAATTAGAGGTGATATTTCACAAGTACGCTGTGGCTATTTTTAATAAATCACCATAGTTTCACCCCTCCCCCTAGCCCCCTCCCAGTGAGAGAGGGAACTGTTCCCTCCCACTTTGAGGGAGGGTTTTAGTTAAACATTGGCATACCGCCACCAAAGCCACCGCCGAAGCCCCCTGCAAAACCGCCACCGAATCCACCACCAAAGCCTCCGCCAAAGCCACCTCGGAAACCTTGACGATTCTCACGCATGGCTTTGAACTTTTCACTTAATTTTTCACGTTGCTCAGCAGTAAGTATTTGGCTGATTGAGCGTTGCATTTCGATACGTTTCTTAAAACGCTCTTTGGCTTTATCAGCTTGTTTTTCTGCCAGCTCATTTAGCAAATTAGGGTCAACATGGTCGCTATTAACTAACTGCTGTATTTGTGTTTGCATTTGTTCGTTTTCAGATAGCCATTGTTCGCGGTTATTTTGGAATTGGTCAAAGTTTTGTTGCATAACGTCTGCAATTTGGGCTTGTTGACTGTCAGTTAGTTCTAATTCATCAGCCATTTTTTCCATGATTCGGTTAAACATAAAATTACCTCTGATACTTTGTGATTGGGCTTGCTGTTGTGTAGATTGTTGGTTTGATGTTTCAGCATTGACGACACTACTGGTAACGACGGCAAGTAAACCAGAAGTTGCTAATACGGTGGCGGTAATAAGTTTTTTCATGACAGTTGTCCTTGGCTGTATAACTTGTGGGTATAAAATATGTGCTCTACTTATAAGCACATACCCTGTTGACAAAACCTATAATAAGACATTGTGACGTTGCGTACTTTTATGAAACCTTAAGAAAGGTAACGATTGCCATATCCTTGCTTATGAGGACAAAAAATTTGCTAAACTGTCTTTTAATGACTTTCCTTATTTATAAAGATTATTGATAACACTTATCTATAAAGCCCTTTTGTTAAAGCTCTATTGTTAAAATTTAAGAAACACATTGAGGACACACCATGCCCCATATTTTGCTTGCCGATGATGATGAGGAATTAACGCAGTTATTGGTAGAATATTTAGCCAATCATGCGGTCACTTGCGACTGTGTGCATGATGGTGAGCAAGCGCTTCACCAGCTACAGACGCAAACTTATGATTTGTTGGTGCTAGACATTATGATGCCTAAGTTAGATGGCTTGCAGGTGCTACGACAGCTACCAACCATTTATGCCAGTACGCATACTGCTCCCATCCCTGTGATTATGCTGACTGCCAAAGGTGATGAAATTGATCGTATCATTGGGCTTGAGCTGGGGGCTGATGATTATATTAGTAAGCCTTGCAATCCTCGTGAGCTATTGGCACGTATTAATGCGGTTATCAAACGTACCACCATAACACCCCATACTATGGGTGCTGACAATACGCCTCTGCCTGACAGTCGTCTGCACCTTGACCCCATTCAGCGGATTTGTTTGGTTGATGAGCAGGTGTTGCAATTAACTGGCACCGAGTTTGATTTGTTGTTGGCGTTGTTGCGTCAAAAAGGGGAAGTGGTCAGTAAAGAATACTTATCTCAAACTGTGCTAAACCGTGAGCTACAGCCATTTGACCGTAGCCTTGAAGTACATATCTCTCGGCTTCGTAAAAAACTGCATCCGTTTCATGATGAACCCATCAAAGCCATTCGTGGTAAAGGCTATCAGTTGGTATTGTGATGATAAACATAATTAAATCGCTCAAAATATCTTTGCTATCTAGACTGTCACTGTTTTGGCGTATGTTTTTTAGTTTACTACTACAACTATTAATCATTTCTACCCTATCAGTGATAGCAGAGCGTTTTTTAAACGCACATGAAATTGCCAATCATATGAGCGCACAGATTGACCAGTTGATTGTTAAACGACAACAGGTACAGAAAAACTTAGAAACTGGTGATTTATATGCCATTCGTCAGTTATATGCACAAGACCCCAAGCTAATGCGTCAGATACAAATCACAGATAAACAAGGCAAGATATTATTTACAACAACGCACAAGATTGATGAGCAAGGCGTTATTATATTCCCTAAATATCATGATGATGAGAACAAATATACAGTACCAAATAACGATGCTCACACACCCACAGACAATAAACCGCCAAAATTATTTTCTATTTATCACCATCCATTATTTAATACGATATTCAATACAAATGACAACTATGCCAAGTTAGCAGATACGCAAGTTAAAGGAGCAGATGGTAATATCTATACCATACAGCTACAACCAGAGCTTTCCTTTATTGAAATACTGGCTCTACAACGTAATAGCTTAAAAGCTCGCATCATTATTGTCATCATATTGGCAACCTTAGTATCACTTTGGCTCAGTCGAATCTGGACTCGCCGTATCCAACGTGTACAGAATAGCGTTCACCGCATGATGGCAGGGGATTATCAGGTAGATACGCAATTGATGCAGTTAGGTAATGATGAGTTTGGACAGTTAGCACAACACATCGCCCAGCTATCTGAGCGTTTAGCAGACAGTGAGCTGGCTCGTAAACAGATGTTAAGTGACATCTCGCATGAGTTACGCTCACCGCTTGCCCGCCTTGAAATAGCTACTGAGCTAACCCGAGATTTTTCGCCCAATGCAGGCAAATATCTTGACCGTATTCAAAAAGAAACAGCACGTATGAATGAGCTTATCGAACATATTATCCATATTCAGTCGCTACAAATGCAACGCTACGCCATGTCACAAGATGAGCAACAGGCCGTAGATTTGGTTGAGATAATCAACCAGATTGGACAAGATGTATGCTTTGAGTTTCAAGATAAGCAGATACATTGGCAATGGCAATCGCCAATCCTGCAAAAGACACACAAAACGCACAACCCAAAAGATTTTATCGTCATGGGTCATGCAGAGCAGTTACACAGTGCCTTAGAAAATGTCATTCGCAATGCGTTTATGCACACACCAATTGGGGGTAGTGTTCAGGTAACAATGACATTAACAACGGCACTAACAACAGCAATGGCTCAAACATTATCTCCACAAAAGCCATCCGCCATCGTTATCAGCATCAGTGATACAGGTGAAGGGGTGGCAGAAAAAGATTTACAACGGATATTTCAGCCATTTGTGCGTTTGGATACAGCCCGTCACCGTAAAACAGGGGGCTATGGCTTAGGGCTTGCCATTGTGCATGCGGTGGTTATGGCTCATCATGGGCAGATTCGGGCATACAACCGCACAGATACACAGGGATTAACCGTCGAGATTGAGCTACCAGTTAGGGGCATTGCTAAGGGGAATAAGGGAGAATAGGAAAAAAGGAAGAAAAGAATAGAGAGACATAGCAAAGAATGTAGCTATCATAAAGCAGATAATCTGTACTAGTCTCAACCTAATCTGACAATCACACTTTAAAAAAGAGTGTGTTACCCAAATTGATGAAGATGTCTAAACTTTATCAAATAAGGAATAACACACATGAACCATTCTAGCACAAATAGTAATCCAATCATCAAACACAGAGCAGGCTTACTAAACTTAGCTCAAGAGCTAGGTAACGTCTCTAAAGCTTGTAAAATAATGGGGGTCTCTCGAGACACCTTTTATCGCTATAAAGAAATGGCAGACAACGGCGGTATAGGCGCATTAGTGAATCAATCAAGGCGAGTACCTAACCTTAAGAATCGAGTTGATGAGTCCACAGAACAAGCTGTCATACAACATGCCATAGACTATCCTGCTCACGGTCAGCACAGAACCTCTAATGAACTTAGAAAAGTAGGTATTTTTGTTTCAGGCAGTGGTGTACGTTCTATATGGTTAAGACACAACCTAGAAAACTTCAATAAACGTTTAAAGGCATTAGAGGCAAAAGTAGAAGCCGAAGGCATCCTCTTATCTGATGAGCAAATATCAGCACTTGAAAAGAAAAAACTAGACGATGAAGCATCTGGTGAGATTGAAACAGCACATCCAGGCTACCTAGGCTCACAAGATACTTTCTATGTCGGTCATTTAAAAGGCGTTGGACGTGTTTATATGCAGACCTTTGTAGATACTTATTCGAAGGTAGCACATGCTAAGTTATATAATACCAAAACACCGATTACAGCTGCTGATTTACTCAATGATAAGGTATTGCCGTTTTATCAAGAGCATGAGTTACCGATGCTTAGAATATTAACAGATAGAGGTACTGAGTATTGCGGTAAGGTAGAACAACATGATTATGAGCTTTATTTGGCTATCAATGATATAGATCATACTAAGACTAAAGCCAAATCCCCGCAAACCAATGGTATTTGTGAGCGGTTTCATAAGACTATCTTACAAGAGTTTTATCAAATTGCTTTTCGAAAGAAGATTTACGATAATCTAGAGTCTCTACAAGCTGATTTAGATGATTGGCTTGTTTATTATAATTATGAAAGAACTCATCAAGGTAAGATGTGCTGTGGTAGAACACCTATGCAAACGCTTACTGAGGGTAAATCCGTTTGGGCACAAAAGAATTTAGCTCAAATATAACCTGACATCTTGACCGTCAATTTGGGGGTACTGTCAGATTAGGTTTGAGCTAGTACA
>NZ_VEWM01000082.1 GCF_020662265.1 Psychrobacter sp. I-STPA6b
GGAAGGCTAGCTTGGGAAATTGAGTTAGTGGATATTTGAAGTTGGGTGGAATTATTCAGAGATGGATAAAAACAACCAACTAAAAATAAAGATAAAAAACTTCTTGACAGTGAGGGAGATTAGCGTATAATACGCACCTCATCGGGACGAGCTAAACACTTTAATGAAACAATTGATTAATTGTTGAATGGAAGGGTTTAGATTGAAACGAAGAAAAAAAGAATTGAAAAAAAGCTTGACAGATATTAAAAACATGATATACTGGATGGCTCACTAAGCAAGATAAACACTCAAATATGAGTAACTTCAAATTGAAGGCTATCTTAGTTTAGATATAACATACAATGGAAGACATTGTATGTCAACTATTTAAAAGCAAACTAAAGAACAACTTGTGTGGATTTTTGCTGACACAGAATGTTAATGAATTAAAGTTGGTCAAAGACTAACTATAAAAAGATTATCATTCTTTAAGGCAAGAAAACTCAAAAGTTAATTCATTACGAACATACGAATGAGCAATAAAATGCCAGTAGTCGAAAGACTATACGATTAAAGAATGAGCCAAGATTAGGAATCATCTTAAAAGATTCCAAGAAGATTAAACTGAAGAGTTTGATCATGGCTCAGATTGAACGCTGGCGGCAGGCTTAACACATGCAAGTCGAGCGATGAAGGTCTAGCTTGCTAGACTGGATTAGCGGCGGACGGGTGAGTAATGCTTAGGAATCTGCCTAGTAGTGGGGGATAGCTCGGGGAAACTCGAATTAATACCGCATACGTCTTACGGGAGAAAGGGGGCTACTTGTAGCTCTCGCTATTAGATGAGCCTAAGTCAGATTAGCTAGTTGGTGGGGTAAAGGCCTACCAAGGCGACGATCTGTAGCTGGTCTGAGAGGATGATCAGCCACACCGGAACTGAGACACGGTCCGGACTCCTACGGGAGGCAGCAGTGGGGAATATTGGACAATGGGGGGAACCCTGATCCAGCCATGCCGCGTGTGTGAAGAAGGCCTTTTGGTTGTAAAGCACTTTAAGCAGTGAAGAAGACCTTATGGTTAATACCCATAAGCGATGACATTAGCTGCAGAATAAGCACCGGCTAACTCTGTGCCAGCAGCCGCGGTAATACAGAGGGTGCAAGCGTTAATCGGAATTACTGGGCGTAAAGCGAGCGTAGGTGGCTAATTAAGTCAGATGTGAAATCCCTGGGCTTAACCTGGGAACTGCATCTGATACTGGTTAGCTAGAGTAGGTGAGAGGGAAGTAGAATTTCAGGTGTAGCGGTGAAATGCGTAGAGATCTGAAGGAATACCGATGGCGAAGGCAGCTTCCTGGCATCATACTGACACTGAGGTTCGAAAGCGTGGGTAGCAAACAGGATTAGATACCCTGGTAGTCCACGCCGTAAACGATGTCTACTAGTCGTTGGGGGACTTGATCTCTTAGTGACGCAGCTAACGCAATAAGTAGACCGCCTGGGGAGTACGGCCGCAAGGTTAAAACTCAAATGAATTGACGGGGGCCCGCACAAGCGGTGGAGCATGTGGTTTAATTCGATGCAACGCGAAGAACCTTACCTGGTCTTGACATACACAGAATCCTGTAGAGATACGGGAGTGCCTTCGGGAATTGTGATACAGGTGCTGCATGGCTGTCGTCAGCTCGTGTCGTGAGATGTTGGGTTAAGTCCCGCAACGAGCGCAACCCTTTTCCTTAGTTACCAGCGGTTTGGCCGGGAACTCTAAGGATACTGCCAGTGACAAACTGGAGGAAGGCGGGGACGACGTCAAGTCATCATGGCCCTTACGACCAGGGCTACACACGTGCTACAATGGTAGGTACAGAGGGCAGCTACACAGCGATGTGATGCGAATCTCAAAAAGCCTATCGTAGTCCAGATTGGAGTCTGCAACTCGACTCCATGAAGTCGGAATCGCTAGTAATCGCGGATCAGAATGCCGCGGTGAATACGTTCCCGGGCCTTGTACACACCGCCCGTCACACCATGGGAGTTGATTGCACCAGAAGTGGTTAGCCTAACTTAGGAGGGCGATCACCACGGTGTGGTCAATGACTGGGGTGAAGTCGTAACAAGGTAGCCGTAGGGGAACCTGCGGCTGGATCACCTCCTTAAAAACGACATTCGGTCAGCAAGAATTCACAACAAGTTGTTCTTTAGTTTAAGCTAAGCTCGGGGTCTGTAGCTCAGTTGGTTAGAGCACCGTGTTGATAACGCGGGGGTCATAAGTTCAAGTCTTATCAGACCCACCAAATAACTACGGGGCCATAGCTCAGTTGGTAGAGCGCCTGCCTTGCACGCAGGAGGTCAGGAGTTCGACTCTCCTTGGCTCCACCATGATATAGAGTGAAGCGAAAGCAGAACAAAGTAATTTTATATATAGATTATTTTCTTCTGTTTTATACAGATGATAATGACCTGACGAAGGCATTATGATTATTTAAAAACATAGATATGAGTCTGGGTTAAGTTATATATACACAATATATAATTTAACCTGATAATCAACCTTTAATGACATCAGTTGTTATCCCAAGGGTTGGTTATCGAAAGTAAAGAGAACTGAATCAAGCGTAAACATAGGTGATATCGTTATCATTACTACATAGAATCCTAAGACTAATTGGGGTTGTATGGTCAAGTAATGAAGCGCACATGGTGGATGCCTTGGCAGTCAGAGGCGAAGAAAGACGTGACAGCCTGCGATAAGCTTCGGGGAGGTGGCAATATCCTGCGATCCGGAGATTTCTGAATGGGGAAACCCACCTAGCATAAGCTAGGTATCCTAATTTATTAGGAAGCGAACCGAGTGAAGTGAAACATCTCAGTAACTCGAGGAAAAGACATCAAATGAGATTCCCCTAGTAGCGGCGAGCGAACGGGGAGGAGCCGACGGACTCTAATGTAGAAGAACAGTGTGGGAAAGCTGACCATAGTGGGTGATAGTCCCGTATTCGAAACATTAGAAGAAGCATATTAAGTAGTGCGGGACACGAGAAATCCTGTATGAAGATGGGGGGACCATCCTCCAAGGCTAAATACTCCTGACTGACCGATAGTGAACCAGTACCGTGAGGGAAAGGCGAAAAGAACCCCTGTGAGGGGAGTGAAATAGAACCTGAAACCGTGTGCGTACAAGCAGTGGGAGCGGACTTGTTCCGTGACCGCGTACCTTTTGTATAATGGGTCAGCGACTTATATTCTGTAGCGAGGTTAACCGAATAGGGGAGCCGTAGGGAAACCGAGTCTTAATAGGGCGTCTAGTTGCAGGGTATAGACCCGAAACCGAGTGATCTATCCATGAGCAGGTTGAAAGTGCCGTAACAGGCATCGGAGGACCGAACCCACTGTCGTTGAAAAGCCAGGGGATGACTTGTGGATAGGGGTGAAAGGCTAATCAAACTCGGTGATAGCTGGTTCTCCCCGAAAGCTATTTAGGTAGCGCCTCGGACGAACACCATTGGGGGTAGAGCACTGTTTCGGCTAGGGGGTCATACCGACTTACCAAACCGATGCAAACTCCGAATACCGATGAGTGATATCCGGGAGACACACGGCGGGTGCTAACGTCCGTCGTGGAGAGGGAAACAACCCAGACCGCCAGCTAAGGCCCCAAATTCCTAGTTAAGTGGGAAACGAAGTGGGAAGGCATAGACAGCTAGGAGGTTGGCTTAGAAGCAGCCACCCTTTAAAGAAAGCGTAATAGCTCACTAGTCGAGTCGGCCCGCGCGGAAGATGTAACGGGGCTCAAACTAGGAGCCGAAGCTGCGGATTTGAAAATTGTTTCAAGTGGTAGGGGAGCGTTGTGTAAGCCTGTGAAGGTGTGTTGTAAGGCATGCTGGAGGTATCACAAGAGCGAATGCTGACGTGAGTAACGATAATGCGAGTGAAAAGCTCGCACGCCGGAAGACCAAGGGTTCCAGTCCAACGTTAATCGGGGCTGGGTGAGTCGACCCCTAAGGCGAGGCCGAAAGGCGTAGTCGATGGGAAATTGGTTAATATTCCAATACTTGTTTATGATGCGATGGAGGGACGGAGAAGGTTATGCCAGCCTGGTGATGGTTATCCAGGTGGAAGGATGTAGGTAGAGTGATTAGGCAAATCCGGTCACTTAATACTGAGATCTGATAGCAAGCTGTACATGTACAGCGAAGTGGCAAATACCATGCTTCCAGGAAAAGCTTCTAAGCGATAGTCATAAACGAATCGTACCCGAAACCGACACAGGTGGTCAGGTAGAGAATACCAAGGCGCTTGAGAGAACTCTGCTGAAGGAACTAGGCAAAATGGTACCGTAACTTCGGGAGAAGGTACGCTGTCGATGGTGAAGGACTTGCTCTGTAAGCTATTGACAGTCGCAGATACCAGGCTGCTGCAACTGTTTATTAAAAACACAGCACTCTGCAAACACGAAAGTGGACGTATAGGGTGTGATGCCTGCCCGGTGCTGGAAGGTTAATTGATGGGCTTAGCGTAAGCGAAGGTCTTGATCGAAGCCCCAGTAAACGGCGGCCGTAACTATAACGGTCCTAAGGTAGCGAAATTCCTTGTCGGGTAAGTTCCGACCTGCACGAATGGCATAATGATGGCAGCGCTGTCTCCAGCAGAGGCTCAGTGAAATCGAAATCGCAGTGAAGATGCTGTGTACCCGCGGCTAGACGGAAAGACCCCGTGAACCTTTACTACAGCTTTACATTGAACTTTGACCTGACTTGTGCAGGATAGGTGGGAGGCTTTGAAGCAGATACGCCAGTATTTGTGGAGCCATCCTTGAAATACCACCCTGGTCATGTTGGGGTTCTAACTCAGATATAACAGTATCGAGGACAATGTATGGTGGGTAGTTTGACTGGGGCGGTCTCCTCCTAAAGAGTAACGGAGGAGTACGAAGGTGCGCTCAGAACGGTCGGAAATCGTTCAAAGAGTATAAAGGCAGAAGCGCGCTTAACTGCGAGACCCACAAGTCGAGCAGGTACGAAAGTAGGTCTTAGTGATCCGGTGGTTCTGTATGGAAGGGCCATCGCTCAACGGATAAAAGGTACTCTGGGGATAACAGGCTGATACCGCCCAAGAGTTCATATCGACGGCGGTGTTTGGCACCTCGATGTCGGCTCATCTCATCCTGGGGCTGAAGCAGGTCCCAAGGGTATGGCTGTTCGCCATTTAAAGAGGTACGCGAGCTGGGTTTAGAACGTCGTGAGACAGTTCGGTCCCTATCTACCGTGGGCGTTGGAAATTTGAGAGGATCTGCTCCTAGTACGAGAGGACCAGAGTGGACGAACCGCTGGTGTTCGGGTTGTCATGCCAATGGCATTGCCCGGTAGCTACGTTCGGATGGGATAACCGCTGAAAGCATCTAAGCGGGAAGCCCACCTCAAGATTAGATTTCCCCTAAGAGCCGTTCAAGACTAGGACGTTGATAGGCAGGGTGTGGAAGCGTAGTGATACGTGTAGCTAACCTGTACTAATTGCTCGTTTGGCTTGACCATACAACACCCAATTGGTTTTGTATAAACAAGTCTTGATAACGATTTTATATCATCCGATTTTACTTAGCTTGATTTAGCTTAATATATTTAACACTTTAGACTCATATCTAACCCCCTTTGCTGACGACAATAGCAAGATGGAACCACCTGATCCCTTCCCGAACTCAGAAGTGAAACATCTTAGCGCCAATGGTAGTGTGGTTCGCCCATGTGAGAGTAGGTCATCGTCAGCTCCCTATACCTAAAGCCCCCTTTAACATTCGTTAATGGGGGCTTTTTATTGTGCCCTCAATTTATCAGACGATTTACAATTATTGTGTTTACCGTACAATTTCACCTTCTTTTCTACGTAGTTGCTCTATGATATTTGTTTTAAACTAATCCCAATAATAGATTATTAAGGTTTAAAGAATATGCGAGTTATAGAAGCTATCGAGAAATGGGATATTGTTATAGGAACAGAGATTGAAGTGAGTGGTATAGCTGAAATCTCTGGTTGTATGTCTGTTATATATGATCATATCAATAAAAAGAGAATCAGTGACCCTATTATGCCGGGGATTTTGGTTCATGGTGATCAACTAGCAACTTTAGTACAGTCATTGCCTAATCCACTGCCTGGTAAGGCTGGGTCAGAAATTTTATATATTGTTAAAGTTCGTATATTAGGAATAGTTGCTAATACAGGATATACTTTCGCACCTTTGAAGTTTGGGCATATCTATAAAATTGAGTTTGATGATGAATATATCGGTCTGCAAAGTCTGATTGTCAATGAGCGTCTTAAGGATATTGTATTTACAATAGATAGGAAATTAACCACTCAGGAAGTAAAAAGATTTAAATATTATTTTCCTACTTTTATAAATATGGTTGAGTTAAAAAAACATCTAGAAAGTGGTCAGTCTTTAGTCCTTGTTAGTCGTGTATTAGAATCTGAGCTTTTAGAGCATGTACAGTTTTTAGAAAGGCTTGATATTAAGTTTGAGTTGAATGACTCACCTATTGAAATGGTTTTTGGGGTATGCCGTAGTGTGGTAAAGGTACAGCATTTAGTAGGTTGATTAAGCCATCACTCATGCAACACCTTATAAATCGTTTTTGCCAATACATCGCCAATACCTTTTACCCCTGCAAGCTCTTGTTGTGATGCGCCTAACAGTTGTTGTAATCCACCAAAGTGATTAAGCAGTTCCCGTCGTCTTTTTTCACCAAGTCCGGGTATGACTTCTAAGACAGAAGAGGAGCGACGTTTGTCACGTTTTTTGCGGTGTGCGGTAATGGCAAAGCGGTGTGCTTCATCACGTATGTGCATAATCAGATGCAGGGCTTTGCTATCCATGGGTAAATCTAACGGCTCATGGTTGATAAAGTGCAATACTTCTAATCCTGCTTTGCGTCCTTCTCCCTTAGCAACCCCAATTAATAAAGTATCTTCTAAGATTCCTAACTCTGTTAATACTTCTTTTGCCATATTAAGTTGCCCTTTACCACCATCAATTAGCAATATATCGGGTAGTGGCTGTTTTTTATACCGCCGAGTAAGGGCTTGTTTCATCGCAGCATAATCATCACCACCTTGGATGTCATGAATGGCATATTGTCGATAGTCACGTTTGCGTGCGCCACCTTGGTCAAAGACAACACAACTGGCAATGGTTGCTTCTCCCATGGTATGCGAAATATCAAAACATTCTATACGGTCAATGGCTCTATCAGTAATGGGGGCTAAGGTTTGTTTTAGTGCACTAAAGCGAGATTGTAGCTCTAAATAATCACCAAGTTTGGTTTTCAATGCATTATTGGCATTGAGCTTGGCAAGCTCCAACCATTCAGCACGTTGCTCACGTACATTGGTTTTAATGTTAACTTTACTATCAAAATGGCTAATCAGAGCTTCTTGGATAGCCTCTTGATCACTGAGCTCATGACTAATAATAATCTCGGGGGGTAAGTCATCGGTGACTTGGAAATAAAATGAGGTGACAAAAGCAGATAGATTTTCTGCTAGTGGCTCACTACTATCGACATCAGGAAAGTAGTTTTTGCCACCCAATACTCGCCCACCACGTACCGTAAGAACATTGATACAGGTAATCCCTGCTTGACTGGCTATAGCAATAACATCAGCTTCTCCTTTGACGGTATAGACGGCTTGTTTTGCCTGTACTTCTCGGAGCATGGCGAGTTGGTCACGATAAAATGCAGCCTGTTCGAAGTTGAGTGCTTCAGCGGCAGTTTCCATTTTTTCTATCAGGGTTTGGTGAATGTCACTAGAGTCACCTTTTAGAAAACGGATGGTGTTATTGACATCTTCTGCATAGTCTTCTGGAGATACTAAACCGACACAAGGAGCGCGACAACGTTTGATTTGATATTCAAGACAAGGACGTTTGCGTTGTCGAAAAAAGGTGTTGCTACATTGACGCATTTGAAACATTTTTTGCATCAATACTAAAGTTTCTTTAGCTGCATGTGCAGAAGGATAAGGACCAAAGAAGCGTCCTTTTTGATGATTGCCTTTGCCACGACCATATGCCAAACGTGGATAGGGTGTATCTGCTGAGATAAAAATATATAGGTAAGATTTGCCGTCTCTTAAAACAACATTATAAGGTGGTCGGTATTCTTTAATAAGGTTTTGTTCAAGAAGTAAGGCTTCTGTTTCTGAGCGAGTGATGATGGTTTCAATATTATCAATACGAGCTACCAAAGCCCGTGTTTTTGGGTGTTCTATGGTTTTTGCAAAGTAGCTATTTACTCTGTTTTTTAAAGATTTTGCTTTGCCAACATATAGTATTTCTTCATTTTTGCCTAACATCTTATAAACACCGGGTAAGTTGGGAAGGCGTTTGATAAGATGGTTTAGCCGAGTAGCTCTGTCTTCTTGTGAGGTATTAGCTTTAGACATGGCGGAGGTGACCTAAAATAAAATGAAGGTATAACAGTTATTTATGGGGTGAGCTTGTCTTTTTTGCAAGGGTAATAAAAATGCCCAATTATCCATTATGGGGAATAATTGGGCGAGTGAGGTATATAGATAATGGGACAGAAACGTGAATTATGCTAAGTTGGTGCGCATAAATTCAATCATTTTATCCCAGCTTTGTTTGGCTGCTGTTTCGTTGTAACCTAAATCAACGCCATTTTCTTTGGCGCGTTGATCTGCGTTAGGGTTGGTAAAGCCATGTTTTGCGTTATCATAAATATCAATGGTATAGCTGACATCAGCATTATCAAGCTCTTGTTTTAAGCCTTCAATGGCTTCTAGTGATACCATGCTGTCTTCACGTCCATGAGCAACTAAGACTTTGGCAGTAAATTTGCCTTTTTCAGCAGGTTGTTTTGGAGTAGGGTTGCCATGAAAGGTTGCTACTGCTTTAATTGGCATGCCTTCTCGTGCCATATCAAGCGCAATTTTGCCACCAAAACAGTAGCCTGCAATACCAATACGTGTTGCATCAACTGCCATTTGGTCACCAAAATCATTGAGAATTTGACGACAACGTGCCATGAGCATGTCTTGATCAGAAAGGACTTGTTCCATCCATTCATTGGCTTGAGCAGCATCGGTAGTTAGTTTGCCTTCACCATAGACATCCATGGCAACAGCAGCAAAACCAGCTTCGGCAAGACGTTCTGTGACTTGGCGTGGATGTTCAACAACCCCCCACCATTCTGGAGCAACTAAAATGCCTGCTACAGGGTTGTCATCGCTGGCACTTTCAGGTAATGCAACATAGCTTCTAAGTTCGATGCCATTATCGCTAATGCTAGGTAATTCATAGGTTTTAATACTCATATTGTGATGTCCTTATGTTGTTGGTTTAAGATAAATTTTGTTTGTTGAATTTTACGATTTATTGAATATTCATCTCGTTAAGCCTATATTTTCAAGGGGGACAGCTATGGCTCAATTGTCCTTACAAAGCTGAATACTCAATAAACCCCAACCATAACAGATAGTTGCCATCATTTCGGTTAAAAAAATGTGAACATAGCGATTGGTAAATATTGTTTGCAAAAATACATTATTATAGTCACTGATTATTTTATGATAGTGATGACAGTATTTACCATGAAAAGTAAAGTGAGCCATAGAAAAATTCAAGCTTATGAAAAAAAGCTAACTGCCAAGATGGCTGAAATTAAACAGCGTATGCAACAAGAAAGTGAGCAAAGATATCTTGAAATGCATCAAGAGATGTTGGCATGTTTTGAAGCAGATATACAATCACTGAATGCAACTCAGGCAGAAGCTGATGAATTAAGAGCAGACTTAGAATCAGTGTACCAAAAAGGTTTACAAGACATCAGGCAAGATTATCAGCAAGACAGTCGTATATTGAAAGTTAGTGATGATGTGGTTATTAATCTTGATGAGATGGTCAAAAGACAAGCCATCATTGAGCTACAAGAGGAAGGGGCTGAGCCACCAAAACCAAGCATGATGAACTTGGTAATAGAGATTGTATCTGTGGGTATGATAATTATTGGTATGTATGTCTTGATCAAATTTCTACCTTATATTTTTGAATGGTTAAATTTATAATTTTTTATGACATTAAATTTACTTACTCAGCACCATACTAAAGGTGCAAGTAGTCAACAACAAACCAAACATTCCACTAGCCAGACTCAGTCAGCCAATATGCCGAATATAAATGAAAAACAGACCACATCTTCTGTACAAGAATGGACTTTTACTAATGAGTTGCGAGAGAATTTTTGGCAACATTATGATTTAACTGAGCTTACACAGGCTGAGTGGGAAGCGTTGTGTGATGGCTGTGGTGCTTGCTGTTTGGTGAAGTTTTTGGAGGAAGAGGATGAGCCAGATGCGGTGGAATATACAGATGTTGCCTGTCAGTTACTAGACTGTCAGACTGGGTATTGCTCTAATTATGAGCATCGCCAGCGCTTTGTGCCCGATTGTATCTCTCTGACAGTGGATAAGTTACAGGACATGTTATGGTTACCGCATAATTGTGCTTATAAGCGTTTGTTTTTGGGTCAACCACTGCCACAATGGCATTTGTTAATTACAAAAGATAAAAGACGAACTCGTCAGGGTATGAAAGCCTCTGGAGTGGGTGTTGCTGGACGCTGTATTAGTGAGACGGTGGTGAGTGAGGATATGCTTGAAGAGCGTATAGTACAGTGGGTATATCCGTGATTTTGGATAAATATTGTTCAAGAAACACACGGATAATACAAATTGCTGAAATTTGGCGTTGAATGTCAGTGGGTCATGGGATAAAGTGAGAACAAATTAGTCACATACGAGGTTAACTTACCCTACCATGTCGGACGACAATCCAAGCTCGAGTAGTTGGTCTATGCGCGGTCTTAAGCGCTGGCTACAAGCGGCTCCAGAAACCCGTGATGAATTGATTCGTTTGGTTCATGATTCACGGCAGTTTTTAGAGCCAGATACTGTAGATATGCTAGAGGGTGTTTTAGATTTGCCCGCGACGCAAGTACGGGAGATTATGACACCACGCCCACAAGTTGTGGGTATTCATGAGAGTGATAGTTTGGATGATATTTTAGATGTCATTTTGGAGACGACGCACTCTCGCTATCCTGTTTTTGATAGCCAAGATGATGATGCCGTTATTGGTATTTTATTGGCAAAAGATTTGATTCCTATTTTGGTTGCGATGCGTCGAGACCAGAGTAATACGGTTGGATTACGCATTAAAGATTTGGTGCGTCAGCCTTTATATATTAATGAGACGGCTCGTTCTGATACGTTATTACGCTCACTACAGCGTACACAAGTACATATGGCGGTAGTGATTGATGAGTTTGGAAATATGGTCGGTGTGGTGACCATGGAAGACTTACTCGAAGAAATTGTTGGCGATATTGTTGATGAGCATGATGACTTTGATGAGGATAGCGACGTTAATAATATCGTTGAGCATCCAACTAAGCCTAATACATGGATTGTTCAAGCATCTACATTGATTGAAGATTGTAATGAGAGACTACATACCAGCTTCGATGATGCAGAAGTGGATACCATGGGTGGTTTGGTGATGCAGACATTGGGTCATGTTGGTGATTTACAAGGTCAGGAAGTAGAGATTGATAACTGGCGGATAAAGGTTCTCGATGTTGATGGGCGCTTTATTAAAGAGCTTGAGTTGACTTTGATGGATGTTTAGTTTGTGCGTTTTTTATCGTTGCTTATTATCTATCAGTAGATAGATAAGTACTTTTGCTCCAGTTGAATATAAACTGGGGCATTTTTTGTGTCTACCTTTTATGTCTATGCTTTAGTATTTTTTGTTTAACGTTGGTATGATACGCAAGTTTATTATATTTGGCTGGAATTATTATGCGTCCTTCTACCCATTATTTACAGTCCCGATTATCAGCAGAGCGCAAGGCATCTAGCTGGTTATTATGGAACAATTTACCTTTTGGGGTACGTTTGTTGCTGGCGTGGTTGGCAGGGGCAATGTTTATGTTATCGTTGTCGCCTTATGGATATTGGGTGCTGGCGATTATCTCTCCTGCAATCTTATATGCCTTGCTTTTGTCAAAGCTTTCAGGAAAGCAGGCATTTGTTTTAGGTGAAGCCTATGGTATGGGGTTGTGGTGTGTGGGTGCATTTTGGCTATATACTTCTATCCATGATTATGGTGATACACCAGCTTGGTTGTCTCTATTAGCCATTGCGGTAATGGGTCTTGGGATGGGGCTGTTTCATGCCGTGCTGGCTTGGGTGTTTAATCGCTTTTTAGGCAAGCAACCTTTGGCATTTGCGTCACTGTGGGTGGTGCAAGAGTGGTTAAAGACGTGGTTGTTTACAGGGTTTCCGTGGCTGTTTGTGGGTTATGCGTTTACAGAGCAGTATTGGCTATCTTCTTTGGCACCTGTGGCTGGCGTATTTGCTGTTTCTTTTGTGGTGGTGTTGTTATCTGCCAGTATTGTAGAGATATTTCGTCACCGAGTTGGCTACTTGTTGCTGAGTGTGGTTATTTTGCTAGGTAGTACGGCATTGTGGTTTGTGAATCCACAATGGACACAGGCAAAAGATGAGCCCCCATTGACAGTATCCTTAATTCAAGGAAATATTCCTCAAGATTTAAAATGGCTAACTGAGTATCAGTTTGAGACACTGAAGATATATGCTGAGCTGACCCGTAGTGAGTGGGGGCAAGATATTGTGGTTTGGCCTGAATCATCTATTCCTATGTTTCAGACGCAGGCTTGGGGTTTTATTAATGAGATGGTAAAAATTGCCAAGTCTACAAATACGACATGGGTAACAGGTATTCCATTTAAGGATGAGGCTGCTTTTGATCCACAAAAAGATAAGTATCCACCATTTTATAACAGTGTAATTGCGCTAGGTGCACAGGCTGATGGGTTGTATAAAAAACAACGCTTAGTTCCTTTTGGTGAGTATATTCCTTTTGAAGGTGCGCTAGATTTATTCCCCAATTTGGCCGGTAGTCAAGAAATTCTAAGTTATAGCCGAGGCACAGATAAACAGTCACCATTACAAGTTCGTGGGCATCATCTGGGTGCAGCTATTTGCTATGAGGTTGCTTATCCAGATACAACACGTCGTAATGCGCAGAATACCGATTTTTTATTGACCATTTCAAATGACGCATGGTTTGGTACGTCGGCTGGTCCATTACAACATTTGCAGATGGTACAGATGCGGGCATTAGAGACAGGGCGTTGGTTTATACGAGCAACAAATACAGGTGTCACCGCTATTATTGATGATAAGGGGCGTATTGTTGCACAAGCGCCACAGTTTAAACGTACAGTGTTGCGCGGTGAGCTACAGGCACGAACAGGCATGACACCTTTTGTACGTTTTGGTAGTTATCCAATATTGTTTATTGTTAGTATTTTACTGTTTTTGAGCTATTTAGGTCATCGTTTGGCACGACCTTCGACTCGTAGAAATTCATAGAAAATAAATGTGGTTGATTTGCTATATTCGGGGTGTTTAATACCCTAAAAAACTTAGGGGTTTTCACAAAGTAGCAAAAATTGGTATATAATAGCTCCAGCAAAGGTCTTTGTGGATATCAAGTTGATATTGATACAAATACCCTAATTATTTTATTTTTATTGTTAATTTAATATTCATCTTTGTTTAAGGTAGGTGTCGCATGGCAGATGCATCGCAAAATAGCCCTAAAAAGGAAGTGATATTTGCGCTGGTTGGTGTTTTAGGATTTGTGGCAATAGTAGCACTTATCGCCATTTCTGGATACTTACGTCCAGCTCAGGAGCATATCACTGCAGAGACAGCTTCTGAGGATGTTGTTACTGTGGATGGAGATAAGGTTGGGACAGTTGTTAGTGACCCTGAGCAATCTGAGCTAGATGCTTCAGAGTCAGAGCAGCAGGCAGTGGTGTCTGCGGCAGATGAAGAAGTGGCAGAGGCACAAGCAGATGCATCATCTGAGCCAGCAACTGTAACAGCTCAAGCTGGTTCGGCAACAGCGACTGCGACAGTTGGAGGTGAAGAGGCGACTGCTGAAGCACAAGATACAACTGATACAGCAGCAGAAACAGCAGAGACTACTGAAGAAACAACAAACTAGATAAGACATCTATTAAGAAGTGATCGTCTGTTATTGTGATGTTCTAAAGACTTACTAAAAAAAGTTTTGATGCGGTAGAGAATTTGTTTATTTAGATGCTTGCAGGACTAAGATGAATCAGGTATCTTTCTGATTTCTCTTTTCATAAGAACTCGCCTTGTGTATTGCACAGGCGGGTTTTTTATTGGGTCTATTTTCTCTGAGTCTATAGAGTTTGGATTCAGTTTTTGTTGTGACAAGGATTAAGGAAATATGTGATGACAGTAGAAAGACAAGGAAAATTGGTTGGGGTAAAGGTTGATACTTTGGAGCAAGGTTTTATGGGACATCCAAAGCCATTACGCCCTTTGTTTTTTACTGAAATGTGGGAGAAGTTCTCTTATTATAGTATCCGTCCTCTATTGGTGTTGTTTATGGTTGCTGCTGTAAGCAATGGAGGCTTTGGTTTTGATGAAGCAACTGCATCAGCGATTTATGGTATTTTTGCAGGTTCTTTATATTTGGCAACTGTGCCAGGAGGCTGGTTAGCCGATAATTGGTTAGGACAAGAGCGCGCTTTGTGGTGGGGCAGTATTATCATTGCATTGGGGCATTTATCGATAGCCTTATCTGTAGTTTTTGGAATAGTACTATTTTTTATTGGGCTAATTTTTATTGTTATTGGCTCAGGATTGTTTAAGACTTGTATTACCGTTATGGTGGGGTCATTATATCCCAATGGAGATACACGACGTGATGCAGGATTCACCATTTTTTATATGGGTATTAATATTGGGGCGTTATTGGCTGCCCTGATAGTGGGTGTTTTTAGAGAAAAAGGTATGTGGCACACTGGCTTTGGTGTGGGTGGTATTGGTATGTTAATTGCGCTATTAATCTACCAATTTTCGGCACGGAAAACGTTGCGGTTGTATGCACATGCCAAAGGTAATCTTGTAGATTGGGAGCGGCCTCAAGGTCAGAATTATCAGGATAAACAGCGAAAAATTGGGCGTTGGGTATTTGCTAGTGGTGTAATATTAGTCATTACAGTTTGGGCAGTAGCAGTAGGACTACTACCTTTTAATGCCGTTGCGGTGGCTGGATATATGATATATAGCATTGCGGTTGTGGTGATATTATATTTTGCAGTGATGCTGTTATCCCCCAAGCTAAGTAAGGTAGATAAGTCACGTTTATTAGTTTGCTTTTTATTAATAGTAAGTTCGACATTATTTTGGTCTAGCTTTGAGCAACAACCAACATCATTTAATTTATTTGCAGACCGTTATACAGACTTAGAAGTGATGGGATTTCATATTCCAAGTATTTGGTTTCAGTCATTAAATCCATTATTTATCTTATTACTTGCTCCAATAGTGAGTATCGTTTGGGTTAAGCTAGGTGAGCGTCATATAGAGCCAAGTAGTATGGTAAAGTTTGCTATGGGTATGCTGCTAGCGGCGGCAGGCTTTGGTTTAATGGTCTTGGCAACAAAAAGTGTACTATCAGAAGTAGGTACTTTGGCTTCTCCACTGTGGCTAGTGGGTAGTTTGTTATTATTGACATTAGGAGAGTTAATGTTAAGTCCTGTAGGGATGTCGTCAATGACAAAGTTGGCTCCTAGTGGCATGCAGGGGCAGATTATGGGGCTGTTTTATACATCATTTGCTCTTGGTAACTTAGTTGCTAGTTTTTTTGGTGGTTATGTTTCGGCTGATAAGATTGAAAGCTTACCTAATCTATTTACTACAATGGCACTATTTTTGGTTGGTACAGCAGTAGTTTTATTGATATTATCCAAGCCTATTGAGGCATTGTTACAAAGAAATGCGCCAAATACACAAACTTAGCGCAGTCACTCAACTTTAATTGTGCTATCAACGTGCTACCATAACTGGTGGCACGTTTTTTGCTGTTTTATATCTATAAAAAGAGGAAATTATGACAGATAAAAATACCATTCAAGCACGCTTAGTAGCCTTGCGCCAATATATGAGTAAGCAAGCTTTTACTGCAGTCATTATACCCTCTGCTGATCCACATTTATCGGAATATTTACCGGAATATTGGCAAGGCAGGCAATGGCTTTCAGGTTTTACTGGGTCAGTTGGTACAGTAGTTGTCACTCAAGATTTTGCTGGATTGTGGACAGATAGTCGTTATTGGGTGCAAGCTGCAGAGCAGTTATCTGATACAGGTATTACATTACAAAAACTACAACGAGGCGCACCCAATCATATTGATTGGCTTGCAGAAAACTTAAAAGCAGGAGATGTGGTCGCAATAGATGGTGACGTACTGTCGATGGCTGATGAGCAACAGATGTCTTCTGCACTGACTGAGCAGGGTATTGATATTGAGTGGCATACTGACCCTTTGCAAGCAGTATGGGAAAATCGCCCCAGTCTACCAGTTGCTTCTTTATATCCTCATGATGCTCAGTTTGTTTCACAATCTGCCAAACAAAAGCTACAACGTGTGCGTGAAGAGTTGGAGGCATTATCTGCTACACATCATTTACTGTCGAGTTTAGATGATATTGCTTGGCTTACTAATTTACGAGGTAGTGATGTTGATTATAATCCAGTATTTTTAGCGTATATGCTAATAAGTGCTGATGAGGCGACTTTATTTGTTGATTTGGCAAAAGTATCAGCAGATATTCAATTACAACTTGAGCAGGCAGGCATTGCCTTGGCAGATTATGAGCAAGTGCAATCCTCTTTAGCAGTTTTGAGTGCTGAAGATAGATTACTGTTAGACCCTAATAAAGTGGCAGTGGGAACATTGGTACAGTTGGCAGATGGCGTTGGTATTATTGAGCGTATCGCCCCCAGTACTTTATTGAAGTCTGTTAAAAGTTCGGAAGATATTGAGCATATTCGTGAAGCCATGCGCCAAGATGGTGCTGCTCTGTGTGAGTTTTTTAGTCTATTTGAACAGCGGTTGGGTGCAGGGGAGAGGCTCAGCGAGTTGGATGTTGATAGCATGTTAATAGAAGCACGTAGCCGTCAGCCTCACTATGTATCACCAAGCTTTCCAACGATAGCGGGATTTAATGCAAACGGTGCATTGCCTCATTATCGAGCAACAGCAGAGAGCTTTAGTTATTTTGATGATGATGGACTACTGCTAATTGACTCTGGTGGGCAGTATCAAAATGGTACAACAGATATTACCCGAGTTGTGGGTATTGGTACAGTAACGGCTGAGCAAAAACGTGATTTTACCTTAGTGTTAAAGGCTCATATTGCTTTAGCACAGGCGCATTTCCCAGAAGGTATTGCCTCACCATCACTTGATGCAATTTGTCGTGCGCCATTATGGAAGCATCAACTAGACTATGGACATGGAACAGGACATGGCGTTGGCTACTTTTTAAATGTGCATGAAGGACCTCAAGTCATTGCTTATAGTGCCAGTCAAACTCCTGAGAGAGCAATGAAAGCTGGGATGATTACCAGTAATGAGCCTGGACTTTATCGTGAAGGACAGTGGGGCATTCGTATTGAAAATCTTGTAGCCAATATTAAAGTTGAGCATAGTGAAGAACAAGGGTTTGGTAGCTACCTTTATTTTGAGACAGTCACCTTATGTCCGATTGATACCCGTTTAATAGAGGCTTCTCTTTTAGAGCCCAGTGAGATTGAGTGGCTTAACCAATACCATCAGAGAGTCTATACTGAGCTTAGTGCTAAGGTGGAAGGTGATGCTTTGAGTTGGTTAACTGAGCGTACCCAAGCTATTTAATATTTTGCTTGATTTTAGCGGTGCCTTATTTTTAGCGTGTGATAACATCATATTCTTACCTTAAATTAACCATCAAAAAATCACATTGATAATAACTGGTATCAAAATAGATGCCAGTTATTGACCCAATTAATCCTTGTTTTAATCATGGGTTAATCTGTAGCCAGTATGTTTATGATTTAGATATTTTGAAAACATATGTATATGCTTAAAAAATAAATTTTGAAATGAATTAAAAAATAGAAGTTATCAGGATTGATTTGTTGTGCTTATAGAAAACTTATAAACTATGGTCATTAGCTATATTAAATATGACTATTTTGATAAAACATGTGAGCTTTAATCCATAATTTTTTTAGGGTATTTATACCATTGATATTTATTACTGCCTATTTATGTCCTTGATGCTAGAGGATACTCAAAAGCATTTTTTCTATATTTATATTGTTAAGATATATTATATTGTATTTAAAATTAAATTATAATAATATAAAGGAGTTGATGGTAGAAAAAGCTAGAGCTACTTAACTTTTCTACTTGCGGAAATATTTTAACTCATTGTTTTTATTGACTTTATTTTTTAATTTTTACATTTTGAGAGAAGTCGATTCTAGTATATTTGTATTATATATCAGCTTAGTTTCATACAGGTTGAATAGGTATTGTTATATATTTACTTACAGTAAGGCTCGCTTTGTTGTGAGCAGAAATGGAATAATGTTTTGAATAATTGGTAAAAAAACTATTATATAGGAATAAAATTTTGGTAAGATAGAGGGGGGATTGAATAAATAATATACAATAGAAGATGAAAAGTAACTATCAAGTAACTATTGTGTTAGATACTATATGGACAAAATGGGTAAATATGATGCTACACAATAAATATTACTATGAAGATAGATTACTGCATTACTGAACTTTGTGTCACCTAAAATCCATAACAAAGTACATATCTATTGGGTCTGTTGAATAGTCATCTTTATAGGAAAAATTGAGATACTGATTTGAAAAACAGTAAATTAGTCAAGATGAACACAGGTAGCTTTTGTTAATAAAAGCAGGATATTAACAAGTTCATTAACGCTCTGTTTATGAACATCAGAAGGCAAATTTAGCCAGTTTTTACCTGAAAGCAAAAAGTAGACATATCCCTTGTAGCTATTAGCCTGACAGGGTGAACGTTCAACAGACTCTATTCTTCTCTGTTTTTATTTAAGCAGTTTTGGCTTAGCTACTGTCTACAGAGCTAAGAACCCTCTATGATTATCAAGGCAACAACTCTATGAAGATTTCGTATAAAGTTCCATTAATAGCAACCTCTATTATTTTGGTTGCATTCGCTGTGTTTTCTTTTTGGCAATACAATACTATTAAGAAAAGCCTGTTAGAGCAAAGTAAACAGAGTATTAACGAAACCTCAGAGCTGTTAGGTGAAAGTGTGGGGACATGGTTAAATGAACGTGTTGATACGATGCAAGGGATGGCAGAGATTTTATCGCAAGACGATGATATCGATAAGGCAGATGTGTATCGTGTTCTAAATTCAACACGGTTTAATGATCTGGTTTCATATTACTATGGGGCGCTTGATACAGATGGACAGGCGATTTCTCCAACGTGGCAACCAGAGGGTGAGTGGGATGCACGTACGAGACCTTGGTATGAGGTAGCAAAATCTAGTAATAAGGCGATGATGACAGAGCCTTATCCAGACTCACAAGATAACCGCTTGTTGATTACTGTGGTATCACAGATTTTTCAGGGTAATCAAAGTATTGGCGCTATGGGGGGAGATATTGAGCTGGCGGATATTGCTGACGCGGTTAATGCAGTGAATTTTAATGGTAGTGGCTATGCTTACTTAGTCAATAAAGAGGGTGATATCATAAGTTACCCAGACCAATCTTTATATGGTAAACCGATCAGTGAGCTATATGAGGGTGCAGTTCCTACATTAACGGAAGGCTTCCAAGAAGCAATGATTGATGGAAAGAAGGTCTTAACTGCCTTTTATCCATTAGATAACTTTACTGCTATTGATAAAAGTTGGTATATCGGTGTTGTTGTGGATGAGGCTGCTGTACTTGCGCCAGCGAATCAATTGGGTAAAAGTGCTGCAATTACTGCGGTGATAGCAGCCATACTTAGCTCAATTATTTTTTATCTGTTTATGCTGAGTTCGTTAATCAAGCCGGTCAATGCATTGACTGCGCAGTCGAATGAAATTAGCCGTGGCAACTTTACGGAAGATGTTGCTGGTATTGAGCGTGATGATGAGATTGGTGAGTTGGCAAAAAGCATTCAGCGTTTACAGCGTAGTTTAAAAATGGCAATGGAAAGACTGTCAAAAAGGTAGTAATACTCTGAAATGACGCACACTTTAGCACAATGACAAGGGTAGTTTATGAGTGCAGATAAGATTGATTATAGTAAGTTTATTTACTATCTTGAGCAGTTATGCGATGCAGGAGTGTCAGGGACATTGTATATGACCTGTGAGCAGAATCATTCTGCACGGATGGTCATAGCTGCAGGAAAAGTTATCTTTATTTCTTATTCTAACCGGAAGGGAAATGATGCCATTGCAGCCATGCCAACGATTGATAAAATCAGTTATCGATTTGATACATCCAATTCTGCAGCTGTGGTTGATTCTTCCTTACCACCAACCGCAGTGATTATTAGAAATATTGCCCCTATTGGTTATATCAGTGATGGACAAGGTATGGTTGAAGCAACTGCTGGTGAGATGTCTCCAGCAGTTGTTTCACAAGCATTACCCATACATATTAAAAAGCAATTGAATAACTTACTGTTAGACTTGGTAGGACCAATGGGTGATTTCTTATATGCTGATTATGTAGAGAATGCAACCTCAAAAGAAGAAGTGGTGGTTAACTTGGCAAAAGAGTTATCTATTTCAGAAATGAATGCCATTCATGCTATTTTGCGCTAATCTATACTCGCTCATAGCGAACAAATTGATAACCTAACCCACTTTTTTCATCAACTTTTTGCTCAGATTGACTGACTATCTGGAACTCATCGGGAATTTGTGGATAAAAAGCATCTCCATTTTCGATGTTGGTATCAACAAGGGTTATTTCTAGACGGTCAGTAAAGAGCATCGCACCTTGAAATACTTTCTCCCCACCGATGACCCAGATGGTATCTAAATGACAGCCATGAGCCAATGTGGTAGCTTGGGTCAGGGCATCATCAAGATTGTGAACAACCTGCACATTTTCGTTATTATTTAACTGATGTTTTTCAGCATAGTCTAACTGAGTGGTAATAATAAAATTGACTCGGTTTGGTAGTGGTCGGCTGTTCATTGACTCAAATGTTTTGCGTCCCATAATCACAATACCTTGAGGAGACGTGCTGTCTGTATTGTCATTGGTTGTTGTGGTGAGACGTTTAAAATGCTGTAAATCTTCAGAGATATGCCATGGTAGTTGATTGTCTTTGCCAATACAGCGATTGTTGCTAATGGCAACGATTTGGGCAACTTGGGTATGGGCGTAACTCATAATATTTCCTTATGTATTGTGTGAAATATAAGTATTTAGACAGCAACAGGTGCTTTAATAGCGGAATGTGACTGATAGTTTTGTACTTCAATATCGGCAAAATCAAAGGCAAAAATATCATCAATATCTGGATTAAGAGCTAAGGTGGGTAGTGGGTAAAGCGTACGTGATAACTGCTCATTGACCTGCTCAATATGATTTTGATAAATATGGCAATCGCCCCCTGTCCAGATAAACTCACCAACCTCCAGTCCAGTAACTTGTGCCACCATATGAGTGAGTAGGGCATAGCTGGCGATGTTAAATGGCACACCTAAAAATAAGTCTGCAGAACGCTGGTAAAGCTGGCAAGATAGCTTATTCTCAGCAACAAAAAACTGGAATAATGTATGACAAGGAGGCAATGCAACTTGCGTTGCCTCTGAGGGGTTCCAACCTGAGACAATCAATCGTCGTGAATTGGGGTTGGTTTTGATTTGCTCAATCAGCTCACTGATTTGGTCAACACCATCATGACGATAATTGCCATTATCATCTTTGCTTGCCCCATAGTTACGCCATTGATGACCATAAATAGGGCCTAAATCTCCTTCACTACGTCCAAAACGGGCAGTTTGTTCAGCCGTTGCCCATTCATTCCAAATACGTACGCCATGCTGTTGTAAATACTCAACGTGGGTATCACCTTTTAAAAACCACAGCAGTTCATACACTATCGACTTAAAGTGTACTTTTTTAGTTGTCAGTAGCGGAAAGCCATCATTTAAGTCAAAGCGTAATTGAGCGCCAAAGTGGCTTAGTGTACCAGTTCCTGTTCTATCACCTTTGAGCGTACCATTGGCTAATACAAATCGTAATAAGTCTAAATAGGCTTGTTCATTGCGCTGATTGTAGAGGGCAGTGATGTCTTGTGTTTTGCTATGGTTCATACATTACCTCCTGCATACTTGCCCCAGTCATAGATATTGCGACGGTAGGCATAAATCATCATTATCAAACCTAAGATAATCATCGGTGCTGTTAAAATCTGTCCTTTAGTCATCCAGTCAAACAAAATAAATCCTTGGTCATAGTCAGGCTGACGGAAAAACTCAATGGTAAAGCGACTGATGCCATAGCCTAATAAAAAGAGTGCAGTAACTGCCATACGTGGGCGTGGTTTTGCAGAATATAGCCATAAAATGATAAAGAGTAATAACCCTTCTGCAAATGCCTCATAAAGTTGAGAGGGGTGACGAGGCAGTAAATAATGTCCATTTACTTCCATCATTAGCGCTTGTAGGCTTGGGTTGCTATTAATGAGCTCAGCATCAAAACTGGCGGCTTGAGGGAAATAAGTTAGCCAGTTATAGCCACCATCAGAGACTCTGCCCCATAGCTCACCATTGATATAATTACCAATCCGCCCAAATAACAGTCCAGTTGGAACACATGGCACAATAAAGTCTAATACTGCAAAGATGGGTTTTTTATGCTTATAGGCGAAGTAACACATGGCGAGTGCAACACCGATAAAGCCTCCATGAAAAGACATACCGCCTTCCCAGACCTGAAATAAATACACTGGATTTTGTAAGAACTTATCAAACTGGTAAAATAGTACATAACCTATACGACCGCCTAAAATGACACCAAGCGCCCCAAAAAAGACCAAATCTGATACCATGTCACTGTCCCAGCCGGGGCGTTTATGGCTACGGTATAATGCCAGTGCATAGGCCGTTGCAAAAGCCAATAAATACATTATACCGTACCAATGTACAGAAATAGGCCCTAAAGACAGTGCCACGGGGTCAAACTGTGGGTGAGTACTTATCATCATAAAATTGTCATCATAAAGTTGCCCAAGATATCATGTCAATGATAACAAAATTCATATTGGACATGTTACTATTGAAATGGGTTATTTCTATAATATCCAGAAATATTCAAAGAAGACTCAAGGTAAAATACAATGTGTATTGTCGCCATTGCTTGGCAACTATTTGATAACTTGCCATTGGTACTGCTTTCAAACCGTGATGAATTTTTTCAGCGTCCGACACAGCAGACACAACAATGGACAGATATGCCCATCTTTGCAGGACGTGATCAACAAAGCCATGGTACATGGTTAGGGTATCAACAACTGGCTGATGGTCGGCAAAATGGACGTTGGGCAACTGTACTTAATTTTCGGGATGGTATTCCAGCAACGCCTGAGCAACGCTCACGGGGTGAGTTGGTGACTGAGTTTTTGAATTCATCACTATCTCCCATTGCTTTTGCCCGTCAGCTTAACTTGCAAGATTATGCAGGGTTTAACCTAATCGTTGGTGATGAGAAACAAGCCGTTGTGGTCAATAATAGAGGCTATCCACCGACGCCATTATTTGCTGGACTGCATGTGTTTTCTAATGGTCAGCCAGAGAGTGAGTGGTTTAAATGTGAGCGTCTGCGTGGACGAGTGCGTCAAGAAGTATTGCCGTTAATTGCGGAGGATAGTCAGGTAGACTACTGGAAAGATGCCAGCTTTGATGTGTTGTCTGATACCCAGCAAGCCCCAGATGGACAGTTGCCTAGTACAGGTATTGCCCCAGAAATAGAGCAAGCATTATCCTCGGTATTTATTCAGCCTTTTGTCATGCCAAATAATAGCCATTATGGTACACGTACCCAAAGTATTTTATATATGCAGTCATTACAAGAGTTTGTAAAACTGGCATTAATCACTAATGAATTGACTGAAAAATAGCATTGATGGGTGTGAATCATAGAAAAAGCCGTACTCACATCAATATGAGTATGGCTTTTGCTATGATGTATGATTTATTGTGAAAGTGTTAACTGTCTACTAATAAATGATTACTTTTTTTAGGTAGTATGAGCTCCTGACGCAAAGGTACTTCATGAGCCAACTCTTGTAACGCTCGGCGATAGACACCACGTTTAAAATAAACGACCTGTCCTAAAGGGTACCAATAACTCACCCACTCCCAGTGGTCAAACTCTGGCTTTGATGTATCAAAGCGGATATGTTCGGTGTTTGGTTCATCTAGCTGTAGCAAAAACCATTTTTGTTTTTGCCCAATACATAAGGGATACTGTCCACGGCGCACATAGCGTTTTGGCAGACGATATCTAAGCCAGTCTTTAGTGACTGCTAGTAGCTGGACATGGTGCGGATATAATCCGACCTCTTCCCAAAGCTCTCGATACATAGCGTCAAGTGGAGTCTCCCCTTGATCAATGCCCCCTTGCGGGAACTGCCATGAATCATGTCCAATACGTTTTGCCCACAGAACTTGTCCTTTTGTATTCGCCAAGATGATACCAACATTGGCTCGAAAGCCATCTGTATCAATCATGACAATAACCTTAAAAATTGTTGAAAAAAGGCTTAGCTTCTTATGACTGGCACAGGTAGCATAAATAATTTATGGTTATAATAATAGGGCGCTGTGTGCCAATCAGGCAGATAAACTAAGTTTCATTACCTCTATTAAACCAATAAATAGCATAAATGTGTAACTCTATTTTGCTATAAATTGTTTCACAACGTATTTTTCTTAAAAATATACGTAAAATTAAACATTTATGGTTTAATGAATAGAACTGCTGAGCCTTATATTTTTTTAGATATATGCTACACTGGCAGTTTTGGTGGGTTTGGTATAATTTTGCTAAGATTGGTTGTGATGATGCCATAATTAGCAAATTGAAAGTAGTAATTATGTCGCAGTTATAAAGTGGCGAATATTAAGTATTAACTAAGAAACTGCATTGCATCCATAAAAAGTTTTAGAAATTAAGGAAAAGATGATGACAGATAACAACAATAGCACTCAAGCTAAACCAGCCATGCAGGCAACTGTTGCATGGCAAGACAATGTGAGCTTTATTGGTACAGCACCATCAGGTCATGAAGTGATGATTGATGCTGATAAGCAAAAAGGTGCAAGTCCGATGGAGCTGATATTGCTTGGTTTGGGTGGTTGTGCCAGTTATGATGTGGTGACCATCTTGCAAAAAGCGCGTCAAGCAGTAGAGGATGTACGTTGTGAGCTATCAGCAAGACGGGCAGACAGTGTGCCGGCTGTATATACTGACATTCATCTACACTTTGTAGTTACAGGGTCTGATGTGAAAGAGAAGCAAGTTGAGAAAGCTATTGAGCTGTCTGCAGAAAAATACTGCTCAGCCAGTCGTATGTTGGCACAAGGTGGTGTGACAATCACTCATGACTTTGAGATTATATCGATTTAAGGTAAGTAGTTTATGTCTGGTCTTTTTAGAATAATCTCAGACTCAGCTTCTTTAGCTATTTGGGCAATGTTGACTGCAAGTTTATTGCCATTAGGCTTTGCGTGGTTGGCTAAGGCATTGGCAGGATTTCGATTGTCAGATAATGCTGAGCCACGGGTGTTTTTACAGCAGACCACAGGTATGGCACGACGTGCTAATGCCGTTCAGCAAAATAGCTATGAGACACTACCAGTATTTTTAGCATCGGTTATCATAGCGATGTGGTTTTATGTGCCTCAGCCTATAGTCAATGGTTTGGCATGGTTATATGTCATCATACGTGTGCTATATGGCGGGGCATATATTGCCAACCTGCCAACGTTACGCTCGATATTATGGGTGTTGTCAATGGCATGCTGTATGATGCTATTTTATTTTTCGATTTATATTTTGAATTAGATGAACTGGTTTATATTTTACAACGAAGATGGTTGTTTCACAGGCTCTAAATTGCTTTGCAGAATATCTATAATATATTTAAGCTGTTTTTCTCGCTTTATCTGCTCCCATAGTATGTGTGCTTCTGGATAACCTTTACTCAGCATACCTAGCCATTGTTTATAACGTCCAATGAGCACTTTGTCATTTTTGGCATCCCCTTGTAAAAAGGCAATTTGGTAAGGTACTAACTGTTGCCAAGATAGCTCAATGTTTGAATCATCAATCTGGGCAATTAAGTCAGGACGAGTGACTGCACCACGCCCAAGCATCAGATGGGGCGTATTTGCTTGATTGATACATTGTGTGGCATGTGCTGGATTCCAAATCTCACCATTTGCGATAATTGGGATTGCTAGCTGGCTAAAATTAGCAATTTTTTCCCAGTAGGCAGGTGGTTTATAGCCTTGGGTTTTGGTACGGGCATGAATAGTGAGCCAATCTGCCCCACTGTCTGCAATGGCTTGACGGATATCATTCATATTATTGCTATCTGTATAGCCAAGTCGGATTTTTGCTGAAACAGGAATCTGACTTGGAACAGCCAAACGCACAGCATTGATGATATCTCGTATTAAACTGGGCTCATCTAATAACACAGAGCCACCACGATGGTTGTTCACCGTTTTGGCAGGACAGCCAAAGTTTAAGTCAATCGCTACTGTACCTAAATCACACGCTACTTGTGCAGTTTCAGCAAGTAATATTGGGTCGCTACCAAGCAGTTGTATATGAATGGGTGTGCCAGAAGATGTTTTGCTTGCAGTGTATAACTCAGGCACATATTTATAAAACACATGTGCTGGCAGGACATGCTGAGTGACTCGAATAAACTCACTCACACACCAGTCATAAGGGCGTCCTAAGTCTGTGGCAATTTGAGTCAAAACCTGACGCATTAGAGGGTCAGTTAAACCTTCCATTGGGGCAAGTAGACGCACTGGATGGGAGAACAAGGTGCTGATATTGCTGTTATTAGGTGTTGATACTATCATTTAAGTCCCATGAACATTTAATTCCCATAAATCACTTTTTTGCCTGATTTTAGTCCCGAAATTAAATCACTGATATGATGAATGTCTAAGTTACTTTGCGCCCGAGTGCATGCCACATACAATAAACGTAGCTCTTCTGGGCTAATTTTGACCCCATGAGTAGTAACATCATAATAGAAGTCATCATCCAGTTGTACCCGTGACCATTCTAAACCCTTGGCTTTATGCGCTGTAGAGATGACATAGTCAGCATCCTGTGCGGTAGTTAAGCTGTTGACTGCTTGGGTGATGATGTCTGTACCGTGGTCATCTACCAGCTTGACCAATGTTTTGAGGTCACTGCCTTCATTGGTTTCGGAGTAATCTTGTACATCTGTCCAGTTATAAAAATAAGCCAGCTCAGGTACGCCATAAGCAGACTTACCTTGTTTGAGATTTTCGGCTGCTTGGCAAAATTTGAGCATACGCTCAGTATCTGCTTGTAGGGCGACTTTATGTCCAAGCTTTAGTCCAATAAGAAGCTGGGTCATGGCTGCTGCATTGGTACGGCATAAGATGGCATCTTTTTTTCCGTGTAATAGGGATTTGCTTAACGTTGAGCGTTTTTCTGGATTACCTTTTAAAGGTACTTCTTCTTGGAGTGCTGTAAGTAATAAATTAGCAACATCTGCGATAGATTCACCGAAGCGGAAAGATTGCGTTAAGAGGGTTTGTGGTAGAGGCAGTTTTTTCATGGCATTGACTGCGCCTCGCCATTCATAAATTTGTTGGTGGGCATCGCCGACATAAATGACTTGTCGGGGTTGCTGAGTCAAAATTCCCATCATTAATGGGTCAGCATCTTGTGCTTCATCAAATAAGATAAAGTCAGCAGGTATGGTAGGTTTAGATAGCGCCCATAGTTTTAGATAAATATCATGACCAATGCCAGCAGGATGGCGTGGGTCGATAGACTGTAGCCAACGTTGCTCAACAGATGGATATAGTTGTTCACGTAATTGCTCTTTATCAGACTCACTCATCCAGTTGGGAAGTGTTAAATGGCGTGGTGCAGGGTAGCTGGCATGAGTGCTACAAAAATAACTCACTGCATCACTGACAAAACGGGCTTGACGTGCGGGTGTTAGATTAACAAATTTGCTTTTGCCCTCAATTTGACGGCGTACTTGGATGGTTTGCAACCCTAAATCATCCCCCAAGCGTTTTGGAGAAAAGCGAGGTAAGGATAATTTAGCAGTAATATCACGGTCAACATGACGATATGCTAGGGAATGGAAGGTGCGACATTCCACATGATGAGGAAAGCGCTGTCTGGCCTCATTGGCGATGGCTTTGTTAAAAGCCAAATATAGACCACGTCCACGCAGGCGCTCACCAATCAGACTCAGTGTTGTTGTTTTACCAGCACCAGCATAGGCAACGACTTTAAAGGACTGACCGTCCATTGCCATATTTAGTGCAGCAAGCTGTTCCTCAGTGGGTGCTTGCATATAATTTGGGAGGCTATTGGATGTGGGCATATCAGGATATCAAAGAGTCATGGGGTTATTTTGGCGAGAGGTTGATAGTTGGATGTGTTTTATCAGAAACAGCACTCATTAATAGTATCAACTATGTTGTAAAAAAAAGCCATTGAAGAAGCAATGGCTTAGGAGAAAGATTGTTGCATTCTTTAACTAAATATAAGTTTTCTCTATTTTTAGTATAACAGAAGGCTTGTGGTAGTGCCTGTAAAATCTTTATATTGTCTGATATCTCAGTTTTACTTTTAACCAGTTTATTGGTTACTGCCTTTTAAAGATTGAGTCAGTTTCTTGCCCTCAGCATCTACTAAGAAACAGGCTACTTCCCGATCATCAGCTTGCCAGCTTTCTTCTGTTGGGTGTAAATATGACATTTCATAAATAGAGTCTTCATATGACTTACCAATATATTGCTGAAAGGCTTGAGTACACTTTTCAAAAGCCTCTTCCTCTAGGGTCTCATCATCAGGTAATGTCTGATTTGTTAAATTGAATGTATAAAATATTTCATAATCATGTGGTTTTGTACAGTCACGCACAGGTACACTACTAACCTGATCTTCAGTATATATATCAGAGTCGCTAGGGTCATTAAAGCACATACCGACTTTGAGGCTAAAGACATCTTCTTGATCCAGCCCAAGAGTCTCTACAGCCTGTTCTTTTTGGCTCTCAGAACAGCCAGTAGCTAAAATACTTATAGAAAGTATGGCAGTCATAAAAAGGGTCATTGTTTTTAAAGAAAGTAGTCGCATAAGTTTTATTCCCTTATCATTGTTTTATTTAATCAAATCAAGATGAACTCTTAATAATTATCATTATTGTATCGAAAGTTTGTATGGATTGTTACTATATTTTTACAAAAAATCATACCAAATAAATCGGAGACTATTGAACAATTACTCCCTCAGGCTATTATTAAATATTAGGGCTGTTGATATAAAAAATCAGCTGAAAACATAGACTTGATTCAGAAAAAATTTAGAGTGCATCTGACTCAGCAGTAGATATAGCTTGTTTTTGTCTGACCAGTAGGCGAGCCATTACCAAACCTAACTCAAATAGTAATATCATCGGAATGGCTAACATAAACATAGTAGGTACATCTGGTGGTGACATTACACCAGCAGCAGCAAAACAGGCAACTATGACATAGCGACGTTTATCTTGTAGTGAAGCAATGGAGATAATACCCGTTAATACCAATATTAATACCAGTACTGGTATCTCAAATGTAATACCAAATATCATACATAGCTTTGTTACAAAGCTAAGATAGCTATCAATATCTGTCATTGGTAATACATTATCTGGAGAAAATAAAATAAAGAACTTTAAAGCACCTTGTAAGACAACAAAGTAGGCAAAAGCAACACCAACATAAAATAAAATAATAGAAGATAATAAAATCGGAATGGCAATGCGTTTCTCATGTCGGTATAGACCAGGTGCAACAAAAGACCAGATCTGATACAGGATATAAGGCATAGACAAAAATGCTGCCACAAATAGAGACAGCCTGATGGGTGCCATAAAGTTTGAGGTAATGTCTGTTGCAATCATGGTTGAGTTTTTTGGCAGCAACTCTACCAAAGGGTGAGCGACAAAATCATATAACTCACGAGAAAACCCTGCCAAGGCTAAAAATACCACAATAACACAGATAAAAATCTTGATAAGGTGAGCGCGAAGCTCAATCAAATGCTCAGTTAATGGCATATCACCAGTATCATTGGTAGTATTTATCTCTGTTTTTTTATTATGACGATGTTTGATTAGCCCCACGAGTTATTCTCCTGAGTTTCTTGAGATAACATTTCTTGAGATAACCTTGCTGTATCTGTTGATACTGTTGGGCTGGTATATAATAAAGGATCAGCTTGATAGCTGGGTAAAAAAGGTGCAGGCGGAAGTCGTCGAGCCTTATCATACTCCCCTAGTCGAAACCACATGTTTTCCCAAGGCTTGGTGCTATATACAGGTTGGACAGTGACTGCCTCTGGCGGTGTATCATTATCTTCAGTCTGAGAGACCGTGTTAGTTACCTGAGGTGACAATCTATGTAGTGATGAGGTGTTCTCTTGGGCTTGAGTGATGGGTTGGGAGGGAGATAGTGCCTGTGCGGTCTGTTGATTTTGGGTTTGCTCAAATTGAGCAATACTACCTCGAAGCTGTGCCATTTCCCGCTTCATATCAGTTTCTGCTTGTTTAATTTTTTCCAGCTCTTTTTGTAGCTGTTGTCGTGTCTCTGCCAAATCTAGCTCAGCTTCCATTTCTGCTTGTATGGTACTAATGGTACGGCGAATTTTTGCATAGTATTTACCAGCAGTACGTACTGCCTGTGGCAATTTCTCTGGACCTAATACAATTAATGCAATGGCAGTAAATAGTAGAAGCTCAGTAAATCCAATATCAAACATAGTTTATCAACCACAATACAGCATGACACTTATAAAAAGATTTATTAGACTTGATGCTGGTCTTTTACTTTGACATCTTCTACGGGTGTTTCTGTCTTTTCATGGTCAAGCACACGGTGCTTATTGGCATGGGCAGTATCTTCATCTTTGACTGCATCTTTAAAGCCTTTGACCGCACTGCCCAAATCTTTACCCGCATTTTTGAGTTTTGCTGTGCCAAATACTAAGACTGCGATACCTAGAATAATTAAAAGTTGTAGAGGGGATAAGCTCATGGTGCGTTCCTTTATCAATCACAGTAATTAGTGAGAATATCAGTTATTTTGTTGCATCTCGAGATGCCTTCTCTGCCAGTCCTGACAGTCCAAAGCGTCGTGCAAGCTCTGCCAGAATACGCTCCGACCCGATATTAAACCATGCCAATGTGACTAACGTATGAAACCACACATCGGCTATTTCATATATTAGCTCATGCTGAGCATCTAGTATATCGTTAGAAGTATTTGCTGTGTCATTTTCTTGCAATGATGCCATCTTTTGTCGAATTTGCTCAAAGTCTTTAGCAGCAATGATACATTCCACTGCTTCTTCACCAACTTTTTCTAAAATTTTATTAAGTCCCTTATGATATAGGCTAGCGACGTAAGAAGTATCGGCATCGGCTTGCTTACGCTCTGCTAAAACAGCATCAAGTTGCTGGAGGACATGGTTGGTATCTGCTTGAGTGTCAGAGTATTCATTATCTGTTTGTATAGACTCACTATGAGCAGTACCTTCGCCATATATAGATTCAGGGTCCTTGAGTATCGGTGCAACTGTTTGCCATGTTGGCTGTGAGCCAGAGCAGTCTAATCGACGATAAAAACAGGATTGACGTCCTGTATGGCAAGCAATACCGCCCACTTGAGTCACGGATAGTACAATCACATCTGCATCACAATCTAGATAAATATCATGTACTTTTTGAGTATGCCCAGAAGTCTCACCTTTGTGCCATAGCTTGTTGCGCGAGCGTGAAAAATATACAGCAGTTTTAGATTGAGCCGTTAGTGTCAGTGCTTCTGCATTCATCCATGCCATCATCAAAATCTCACCAGAATGGTGGTCTTGAGCGATTGCTGGTATCAGCCCGTCTTGGTTAAACGTGACATGAGCCAGCCAAGCAGGTAAAGAAGAGTCTTCAGTCAGTGAATTTAACATAGAGGTGGCAGACATGGGGAAATCCTGATAGCAAAGTAAATTAGGGGTTTTTTAAGAGAGTACAGTGAGGTGTATAGTTTAACAAAAATTATGCTAATAGCAGATATGTAAATATCGAACTGAATCGTCGTCAACATCATATAGCTTACTAGAATTAACTTGTTTAGATAAAGCCATATACTTTATATACTAATGACTTAAATGTGACTTTTACATAGGGTATATAGAAAGGATGCTTAAAGAAACAAAGTAAAAAATAAAATTATAAAAGAGAGCTACGCTCAGTTGTCATTCATAAAGAAGTATATAATAGATTGGTCTCATCTGTATTTATATTGGAATGATTAAATACAAATAACCTTTCTTTCAAACAGCATGAAAAAGACAGCTTAGCATAGTAAAACAGTAAGGAATAATTCACAGTATGAAGTAATATGATTAATAATAACCGTAAAACTAAGTCAGTGAGGTAATATAAAAAATAGCTAGGAAAAAGATGAAAGGCAGATAAAAATGAGAGTACCTACCTTAACTTACGACACTGTATAGAATAATAAAACTATAACCCTTCTATTTCAAATGGGCGAATATCTAGAGCTTCAAGCATAGTTTCATTTAAGGTAATGACTTGATTTAGTCGATAATCGTAACAAACAAAACCCATCTGGGCTTTCGCTACTAAAGAAGTATCAAACATCCGTGATACTTTAATGATAATATCTCCACCTTCGTGATTTAAGTTGCGTACGCCAACTTCGTATAGCAGTTCTTCACGTGCTCTTGCTCGACTAATGACATTAACTGCAATATCATTGACAATCAATCCTTGATAGTCAGCATTGACTTCTTTAATACCCCGTGAATAAAAAAAGCGAGTACGTGCTTCTACCAATGATGCTGTTAAGGCCTCAATGGTCATATGTTGTCCCATATCTGTTTCTGTACCACGTACCCGCATAACCGTCTCAAAGACGAAGGCACTATCAACAAGCTCAATATTCATTTTTGTCATAGTCATCTCCTATGATTTGTTCCCATCTACAGTATTGCCATTTTGAACATATTTTATAACGCAAAATTGACAGAGTTATGAAGAGTTGCTTACATTTTGGGTAGTATGAATACTTGCCTACCTAAATGAGATTTTATCTCAAAAAGAGTGTTATCATACAAGTTATATCTGGATTGTAAAGCCAAATTGTATTTTTCTATATCAGTATGGGTTAACTGTAACAACATTTTACTGTATAAATCCAGCAAAAAGTTTCGTAAATGGTCATTTTATCCGACAAAGTGTGTCATTTTTCTTCAAAAAACTGTTTTAGAGCTTGTTTTTTATGATTCGCATACTAGACTTAACTATTTTATAAGATATTGTGATAAATTATGTATTCCATGTTTTTATATCCAATAAATACAATATGGTCTAATTGGAATATATTGGCTTGGCGAAAGTATACACAATTGTTCGCTTTAATTAAAGTTGTAAAAAGTATTTGAATAAAGACATCTTTATCATAAAAACTTATAGCAAGTTGTGTAGATTTTTGCTAAAATCTCGCCTCCCACCTCAAGGTAGTAATGAGTGGCTACTGGCTTTCTTACTTAAAGTATTTAATAAGACAGTCTATTGGTTGACTTAATACTAACAAACAGGTTCTTAAAATCCTGCCTGACCAGATATTAGCATTTGCTAGGTTGTGGCAATAAGAGAAAGAGGCTTTCTATGAAAAACAAGATCAAAACCAAACGTGGTGCTGCTAAGCGTTTTAAAAAAACTGCTAGTGGTTTTAAGCGTAAGCAAGCATACAAACGCCATATTTTGACCAAAAAGTCTCCTAAGCGCATTCGCCAATTGCGTGGCACTAAGCTAGTACACGTCTCAGACGTTGCTGCGGTTCGCCGTATGTGTCCTTATCTTTAAGACATTATTCTTTAAGACTCACAATATTGACGATATTTTTTTAATTTAGGAGTAATTTATGGCTCGTGTAAAACGTGGTGTACAGGCAAGTCGCCGTCACAAAAAAATCTTAAAACGTGCAAAAGGCTATTATGGCGCACGCTCACGTGTGTATCGTGTAGCAGTACAGGCAGTTACTAAAGCAGGACAATATGCTTACCGTGACCGCCGTAACAAAAAGCGTTCATTCCGCCGTTTGTGGATTGCTCGTATCAATGCTGGTGCGCGTCAAAATGGCTTAAGCTATAGCCGTTTTATCAATGGCTTGAAAAAAGCAAACATTGAAATTGATCGCCGTGTATTGGCTGATATTGCAATGCATGATGCAGCTACCTTCACTGTATTGACTGAAAAAGCAAAAGCTGCTTTATCATAAATCAGGCGTGAAGCAAAAGTTCTATTGATATATACAACTGAGCCATCGTTCAACGATGGCTTTTTTGTATGTGATAGTAGTGCATAGGGTTTGTATAGCTTGCCTTCTTTGTAGGAAAAAATTAGTTGGCTGATATGATGACAGTAAAATAATCCATTAGAGATATTAAGCTGATAGAATCAATTTTTAATAGACTCTATATCCCCTGCAAATATTGGCTAACAGGGCGAATATTTCACAGACCCTAGATAATATATCTTATTTGTCTTATTTGCTTGGAAGCCATGTAAATGATTTGCATTATTTAGGTAAATCTTTACAATTAATCATTGTATAATTTTTTTGTTATTGTGCTGTATTATTGTTCTATATAACTTTCAATCCGCCGTAACACTAACCTACTATGATAGTTATGATAAACATGGGAATTTTATTGTATTCCCTATTTTTTATTAGCATTTTATTGATGTAAGAATTGAGAGTCATTTTTATGAGTCACACCGCTGTTACCCAATCTCCCTCAGATATCGTGGCACAGTTGCCAGCTATGTCTGAGACATTAAGTACGCTCGATCAGGCGCAGTTACAAGGCTATGCTCAAGCGGTTGAAAATGCCATTACAACCATACAAACAACAGCCGATTTACAGCAGTTGCGTGTGTTATTGACAGGAAAGAAAAGTGCTTTAACTGCTTGGTCAAAGCAGATGGGTAAGCTTAGTGCTGATGATAAAAAACAGTATGGTGCTTGGCTACATGAAGTTCGTACCCGTATCCAAGAGAAGCTAACCCAACAACAACAAGTGTTAGAAGAAAAAGCACTGAATGCTAAGCTGGAGGCTGAGCGGATTGATATTACTTTGCCAGCACGAGGACAGAAAAAAGGACAGCTTCACCCGATTACGATGACAACTCAGCGTATGCAACAGTTCTTTACTCAGGCTGGGTTTAATGTGGCAACAGGTCCAGAAGTAGAGAGTGACTATTATAACTTTGAAGCGCTAAATATTCCTGAGCATCATCCAGCTCGAGCGATGCATGATACTTTTTATTTTGATGCCCATTATTTACTGCGTACACATACCAGTCCCGTCCAGATTCGGACGATGAAAAATAATGAACCACCCATACGGATTATCTGTCCTGGTCGGGTATATCGCTGTGATTCAGACCAGACACATTCTCCGATGTTTCATCAGTTAGAAGGGTTGATGGTGACTAAGCAGACGACGTTTGCAGAGTTAAAAGGGCTGATTATTGAATTTTTAAACGCCTTTTTTGCTAAAGAATTGACGGTACGTTTTCGCCCATCCTTTTTCCCATTTACTGAGCCATCTGCTGAGGTGGATATATTGGCGGATAATGGTAAATGGCTTGAAGTCATGGGATGCGGTATGGTACATCCGCAAGTGTTAGAAAATTGTGGTATTGATTCGCAAGTGTATACTGGCTTTGCCTTTGGTATGGGGATTGAGCGCTTCGCAATGTTGTATTATGGCATTGATGACTTGCGACTATTCTTCCAAAATGATGTGCGCTTTTTACGCCAGTTTGGATAGTTATTGGTTGCTGTATCTAAGTGGCTGTACGCTAAATAGAATAGATGGAAAATATACATTATCTTGTGCAGTCTTATAGATTTTATGAGCTGAACCATCACAAGATAATGATAGAAAATTGATGACTTATAATATTTTGAGAATGATATGAAAATCAGTGAACAATGGCTCCGTCAGTGGGTCAATCCACAAGTGAATACGCAAGCATTGGGTGAGCAATTGACCATGGCAGGTTTAGAGATAGATGATATCTTGCCTGTTGCTTCTGAGTTTAGTGGTGTGGTAGTTGGTGAGGTTGTGGATGTACAGCCTCATCCCGATGCAGATAAGCTTCGCATTACACAGGTGAATATTGGTGAGGCAGAAACAAAGCAAATCGTCTGTGGTGCGCCGAATGTTCGAGTGGGTATGAAAGCACCTGTTGCAACCATTGGTGCAATCTTGCCATCTGAGGATGGTAAAGGATTTAAGATTAAAAAAAGCAAACTACGGGGTGTGGAATCTCACGGTATGCTATGTGGTGCCTCAGAGATTGACTTGCCTGATGTGGTCGATGGTTTATTAGAGTTATCGGCTGATGCCCCTGTTGGTATAGATGTTCGTGAGTATTTAGGACTCGATGGTAACATATTAGACATTTCAATTACCCCAAATCGTGGTGATTGTTTTAGTGTCAAAGGCATTGCTCGTGAGTTGGCAGTATTAAATCAGACAGATATGAACATGCCTCAGTATCAGGCACCTGAAGTTACTACTCAAAATGTGCAGGCGGTGCGTGTGGAAGCAACGCAGGCATGCCCTCGCTACTTAGCACAGCCAATCAGTGATATTGACCGTAGCGTAGAAACACCAGCATGGATGCAACAAGCATTGGTACAGTCTGGATTGCGCTCTCATAACTTTTTGGTTGATGTTACCAACTATGTATTGTTGGAGTTAGGACAACCGTTGCATGCGTTTGATGCAGATAAAATTGTTGGTGAGATTGTTATACGTTTAGCAAATGTTGGTGAGCAGGTTATTTTGTTAAATGAGCAGGAAATAACGCTAACAGGTGATGAGCTGGTCATTGCTGATGATGAGGGTGTATTGGCACTGGCAGGTATTATGGGTGGTCTCAGAAGTAGTGTAACTGATACAACCCGTAATATTGTATTAGAAAGTGCATTTTTTAATCCTTTAGCCATTGCTGGTCGAGCGCGTCGTTTTGGTTTGCATACAGATGCTTCTCAGCGTTTTGAGCGTGGCGTAGATTTTGTACTACCATCAGATGCACTGGCAAGAGCTTCTAGTTTGATAACAGAAGTGGCATCAGGAAAAGCAGGGCAGGTGACAACCGTTGAAAGCGTTGAGTTATTGCCGAGTCGTAGTGCTATCATTTTGCCAATACAAAAAGTAGCAGATGTGATTGGTATTGAAATTGATAAAAATATCATCATTGGTATTTTGACTCAGCTTGGTATGGATGTCAGTGAGACAGATAGTGAAACACTGCAATGTGTGCCACCATCTCATCGTTATGATTTAGGTATTGCTGAAGATTTAATAGAAGAAGTTGCTCGTATTTATGGATATGACCGCATTCCCAGTCAGCTTCCTAGCTTGAGTGTGGATATGCGCCATGATGACAGTGCTGACTTGACCTTGGGGCTAAAATTAGCATTGGTTGAAGCAGGTTATATGGAAGCGGTGAGCTTTAGCTTTAGTGATGCAAAACTGGAGGCATTGCTAGAAGATAAAGCACTGGGACAAGTTTTACCATTAGCCAATCCTATCTCGTCAGATTTAGCAGTGATGCGTCGAACCTTACTGTCTAGTTTACTGCCTTGTGTTCAATATAACTTAAATCGTCAACAGTCTCGGGTACGTTTTTTTGAGACAGGATTAAGTTTTGTTGGAGCAAGTGTTAGTGAGCTGGTACAAACACCAAGTTTGGCACTGGTTGCGACAGGTACTGTAAATCCTGAGCAAGCTTATGATAATCGCGCGATGGATTTCTTCGATTTAAAGCATGATGTTGAGCAACTGTTACCAGCACATATAGATAGCAAACAGGTTCGTTATCGTCGTAGTCAGCTTGCTTTTTTACATCCTGGGCAAAGTGCTGAGATGCTAGTAAATGGCGAGGTTGTAGGTTGGTTAGGTCAACTGCATCCAAGCATTGCTAAGCAGTTAGATTTACCAGCCACATGGGTAGCGCAGTTATCTTTAGCACCTTTGCTAACACTAATGCGTCAAGCACAAGATATTACTAGTCCTACCAAATTCCCACAAGTACGCCGTGATATTGCATTATTAGTTGATGCAAATATTGAGTTACAGGCATTATCGGATACGATTTGTCAGGCTGGTGGTCAGTTATTAACTCAGCATTGGCTATTTGATGTGTATCAAGGTGAGCATACCCCTGAAGGCATGCGTTCATTAGCATTTGCACTGGTTTGGCAAGACCAAGAACAGACCTTATCAGACGATACCATCAAAGCTGTCATGGATAAAGTAGTCTCAGCACTAGAAAAAGAGCATAATGCACAGTTGCGTGATGGCTAGAAATTTGTTTATTCTATAGTAGTAGCTTGTCATTGGGCAGGCTACTTGATAGGCTATTTTATAAATGTTTGATTGAATATTATTGTAATAAATGTATTATATTGATGACATAATATATAGCTAGGTGTACATTTTACAGAGAAGAATAAGGAATATAGAGGATATCAGCATGACAACATTAACAAAAGCTGACATGGTGGATCATATTGTCAAACAGTTAGGACTTACCCGCCAACAAGGTCGCATGGTAGTTGATAACTTTTTTAATGAGTTAGCAGATAGTTTGATTCAAGGTAAAGAAGTAAAGTTATCAGGATTTGGTAATTTTGAGCTAAAAAACAAAAGTAGTCGTCCGGGTAGAAACCCTAAGACTGGAGAAAAAGTACCTGTATTAGCAAGGCGAGTTGTTACTTTTAAAGCGGGTCAAAAATTTCGCCAACAAATTAATGAAAGTTAGTATTTAGAAATTCTGTCTATAAACAGTAATATAGCAGTAATCCTAGAAGTTTTTAGTGCCATAAAAAGAGCTATGTTTATTAGCTATTTTAGCGTTATTGTATCTATGGTGTGCTATTAAGATGATACTGGTCACATCATAGTGCATGGGTTATTGATGAGTAGGGTACATTTTATCAGTATAGCTTCTAATAGCAGGGTAAAAAAAAGAGAGCTAAAAAGCTCTCTTTCTCTTTGGTGGTAGTTCTCCACCGTCTGTCTATAAGACCGGCTAACAAATATTAGTTAGCAGTTTCAGCTTCTTCAACAACAACAACTTCTTCTGCTGGTGCATCAGCTACAACTTCAGCTGTATCGGTAGTAGCAACGTTATCTGCTTCAGCAGTAGCTTCAGCATCGCCAGCAGCTGCAGCAACTTCTGCTTGGTCAGCAGCGTCTTGTGCATCAGCGATAGCAGCTTGTGCTGCGTCAGCATTGATTTCACCTTCAGCTTGAGCTTCTTGGATGTCTTGCTGAGCGTCTTGTAGTTGCTCTTGAGCTTCATTGATGTTTTCAACAGCTTCTTCTTTTTTGCTGTCACATGCAGTTAGACCCATACCCATAGAAGCAGCAACTAGAGCTGATAGAGCGATTGATTTAAGTTTCATTAGAAAACTCCTTATGTAAATAAAATAAGTATTGCTAGTAGACTCAATATCGCTACAAGAGGCTATTAAATAATCTTTTGTAGTATAAATCAAGCCGAATCTTTACTAAAGCGTCAGAATACGTTGCCGATTTTATATTACTATTGTTTAAATTTAAAGACATGATACAAATTTTAACTAAAAAACTTTTACGTGCCAGTCTTAAACAATAGATTACGGTTTACAATTTTAGCCTTCAATTATGTTTTTTGTGCATAATTACAGTATTCACATGGTGTATATGTCGTTATTAGATTATTTTTATTGCAGGTAATTGTTTATAAAAGTGTAAACAAAAAAGACATGGTTTTAATGAAATGATTTTTATTATCACATAATGTTTTATTACTGATTAATAATATGATAGATAAAATATTTATATTATTAACAAAGTTCAGAGAATATGATTTTTTAAATTTAGGAAACTACTATGAAATGGCAAGGTAGACGTGGCAGCTCCAATGTAAGAACAAGTGGTGGTAAAAAAGTTGTTGGTGGTGGTATTGGAGGTATCATTATAGGGTTGATTTTATGGTTGGTATTTGATGTCAATCCAATGACTGCAATGCAGACAGGTCAGTCTATTACAGGTGGTCAGAGTAGTAGCACTACTACTCAGCCTGTGACAGATAATAGTCGTGATACACAATTTGTAAAAGTGGTGTTGGCAGATACAGAAGCCGTATGGGGCGAGATTTTTCGAGAAAATGGTTCAACTTATCAAGAGCCCGAGTTGATTTTATTTAATCAAAGAGTGGAGTCTGCTTGTGGTCTAGCATCAGCCGCTACTGGTCCATTTTATTGTCCAGCAGATAAAAGGGTCTATTTAGATACTTCCTTTTTTGCAGAGATGCGCCATAATTTAGGTATTTCGGGAGACATACAGGGCTCTGGTAGTGATAATAATCAAGATAAGGCAGGTGATTTTGCACAGGCATATGTGATTGCACATGAGGTGGGGCATCATGTACAGACTTTATTGGGTATTTCACAAAAAGTGAATCAAGCTCGTCAGCGTTTGTCTCAGGCAGAAGCAAATCAGCTTTCTGTACGACAAGAGCTACAGGCAGATTGCTTTGCAGGCGTTTGGGCAAATCGTAACCAGAAGCGGGTACAGTTTTTAGAGCCCGGAGATTTAGAAGAGGCGATTCATGCTGCCAGTCAGATTGGAGATGATCGTTTAGCTCATGCTAGTGGGCGTGAAGTAGTGCCAGATAATTTTACTCATGGCACCAGTCAGCAACGTGTTAATTGGTTTAAACGAGGTTTTCAATCAGGCGATATTCATTCGTGTGATACATTTAATAGTGCAATATAAAAGTAGTGTTTGTAGAGAAAAAGACTGCCATGGCAGTCTTTTTTGTAGTCAGAACGAAGATTGAACTATTAAAATTAAATTATCACTTATGTTAGTCGTCGCTAGTTTTGTGATTTACGCTTCATTTGATCAAAGAAGTCATCATTGGTCTTAGCTTCTTTGAGGCGTTCTAGTAGGAACTCAGTTGCTTGCACGCCATCCATGGGTTGCAATAACTTGCGTAGAATCCAGACTTTGCGTAATGTATCTTCATCTAGCAAGCGCTCTTCACGACGTGTGCCAGACTTTTTGATGTTGATGGCTGGGAAAATACGTTTTTCTGCCAAATCACGCTCTAAAGTAATTTCCTGATTACCAGTACCTTTGAATTCTTCAAAGATGACACTGTCCATTTTACTGCCAGTATCAATCAGTGCAGTTGAGATAATGGTCAAGCTACCACCTTCTTCAATATTACGAGCCGCACCAAAGAAGCGTTTGGGTTGTCCTAGAGCGTTGGCATCGACACCCCCAGTCAATACTTTACCTGATGAAGGAATAACGGTGTTATAAGCACGTGCCAGACGTGTAATGGAGTCTAGTAAAATCACAACATCTTGCTTATGCTCTACCAGACGCTTGGCTTTCTCAATAACCATTTCTGCAACTTGGACATGGCGTTGAGGTGGCTCATCAAAGGTTGAAGCAACGACTTCACCTCTAACGGTGCGTTGCATCTCAGTGACTTCCTCTGGGCGTTCATCAATGAGTAGAACAATAAGGTAGCACTCAGGGTTATTACGAGTGATGGCTGTGGCAATGCTTTGAAGTAGCACTGTTTTACCAGCTTTGGGTGGTGCGACAATAATGGAGCGTTGACCTTTTCCTATGGGGGCTATGAGATCTATCATACGCCCTGTTAAGTCTTCTGTTGTCCCATTGCCACTTTCAAGTTTGAGCTGTTCGGTTGGAAATAGTGGTGTTAAGTTCTCAAAGATCAACTTATGACGTGAGCGATCAGGAGTGTCAAAGTTAATCTCCCCAACTTTTAGTAACGCAAAATAGCGCTCAGAATCTTTAGGTGGACGAATTGTACCGGCAATAGAGTCTCCAGTTTTGAGACTAAAGCGTCGGATTTGGCTTGGGCTGACATAGATATCATCAGGGCCTGCTAAGTATGAGCCTTCTGATGAGCGTAAGAAGCCAAAGCCATCAGGAAGTACTTCAAGTACACCATCACCATAAATGGCTTCGCCATTTTTTGCATGAGTTTTTAAGATAGCAAAGATGATATCTTGCTTACGGCTACGAGCCATGTTATCAAGTCCCATTTCTTTTGCGATTGATAACAGTTCAGCGATAGATTTTTTCTTTAGTTCAGTAAGATTCATAGGTAAATCATTTACAGTTCATCAGTCATCATGTGGACAAATCGTCACCATGATAGTGAGTATAATAGGTGAAAGCGTTGCATCTGATATAGATCAACGATTAGAGTCTGCAATATATGACAGGAGCTTAACAATTGGCTGTGCAATGTGATAATAGAGGTGATTCTTGGATTAGCCCCAGTGTGGCTAGAAAAGAAATCTTCTTTATCAATTAGTACAGACATGAAAGCAAATATAGCAAACATGACTTGGATAAAAGTACAAAATTGTAAAAGTTAAAAATAGAGAAAATGAATGCAATAAAGGTAAGAGCTAGGTTTTATTGCTTTTAGGAAGCTTATGAGTTTCTCTTATATAGAAACTATACGGTGTCAGCTATTGAGTTGTCAATAAGTTTTGCAGTTTTTTATGATAAAAACAGTAAAAAACGCCATTATTTATCAGGGTTGGATGAATTTTGAGTAAATAATGGCGAATAGTTACAACTTCTAGGACATTATAAGCAATGCCCTAGCGTTTCTTATAGGTGCTGGTCTAGAACTTTGGCAAGCTCTGCTTTTGGTTGTAAGCCAGTGATGGCATCAACTTTTTCACCATTTTTAAAGACAAACAATGTTGGAATATTACGAATACCAAAACGGCTGGCTGATTGTGGGTTGTTATCAACATCAACTTTTACAATTTGAACTTTGCCAGCATATTCTTCTGCTAAGTCTTCTAAAATAGGTGCAATGGCTTTACAAGGACCACACCATGTTGCCCAAAAGTCAACTAATACAGGTAGGTCAGCTTGTAGTACATCTTGATCAAAGTTTGCATCAGTGGTGTTAATGATGTTGTTTGACATAAGGTTTCTCCATTAAAAGAATGTGTGTTAGATATTCACTGTATTCAATTCATTTTATCATAACATTGTCAGCGATAATTTGTGTGAGTTCGCCGTTAAGTATGTTTAATGATTGGTATCAGTTGTATTGATGTTACAATATACAGCTTATTTAGGTCACTATTTTATTTTACTATGACGTTATCTGTTCAAATCATAGAGCAACTGAATACCACAGAGCAACAGTATTCAGAAGAATTCTTTGTTAGTTTTGCAAAAAATATTACTTTATTTGAAGATGAAGATATCTGGGTGGTTGATAAACCTGCTGGGTTATTAAGCGTTGATGGACGGACATTAAAAGTAAGTTTGTTGTCACGTTTGGAGCGAGTCTGTCCCCAAGTGAAGTTGATTCATCGCTTAGATATGGATACATCAGGTGTGATGATATTTGCTAAACATGCACAAGCACAAAGTCATATTAGTAAACAGTTTATTGATAGACTGCCTCAAAAGACTTATGAAGCAGTGGTGATGGGTACAATGGAGGTTGTGGGCAAAAAAGGTGAAATAAATGTGCCTGTCCGTTATGAGCCAACGACAAAGCCAAAACATATTGTTGATATGAGCTGGAAAAAGCAGGCTTTAACACGCTATGAGGTACTGCATCATGAGCTACGTCAAGGCAAGCCAGTAACGAGAGTAGCACTTTATCCTGTCACAGGGCGCAGTCATCAGTTAAGGGTACATATGTTACATATTGGTCATGTTATGATTGGTGACCCTATTTATGCTCAAGGCGAGGTGTTATCATTAGCACCTCGTTTAAATTTACATGCACGAAAACTTCGCCTGAAACATCCTAGTCTAGAAAGCTGGATAGATTGGGAAAGTGCTGTACCATTCTAGCTAGCACTTTGTTATGACCAGTATGTTTGCGTGCTATTGGTGGCGGACTTTAGATATGGATGCCACCATCTACAGGCAATGTTGTACCAGTAATCATAGCAGCATCATCGCTGGCTAAAAAGGTAATAACCGCTGCGATATCTTGAGGTTGTGCAGTGCGACCAAGTGGATATGTTGGTAGATTAGCATTGTCTTTATCAATACATACAATAGAGCTAATAGCATTGACTCGTATATTCTTTGGTGCATTTTCAATGGCTAAGGTCTGAGTTAAATGAGCGAGGTCAGTAGTCAGTGAGTGATAGCGATCAAGCTGGCAACCTTTGCCTATTTCAGATAGTGCAGATATATTGACAATATTGCCTTGAGTTTCTGTGAGAGTAGCTAAAACACTGTGACAAATATGAGTAGTGCTATTGACACATTCTTCAATAGCAGATGGGTCATCTCCCATCTCTTGTAGCGCATGCCCTACATTATTGATCAGAACATCAATACGCCCAAACTTTTCAATGGTGTACCGTATCATCTCAGTTACTTGTTTTTGGTTGTTTATATCACAAGCGATGGATAGGTGATTGTCAGTATGAATCCATGTATGGTCTTGGGGGAATTGTTCAGCTATTCTTTCTAAGGACTCCTGAGTACGTCCAATAAGGGCGACATTAGCACCTTCTTTAGCAAATCGTATGGCAGTTGCATGACCAATATTAGAGTCTGCACCAGTGATGATAATGGTTTTTTCTTTAAAACGCTTCATAATGGTCAGTCCTTATTTAGGTGGATGATAGATTTCATTTTGGCGTGCGTCCTATTAAGTTAGATTTATCAGGGGTTGTAGCCGTATTTCTATGAATCTTTAAAACTGATTAAATTTGCCTTCTGATATTTATCAGTTGTGCGTTAATGAAAGTTCAATAGATCCTACAATACAAAGAAAAATTATTATCTGCTAATATGGTTTTAACAATTAGTGTTTGAACAGATCGTGTTTAATCAGACAAGTGTCGATATTTGCATGATGCCACACTGTATCTGAGTTAACCATTTTATGTGATGTGGCTAAGAGAGTAAATGGGCATACAAAAGTGCTTAAAAGGTATGGGTGATATATTTATATGGTTGTATTCAGTGTGGTTAATTCATTAAAACAGTTAGTTTATTAAACAAAGCAAGCTTTCTGATAATGATATGATAATTGAAAGCTTCTTTTAAGGTTAGAGAGTTTATTATGGTGTCTAGTCCAAGTCAGCCAGAGATGACAGATTGGCTCAGTTATTTTCAGTCAGATGAGACTTTCTCAAGTGCGCTTAAATATGAGCTACCACATGGTCAGCTTTTTGTCGCTCAAGCAACTATTGAGCTGGAAGTACAAGGAAGCATTAAGACTCATAAAATTGCCTCTGAGTGTAATAAAGAAATAAAAAAGGCTCTGCAACAACAAAAGCGCTGGTTGAAATCTTATACAGATAAAGCAGAGTTGGCGAATGTTTATAGTGTGCTAATTTTAGATGTTATTTTGACAAAAGATAATAAAAGAAAGCGGGTCACGCCTACCTTTGGTGCAAAGTATTTTATTGAAGACTTTGTCATGGAGGTGACAGAGCAATCCCAAGTGATACAAGTTTTTAGCTATAGTGTCTGGCAGGAAGTACTGGATATGCTACAAACACCCTGTGAGCTATGGCGCTTTTTAGCATTTCATCTTAGACATTTGCAACAAGCAGCAAAAACAGGTGAGGTGACATTTGCCAGTGAACGTGCCTTGATTACTGAGTTTTTAGCGAGTCCAGCATTATTAGAGCAGGCGATTAAGGTGGATAATGAGCTGGTCAAATATAAGCTGAAAACTGAGCCAAATGCGACATTGGTGAGAATGGCGAGTGCGCAAAATAGTCCTTACATGGTGAATACAGAGACAGTATCATATGAACACATGAAGCAGGCATCGATGTTGTGGACGTATCTATATCAATGTGCGTATTTGAGCGCACCTAGTACATCACCTGCCCAGCAACAAGAGCAATCGTTACATAGCTCACCTCTATGGATGCGACAATTACTTGATGAGTCATTATTTTCACGGTATGAGTTAATAAAAGAGTTATATCTATATCCAAGTAAACCAGTAGAAGTTAAACAAACTGGTTATGTTGTGCATCAGCATTCTTACGAAAGTTTGGGGCGACATTATGTACTGATATTTTATGGTACACAGGAAAATACGCCACATGCTAGAAATACATTACAAGCGCGTTTGCAAGATGTTGCAAAGGATGTTGCCACTCGCTTGGTCATGCCTGAGTTGCATCATATTGTCATCTTAGGTATTGAGTTTTTGGTAGTAAATCAAGAGACAGTAGTTGATATGGATGTCTTTATTCAGTCAGTTGGAGCAATGACTGAAAAAGAGCGGTATTTAACTGAGCAATTAAGCGCCCTACAAATACAGCAACAAGCTGCACAGCCACCCCAGACTATGTCGACAGCACAGGTATCTCAAGCGAAAGTACAGCCAGCTAAATCCAAGCCAGCAGTTAAGCTCCCCTCACTACAGTTAAAAATGAAAATGTAGGCTGTAATAGTAATAGAAAATGGTAGTTGTTTAACTATATCTGTTATGTTCTTTGACGTAATAGCTGATGACATAAAAAAAGACAGCCTAGGCTGTCTTTTCTTATTACGACTAATGGTATTTGGTTATTTTAAGTCATCACTATCAAATAAACCATCAACATTATTTGTCTTAGGCGTGTCTAGTGAAGTCGTAGTTGATGCTGGTGAAGTCACTGTGTTGACTGCTGCATTCGTGGCTTCACTGCTGGTTACTGGTGCTTTAGTTTTATCACATTCTGCATCCATTTTATCTTGTACACGACGTAGAAAGCGTGCAGCGGCTTCTTGACCACCAAGACCGAATGATAGAGCAAATGCTACAGCAACTGCACCTAAAGTTAAGCCGAATGCTAGGTTTACGATAGAGTCAGCAATACCCATTGCACGTAGACCCATTGCTAGTACTAGCCCCATGATTAGGATACGTACGATATTTGCTAAGAACTCTGAGCCTTGTTCAGAACGCTCAACAACTTTCGCAATTATGTTGGCTAACCAGAAGCCAATGAATAGGATAACTGCACCAAGGATGATGTCTGCACCAAAAGCAATAAATAGTGTAATTAAGTCGCTAACACGATCAAAGCCTAAACGATTTGCCGCTTCAATAGAAGCAAATAGCATGGTGAAGAAGATGATTAGCTTACCAATGATGCTAGATACCGTTTGTGTACCTAACATTTCTTGTAGACCAACTTTCGCTGGTAGCTCATTAACACCAGTGTTTTCAAGTAGGTTAGAAACAATGCTTGCAACAAACTTAACGACATAGTATGCGATAGCTAAGATAGCAACTGCTGCGATGACATTTGGAATCGCTAGCATGATTTGGTTAAGCATATTTGTCGCAGGACGAGAAATAACTTCAATGCTTAGAGTGTCTAAAGCTGAGATTAGCGATAGGATGATAATCACTAAAAATGCTAAAGTACCAACACTGTTTGCAATGCGAGTATGGTCACTGATGCCTGCATTTTGAGCAATGGTTTGTAGATTCATGCTTGAAATGACGCTGGTGACAATGCCACGAACGATTTTCGCAACCACATAACCAACACCAAAAATGACACATGCAAGGAAGATGTTTGGAATAAAGTCAAAAATCTTATCAAGCATATTAGTCAATGGTGCAAATAGACCATCAAGACCTAGCTGACCCAATACAATGGTCAATACGAATAATAGAATGATCCAATAAACCACATCTGAAATGGTTTGACTCATTGGACTTACGCCAGCTTCTTCGCTTAGGCGCTCATCAAGAGAGGTTTTTGATAGTGCTGTACTAAGTAGTGTACGTGCAATAGTCGCCACAACCCAACCAATAACAGCGATGGCAGCAGCACCCATAAGAGTAGGAATAAAGGATAAGACTTGATTAATCATGTTGGCAAATGGTGCAGAGACAGCAGTCAAGTTGAGCATGCTAAGCGCACCTGAGATTGCCATAATAAAGATAAACCAAAATACGATTTTGGCAGCAATGCCTTCAACATCATATGATTTACCTGTTGAGGAATTCATACGCTGATTGACATTAGCACGTGCTAATAAGTTACGTACGAGTCCACCAATAGCTAAAGCAACGAGCCAGCCAATGACAAAAATAAAAATAGCACCAATAATAGAGCCTATTGGTCCTCCAAGGTAGTTATTGAACCCAACAAACATGCTGTTGTCCATACGGCTTCTCCTGTAATTTTAATAATATTGTGTTGGCTAATTTAAATATTTTGTATAAATGCTCTTGAATCTTAGAAGAAGCAATGGCATATCCATTAATATTAGGTATTAGCAACACATTTATGTATGCTCATAATAATATTGAACTGTCTGTAGGAACTTACATGTCCTTTCATTATGTCATGGCTTTTTTAATAAACAATGAGGCATATCAGGTATAGGATATAAACTCATGCCTATTTTTAAGTCATCATTGCTTATTTGGGGAAAGTGAACCAAAATGAGAGAGATTGTTATTCTCACAGGCAGCTTACTTATGTTACTTTAACGAAGATGAGAGAAATAATAAATAGCCATATTCAAAAATAACGCTAATAATATGTGATAAGTTGTTACATTATCAGAATATTATTACATATTTTATACATTTTAAGTAATTTCTTGCCGTCGTTGCAGAGAAGTTAACTGAAAATGGCTTTTATTTCATCATAAAGCTGTTAAGTTATGGAACATCATACTTTAGGTAGTATCTGAGCAATATAGAAAGATACCTATTTGGCTTGATAGATGGTATATACGGTTTTATATTTAGCATATGTGGTTTTATTTTTGGATATAAAGCTGACTATAATGTCGATACTAAACAAAACGTTCAAATTTATTTTAAGAGATACTTATGAAAAAATTACATACTCCCGTTCGTTTGCTTGCACTTAGCTTGTCAGTTGCTCTTTTTGCAACTGGTTGTGCAAATGCAAATAATGATAGCAGTGCTTCAGCCAAACCAGCTGCTACAGCTGTAACTGAGCAAAGCTCTGATCTTGAGAAAGTTGGCTATAGCTTGGGTTATATGATGGCTGAGAGTAATAAGGAAGCCATTAATGATTTAGATATTGATACGTTTGAAGCAGGATTCCGTGATGGCTATGAGGGTAAAGAGTCTGCATTGACTAAAGAGCAGATGGAAGCAGTATTGTTAAGTTATCAAGAAAAAAAACAAGCTGAGTTAACTCAAGAGCTACAAGATATGGCAGCTAATAATAAGGCTGCAGGTGAGAAGTTTTTAGCAGAAAATGCTAAGAAAGAAGGTGTCAAAACGACAGATTCAGGTCTACAGTATAAAGTGCTAAAAGAAGGTACGGGTGCATCACCAAAAACTGATGATATTGTACAGGTACAATATGAAGGTAAGCTTCTAGATGGTACGGTATTTGATAGTTCTTATGAGCGTGGTGAGCCGGCTATATTTGCTGTTAAGGATATGATTCCTGGTTTTAAAGAAGGCTTAGAGTTAATGAAAGAAGGTGGTAAGTATGAGTTATTTATTCCTTCTGATATCGCTTATGGCGAAGCAGGTAATCCAGCTATTGAGCCAAACAGCACGTTGATATTTACTGTTGAGATGCAAAAAGTAAATCCACAACCACCACAGTCTGCTCAATAAATCATTGGTTTAATAACTGATTAGTTACTTTGCTAAGCAGTAGGTACTAGCACAGTGATAAATGAGTCACTGTACTAGTACTAGTGATAATTAATAAAAAACCCTGCTAAAGCTAGCAGGGTTTTTTTGTGAGTATAGTTGTTTGTACAAAGTGATACAAGGGTCGTGAAAGAAGATAGTCAAAGTACGAGATAGCTAAGGAATGATTCCTATTTGCTGCACCACTCACTATTTCTCAGCATTGTTACCTTGTATTTGTTTGAGCTGTGAGCATGGCTACAAAAGTTTTTGGAATATTTTGGAGTTACGTCCATTGTTATAACTGGCTCTTCTTGCCTCTGGTAGATGTTGGGCATCGACTTCTTCAAATCCTTGCTCAACAAACCAGTGCGCTGTGCGAGTAGTGAGGGCAAATAGTTTATGGCGGCCATGACTGCGAGCTTGTTGCTCTAAAAATGCCAGTAGGTCAGCTCCTCGACTACCGTTACGATAGTCAGGGTGAACAGCAACAGAAGCGACTTCTGCACTGTCATCATCAAGGGGATACAAGGCAGCACAGCCTAAAATCATGCCATCTCGCTCAATGACACTATAAAAATCAATTTCTTGCTCCAGACGCTCTCGTGAACGTTGAACCAAGATACCTTGTTTTTCTAGAGGCGTCAGTAGTTCTAGTAGTCCTACAACATCATCAATATTTGCTCGACGAATCTCCTCGTATGGGTCATGGCTAATCAGTGTACCAGAGCCATCACGAGTAAATAGCTCTTCTAGCAAAGCCCCATCTTTGGCATAAGAGATAATATGCGTGCGGTGAATACCTTGGCGACATGCATTACTGGCACAATGTAGGAAGTAATAAATTTCACGGTTGATATCACGTCCACGTAAGAATCTATCAACTTCATTAGGTATCATGGCGTGTAGTAAGCGTCCATTATCATTGATGCCTACATCACTGCCTAGAAAAATCAGTTTGTCAGCGTTTAAGGCGATGGCAGCATTGAGTGCAACATCTTCTGCTAATAGATTGAAAACTTCTCCTGTGGCTGAGTAACCCATAGAGCCAAGAATAACCATATGGCTGTGTATTAGATTGTTTTTAATCGCATCAACGTCGATGGAACGTACTTCACCAGTCATTTGATAATCGACGCCATCTCGTACACCATAAGGACGTGCAGTAACAAAGTTTCCTGAGACGGCATCAATGCGTGAGCCATACATGGGAGAGTTAGCTAGCCCCATTGATAGTTGGGCTTCGATTTGTAGTCGAATTGCTCCGACAGCCTCTAAAATAGCGGGTAGTGCGGCTCTTGGAGTGACACGAATGTCATTATGTAGCGGGGTTTCTAGCGATAAGTTGGCAAGGTTTTTTTCAATTTGTGGGCGAGCACCATGCACTAGAACTAGCTTGATGCCTAAGCTGTGTAAGAGTGCAAAGTCATGTATAAGGTTGCTAAAGTTAGGATGGTTAACCGCCTCGCCACCAAACATGATGACGAAAGTCTTACCTCGATGTGTGTTGATATAGGGGGCAGAGTTACGAAACCAATGGACATAGTCAGGGTTAATTTGTGGCATGGCAGTATCAGTCATAGGTTAAAATCATCAATAATCAATAAATTGGAATGTGTCAGCATATGTTTTAATGCTAAAAAAGAGTATACAAGCATAGATAAGGTTATGATTGTATAAACTTTTACGATAACAAAATTTGTTACATTGAGCCATCTTTTTATGGTAACTAATTATCTATAGGTGGATGATGATGGCAGTATTTACTGGGGTATTTTGAGTGCAATCACCTTTGAGTAACGATATTAAATATATGAGAGTGCTGATAGAAGCGCTATACAAAAATAAAAAACAACGTTACAGCTAAATCTGTATGCTTGTTTATGTTTAATAGTACACTCTATATAATAGCACTGTTCAAAAAATAAATGTAAGCAGGGCATAATGATAAGGCAATTATTAAGCTTTAATTTTTTCCAATAGACCCTAATTTGTCATTTAATTTTTCTTATTTTTACTCATAATGGATGATAGTCATGACTGATTTTACCGCTTTTTCTTTGTTACAACATACAGTAAAACGTACATTAGGTTTAAGTGTGTTATTTGCAATGGGCATTGGCTCGGCTTCTGCGATGTTGCCAACACCTGAGCCTGAGTTAGATGCCCCGTCAAACAGACAAAACTTGGCACTGGTTCAGCAAGCGACTGTACCAACTACACCTGTTGTACAGCGTCAACAAGCGACTCCAAGAGCACAACTGAATGCCGTACGTACACAGGTACAAGCCTTTTTAATCAGTATTGATGATCAGGGTAAAGAGATATTAGTACCAGTAACGGCTGATACTCAGTTACAGTCAGGAAACTTGATTGAGTATCAGGGTTTGTTTACCAATACTAGCCCTGATCGTCAGCGTCATATGACAGTGACTATGACTATTCCTGATGAGGTGAAGCTGTATGGTGCAATAGATCCTGAGTTTCCAAAGGCGAGTGTTGATGGTTCACGCTTTAATCGTACTCCACTGCGAGGTCGTGTTGGCAATGAAGTCCAAGAAGTGCCATTAGAGTTGTATAAGGCACTACGTTGGGATATCGTGGGCTTAGGGATTGATGAAACAGCAGTAGTAAAATATCGTGCAGTTGTTCGATAGTTAACCGATATCGAACTAATATCTCAGTAAAGTGAAGCTTGGCATTTTTCATATATTTAGAAAAATGCCATTTTTTGTACTTGTACTTTTATTTTTGCTGTGAGGAGTGAGAAGGGGTTGCATTGGCAATGGCTTGTTTAATATGGTCAAGGTTCTGTTGAGCAGCTTCTTCTCCAGCATGGATAAGCTGTGAGCGCTGGGTACTATCAAAAACACTAAACTGTCCAATATTAGGCGTGATGACCACATCTGCACGCTGTACTTCAGTTGCTTTATAAGAGCGATTGGCTGTATTTTGCTGAGTATGGTTTTGTGCCAGTGTTTGATATTTTTGGTCAATCATTGCCCATGCATTGTTTGAGCTGTTGGTCTGTGGAGATGTTGGCTTTGTTTGGGTATTAGCTGGGAGGATGTCTACTGCAATTACAATATCTGCTCCGAGGTCACGAGCGCTATCTACGGGAACGATACTGCTGACGCCACCATCGATGTATTTTTGACCAACTTTTTCAGGAATTCTTGGGGCGATAAATAGGTTTGGCACACTACTGGAAGCTTGTACGGTGAGTCCTGTATTTCCTTGTGTAAAGACAGTCTTTTTTTGACTGTGTTTTTCTGTGGCAACAATGGCTAGACGTATGGGAAGCTCTTCTATCGTTCGTCCTCCAACTTGCATATTAACAAAGTCTTTCAACTTGTCTGCTTCAATGATACCTTGATGTGAAATCGTAAACTCTAGTAAGTCGGTTTCTTGTGTCGTGAGTGCCAGATGTTCTAGTTCAGCCGGTGTTTTGCCACTGGCATAGAGACTGCCAACTAGGCTACCGGCACTACTTCCGACAATGAGATCAGGGCGGATACCATTGGCTTCTAGTACTTTGATAACACCAACATGTGCAAAACCTTTTGCACCACCACCACCTAAAACTAAAGCAATGACAGGCTTTTGTGGGTTGGTGGGAATAGAAGCTGGTGTGGATGTGGGTAGGTTGCTACAAGAAGTTGCGGTTAGTAGTGTAATGGCAAGTCCACAGTGTACTAGCAATAAACGCTTTCTTGGTTTGTGTACTACCGATTGAGGGTATGGTGTGACTTTTATCAGAGTATCAATCATACGAGATATCATAAAGTATGCCTAAGTAAGTTTTTAATTATAGACTGTGTTTGATTGGCATTAGCATACACTAAGAAAAGCGATGCAATGTTTCATAACGTACTTTGTCAGTTATAATGGCGTGAACCAATCTTTTATTTATTTCATTTTGCTTATGTCATCCATGATATCGACGTCTCAGCCAAGCTCTTCTTCAGCACAGCCATTGGCAGTGGTGGATCTACCTGTCAGTGCTTTGGCAGGTGTAGGTAGTAAAGTGGAGGAGCAACTGGAGCAGTTAGGTATTACACGTATATTTGATTTGTTGTTGCATTTACCTCGTGATTATGAAGACCGCAGTCGTTTGGTAGCCATTTCATCTTTGGAAAATGGGCAGAGTGCATTGATTGAAGGTCGCGTCGTTCGTGTTGAAAATAAGCGCGGCGGTATGACAGTGATAGTTGAAGATGTATCTGGAAAAGTGTCTTTGCGTTTTTTTAAAGTCTATCGTGGCTTGACACAAACGATGAGTGTGGGTGCACAGTTACGATTGTTTGGTGAGGTAAAAATTAATCGTTACGGTGTACAGATGCATCATCCAGAATATACGGTGGTTGGTGCAAATACACCTTTAGGCAGTACAGGGCTACAGCCAATTTATCCAACAGTTAAGGGATTGCATCAGAATAAGTTGCGGACATTGGTTAAGCTGGCATTACAAACTGTGCAACAGCAAGATGTGCCATTAAGTATATTTACACCAGCAGACTGGCAGTCAGTTGATTCCTTACCTATCGCACCATTTAATGACTCATCTAATTATTGTACTGATGATGCGCTAGGTGAGCGAGATATGTTTTCAACGTTAGCTCAGGCATTACAGGAAAGAGGAAGACACTCCGTACCCCAATCTTCTGCACACAGTATTTATGGACTGAGCCTGTTTGAGGCATTGTCTCTGATTCATACACCTCCGATATATGTGAATTTGGGACAGCAAACACAATATCTAAACCAGTTGAAAAATCGTAGCCATCCTGCCTGTCAGCGTTTGATTGTTGAAGAGTTAACTGCACATCAGTTAAGTATGTTATATCGTCGTCAGCAGCTACACCAGTATAAAGCGCCAAAATGTGATAGCAGTAGTACATTGGCGTTACAGCTTTTGCAAAATTTGCCATTTCAACTCACAAACGCTCAACAGCGGGTGATACAGGAAATTACAGCAGATATGGCGACATCTATTCCGATGTTAAGGCTGGTACAGGGTGATGTGGGTGCTGGTAAAACTTTAGTAGCTGCACTATCAGCCTGTTATGCGTTGGATAGTGGCTGGCAAGTTGCAGTGATGGCACCTACTGAGATTTTAGCAGAGCAACATTTTTTGAACTTTAAAGCTTGGTTTGAGCCATTAGGGTTGAAGGTTGGTTGGTTGGCAGGTAAACAGACAGCAAAACAACGCCGAGAAGCACTCAGTGCTGTCGTTGATAATGAGGTACAAGTTGTTGTTGGAACACATGCTTTGTTTCAAGATGCTGTACAATTTGCTAAGCTGGGTTTGGTGATTATTGATGAGCAGCATCGTTTTGGTGTGGAGCAGCGTATGGCCTTGACTGATAAAGGCGTGGCAAATAGTACTCCTCATCAACTGATTATGACAGCAACTCCAATTCCACGTACATTGGCAATGAGTGCTTATGGTGATATGGATACATCAGTCATTGATGAGTTGCCCCCCAATCGCACACCCATTACCACAGTGACCATTGATAGGTGTCGTCGTGATGAGGTCATTGAGAGAATTGCAGTGAATTGTGCACAAGGTAAGCAGGCTTATTGGGTCTGTCCATTGGTTGAGGAATCAGGCACGCTAGATGCCCAAGCGGCAGAGGCAACTTATGCTGACCTTGCACAGCGTTTGGATATTCGTATTGGACTGGTACACGGTAAGATGAAGGCGGCTGATAAACAGGCTGTGATGCAGGCGTTTAAAGAAGCAGAGCTTGATTTATTGGTTGCAACAACGGTTATTGAGGTTGGTGTAGATGTACCAAATGCATCTTTGATGGTGATTGAAAATGCTGAACGTTTGGGGTTGTCTCAGTTACACCAGTTGCGTGGTCGAGTGGGGAGAGGCAGTGCAAAAAGTTTTTGTGTATTATTGTATCAGACACCATTGTCTGAGACAGGTATTGAGCGTTTAAATGTACTACGAGATAGTAGTGATGGCTTTGTGATTGCCCAAAAGGACTTGCAGCTGCGTGGACCTGGAGAGCTATTAGGAAAACGGCAAACAGGTAATGTTGGTTACTATGTTTCAGACTTAATCCGTGATGAAAATTTGCTACGGATAGCTCGACAGCTGGCGAAGAGACTGATTCATGATCCACAACGAAAAAAAGCTGTTAGTTTATTGATTCATCGCTGGATACCAGAAGCAAGCCGTTATACCAATGTTTAAAATTCTGGTATTTATATATATTTAGTGCAAGACTAGTAGGGTTTGTTGAACAGTTATCTTTAATAGGAAAAATTGGTATAAATTTATCTTAGTCAAGGTAATGAGCTCAGGCAACTGATTTATCAAGGTGGGATATTGGTCAGTTTATTGATGCAGAATCAGGAAAATTTAGCCAATTTTTACCTGAAGATAAATAATAGCTGTATCCCTTGCAAATATTAGCCTAATAGGATGAATGTTCAATAGAGCCTAATATATTTCTTGTTTTATGTTGTATCTTATTTTATAAATAGAATAATCTCTGTTGATCTTTATGCCATTAACATCAAAGAATAATAAAACAGCGATGGCGTTACTTTTATTTGTTGCCATCCATGCTATTTGCAGTTAGTTGCCCTATATCTATTTTAGTCTACTTTTTTGATGCTGGTATTTACATCAACCCTAAGCAACCCCTATTTATTTCACGTATAATTTTTTGTATGCACTGTTCTAACGAGCGGTATGAACCCCATTTGATAGATACGTTTGTGAGAGCGCTATGAACTCAGAGTCTAATCAGCAGTCATCCAACCCGAAATCTTCTACTGAACATTCTGCACTGCCTCCGTCTTATCAACAAACAGCGAGGCAAAGACAGCGCTGGGTATGGTTGTTACCATTGATACTGGTAACATTAGGTATAGGTTTATTAGCGGGTCGTTATTGGGGCGAAAAGAAGGCGGCACAGACGTTGATGGAAGCACAAAGCGCGCAGTCACAGTCAGTAACTCCACAAATAGCGACAGCAACGGGAGTGACGGAAGTAGCCGTAGAGCATAAACCAGTTTTAACCGTAGAAGTTATCTCTCCAAAACAATCCGTTATTGAAAATGCTTTGAGTGCTGATGGTACGATAGAGCCAAAAAATGTTGCAACGGTTAATGGCAAAGTATCTGGCGTTACCTTAGAACAAGTGCTGGCTGAAGAAGGAGATGTGGTTAAAAAGGGACAGGTATTGGCAGTGTTCGATACAGAATCTATGCAACAGCAACAAATTCAGGCACAAGCTGACTTAGCTGAAGCACAGACACAGTTGGAGCTAGCAGAAAGTGATGCCAGCCGTGTGTTGCCTCTATTAGAAATCAATGCTGTTAGTGGACAGGAGGCTGACCGCTATGTGGCAAAAGCAAAACAGGCAGCGGCTTCTGTTGCGGCTGCTCAAGCACGTTTAAATAGTCAAAACTTAAATTTAAGTAATGCTCAAGTGGTTGCACCAGTGAGTGGCATCATTAGTGAAAAAACTGCCAATGTTGGTAGTGTGCCAGGACAAGCACCCCTATTTACTATTATTGAAAATGGTGTACTAGAGTGGCAGGCACAGGTTGATCCCAATCAGTTAGGTAAAATTAATGTCGGAACACCTGTACAGGTTAGCTTGCCAAAAAATAAGAGTGTGATGGGACAGGTGACTCGTATTGCACCTGTAGCAGAGCAAGGTAGTCGTCAGGTTAGTATCTATGCGACATTACAAAACAGTCCATTGGCTCGAGCTGGCATGTATCAGCGCGGGACATTTTTGTTAGGTAGTGAAGGTGGACAAACCTTACCCATGAGTGCCATTGTCAGTGAAGATGGTTATAACTATGTGATGTTGGTTGAACAAGAAAAAGATGCTCAAGGTAATGAGTTTTATCGTATTAAACGTAAAAAAGTTAGCTTGGGTGAGAGACAAGATGATCGTGTTGTTATTGAAGATCCGCTTCCTGCTTCAGCAGCTATAGTTCGGCAGGGTGGTGGATTTTTAAATGATGGTGATGTTGTGAGGGTAGCAGGTGTATCAGCCTCTAATACATCTTCAAAGTCCTCAACGTCTCCTGCTGAGTAATGGCTATGAATCTTAATATTTCTGCATATTCGATTAGAAATCCACTGATTGCTATTTTGCTATTCATCCTGCTTACGATGGGTGGCATTTATGGCTATTTGCAGATGAAGGTGCAACAGTTTCCAGATATCGACTTGCCAGGAGTTGTGGTCACTGTAACGTTGCCTGGTGCATCACCTAATCAGTTAGAAAACGATATTGCCAAAAAAATTGAAAATAAGGTGGCAAGTATTGAAGGGGTGAAACACATACGAACCACGCTACAGACTGGCGCAGCGACGATTGCAACAGAGTTTGTGTTAGAAAAAAATATTCAAGAAGCGGTCGATGATGTGCGTTCTGCTGTAGGAGAAGTAAGAGGGGATTTACCTGCTGCAGCCAATGATCCTATTATTTCAAAGGTCTCGACAGCTGGATTGCCAGTAGTGACCTACTCAGTGGTAGCAAATGGTGTTAGCGTCGAGGATTTATCTTGGTTTGTTGATGATACGATTAATAAACGCTTGTCAGATATTGCTGGTGTTAGTCAGGTTAGTCGAGTTGGTGGGTTAGATAGAGAAGTAACTGTTGCAGTCGACCCAGAAAATTTAAGCGCTTTGCAGATGCCTATTACCCACTTGTCACAGCAAGTTGCAGGTATTCAACAAGATGCAGCAGGTGGTGAGACCAAGGTTGGTAATAGTACGCAGACTATTCGGGTTTTGGGTGCAGTGCAAAATGCCGATGAGCTAAATGATATCCAAATTGCGCTACCAGCAGGTGGTACACAAAGTTTGGGCAATCTTGCGACCATTACTGATGGTACAGCAGAGCCGACATCCATCGCTAAGCTAGATGGTCAGACAGTTGTGGCATTTACCGTGACACGCTCACGAGGCGCTAGTGAAGTTGAAGTGGTGAATGAGGTTGATAAAGCACTTAACCAGCTTCAGCAAGAGATGCCAAACTATACCATTACTAAAGTTTATGATCGGGCGACCCCAATTGATGAAGATTATCATGCTTCATTACAAATGCTGATAGAAGGGGGGATATTGGCAGTGGTCGTTGTGCTGATATTTTTACGTAATATACGAGCCACGATAGTGGCTGCAGTGGCGTTACCCTTATCAATCATTCCAACTTTTCTGGGGATGTATCTATTTGATTTTAGTCTTAACCTCATTAGTTTATTAGCATTATCATTAGTCATTGGTGTTTTAGTGGATGATGCGATTGTTGAAGTAGAAAATATCATGCGTCATTTGCGGATGGGTAAGACGCCCTTTGATGCCGCGATGGAGGCTGCAGATGAGATTGGTATGGCTGTTATCGCCACAACATTTACCTTAATTGCGGTATTTTTACCCACGGCATTTATGAGTGGTGTAGTGGGACAGTTTTTTCGCCAGTTTGGCTGGACAGCAGCGATGGCAATTTTTGCATCATTATTGGTAGCACGTTTGATTACGCCGATGATGGCTGCTTATATCATGCGTCCTGAAAAAGACCACCAGCACAAAGAAAGCTGGATGATGAAAAAGTATCTAAGAAGTGTAAGCTGGACATTGAGTCACCGCTGGCTAACTTTAGGCATGACCATCGTACTGTTTATTGCTTCATTAAGTCTGGTGAAACTATTACCAGCGACCTTTATCCCTGATAATGACATTGACCAGACGCGCGTATCTATTGAGCTGACACCTGATGCGACTTTAGAGGATACTGCTCGAGTTACTGAGATGGCACGAAAAAAGATTCTCCAAGTTGAGGGTGTCACCAATGTTTTTAGCGCGATTGGAGACCCACAGGCGGTTAGTCTCGATCCGGGTGGCAATGGTGCAACAGCACAAAATAATGCTAGTATGGATATTGTTTTAGCACCACGTAAAGAGCGAGCAGATAAAACGCAAATTGAGCGTGAGATTACAGAGACCTTGACAAGTATTCCAGGAGCAAGAATCAGTGTTGGCTTATCAAGTAGTGGAGAGTCAGGTTATAGCTTTGCATTGACCAGCACCAATACACACTTGCTAGAGCAGACTGCACAGCGTGTGATGGAGGATATTCGCAACTTGCCTATGGCAGGAGATGTGACTAGCAGTCGAGGACTACCTCAGCAGGAGCTTTCAGTGAAGCCCAACCGCTTAGCAATGGCAGATCAAGGGGTTACTACTCAAGACATTGCAGATACATTGAGAGTGGCAACGGTTGGTGACTATGAACAGCAGTTATCAAAGCTTAATCTGGACACACGTCAGATACCAGTAGTAGTACGTTTACCTGATTCGGCAAAAGATGATGTCAGTCAGTTGACAGACTTATATGTGCCTAGTAGTCGTCCTATTTCTGCACAAGATGGCGGTACACGTCTTGCTGAAGTAGCGGATTTATCTTTTGGTACAGGTCCATCTACCATTAGTCGGTTTGATCGTGAGCGGGCAATTACCATCACAGTACAGGTTGGCACAGGTGAACTCGGTGGACTAATACAAGCCGTAAAGTCTGTTCCTAGTTTACAGCAGTTGCCTGCCTCAGTATCCATGATAGATCAAGGTCAAGCCGAGAGTATGGGGGAGCTGTTTAGTGGCTTTATCATTGCCATGTCAGTTGGTATTGTCTGTATTTTTGGTGTATTGATATTACTGTTTGGTAAAGTATTACAGCCATTTACTATTTTAATGGCTTTACCATTATCAATAGGAGGTGCTTTTGTTGGTTTGGTGATTACGAATAGTAGCTTATCGATGCCATCTATGATTGGTCTAATTATGCTAATGGGGATTGCAACCAAGAACTCTATCTTATTGGTGGATTATGCTATTTTGGCACAAAACCATGGATTAGATCGCTTTGATGCTCTGTTAGATGCTTGTCGTAAACGAGCGCAGCCTATTATTATGACAACTGTGGCTATGGGAGCAGGTATGTTACCTTTGGTTTTTGGATGGGGAGCGGCTGATCCAACATTCCGGCAACCTATGGCGGCAGCGGTATTAGGTGGTCTGGTGACATCAACGTTTTTAAGCTTGATAGCAATTCCGATGGTTTATACCTTCATGGATGACTTGTCACTATGGATTGCAAAGTGGATACATCCACACGGTAAGCTTCAAGAATAAAATAGTTTTGCAGTAATAAATAAGGCGAGTGATAAATAGAAGACTTTTTGTAAACACTTGTTTCCTTGAAAAGAATGGTTACTATTTTTATTTGTTTTCTCATTCTCATTTATATTGTTTACTATTAGAGAATGTACTAGAACTCATAAGCTTTCTGATTTGTAGAATTTATCAAGGTTTTATAGATTTTAATATAAAGTATTTTGCAATATATTAGTAAAGAAAAATAAAAAAATTATTTAAAAAGTACTATTATTGCCCCAGTTTTATGTAAAGAAAATATATTATTTTGTGAATAGTTAATATTGTCTTTGAAGACAATAAAATAAAGTTATTCTATCTACCCTATTCCTAACTTTTTCTTTACAGAATAACTTTGAGCCTTTGTGGTTATCATATTGCACGTTATTCCTCTGTTTTTACCAATGAAAAATAAGAGCAGATGGTTGGTGTGATAGATATGACAGGCTCATAGTTTTTATAGTAAGACAAACAGCAAGAAGATAGCGAGCTTATTAAATGGTATGCAGTTTGAGCCTATTTTTTTAATAGCACGCTAAATTGGTTAGATAACAATACTGTATTTCAAGTTATGATTGGTTATAGACTTAAAGCAGAGTTATCTGTTCATTTATTGTACATAGTATGACTTTTGGTTCCTATGCATTCAGACTCTTCCGACTCCCCATTTTTTTCAAAAACTAACCTTGCAGTCTTTGCTGGAGTACTGGCTCTGCATGGTGTTGCCATATGGTATTTAACAGAAGTGAGTTTCCCTGAACAGCCACCCATAGAGGAAACTAAACCAATTGAAGTAACATTGGTTGAGAAAGTTGAGCCACCACCAGAAGTTGAGGAAGAGTTACCTGAGCCAGTGGAAGAGCCACCTGTGGCTGATATTCCACCACCACCAGTAAGTGCGCCTCCACCGCCACCGCCTGCGAAGAAAGATCCACCGCCTCCGCCACCGGAGAAGAAAGATCCGCCACCTCCACCACCGGAGAAGAAAGATCCACCACCTCCACCACCGGAGAAGAAAGATCCGCCTCCACCTCCGCCACCAGTGGAGAAAACGCCTGAGCCTATTATTAATGTAGAAACAGAATCTTCTGTTACGATTAATCGTGAGCGCTTAGAGCAAGAACGTTTAGAAAAAGAACGTGCAGAACGAGAACGTGCAGAGCGAGAACGTGCAGAGCGAGAACGTGCAGAGCGAGAACGTGCAGAGCGAGAACGTGCAGAGCGAGAACGTGCAGAACGAGAGCGTGCAGAACGAGAGCGTGCAGAACGAGAGCGTGCAGAGCGAGAGCGTGCAGAACGAGAGCGTGCAGAACGAGAGCGTGCAGAACGAGAGCGTGCAGAACGAGAGCGTGCAGAGCGAGAACGTGCAGAGCGAGAACGTGCAGAACGAGAACGTGCAGAACAAGAGCGTATTGCAAATACAGTACACAACTTCTCTTATGGTGAGGCAAGATGGATAAGTAAACCAAATCCAAGTGAGAGTGATATAACCAGACTACAGCTACCAGCAGGCAGCTCATTTACGACAAGGCTTAAGTTGACTGTTGATAAGAATGGTAATGTGACAAGTGCTGATATGGTACAGTCATCAGGTAATGTAAGGGTTGATAGGTTAGCTAGACAAGCAGCGTTAAGAGCAAAATTAAGACCATTTACAAAAAATGGAGTGACTGTTTCTGGTACTGTGACAGCACCAATAACGATACAGCAGCGATAGTATTTATTTAGCAGTAATGATAGATGGTTGGATTATAGTTACTGCAATTGGCTTTTATTAGTAATAACTGCACCAAATATAATGGTAAGTTTTATTTAAGTTTTTATTTTTTATGTATTAAGGAGTCTTTATGGACTTTGCAAGCTATTGGCAATACACTGATATTGTAACTAAGTCTTTATTTTTCATCCTATTTGCGTTATCTATTGCATCTTGGGTGACTGGTATTATTCGTATCTATCATAGTTCTCAGTTATCAAAAACAGTAGAAGATGATTTGGCACAAGCAGTACAGGCTGAGATTGTGGGTAGTGAAACTATGCAACCAACACAGCGTAAAGCGATGGTTGAGCAAGTTTTGATGCAGCAAATTGGGCGTTATCGTTACAGCAGTGAGAAAGGTTTACCTATTTTAGGGACAACGGCTGCAATTGCACCATTTATTGGGCTATTTGGTACAGTATGGGGGATTTTCCATGCGCTACATAGTATTGGACAGACAGGACAAGCTGGTCTAGGACAAGTGGCTGGACCTGTTGGTGAAGCACTGATTATGACAGGTTTGGGTCTAGCAGTAGCGATTCCTGCGGTTATTTTTTATAACATTGCGGTGCGTATGAATCGTAAAACCATGCATTTAGCAAATGATATTGCTTATGGATTGCTTGCACAATCAGTGAAGTAATACCAATGTTATAACCCTCAATCATAATAACATGATTGGATAATAGATGATGGTAAAGGTCAATCAACCATAGCACAATACAAAAAATATGGTATGGCTTATTGATGCAATACCAAATACCAATATTATATGATTATATGTTGGTTGCTTATAGTAAATAAATCGAGGATATTATGGCATTTCAGCTTGGTGATGAAGACAGCCAACAGATGAGTGAAATCAACTTGATTCCACTGATTGATATTATGTTGGTATTGATGATTATCTTTTTGGTAACAGCGACGGTGTTAAACCCTAGTGTGCCATTAGATTTGCCTAAGACTAGCGCTAGTGTACAAGAAGCACCGCCTGAGTCTGTCGATATTAGTATTGATAAAGATGCTAAGGTATTTTTAGATGGTAAACCAGTGACTTTAGATGAATTACGACAACATCTAAAAACGATTTCTGCAGCAGGGGGAGATCCTGCGATACAGTTACAGGCAGATAAAGAAGGGAAGTATGATACCGTTGCTCAGGTATTAGCGATTACTTCAGAAGCCAACTTATCAAAAATTGCATTTGTAACAGAGTAAAGTAAGCAAAATAATATCTGTTAGTTTAATAGTATTATAGAGAAAATAAGCCATCCATAACCTGTGATGATTTTCATATGGTTTGGGTGGCTTGCTTTTTTTATAATCAAAAACTACGAAACCGTGTCGATGTTGCTTTCATTTTCTGTACTTACCTGCCTTGTCTCTGTTTTAGTATTTTTTGGCTATAGAAAACAACAAATAATAAACTTTTAGATAGAGAAGCCCCTATCCTTATTAATAAAGATAGGGGCTTGGTATGGGGGTATGGTAATGGCAAGTATGATACTTTATTACTCGCTGACAAACATTGTCAGCGAGTAATAAAGTATCATACTGAAAATACGCTAAACTCTTGATTTTATTGAACCCTATTTTAAGCAGAAAATAATAAAGTATCATACTGAACAGCATCAATATCTTCATACAGTTACATTTTGGAGTAATAAAGTTTCATACTCAATTAATTTAAAAGGAAGTTCAACTACTGATCTGACAAACTAATACCATATTTTGTTTCAATAAATTTATCTATTAATACTTGCTTCTGCTCAGTAAGCAAATATTTAATATCTTCTTCATTAAAGTCATAGACACCAAAATGCTTAATATAATTGCCATTCATGGAATAATAACCTGATGAATATGGCTTGCTTGTTGATGATAGATAAAACCAGAAAATACGACTCTGCATGATAACTTTAGCAAGTTTAAGGTCACGAATGGATTTACCAATAAGTGCCTGACCATTATAGAACTTAGTCTGTTCGTCGTCATTTATAATGAAAAAGGAATTAGTATTTGAATACTTCGGAAAAAATAGTTTATATTTAGCATTAGCTAATGACTGGCTCCTTCCATATGCATACCAATTGGGATAGATACCTTTGCCTTTATCTCGCTTCGAAAGAATATCTTTTTTCGAAACCAGATATTCATATGCCTTAGGAAATTTACTGGATAGACTATCTTCATCTATAAGAGTTACTGTATTCTCTTCATTTAGATAGGGAAAAATTACTTTTTCAACAAGCTTTTTAGGGTCTTGTATACTACTAAGCTTATTTGTATTGTATATATCTCTACAAATCTTTTTTTCTATACATACTTCTTGCTTAGTTGAATCTATAAAATAATAATATTTATCATCTTCTGTAACAGGCTTAAATATATAAACATCATTTTTTAATGTAGCAATACCATGTCGTGTAGTATAAATTTCTCCAAAAGGTGTTCCTGTGCTTTCAATCTTTTGGATCAAGTCATGGTTTTTCAAATTCCATCCAGATTTAAAGTCTAGTTTATTATAGTAAATTTTATCGAAGTTTAAATTAGCAGTTGATTTTCCTAAATGTTCGGGTTTAAGGGACTTATAATTAATATAGTTTTTATTAGAGTTTCTTATAATACATATACATGTATATGTATTTTTAGATTTAAATAGCTGTTCATAGCCAAAATCTACAATACTAAAATCTAACTTTAATTCTTGAAAGTATTGTCTCAATAATCTAGCATTTAAACTTTTAAAGAATGAATTCATAGTTATGTAACCCATCGAACCATCTTCCATCAGGTTACTAATTGCAATTTGAAAAAAAGGAATATACAAATCAGTATTCCCTAAGTTAGCCACACTCCATTCTTTTAAAAAAACTTTACTGCTTTCATCAAGGTTCTTTGCACTAACATAAGGAGGATTTCCAACAATAAAGTCAAAACCCTTGAAGCCATTTATTGCTTCTGACCACTTAAAACTTAGAGCATCTGCGATATAGAGATTGAAGTCATAACCTTTTATATCTTCATTATGAAATAAAGCGTTTAAGCTTAAAACTATCTTTGTTCTTTCTATAGAATAATTTTTAATATCTACTCCAAATAAATAGTTTTCATAAATATCACTAAAACTAAGCCCATTAGTTTGCTTAAGCATATTGGCTACAACTAATAAAAAGCCACCACAACCGCAGGAAATGTCAGCGAAAGTTTTATGGATAACATCTTTATCTTTTATGACAGACTGGACAATGTATTCTCTTATATGTAAAGGTGTATAAATAGCACCACTAATCACTCGATCAGATGGGGATATGACAAATTCAAATAGCTGACAAAGATGTTCTAAAGTAAACTCTTCAAGTGCATTCTTAACAGCCTTCTCAAAGTTTAAATAGCGTTCATAGGATGAATTTGACTCATCTATGATATAGCTTAAAACTAAACTATTATTAACGATAGATATTTTATTTAATCTGACAAAGGCAGTTACTATAAAGCTATCTACTATAGAAGGCTCACTTATCGTTTGAACCCTTAAAAAATCAAATATTTCTTTCATTATATCCAGTAAGGTTGGAGCTCTTGTCCAGCTTTAAATTGATTAGAATTGAGATCAGAGCTTAATAGAGATTGTAGAGATTTAATGTATGGTTCCCAATAATGTTTCTGATACTTTCGTTGAAGTTTTACAAAATCTCTATCTTCCTTTAGCATACTAAAGGTCTCTGGTAAAAAGTTTGCTAAAATAAAACTTGTACCAAGAATTAGTTCCATGGGAAAGTGCGTAAATCTTGGTATGTCTAACTGTAGTACATTACCATAATCAAATGTTTCAATATTTTGAGGGTTCACTAGAAATTGGCAATGATATTTAGGATGTAACTGGTGTTGTTCAGATTTTGGATTATCTAAATCAAAATGGAATCCCTTATAATTACTGCCACTATTTCCTACTGATTTAACTATAATACTTAAGTTTGAAGAAGTTGTATTATTAAATAAATCTATATATTTGTAATTATTATAAGTTATCCTAAAGTTAATAAGAATTTCAATATTTCGTATACCTTTCGGCCTACCATGATTAAGTGCGACCTCTTCAGCTAAAATTGTTAAAGGCTGATATAACTCAATACTAATTGAGTTAGAATTACTTTTAGTGGTTTTAAATCCTGAAAAATTGCAGTTCACAAATGATTGAACTGCTGTTAAGAAGCTTTCATAATCTTTTTTGAAAAACTGTATATCTTTTTTTGGTTCATTTAGATTAACATTCGTATTCATATACCTAGCTCATTTCTTGCATTCTTAATATTCTCTAACTCTAAAGGATGAGGTTTAATTTCGCTTATTCTTATTCGCTCTAAATACGCATATAGCGACAAATATTTATGCATTTGCCATGGTAGAAAATCATGTGAGGTACTGATTCTAAAACCTTCTAAGTGGTCGATTGGTTTTTTAGTTGCTTCACATATGGTTGAATATTCGGTACTAAAGTTGTACTCTAACCCCTCGAAGGGTTTTAAATTTAGATTTAGTTTATCATTAATTATATTTACTCTGTCTTCTGCGGGTATGAAGCTAAAGTTAGTTTGGAATTTCTCTTTAATAACTGCATCAATGTCAACTTGCCACCACCTATCCCAGCCTTTCGAGAAAATGCCAGTGTACTTAGCAACTTCGAATAATTCTAAAATACCATTTATTTCATCATTAGCAAGATTATCAATAAATAAACCTAATTTTGCGAACAAAACTCTCCTGTTAACTAATGGGTTTGTGAAATGGAAAAACTGCTTGATAATGAAATTTACAAAATAGTGTTTATCGCCTTGATCTATTAATCCTACTAACTTCTCGATTATTCTAACGTCTTTTATGTTTGTAGTTTCCTTTCCTAGCAAGTCATATAATATAGATTCGGCTGAGCGACTATCAAACATGGTGTTATCAATTTTTTTATAGTCATGAGCTAATGAAATTAGCTTCTTACTTCGTTTTTCCCAGTTTTCACTGCTTTTATGAATCTTATAATCAAATAGATCATGACTAGACTTATCATTATTATAGGTTTCTTTTATTTTTTCGTCAGTTGAAGTTAGTACAATAGGATAAATACAAGTCTCTCCCATTGATGCCACTGATCTAAGCTCCTGTGCTAAGGCTGTTGCATTAAAAGCTGTAGGATAGTTACCTTGACCATCAAGACGAAGATCAAGAATAAGACCACCAAAATTATCATCTATAAGTTTTATAATTGCTTTCTTTAAGCTCCCGAAATCTTGGTAGTCTCTAAGACTAAACTGTTCAGCTTTTATCCCATAAGAGACTAGCATTCGAATCGTAGTTTCCTCTGGCTTACCTTCTTCATCGTCAATGTACCAATATTTCAAGTTACTCATCGTCTTCTTTACCTTTTGGCAGTTCTATACGTATAGTTGTAGAGAAGTTATCTTTTGGTGGAGAAATAAATATTTCTCCATCATAATCTTCAATAATATCTTTGACTATTTTAAGTCCTAAGCCTGTCCCTGTTAAAGAGTTTATCTCATCATCTGCATCAATTACCGACGAAGTTGTGAAAAAAGCTTCAAAAACAGAGTCTTCCCTATCTATAGGTATGCCATCGCCGTTATCAGAGAACTCTAGATAGACCTTATTTTCTAACCTTCCACAAGTGATATCAATAGCTCCTAAAGTTGGTCTTTCTCTTCTAATAGCCTTTTTAGAGTTTGAATATAAATTAAATAGGATCGATGCCCATTCAGAGGGATGCATTGGTACGGTAAATAAGTCATATCCTATAAAATCGGTAGTTATGAGTATATTAGATTTGACGGTATCAGCCTCAATTACTTCCTCAAAATTGCGAACCACATCTCGTAACTCAATACATTCAAGCTCTCTGATAATATTACGCGTAACAGCAGTATCAAAAAATGAGGTGTAAGTTTTAAAAGAACTTAGACTTTCTCGAAGATATTTAATATTTTCAAGTGCTAATGAATCATTTTTTAAGTTTTGTTGTAAAAGGTGGATTTCGTTTTCAAAACTAGGCACAAAGCGTTTAATCTCATGCACAAATTCACCAATAACTAATCCCAGTCCTGCCAATATTCGTAACATGCTACTTTCATCAACGAGCAGTTGATAGTTTTTCTTCTCTATCTCTATAACTTTTTCTAATTTTTTAAAGTCAAATTTGTTGTCTTCTTTTCCCGATGATTCTTTACTTTGTTTTTTTAGAGACTCCACAGCCTCTTTTATTTTGGAAATAGGATCTTTATCTTTTTTATTTGGTATAAAGTCCTTTTGGCCAGCTGTGGCTTTTCTTCCCCTAAGATGAGCAATTTTTTGCACAGCGTTGATTAAACACTTATAAACAAAGCTAGTTAATTCTTCAAAAGCATCGTTCTCAATTAACCCTTCACGGCTAGCAGTCTCTTCAAAATTACCACTTTTATCGTTAATTTGAATAAAACCAAAAAAATTGAAATTTCTGTGAGAAGAAAGAATTGTTTGACGAGTAGTAGATTTATCTAACCCTAACCAATCATCCTTATATTCACCATAAGGCAGTACTCTAAAGCCATTTCTATAAAGCCTTATGCCTCCCTTTTCATGAGCTAAGGATTTAATAAAATTGAGTTTTCCTTTTGGTAGTAAGTTTGGGTCAAACAGAAAATAGTAGACTTTAAACTCTAACCCCTTAATTAGATTAAAGGGATTATTGTCATCCTCTTTATCTTCACTATTACCAATTAAAAATAAATCTTCTTTAAAATCCAGCTTATCACTCTTTAGTGTCCAGTACCCTTGTCCATTATCATCGACATAACCATTTATTTCCGCTAATGCATATCGTAATATCTCTTCTTCATCATCAACAATGATGTTCTCATTTTTAACAGCTTCTCTATAATATGTCGTTTTGAACCCAGGATCTAACTTAGAAAGTTTATGAGGCTCATTGGTTTCATTTCTTGCCAAAGGAAAAGGTTGGATGAGTTCAGCTGTATATCTATATACCCTTTTGAGTGTCGCATCAGACCAAGACTCATAAAGGTTATCAATAATTAATATGGTACCTGTTTCAGACTCCCACATCCTATCAACTATTTTTAATTCATGTTCAATAAGATATAAATTTTGATTAATTCCGTATTCATCCCAATCAATGGAAAGTTGTATCGTACTATTACTACCTTTGGATTTAGTGAGAATAGTTAGCTTAGACCCTAGCCTCTGAGTAGAAAAACGCCCAATTCCTTTCTTGCCTGCTTTTTTTCGTTCATATATTTCAGAGATTGGATTATTCACTTTATCTGTAGAAGCTAATCTCATGAAGCCATTCATTAACTGTTCACGAGTCATACCGATACCATTATCAATAATTTTCAATGAACCGCCGATATTATAAGCATTCTGAAATACTAACTTAACCTCTGTTGCATCGGCATCATATGCATTTTTCACTAGCTCAGAAACAGCAGTTTCTCTTTTGGATACAAGCTCTTTACCAAGCCGATCAATGATACCTGCATCAACTGAAAAACGAGCCTTAGAAGAGTCTAATGAGGCGATGTCATGACTCAAAGATAAAAGTGTAGAGATATCAAGCTGATCACTACCTAACTCTTCAAGTAGTCTTTTCTTTAGTCTCTCTAGTTTATCTACCATTTTGAATTGATCCGACCATTCATGGGAAATTTTTATTAAGATATAAACTGTATAGTTGAATAGTTATATCATAATAATATGTCATGTAAGCTATTGGTTACTATGTTTTAGTATGACAATGAATAATACTCTATATACTAGGGTCTGTATAGAATTCATAAGTTGAAAAAAGATAAATAACACCTCAAGTTCATATTTACCACAACAAAGAATACTAGGTATTGCTTATGACTCGAACCATGCTCAAAGATGAGCAATGGCACAAGCTACATACTATATTGTGTCAAATCAATGTTTATGACAAGCCCAATTTAAGACTAACCATTGAAGCAATGTTATATCGAATAAGAGTGGGATATCTGTGGCGTGATATTCCTGACTATTTTGACAAATGGCAGAAGCTTTATGTCGATAATAACGCAAGACTACAATGGAGAATGGCTATTTATTGATGGTAGTGTTGTCAAATCACACCAGCATAGTTCTGGAGTGGCAAGTCATCAAGATGAAGCCATTGGTAAAAGTGTTGCTGGCAATAGTAGCAAGATTTATTTAGTAGTTAACGTTTGTGATAATCCTGTATGTATTGAAGTGACTAGTGGTCAACTGCATGACTCACAAATGGCAAATACTTTAATCAAACAAACGGTTAAAAATAACACTGAGGCTGTTATCGATGATAGAGGTTATGACAGTAAAGCAATCAGAGGTATTAAAGAGTATTTGTAGTGGCATAATAAAATTAGACAGCAAATAAGAGGTTATACTACCAGTAAAAATGGAGAATCAGTATGACCAATAAACGAAAAAGATATAGCAGAGAGTTCAAACTCGAAGCCATTAATTTAGTTGAAGGACAGGGTAGAAAGATACCAGAAGTAGCCGACTCACTAGGCATCAGTAAAAAAAGTCTAGAAAATTGGGTATATAAATACCGCAAAGAACAACAAGGCATTACCCCAGAAACAGGCAAAGCCCTCACAGACGAACAGCTAGAAATACAAAGACTACGTAAAGAAATCAAACAGCTTAAGTTAGAGAGAGATATCTTAAAAAAGGCATCGGCTCTGCTAGCTGGGGACAGTCTAAACGTATACAGATAATCAAGGATCTAGCAGAGCAACCAAAGGATAAAGGTATCAGCAAAGCCAAGCTATGCGAACTATTTGGCATCGTACGTAGTAGCTATTACTGGAGTATCAAACCTGTACCCATAGACAGTAAAATGGTTAAACTCAAGGCACTGGTACGACAAGTCTTTAATCACTCTATAGGCTCAGCAGGAGCTAGAACTATCAGTAGTATTATCACCCAGCAACATAGCATCAAACTGACACGATATAAACCTAGTAAACTCATGAAAGACATGGGACTGGTCAGTAAGCAGAAGAAACACAGCTACAAACACAAAGAGCAAACACATAAAGTGCACGACAACGTACTAAACAGAGCGTTTACACCCACAACACCAAATCAAGTCTGGACAGGCGATGTAACATACATCAGAATCAAAGGTGGGTGGTGCTACTTAGCCGTTGTCATTGACTTATATTCACGCAATATCGTTGGATTCTCAGTATCAGATTCACCTGATAGTGAGTTAACCAGTAAGGCGTTAATGATGGCATATGAGTCACGTTTAAAGCCTAAAGGGGTGCTGTTTCATTCTGATCAGGGTACGCATTATACTAGCTCGCATTTTGCCGATGCTGTTGTAGTGTGTGAAGATATGACACACAGTATGAGCAGAAAAGGAAACTGCTGGGACAATGCTCCCACCGAAAGATTCTTTAGAAGCTTTAAGACAGAGTGGATGCCAAAGTATGGCTATACAAGTCAGGCTGAGGCAACAAAGGTACATTTGGGGATATTATCGCAATGTGTGTCCTCATCAGCATAACAATTATTTAACTGTACTAGTCTCAACCTAATCTGACAATCACACTTTAAAAAAGAGTGTGTTACCCAAATTGATGAAGATGTCTAAACTTTATCAAATAAGGAATAACACACATGAACCATTCTAGCACAAATAGTAATCCAATCATCAAACACAGAGCAGGCTTACTAAACTTAGCTCAAGAGCTAGGTAACGTCTCTAAAGCTTGTAAAATAATGGGGGTCTCTCGAGACACCTTTTATCGCTATAAAGAAATGGCAGACAACGGCGGTATAGGCGCATTAGTGAATCAATCAAGGCGAGTACCTAACCTTAAGAATCGAGTTGATGAGTCCACAGAACAAGCTGTCATACAACATGCCATAGACTATCCTGCTCACGGTCAGCACAGAACCTCTAATGAACTTAGAAAAGTAGGTATTTTTGTTTCAGGCAGTGGTGTACGTTCTATATGGTTAAGACACAACCTAGAAAACTTCAATAAACGTTTAAAGGCATTAGAGGCAAAAGTAGAAGCCGAAGGCATCCTCTTATCTGATGAGCAAATATCAGCACTTGAAAAGAAAAAACTAGACGATGAAGCATCTGGTGAGATTGAAACAGCACATCCAGGCTACCTAGGCTCACAAGATACTTTCTATGTCGGTCATTTAAAAGGCGTTGGACGTGTTTATATGCAGACCTTTGTAGATACTTATTCGAAGGTAGCACATGCTAAGTTATATAATACCAAAACACCGATTACAGCTGCTGATTTACTCAATGATAAGGTATTGCCGTTTTATCAAGAGCATGAGTTACCGATGCTTAGAATATTAACAGATAGAGGTACTGAGTATTGCGGTAAGGTAGAACAACATGATTATGAGCTTTATTTGGCTATCAATGATATAGATCATACTAAGACTAAAGCCAAATCCCCGCAAACCAATGGTATTTGTGAGCGGTTTCATAAGACTATCTTACAAGAGTTTTATCAAATTGCTTTTCGAAAGAAGATTTACGATAATCTAGAGTCTCTACAAGCTGATTTAGATGATTGGCTTGTTTATTATAATTATGAAAGAACTCATCAAGGTAAGATGTGCTGTGGTAGAACACCTATGCAAACGCTTACTGAGGGTAAATCCGTTTGGGCACAAAAGAATTTAGCTCAAATATAACCTGACATCTTGACCGTCAATTTGGGGGTACTGTCAGATTAGGTTTGAGCTAGTACA
>NZ_VEWM01000132.1 GCF_020662265.1 Psychrobacter sp. I-STPA6b
GGGTTAGGGAGGGGGAGCATACTTTTTAAAACACTACTTTACAACTATCTTCTTATTTTTTAATCTAAAGATTATTAAGGCAATCGTTTTTTATGAAAAATTGTCAACAAATTACCCAACTTGCCAGTGACGCTCAAGACCGTCCATTAAGCACTGGCGAAAAGTTCCAACTACATACCCATGTTATGATGTGCAAAGGCTGTCGTGCCTTTTATAAAAACACAGATACGTTAAGTCAGATAATGAAAACCTTAAAAGAGGTAGAGGGGCAGGAAAATCAAAAAGGTGGTGAATAGTTATTAGCCAAACTCACCGAAAATTGAGGCAATCGGGGCATCTTTGGTGATTAAAATGCTGAGTTTATGTCCATTCATTTGGATTCACTTTTATTTTATAGGGTTTAGAACTTTTAATTCAGCTATCCAATCAAAATCAGCGATATTACGAGTGACCAAAGTCTTTTGATGGCATAATGCGGTACTGGCAATAATTGCATCACCCATAGACATTTTTTTATCTTGTCTTAACTCGATTGCTTTTGTAATAATTAAAGGGGTAATATTAAGAATATCGCAACCTGCAAAAAATTTCTCAAATCCTTTTTTATCAATGTCAGTCAACTTATGATAACCCAATACTTCCAGTTGACTAATGGCAGAAACTGATACTGTCTGACTAAAAATTTGCTGACGTAAATAAGCAAAATCAGGTTGCAAAGAATAAATAATAATATTACTGTCAATTAACATGCTTTATTCTCGCCCTAATATCTCTCTATCTTGACGCTGTTCTCGTTGCCATGCCACAGGGTCTTTGATATCGCTAAATGTCGTACCATGTTGACTAATATCTTCTAAAATATCTGCTAACGATACATTATCAAGCTGTTTGCTTTGTTGTTGTGCTAAACGATACTGCAAAAAATTAACAAATTCTAAAGTTTCCATTTGCAAATTTTCTGGTAAGGATTGCACTTGATTGTATATTTCTTCGGTAATAGTAGCCATCATATAGCCTCTTTTTTATGATAATTGTCACCTAAAACTGCTAACCCTGTATCAATTCCTTTTCTGCCAAACTTGCTAAATAGGCACTGCGACTTTTAAAGCGAGCTTTATCACTGGCAACCTTTTCATCAATTAGATGAATCAGGCGACTTGGCAGGGTGACATTTACTTTTTCAGTTTTGCCCAAATAGCGACTGACATCAATATCGACCACTGCCCAAGTCATACCTTGATATTCTGGATTATTAACATGATAAGCCACTGTTTTGGCAAGTGGAATTTCCTCACCATCTTCTGCCAATAATTCTAAATGTCCTGCAATGGCTTCTCTTACATTTTCCATTGCCTCATCAAGCGTATCACCAGCTGAAAAACAGCCAGCAATATCAGGCACAATCACACCAAATGCGGTTTGCTCATCGCCATGTTCGATAACTATTGGATATAACATTTTATTTCCCCTCACCCGTTTGGGTGTGATTTTGTTTATATAGGCTTACTTAATTACCAGCCTATATGACCACGCACCTTTTATTAATGCCTAAATTTACAGGTGCGATAATTTACTTAACTACGACTCAATACCAGCCTGTTTTAAGATACTTCTTACTGTACCAATGGGTAAGTCTTTTTTAGGGTGAGGCACAGTAACAACACCAGACTTCACTTTATGTTTAAAATGATGATGACTACCTTTGACACGCACCTCATACCAGCCTACTGATTCTAGCTTTTGAATTATCTCTCGGCTATTCATATTTATTTAGCTCACTTCTATCATTTATTTTGCTGGTACTTTGCTGATAACACATACAAATAATAACCCTAGAGTTATATAAATTCAAGTTATTAAGAATATTTATTGCTAAGCCCTCCCCACCCCAAAGCCAATCACTTCATCAATACAACTTGCCCCTGTCAGCACCATCAACAGCCTATCTATCCCCACCGCAATGCCACTACACGGGGGCAAATCATCACAGGCTTGTAGCAAATGCTCATCTATCGGCATGATAGGTAAACCTCGTTTTGCTCGTTCAGCATTATCCTGCTCAAAGCGTTGGCGTAAAGCCTGACCATCGGCTAGCTCATCATACGCATTGGCAATCTCAATACCATTTATATATAGCTCAAAGCGTTTGGCGACCAGATTGCCATCTTTATCGGTGGCAGTTTTTGCCAATGAAGCAGTGGCAGGCGGATAATCAGTGATAAGCGTGGGTAAATCTTTGCCCAAATGTGGCTCAACCACATGGCTAAATAGCAAATCCAACCATGCTTGGCGGTCATCACCCAACGCCTCTGCCAATCCCACGCTGACAATGCCCTTATCCTCAGCAACTGCTGATAGCACTTCAGCCGAAGTGGTAAATGGGTGAATACCAACAAAATCCATAAACGCATCAACATAACGGTAATGGTCAAAAATCACAGGATAGCCATACAGCATTGCCAACAGCTCGGCAAGCTCATTGCCAAGTTGCGACAAGCTATAATCAGGGCGATACCACTCCAGCATGGTAAATTCGATATTATGACGACTGCCCGCCTCATTATCCCGAAATACAGGGCAAATCTGATAAATCGGCACATGCCAACTGGCAAGCAAGCGTTTCATCGCAAACTCTGGTGAGGTGTGCAGATAGTAAGTTTTGGGCTGGTCAAGGTGGGTGATATTTGCTGATACGGATTGCAAAAATAGGTCGGTATTGCCTGCCTGCGATAGCAACGGCGTTTGTACTTCTAAAACGTCACGCTGAGCAAAAAACTGACGGATTTTTGCCAGTATTTCTGCCCGTTTAACTGCCATCTCAAGGCTGATTGTGGGGTGGTAGCTTTGGTTTGTCATGGATTTATCTGCCCTATTTATCTTTTATTGCTGTTTTATTTTCATTGGTTTTTTGCCAATCAATCAACCACACTCTATCTATTTCAACCATTTGATAATCTGTACCATTGATGGTCTTTTGTGCTAAAAATGCTGATGGCTCAAAATCCTCCAACATCATTTTAACTTCATCATCATTTAAATTGTAACCACGAATTTCTCGATATTGTGACCATTCAAATTTATCCAAAAGACTGTCTGTATGGTCATTATAATGTTGTGATTGTGAAATGCTTAAGTTATGGTTATCATTACTTATTGGTTCAAATGTCCTGTCATAAAAGTGCACATAATCTTGCACTGCACACACCACTTGTGAACGGTTAATATGCCCTTCAAACAGCCAAATATTTAAATAAAATTCTGGATAATGAATATTTAATGTTTTTTGCCAAGATAGCATTATTTTTATCAAATACTCTATTAATAACTGCTGGCATTTACCAGTAGGTTCAGGATAAATGCTATTGGTCAATGTAATACTATCCCAAGGCTTGACCCAAAATTTCACATAATCTCTTTGATATTGCTTTAAATACTCAACATCTAAATTTAGATGATTTTCTCCCCATTGATGAATGTGTCTTATTCGCCGATTAATACCTCTAATCTTTTTATATTTTATTTTACTTTTATTCATAAAAACCCCAAATTAATTTTATAAAATTATTAATGATAGCTAATCAAACAACCACTCTCGCCTTAATAAATAATTTTTGCGTAATTTATCAAAATCTTTTCCATTGACTTGCCCTGTTTGTTTATCTAAAACATCACGCAATAATTTGTCATCAGCCATAATGTCATAAAATTCTGCTAATTTTTCAGGGCTAGATTTTAATGGCTGTTTTGACTGTTCTTTTAACTGCTGTTTTAAATCATGCCAATGATAAGGGTTTGGTGGTAATAGTTGATTAAATAAGTTAATGCCTATCTGTTCATTCTCATTTCTAATCATAAATACTTTAAGAAACGCATCAAATATCATCTGTGTACCACGTAGTTTACCCTCAAGAGTATATCCTGCAATGTGTGGCGTGGCGATGGCAAGTGAGGATAGTAGTTGCTCACTGACCATAGGTTCATGTTCAAAAACATCTAACACCACTGACCGCCCTGTTTTAGCAATATCTGCCAATAAATCGCTTTCACTAACCACTTGCCCCCGAGCAGAGTTAATCAACAAACTATCCGTAGGCATTTTTGCCAATGTTTTGCTATTTATCAGTTGAGAGGTGGGATATGGGCTTTGCTCAATCGTTGTCAGTGGTACATGTAAACTCATCGCATCGCTATCCATCAACACTTTATCCAAACTGGCATTATTAATGTCGGACGGCGGTAATAAGGGGTCATAGCCTAATACTTGCCAGCCCAAATCTTGGGCATATTTTGCCAATGTGCTACCGATATTACCCAGCCCAATAATACCGATTGTTAGCGTAGTGGGAATTAAGGGAGTTTGCTGTGCGTTTAATGATGGGTTTTGATTAGATAAATACTGCGGGCGTAAGGTCAAAATAGCGGTTAATACATATTGTGCTACCGAATGTTTGCTACAACCTGAGGCATTAGCAAATGCAATACCACGACTGGCAAGGTAGGCTTGGTCAACATGGTCAGTACCAATAGTCGCTGAGCCAACAAATTTGACGCTATGATTATCCGCTAATAAAGCTTGATTGATTGGTGTTACCGAGCGAATTAATAAGGCATCTGGCTGATATTTTGCCACTATTTCAGCGTTAATCTCTCGCCCTATCATGGCGATAACATTAACTTCTGTCCCTAATGTCTGAGCGTTAAAATAATCGTGTAAATGGGCAATATTACTGTCGGCAATGATGGTGAGCATGGGGATTCCTGATTGACTAATTCGAATAATCTATTAAATATAGGTTTTATATTTATTATCATCTACACTTAATAAAAATAGGGATTATACTATTGTAAATAACTAATATTAAATAAGCCATTGAATACAATCAATAACTGACCATTAGGACATATTTATGTCAACCATACCAAAGTTTTTTTATCACCTATCCGTCTTATATACGGCTATTTCTATCGCCATCATCTCACCTATCAGTTATGCCAATACATCTAACCCCACGACTAGTAGTAACGTACAAGTGGTTGAAAATGGCACTACGCCATTACATTTAGCCATAGAAAATGATGATATAAAAAAAGCAAAGGCATTGATTGAGGCAGGAGCAGATATCAATGCAAAAGATGATAGTGGTTACACCCCTTTAATGTATGCTGCCTTCTATGGATACGTCCCTTCTACACAAGTTTTGCTTAACAATGGGGCTGATATTAATGCCCAAAGTAAGGCTGGTATCACCGCTTTACATAATGCCAGCATAATGGGACACACAGCCATTATTAAAACTTTAATTCAAGCAGGGGCTGATATGAATATAAAAAATAAAGAAGGGGAAACGCCATTAATGGTTTCTGTCTTTATAGGAGATACCGCCAGTGTTAAAGAATTAATCAAAGCAGGGGCTGATGTTAATGCAAAAGATAAAGATGGTAATACACCATTAATGTTTCCCGCTATACTAGGATATACCACCATTGTTAAAGAATTAATTCAAGCAGGGGCTGATGTCAATGCAAAAGATAAAGATGGTAATACTGCATTATATAAAGCCTATCTTGCCAGAAATAAAAACATCATGAAAATTCTTATTCAAGCAGGGGCAAAGTAAATACCTAAAAAAATACATAATATAGAAATAACTCACTCTGATTACTCACTTTTATTACCAGCCCTATCAGCAACCACTACTGCATAATAAAACCCATCAGGCTTGATAAAATAATCACTATACTTGCCTTGATACACTTGGATTTGGTAGGTTTTGCCCACTTTAAGATTGGGGTTGGCGATGGGTGAGGATTTTTTGATAGAAAATTCATTATCATTTTGGCGTAATGCTAGATTTTGAGCTTGCCAATATTGAGAACTTTGTGTTTGCTCTTGATAAGTAAAGTTTGCAGTGATTGCCTTTAAAGGGTGTTGCTCATTATATAACTGTAATCCTTGCACCAAAATAATAAAAACAGCAGAAATTATTAGAGCCATAGTGAATAATATATTTGATTTTTCTGAGTTAAATGGTGCAGGAATATTAGGAAATATAATACTGGATATTATCATTATAGCAATAAAAATTACCATATCCCCCATCAACCAATGAAACCCTAATAGACTGGTGATTGAAACTTCATTAATATGCTCATAATGGATATAATTACTCATCTGCCATGACAGAAACATCACTAAAAATAAAATAAAATATAAATTTACTAATATCTTTTCATAAAATACTTCTTTTTTATAATCATACAACACAGGTTGTTTATAAAAAGGCTTTTTATCAAAAGGATAGTATTGCAATAAAGTAAAATACAGCTCTTTTGAATTAAGATAGTCAAACAATGGTAATTTAATATATTGATTTGCTAGCTTATTTTTAATACTGGTATTAATAACAATAATGGTAGTACATTCTTTATCATTGATTTTCTTCTGATCTGAGCGTTTTTTATTTTCAAGTGTTATTTTCTTAATATCCTGCCATAGTACATAACGCCAACACCACCGCCCAAATCCTCGATAGATACCTATTCCTGATGAATCTATTTTGATAACAGGATAAAAATAGCAAGTTATAATAAAAAACAGTACAAATAAAGCATATTTTAATATGCCATCAACAGCTATATAATCAAAAAAAATCAATATTGCAACAGCAACATAACTGACTATCAGGCTAATGGCAACCCAATTACTTGGCTTTTGATAAAAAGTTTGAGCATTAGAGCAACTTTGTACCATCACCATTTTTTGTTGCATGACTATACCCCTATGAAGCTATATCCTTATGAATTAACCAAACACCTGCTTATTAATTAAATATATATTATCTTTTGCTTAAATCAATTACAATTATTCTATTACTCATAAACTGCCCATAACTCACCAAAAATACTATTTACTTTTACAAATAATATGCGTTACCCTAAAACCTTTACTTTTTATTGGTAATTCCTAAATATTACTAACCACTTGTTAGTAAAGGTGAACTTTTTATGGAAATCACATTAAATGGGTATTATACCCTCATTCTAGCGACCCTCGTTTTGTTGCTTGGGCGGTTTTTGGTCAAACGAATTAAATTCTTATCAGAGTTTAATATTCCTGAACCTGTGGCAGGTGGCTTGGTTGCGGCAATTATCGTCTATGCATTAAATATATTCTTTGGCTATAGCTTTAACTTTCAGCAAGAGCTACAGACGGCTTGTATGTTGATGTTCTTTGCTTCAATCGGGCTAAGCGCTGATTTTGGACGGCTAAAGGCAGGTGGAACACCTCTGATGATATTCTTAGTCGTGGTATCCGTTTATATCTTTTTACAAGATTTACTCGGGGTCAGCTTGATGGCACTCATTGGACAAGACCCTTTACTTGGACTGGTGACTGGCTCTATTTCTCTGACAGGTGGTCATGGTACAGCAGGTGCTTGGGGTGGTGTCTTTGAAGAAAAATATGGCATTGCAGGGGCAACCACACTGGGTATCGCTTGTGCCACTTATGGGTTGGTTGCAGGGGGGTTAATCGGTGGTCCTGTGGCAAAACGTTTGATTAAAAAGTTAGGCGTTCAGCCACTACCTGCACCAGAGCAACAAAGTAGTGTCGAAAAATTAGCAGGTGAGCAGTCTTTATATAGCACGCAACATAGCGAAAATGAAGACCGTGCCAATAAAGAAGTCTTTGAAAAGCCAGATAATATTCGCCTAATCACTGCCTCATCAACCATTGAGACATTGGCACTGTTTGCCGCTGCATTGGCATTTGCTGATGTGATGACTGGGGTGGCAAAAGGCACATGGTTTGAGTTGCCCACTTTCGTTTGGGCATTGGGCGGTGGGGTGATTATCCGTAATGCTCTAACGACCATTTTTGATTTTGATATGTTTGACCGTGCCATTGATGTTTTGGGTAACGCATCATTATCGCTATTTTTGGCAATGGCATTATTATCATTAAAGCTGTGGGAATTGACCGACTTGGCAGGACCTGTGTTACTCATTTTGGTCGCGCAAACGGTACTAATGATTGCCTTTGCTTACTTCGTAACCTTTCGAGTCATGGGTAAAGATTACGACTCAGCAGTGCTGGCAGCAGGTCATTGCGGCTTTGGTATGGGAGCAACACCAACAGCGATTGCTAATATGCAGGCGGTCACTGACCGTTATGGACCTTCACATAAAGCGTTTTTGATTGTGCCAATGGTGGGGGCATTTTTTGTAGATATTGTAAATGCCACGATTTTACAGGTATTTACCCAACTGCCATTTTTACAATGATATGATTAATCTTTAAATCATTCATATTATTATAAAAAACGGGATAAACTTTAATCAGTTTATCCCGTTTTGATTTAAGGTTTAGTGATTTGTCAACTTTAGCCAAATAAATTTTTTCCAAATCAATAATGACTTTTGATATTTTAATTTGCCTGTTAATACTTCATTTAATGACTAATACATCAAATACTCAGCCCTAAAGTCACTATTAAATAAGCCATATAAAAATAATACAGCCACACCAAACCATGTAATCAAAACATATAGCTTAATTTGCTCGGCATTCCAATCCCAAGCCACCAGACCTACAACAAAAACGGATAGCCAGCCTTCAATTCGCTTTGCCCCATCAAAGAAGACTATCCACGCATTGACTATACTAATCAAACAAAATACGAATATCCAAATCAATAAAAGCATATCTGATACTCCCAATAGTATCATCAATCACATTTATAACACTTCCCATTTTTATTTATCTGTTTTTTTCACATCATCACTTGCCACAATACCACTGCCTGCTTGTACATGTGCCAGCATTTGCTCATCATCTAGCACCTTCTCTTTAGGGGCAAAAATCTCATTTTTATGCTGGCTAATCCATTCTCTCCATACTGCCAGCCCAATCGCTAATACCACAGGTCCAATAAACAAACCCACAAAGCCAAATGCAGTCAAACCACCAAGTACACCTATAAAAATGATGATAAAGGGGATTTTGGTTGCCCCACTAATCACAATCGGGCGAATCAAATTATCCACCCAACTAATCACAAAGATACCCCACAGTGCCAAGCCAATACCTTCAGTAGCATGACCTTGTGATAGTAGCCATAGCGACACCCCACCCCACGCAAACGGCGTACCAAATGGAATAAGTGCTACTACAAAAGTCATCAAGGTCAGCAAAATCGGACTGGGCGCACCTGCAAAAAAGTAACCAACCCCTGCCAGCAGTGCCTGAGCCAATGCTGTCAGACCGATACCATACACCACCGCTTGGGTGGTTGCACCCACCGAGTCGATATAATCATCAATACGATTGCCAATGATATTGCGTAGGGCTTGACGAATTTGCTTCACCAGACTCACACCATCACGGTAAAAGAAAAAGAGTGTCATCAATGCCATACCCAGCTTAGCAAGGCTACTTAGCACCACATCCAATGCCACTTTTCCATAATACAGATGTGAGTTTATCCATGCTTTAAAGGCTGCCATCGAGCCTTCAGGGTCTTTGTTAATCTCCCATAGAGTGTCTTTAATCTGCTGTCCAATCACTGGTAAGTTTTTAATACTCTCTGGCAAATCCACATAGCCAACTTTGATACGATGGATTAAAGTCGTATATAAGCTAATTGCCTCTTGTTGCAGTATAAATACTCCAATGACTAATGGCACACCTATCATCAAAGAGATAGTGACCGTCATGATAGCGGCACTGAAATCAGGGCTAAACTTAACCTTATGATGAAAAAATTTATAAATTGGAAAGGTTACATACGCTAATATTGCTGCCCACAATGCAGGCACAATAAAAAATTGTATGACCTGAAAGCATAAAATAAAGAGTGCCACCAATAAGGTAACGGCAAGAAGACGCTGGATAACCAATTCTTTTGTCCAATGTTCCATCATAGCTGAGTAGACCAAGCAATTAAAATAAGAGTGGAAGAAGAATAATCATTATGCACTAGGTTTATGAAAATAAATAATATCCGCTTGTAACTTTTACTTACATTTTTATAAGTCGATAAAAATAATGCGATACCTGAAACCAGATATCGCATTTTAAAATTCAATAATAAGCACGCTAATAATCTATTCGGCTGGTTGACTAACCTCCTAAATCTGCAATTCACCCACATCAGCAACTGTTAAGAATAACGCACGGACCTGCTTGAGCAGAGCCAAACGATTGGCTTTTAGCTGGGCATCGTCTGTATTGACCATCACATTATCGAAAAACTCGGTAAGTGGCTCGGCAAGCTGAGTCAAAGTTTGCAGAATTTGACGATAATCGGCAGTTTCTAACAAGGGATTAAGCGTTTGCTGAGCCGTCACAACTGCTTGATATAAGTTTTGCTCGGCAGTTTCATTAAGCAAATCGGCATTAACACTGTCCGCTACTTCAACATCAGCTTTTGCCAAGATATTGGCAACGCGTTTGTTATTTTCAGCAAGAGTTGCCGCTTGAGGTAGCTCACGGAAGGCTTGTACCGCACGAATACGCTGGTCAAAATCTAGTGGCATATGTGGGTTAATCGCTTGTACCGCTTGAATGGTATCCACGCTTACGCCTTGCTCGGTATACATCGCCCGATAGCGAGAATTGATAAACTCCATCACATTGGTAAAGGTCTCACCCATCTTAGACACTTTATTATCGCCATCAGCGTTATAATTTTTGATGGCTTGCTCTATCAAACTCACCAAGTTAATAGGTAGCTTGTTTTCAATCAAAATACGCAACACACCAATAGCAGAACGACGTAAACTAAACGGGTCTTTTGAGCCTGTCGGCGCTTGGTCAATGGCAAAAATCCCCACCAAGGTATCAATACGGTCAGCCAGTGCCAAGCAAATACCAATCGGTGTTTGTGGCAGTTTATCACCACTAAAGCGGGGCAAATACTGCTCTTCGATACTATCTGCAATCGCAGTTGGCTCGCCATTTAATCGCGCATAATAAGTACCTGCCACCCCTTGTAGTTCAGGGAATTCACCGACCAAGCTACTTGCCAAATCCGCTTTGGATAAAATACCAGCTCGCGTCGCTTGTTCAACGTCAATATCTTTACCTTGCTCTTTAAGCAGGGTAGCGATAAATGCTGATAATTTGGCGATACGTTCTGATTTTTGCCAAATTGTACCCAGTTGGTCTTGGAAAACACGATTTTTTAGGTTTTCAGTTAAGGCAAATAGGGGCTGTTTTTGGTCTTGTAAAAAGAAAAACTCCGCATCCGCCAAACGAGGACGTACGACTTTTTCATTTCCTGCAACCACTTGGCTTGGGTCTTTGGATTCAATGTTACTGATAAAGATAAAATAAGGTTGCAGTTTGCCATCATTGTCAGTCAAGCAAAAATATTTTTGGTCAGCTTGCATGGTCGAAATCAATGCCTCTTGTGGCACTTGCAAAAACCGCTCTTCAAAACTGGCTCGCAGGGCAACTGGTAAATCAACCAATGCAGTGACTTCATCCAGCAAATCTTGGGGCATGATGGCGGTAGCATTGACTTCACCTGCCAACTTATTAACTTGTTCAACAATCATCTGTTGGCGTTTGTCAAAATCGGCAATCACTTTGGCAGAATCAAGCACACTCTCATAATCTTTAGCGTGAGTGATTTCGGACTTATCTGCTGAGTGGAAACGATGACCTAATGTATTGTTATCTGCTTTTAACCCCTGAATGGTGGCATCAATCACTTTATCATCTTGCATCAATACCAACCATTTCACAGGACGCACAAATTCTTCTCTACTTGCCCCCGAACGCATACGCTTAGCGATGGGCAATGTATCAAGGGCTTTTTGGAAAATGGCAGGCAACAGCTCGGTGACTGCTTGTCCATGAATGGTCTGCTCATAACCAATATAGTCACCTTTGTCGGTATTGATGGTAATCAGCTCACTAACATCAATACCCAAACCTTGAGCAAAACCCTGTGCTGCTCGGGTAGGATTTCCTTCGCTATCATAAGCCGCTTTTAATGCAGGACCTCTTTTTTGCTCTACTCTATCAGGTTGTTTATCAGCAATGCCTTCAATTTGAATGGCAAGCCGTCTTGGGGCAGCAAAGGCTTTAAGCGTTTGGTAACTAATATCAGCGTCTTTAAGTTGCATCTCAACGCTTGATTGTAAAGCATCACGTAATGGTTTTAGGCTTTTAGGTGGCAACTCTTCACAGCCAAGTTCAAATAAAATGGTGGTCATGGGATTCTCTATTTATATTCGTATATCGGTTCAATAGGTCAGTTAAAAACATCAATAATGCGTCATTTCTCTACTTTATTTTTCTGGCTCAGCCTCTGTATCCTTTGGCAAATATTTTTTCAAAGCTTCTTCTCGATGAGCCTCATCTGCCAATGGGAAGCCAAGTTTTGCCCGAGCCTCAACATAGCCTAACGCCACTTTGCGAGCCAGTGTACGCACACGTAAAATAAAACGCTGACGCTCTGTCACCGAAATTGCCCCACGAGCGTCTAATAAATTAAAAGTATGGCTGGCTTTTAGTACCATCTCATATGCAGGTAATGGTAGCCCTTCTAATACTAACTTATCTGCTTGCTGTTCATAGAAATCAAACAGCTCAAACATCTTCGCTACATCAGCATGTTCAAAGTTATAGGTTGATTGCTCCACTTCGTTTTGGTGGAACACATCGCCATAAGTTACCGTACCAAACTGACCATCTGTCCATACAAGGTCATACACACTATCCACACCTTGAATATACATCGCCAGACGCTCTAGCCCGTAGGTAATCTCACCTGTAACTGGGAAACATTCAATACCGCCGACTTGCTGGAAATAAGTAAATTGGGTCACTTCCATACCATTAAGCCATACTTCCCAACCAAGCCCCCACGCACCAAGCGTTGGTGATTCCCAGTTGTCTTCGACAAAACGGATATCATGGGTCAATGGGTCAATGCCCAATGCCTGTAATGAGCCTAAATACAGCTCTTGAATGTCAGGTGGATTTGGTTTTAGGACAACCTGAAACTGGTAATAATGCTGCAAACGATTGGGGTTATCACCATAGCGTCCATCAGTGGGACGACGTGACGGCTGCACATAGGCAGCGTTCCAGATTTCAGGACCTAATGAGCGCAGAAAAGTCGCAGTATGAAATGTGCCTGCGCCCATTTCCATATCATAGGGTTGTAGTACCACACAGCCTTTATCAGCCCAGTAAGATTGTAAGGTTAAGATAATTTCTTGAAAGGTCATAGCATTGCCATTATAAGATTTAGATAATTGAAGAGAATACCAGTGCCAACTGTCTACTAATAACACCCAAACTATCTGGTCTATCAGAGAAATCTACACGTATTTTTTAAATTGCAATTTTAGTTGCCCACCTTACTAAAAAATAGCAATTTTATCCATACCTTCTCTCAACTTTTCCACAACTCTGGCAAGTTATTGGATAAAAAAATACCCAGACGGGTTAGCATCTGGGCAGGAGGAAACATGTATCAACAAAAATTGCTCTAATTTTTATTGATATAATCCAGAGAAACTAAATCTTTAAAAGATTTAATCTTTAAAGACGTAGGAAGCTTAGGAATCTTAGGAAGATTGGTAAGATGCAGGTGTTGCATTAGGCATCACAAGCCATAGTATCAGGTAAATTAAAATACCGGGTACAGCAGCACTTGCACAAGAAATCACAACAAATAAAATCCGCGTGGCAGTTGGTGACCAGCCAAAATATTCTGCAATACCACCCATTACACCAGCAATCATACGATGTTGGCGAGAGCGATGTAACTTAACCAGTCTGTTCATTATGGTCTCCTAAAAAATCCATGATAAAGGGTTAAAGGATAATGTCATATTCTTATAAACTGATATAAGGGGGTGGTCTGTTATTTTCAATCATTGGCATGATTATAAAGGTTATTTATTACTCATTATTACTAAAACTGTACACTATTTACTCAAAGTTTGTCATGTTATGCTAACTTAGCTTACATCAATCTATCCTTGCCTCCTTATAACCTATTGATTTAAGAAAAGATATTTCAAAATATTTCAGGGGGAATTATTTTTCATTTATAATTAAGTATTTATTATAAATAATAATAAAAAGACAATGATAATTATAAGCTAGGATAGCAAAACTATGTCAACATACCCAACCATACCTGATAATAAGCCTAAGACCACACGGTATGCTAAGCAACATTATAATTATCATTCAATAGTTTTTTTGCTTACCATGCTATATCTGCAAAAAGATACCACACAATTTTTATTTATGGCTTTGTTAAATAAACTACAGCATGGTACATGGTGGGCTTGGTTACTACTTATCATATACGGTTGGCATATTGGAGCGAAGGGGTATTGGCAGTTAAGTGCAGATAGGCTCAGTTATTACTTTGGACATGTTCGATTAAAGAGTATGCCACTGACTCATACACCACCACCTTCTATTGAGATTGAACCAAATAAAGATGGTACGCAATATGTATGTATTTATCAGCACCGTGATGATATGTTTGTCTCAGGCTATCAGGTTTTAAAGTTTCATATTTCAACAGGTGAATGTCACTATCTACCACAGTTAATCGAAGATCTACGGCAACGAATACCAAATATTGATATTAAAGGTAAATTTGACTGCACTCCAGATATTACCCAAATTAAGTATTATGATAAAAAATTAAAATGGGCAGTTAGGGTCAATCAGTTATTAGTCGTTTTATTACTACTGTCCATATTTGCCAAACAAATGGTACATATTAACTATCAATCATGGGGACTTTTAGTCTTTGTTCTTTTATCATCAATTGCTGCAACTGCTGTCAAAAAGTCGTATAAAAACACCCCCCTTGAGCAGCTAAAAACTATGACCATATCTCTATGGTACTCATTAACTCCCGCACTATTATTTTTACTAATGACCAATATTGTGATGCTCATCAATGAGTATCAAGTCACACAAGAACAGTTACCTACAACAACCATCACAGCGACACTAGAAAGCCAAAATATATCATTCAACTATCAACATTGGGATAGTGAACAGTTGCCATTAATGCCAAAATATTTTACTGTCTATAGTCAGCATCTCAATTTTTCATTACAAAAAAAACAATCTTATCCAGTGACGCTTTATCAAGGCTATCTGGGGGATTATGTCATATCTCCTGTATCGTTAGCCCAAACAAATGTCGTGCAAACTTCATTGATGCAAACAAAGACAGAATGAAAAAACACCATTTGAAAACTATACCTCTAAAAACATCAAAAATAATGATATAGTCAATTGATAACAATATTTGCAAACAACATATTGATAATATCCGTCACTTCTAAAAGCCAACTTATACAAGTACGTTTAGAAATAATCATCAGCACTACAATCATAGGAACAACCATATGCAAACCACAGGATTAATGATTGGACATTTTGAGCCGTTTCATCTTGGGCAAATGCGTAGTATTTTACATGCCTCTGGTCAAGTACAAACTTTACATGTCATTATCACTCCTCACCCTGCCCCCAATCCTAACTATCCTGTGACCCTACAGGATAAAGCGCGCTGGCTACAGCTTGCCTGTGCCAATCTACCCTTTATCCAAATTCACACCAGTGACGAAATTACACTACCTGTGCATGACCGCTTTGATACGGCACATATTGATATACATAAAAGTAATGCCAAACTTAAACATCTCTTTTCTGCACTACCAATTACCGAAGAGCAGGCGACTGATGCTGTCTTATTCGTTGCCGAAAACCACCCTTTAGCACAAGCATCACAATATACCGACTTATACTTACCCATTGCCAGCACACCGCTACAACCAAACTTTAACTCATTTGATATTGCTCAAAACCCGATTGCACATTGGGACAAAATTCACCCTGAAGCTCGCTATAATTACACCAGAACAGTTGCCATAGTGGGTGGTGAAAGCTCAGGCAAAACGACTCTGCTACATAAGCTGGCAAACTACTATGGTGCAAGCTACGCATTAGAAATGGGACGTTTGTATGTCAATACAGACTTGGGTGGCAGTGAAATTGGACTACAATATAGTGACTATGCACCCATTACTCTTGACCATGCCGAAGCAGTACGAATGGCTAAATATCGTGCGCCTGCGCCTGTCACACTTGTTGATACGGATTTTGTTACCACACAGGCATTTTGTGAGGAATATGAAGGACGTACTCACCCTTTTGTCAGTGCATGTATTGATGAGTTTCGCTTTGACCATACCCTATTTTTAGCCAATAACACGCCTTGGGTTGCTGATGGTATGCGCTCATTAGGTAACACAGATGCTCGTGAGCGTTTTGAGGCACGTTTGAGTGAGATTTTTGCACGCCATCAAATAGAGCCATATCGTATCAGTAGCCCTGACTATGATGAGCGTTATCAACAAGCCATCGCTTATATTGATAGTCACGTTTACCATCGCTAACATGATAATTGCTGTTAATTTTTTATAGTTTGCTATTATTCAATTTAACATTAAATAAAGTCAGCTCTTATTATTAACACCAATATAGCGAGGACGCAGATGCGTATTAAACTATTAGATAACATTACTGGAAAATGGGCTGTACATTGGACGATTGGCTGGTTTATCGCTGGTGTTATCGCTCTATCAACAGGATTTTGGAAGTTTACACAACATACAGGATTAGACTGGTTTTATTTGGGTGTATCTTTTATTGGTCTGTTATGCGTGGTATCGCTGTCATTTCGTAAAAACATTCTGGGCAATGGTCTGGGATTATTAGCAAATATTGGTGAAATTATCGTCCAGTTTACTTCTGGTGCGGTCGGCTTGATGCTAACACCAGCATTTAACTCAACCACCCATGTGGCGGGGCTATTTTATTGGAGTAAGCACAGCGATGGTGACGGACAGATGATACCGCAATCTGCCAATAAGCTGGTGTGGTTAGTAACCATTGCCTTTATTGTGATTGGACTGTTCTTATTTCCCTATATTAATCAGTTAATGGATCAGTATCAGTTTTTAAATATTGATAATGACCAGTTTTATTGGATAAATGTCGCCGCCTTTGTGGTTGCCATTACTGCACAAGCAACTATGATTATGCGTTATGCCTTTAGTTGGTGGCTATGGATTATCTCTAATGTGATATGGCTATCGGTTAACTTGATTACAGGTAATTATATTTTTGCGATTCAAACCATGGTATATCAGGTTAATGCCATTGTGGGGTTATATGAATGGTATCGTAATGAGCAAGATGATAGCGAAATACTAGCCTAGACCAGCCTAAGCTCTATTGAACATTAACTCATTTAATTATCCATATATCCATATATTAACAAGGAGGTTAATATGGCTCGTTCATTTTTCAAATCAAAACGCTCCGCTTGAGCAGTGGCTAGCAGACTATGCACTCAGCCATCAACACCCCATCAATAAAAAAATCCACTGGGTTTGTGTCCCTGTCATCTTTACTTGTATTGCTGGCATGTCAGTTTCATTTTCTGTTTGGTTAACACTGATACTCGCTGCACTGGTATTATTGTTTTATATTCGCCTATCCACACCTTTATTTTTAGCAATGGGCATTTTTATGTCTTTGTGTCTATTGCTTATTACCCTACTACCTGTAGGGTTTAAGTTTTGGGCAGCATTGTTTGTGGTGGCTTGGATTGGTCAATTTATTGGACATAAGATAGAAGGAAAAAAGCCTTCTTTTTTTGAGGATTTACAGTTTTTACTTATTGGTCCTGCATGGTTGGCAGACTCCATCATAAACTCATGATGAAGTCATACCAGTATTTAGGGTAAATCAAAGCAACATTAATTATAAAAGACATGAGTCCTCATAAATTATTGTGAGTTTGCAGGTAATGGTGGCTTCTTGTTGAACCATTTTTCATAAATCTCATCATAAGTACCATTTTGATGTACTTTTTCTAGACCGCTATTAATTTTATTTAGCAGTCCTGCATTACTTTTCTTCACAAGAAAGCCCCACTCCCAAACTGGAAACTGTGGGTCTTTGACAATGACGAAAGACTCATCATTGTTAAGCTGGTCTTTATACTGATAAATATCATAATCTAAACGCACCTCAGCATCTGAGACATACGTCGCTTTACCAGACATTAAATCTTGTAGAGCAAGGTAACTGCTGTCACTTTGTACTTTATTATTTTTTGCCGCAAAAAACTCGTCAAAAAATGCATCATTCTCACCACCAATCGCTACTGCTACGGTACCATTTTCAATATCTGGATACGAAGTTGGGTTGGTTTTATTAGAACTTTGCAAAGTTAATAAAGACATTGGAGAGCTATAGTAAGGCGTAGAGACACCATAATTCTGGCGACGCTCATCAGTAATCCACACAGAGGATGCAATAATATCAGCCTTACCTTCTTCTAATTCACTAAATAACACTACCCATGGGCGCGACTGAAACGCAACATCAAAGCCTTCTTCTTTCCCGATTGCTTTAAGCAAATCTACATCAAATCCAATGATATTTCCTTTCTCGTCTAAATACTCAAAAGGAGGGTAGCTGGCATTACTCACCACTCGATACGTCGTTTCAGCAGTGCTATTTGTTACCGTATTATCACTGGTTTCTGAAGTCGTTTCTTCTTGTTGCTTCGTTGTAGACTGATTACATGCAGTACAACATAGCAGTGTCACAGACACACTAAGCAATACTTTGGGGAGCTGAGCAAACCAGTGGTTTGTTGAATTTCTTATGGTTAGCTGCATAGTTATACCTTTAATTATTAAGTGCAAAAATATTTATTGAGTATATGAAGTGCAAAACATCATGATATAGTAAACAAACTACAAATTTGTGATGATGAATGTTCAACAGTTCCTATCTTTCTTCATCAACAATCATTCACATTGTCACCATAGCATGCCATACCTTGGGAGTACTGATTCATATATACCAGCTATTGTCAAAAAAATAAACTTTATATCCATTTATTCATAGCAATACTGCTTATAAAATAACATTATCATATTATCATAAAGACTCGTATATATACTGTCCAAAGGACTCCTGAAGGTATCATAATCTAATAAATAGCACCTTAATACAAGTAGATAAAAAGAAAATAATATCTCTTTAACTATGGACTATCACACAATACGACAAACAGCGTCGCCAATAATATTTATAGACTTTTCTATTACTTCAATTTGCTTTAGGATAACTGCTATTATGCAAAGTTATCCATAACCCCTATTTTATATTTATAATCAAGTGACCTTTATGCCAGATTTAGCGACTACCAGCAACCCCGCCCTTGACACCCGTTCGGTTGCCGAATTTACCGAGCAAGCCTATCTGAACTATGCCATGTACGTCATCATGGATAGAGCCTTGCCACATATTGCCGATGGGCTAAAACCAGTACAACGGCGGATTGTCTATGCCATGAGTGAGCTTGGGTTAAAATCCTCTGCCAAGCCCAAAAAATCTGCCCGTACCGTTGGTGATGTCTTGGGTAAATACCACCCACATGGTGACACCGCTTGCTATGAAGCGATGGTGCTAATGGCACAGCCCTTTAGCTACCGCTATCCACTGATTACTGGACAAGGCAACTGGGGTAGCCCTGACGACCCAAAATCCTTTGCTGCCATGCGTTATACTGAGGCAAAAATGTCCGCCTATGCCAATACCTTGCTGACAGAATTGGGGCAAGGAACGGTCGATTGGCAAGATAACTTTGACGGCTCAATGCAAGAGCCTGTTACCTTACCTGCCCGCTTGCCCAATATTTTACTCAATGGTACAACAGGTATTGCCGTTGGTATGGCAACCGACATTCCACCACACAACCTCAATGAAGTGGTACGAGCTGCCATTCGCCTGCTAAAAAATCCAGAACTGTCGGTCAAGCAATTAACCCAATCTATTCCTGCCCCTGACTTACCGACCAAAGCAGAAATCATCACCGATAAAAAAGACTTACAAGCGATGTATGAAACGGGGCGTGGTAGTTATAAAATGCGTGCTACCTATCATATTGATAAAAAACAAAAAAATCTGGTCATTATTGATGCCCTACCCTACCAAGTATCGGGCAATAAAATCCAAGAGCAAATCGCTAAGTTAATGACCGATAAAAAACTGCCGTGGGTCACTGATATCCATGATGAATCCGACCATGAAAATCTTTGCCGTATCGTTTTAGAGTTGCGTTCCACTCGGGTCGATGTAGAACGGGTAATGAGTCATTTATTTGCCAGTACCGACTTAGAAAATAACTATCGAGTCAACCTCAATATGATTGGCTTAAATGGCAAACCACAAGTTAAAAACCTTAAAGAGATATTAAGTGAATGGCTATTATCTCGCCGACAAGTGGTCACTCGCCGTTTGCAATTTCGCCTTGATAAAATTGATAAACGCTTGCATATCTTGGCAGGTTTGCTGATTGCTTATCTGCACATTGACGAAGTTATTCGTATCATTCGTGAAGAGGACGACCCTAAAGCTGAGCTAATGAGCCGTTATGGGTTAAGCGAAATCCAAGCCAATGCCATTTTAGACATTCGTTTGCGTCAACTGGCAAAACTTGAAGAAATTGAGCTAAAACAAGAGCAAAGCGAATTAGAAACCGAACGGGCAAAAATCCAAGAACTGCTCGATAATCCTGATAGCCTAACTCAGCTGATGATTGACGAGCTTACCGCCGATATGAAAGAGCATGGTGACGAACGTCAATCACCAGTGGTTGAGCGTGAAGAGGCACAAGCGTTAAAAGAGTCCGACCTTGTACCCAGTGAACCCATCACCGCTATTTTATCCAAAGCAGGCTGGATACGGGCGGCCAAAGGACATGATGTGGACGCAGCAGGTATGAGTTACCGCTCAGGCGACAGTTATCAAGCCCACGTCAATGGCAAATCCAATGAAAAAATCTATATTTTAGACAGTACAGGACGCAGTTATAGTATTGACGCACATACTCTAGCCTCAGCTCGGGGACAAGGCGACCCTTTGACCAGTATTTTAAAACCACCCGCAGGTGCAAGATTTGAACAACTCTTAGCAGGCGATGATAAACAGCGAATTATTCTTGCCAGCTCACAAGGTTATGGCTTTATCAATCAGCTTGGCAACCTTGATACCAACCAAAAAGCGGGGAAAAATATCATTAATTTTGCCGATGATGCACAGCTACTCACTGTCTGCAAAATCGACACAAAAGACGCAACTGCCGAGTCGGACGAAACAAATGCTCCTGCTCAAGACCAAGTGGCTGTGGTGACATCAGCAGGTTATCTGTTAATTTTTGATTTAGAGGAACTACCCGAACAGGCTCGAGGTAAAGGTAACAAACTGATTAATCTAAAAGACGGCGAAGAAGTTGTGGCTGTAACAACCTTACACCATAAGGACAGTTTGACCATCACCGCAGGTAAACGTCATGTCACCTTAAAACCAATGGATTTGGCAAATTACACCAGTAAACGCGGCAATCGGGGCAGTCAACTACCCAGAGGCTTTCAAAATGTTAGTGGGGTTGAAGTGGTTGAGTAAATAGCTCATGCAATTAAAAAGTCATAATGTACTTATCCATTATGACTTTTTATTATAACTTTATTTAACATTTATTATTAATAATACATTAAATATATTAATATATCTCTGTTAATTAAGATTTTTTACTATATGGAATAAACCATAATTTAGAGAGACTGAGGTATTTATAAGACAACCTACAAGATTTTCTCTCCAATAATCCCCACCAAAAATCCTAATGTTGCCCCTAATGAGGTTAAATGGCTATCTGTAATTTCACTACTCTCAGGAATAATATCTTCTATCAATAGATAAAGAATTCCGCCACTAGCAAAGGTCATAAGGTGAGCTGTCAAATCGGTATGCTCTCGTAAAAAGAAATGCCCAATCAATGCTGAGATAATACCAAAAAAGCTTAGGAAGAAGAATATAACCAAAACCTTTTTGGCAGTATAGCCACTGTGGACCAAATCCCGAAAAGAGTTAAACGCTTCAGGTAAGTTTTGTAGCCCAATAAACACTGCCAATAAGGTTGCCATGCTCGGCTCAATCGCAAACACCGCACCCAATGCAATCGACTCTGGAATAAAATCCATCATCATTGCCAGTAATGTTGAAGTTTGTCCACCTTTTTGGTGCAGATAACGGTCAATAAACATAAACAGTACTGCACCAACCACAAATGAGCTTGCCATACCCATTAATGACAGCTCTTCTAAACCCTTAGGTATCAGTACTAAAGCAACAGCAGATAAAATAATACCTGCACCAAAAGACATCAGTGTATGCACAATCTGCTGTTTAAATGGATTACTCCCTAAATAATGCTCAAAAGTACTGGCTAATAGCCCACCAATAAAAACAGTAATGCCTGCAAATCCAGAAAATAAAACAAGCTGTAATAGCATTATCATTCCTTATATTTATCTTTAAGAGTTTATTAGATAGCTTAAATTCAAATATTATGCTCACAGCTTAACATGTTCTTTCTCTACAAAATATAACTATCCCAAGAACAAAAAAGGCTGAGGAATACCTCAGCCTTTCTATTCTATATGACGCTAATATGATTTTAGACAGCTAAAATAATCAACATATCAGCTCATTAGTGAATTTGTACTTATTTGTTCGTACTTATTTGCTTGCTTGTTTTTCTGCACGCACTTTATTGACTAAGAAATCAACCACTTGTGGTACTTTTTCGCCTTCACCTTGTACTACATATTTACCTTGTACAACCACAGCAGGAACACCTGTTAGCTGATAGCGTTTTGCACCTGCTTTTGAGCGCCCAATCTTAGTACTGACTGCAAATGAGTTATATAAGCTGTTAAATTTCTTTTGGTCAACACCTTGTGAGCCATACCATTCAGCCAATGAATTTTGGTCAAATAGACGCTTACCATCCACTTGAATGGCCTTAAATAAGGCTTCATGTGTTTTGTCTTGATAGCCAAGTAACTGTGCTGCATAAAATCCACGAGCATTGGCTTCCCAAACTGGGTTCAGTGCTGCTGGTGTTTGCATAAATACAACATCGCTAGGCTTAGTTGCTGCCCATTTTTGCATATATGGCTCTAAGTTATAACAGTGTGGACAACCATACCAAAAAAACTCACGAACGATAATTTTATCGCCTGTAATGTTTTCTGGATTATCCAAGACAGTATAGTCTGTTCCAGCATTAAACTGGGCGGCATTGGCTGGCAAAGAAGCTAGCCCAACAGCAGAAGCAAGTGTTGCTAATGCAAAACCATATTTTGTGTTAATTTTCATCAATCTTTCCTTATAAGCAGACGATTCAGTTCAGTAGCTTGTCACTTATGCTTGTTTTTTGTATTGTCTGAATGTTGACAATACCTAAATAATATTATGGTCAAAATGGGTCTGACGACAGCGCTCATACCCCCATCTTTTCAATTAAAAGTTAAGCATCTCCATATCATACCTTATTTAACCTAGTGATGTGAACCGTGAAGCCTATATACAATCTTAAATAACCGTTGTGACGATGTGAGCAAATTTTGCTCTGGTTAACATTAAGGTAACATGCACAAAAAATCTTACTGATGATGCCTGCCTCGAAGCATGCTAATATAACAGCTAAAATCATACACCCAATCACATGCCTTTTTTATTTATGCTTTTTTAGCTTGGAGTCATCATGAGTCATACTCAACCATACAACAATAATATGAATACAGATACTACTAATACCATTAATGTCGATGCTGGTGAGATCAGCAAATTTACACGGCTGGCGAATCAGTGGTGGGATAAATCAGGTGCGTTTGCTACCTTACATCAGATTAATCCATTACGCCTCAACTGGATTGAAGAAAATGTCATTGCAGGTATGGGGTCTGGACTGACAGGAAAAACTGTGGTCGATGTTGGTTGTGGTGGTGGTATTTTGACCGAGTCAATGGCAAGACGTGGCGCAGATGCCACTGGTATTGATATGGGTGCAGAAAACCTTAAAGCAGCACAAATTCATGCTGATCAAAGTGGTCTAAGTGACCGACTGCGTTATCAGCATATTCGTGTTGAGCAGTTTGCTGAAGAAAATGCTGGCAAATTTGATGTGGTGACTTGTATGGAGATGCTTGAACACGTCCCTGACCCTGCTGCCATTGTGCAGGCATGTTTTCAGTTACTCAAGCCAAATGGTGTCTTTGTACTATCGACCATCAATCGTAATCCAAAATCGTATCTATTTGCCATCATTGGTGCAGAGTATGTACTGCGATTATTAGATAGAGGCACACATGACTATAGCAAATTTATCACCCCTGCGGAGCTGGATAAAATGGCAGTCAATGCTGGCTTTAATCGCCAAGATTTGATTGGTTTGCATTATAACCCCATTACCAAACGCTATTGGCTGGCACAAAATGTCGATGTCAATTATATGATGGCGGTTAAAAAGCCTGATGAGCAGTCATCTTAATTTATGAATGTTGTTTGATGTTGTTTAGGGATAAATAAATGCACACTAAAGATAAAAATACCAAAGACATTCACGCCATTTTATTTGATTTGGACGGCACATTGATTGATACGGCACCTGATTTTATTCGTATCATCAAAAAAATGTGCGCTAAATATCAACACCCCTGCCCCAGTGAAACTGCTATCCGTGAGCAAGTATCGGCAGGGTCATTTGCAATGGTACGATTAATGTTTGGCGACAAGTTTGCTGATATATCCAATGATAATCCACAGTTATTGGCATATCGGCAAGAGTTTTTAGATACTTATGAGGCAGATATTTGCGTTGATAGTCAGTTATTTTCAGGGTTAGCCTCGATGTTAGACAACATCGAAGCGCTAGATAATCTACCGTGGGGCATTGTCACCAATAAACCCAGATATTTAGCAGAGCTATTGTTAGAAAAGCTAGATTTAAACCAACGCTGTAGTGTATTAGTCTGCCCTGATGATGTTAAAAATACCAAGCCTGACCCTGAGCCGTTATTCTTAGCCTGTCAGCAGTTGGGCGTTGAGCCAAATCAATGTGTGTATGTAGGCGACCATATCCGAGATATTGAGGCAGGCAATCGGGCAGGTATGATAACGGTGCTTGCCAGTTATGGCTATATTCCCCCTGAGGATAAAGAGGATTTAAGCGTTTGGGGGGCAGACTTTATTGTCAATAGCCCTGAAGAAATGGATAGTTTTGTTGCAAATAGATTATTTTAAGACTTATTTTTGAGAAAAATTTTGGAAAACTTTATGGATAACACCACCTCAGCATCATCAACATCAATAAAAACTCAAACAGCATTCACCCATGAACAAATCCGTCATTATGATGCACCAACAGATTGTTTAAAAGGCAAAAATATTTTGGTCACAGGGGCAGGTGATGGTATTGGACGAGTAGCCGCACTTACTTATGCCCGCTATGGTGCGACTGTATTATTATTGGGAAAAACCACCAGTAAACTTGAGTATGTCTATGATGAAATCGAAGGTTTTGGTGGCGCACAACCTGCCATGCTTCCAATGAACCTTGAGTCAGCAACACAAGCAGAAATGCAACAGCTTGCAACTTTGATTGAAAAAGAGTTTAACACCTTAGATGGTGTCTTGCATAATGCTGGTATTTTGGGTCAGCTAACTCCGCTTGAGATGTATGATACTGATACTTTTAACAAAGTAATGAAGGTAAACTGTACCGCTACTTTTATGCTGACCCAGTCTTTATTACCTTTATTAAAGTCATCAGCGCATGGCTCTGTTGTATTTACCACCAGCTCAGTTGGCACACATCCTCGGGCATTTTGGGGAGCGTATGCACTGTCCAAACAAGCGGTCGAGGGTATGAGTGACATCTTTACACAAGAGACGCAAAATACCACCAACCTACGTTTTAATTGTATCAATCCTGGGGCAACCCGTACCAATATGCGCGCCCATGCTTACCCTGGTGAAAATCCAATGACCTTAAAAACGCCTGAAGACATCATGGCAGGTTATGTGTGCTTGATGAGTGATGACAGTATCGGCGTACGTGGTCAGGTGATTAATCTACAACCAAAATAATCCGCTATAATCTCTTGTTTTTTAGATATTTTTTAGTTAAATGACTAAACTCATAATATCTGAGCTCACAATATAAAAAAGACTTTGATGGGAAATTCTATGACCACACAATCTCAATCTGCACCACATTCACCACAACCTGCCCATGAGCGCACCCACGCTTCTGAGCAACAAAACGCTAACACCGATACAACTAATGACAATTCGACAAGCATACTAGACGCTAATACTTCAAATGTCAGTACATCTGCTATTCAGTCTATTTTAACGGCTTTAACTGAGCAGTATGGCTTTGATGACAGCCAAATCAAAACGGACTCCGACAGCCTAGAATACTGGGGTAAAGATTGGACAAAGCACTTTGCCCCTGCCCCCTCTGCGATTTTATTTCCAAAATCTACCGAGCAGGTACAAGCTATTGTTCGCCTTGCCAATGAACATCATATCGTCCTAACCCCAAGCGGTGGGCGTACAGGATTATCAGCAGGTGCCGTTGCGTCTCGTGGGGAAATGGTCGTTAGCCTTGATAAAATGAATAAAATTGGCAAGTTTTATCCTGCTGACCGTATGGTTGAGGTGGAGGCAGGTGTTATCACTGAACAACTACAACAGTTTGCTGAGGAGCAAGGCTTATATTACCCAGTGGATTTCGCCTCTGCTGGCTCAAGCCAGATTGGTGGTAATATCGGCACCAATGCAGGTGGTATCAAAGTCATCCGTTATGGTATGACCCGTCAATGGATATTGGGTTTGACGGTGGTCACTGGTAAAGGTGATATTTTGCACCTTAACCGTGGAATGATAAAAAATGCCACAGGTTATGATTTACGTCATTTATTTATTGGCTCTGAAGGTACACTGGGTATCGTCACACAGGTACAAGTGAAGTTAGAGCGTGCGCCACAAGATTTGACAGTGATGGTCTTGGGTGTCGATGAATTTGACCATATTATGCAAACTCTATCTGCTTTTCAGGCACAGATTGACCTTACTGCCTTTGAGTTTTTTGACAGTGTGGCTATTGATAAAGTCTTGGCAACGGGACATGTTCAAGAGCCGTTTGAGACTCGCACAAAATACTATGCCCTGATTGAATTTGAAGCACCATATGAACCCATTATGGATAAAGCCATGCAAATTTTTGAGCATTGTATGGAAAATGGCTGGGTCATTGATGGAGTAATGAGCCAAAGTATCGCTCAAGCTACTGAGCTATGGAAATTACGCGAGTATATTTCTGAGACCATTTCAGTCTTTACCCCTTACAAAAATGATGTCTCAGTGCTGATTAGCCATGTGCCAAACTTTATCCACGATATCGAAAGCGTGGTTAATAGCAATTATCCTGATTTTGAGATTTGCTGGTTTGGTCATATCGGTGATGGAAACTTACACCTTAATATCCTAAAACCTGAGTCACTTTCTAAAGAAGACTTCTTTGCAAAATGCCAGACAGTGAATGACCATGTGTTTGAAGTAGTTCAAAAATATCAAGGCTCTGTCTCTGCTGAACATGGTGTGGGTATGACCAAAAAACCCTATTTGCATTACAGCCGTAGCCAAACAGAAATTGAATATTTACGAGCAATTAAGCAGGTATTTGACCCCAATGGCATCATGAATAAAGGCAAACTATTTGATTAATTATCCTGAGTAAATAACATTTTTTTAACTTAACAGCTTTGTTTAACTTAAAAGTAGAAAAGAGCATCCACCAATGAGCCTAACCCAAGCAACTGCAACGTTTATTGGTCGGATGCTTACTGCCTTATTCAAACTTATTTTATGGTTATCATTACTGGCGATACTTATCTTTAGTGTCCCACCAATACGGCAAACTGTCTTACCCTATATTGACCAAACCATCAGTCAAATCACCCATTTACGCCAATATCATCAGCTATTACAACAAGACCTACCAACTGAAAATAGCCTACCTAACCCCTTACCTTCTCGCCACCTCACCGATACATGGGGTGCAGCACGTAGTGGCGGACGCAAGCATGAAGGCATTGATATCTTTGCACCTCGAGGCACACCCATTCATGCCACCACACACGGTATTGTGCGTAAAGTTGGTATTGATAGATTGGGAGGGAATGTAGTCAGTATCATAGGGCCGGGTGGTGCTGGGCATTATTATGCCCATCTTGAGGAATATGGTGATATCCGTGAAGGTGACTGGGTAGAGCAAGGTGATATTATTGGCTATGTCGGTGATAGTGGCAATGCTAAGGGAACGCCAACACATGTTCATTATGGTATTTATATTCAGGGTAAAGCGGTCAATCCCTACCCTCTGCTAATTAAGTCTTCTTAGGGCATGTGCCATCTTTAGAAGCATGACAACTACCTTCACAGCATACTTGCTCTAGTGGGAAAAATACCTTAAAGGTAGAGCCTTGTCCTTCAGTTGATTCGATTTTTAAAGTAGCATCATGTTGATACAACACATGCTTAACAATGGCAAGACCCAGCCCTGTACCTCCCGTGGCTCGGCTACGTCCACTATCAACACGATAAAAACGCTCAGTTAACCGCTCAATATGGGCGGGTGCAATGCCGATACCATTATCACTAACTGCAAACAAACAACCGTCTTTGACTTCCTGCCAGCTAATACTAATTTCACCACCTTTTGGCGTATATTTAATCGCATTGGTGACTAAGTTTAATAAGGCACTGTTTAAGTACATCTCAGAGCCATAAAGATTTTTTTGCGAATCAATATGTAAATCAATTAAATGCCCATATTCCTTATTATAAGCCTGTGCATCATCAAATAAATGTGCCAATACTTTTGGCATATCTACACATTCTGTTGGCGCAATTTCCTCATTTTCCAATCTTGATAATAATAATAAATCATTGATAATACTATTCATCCGCCGTGTCTGCTGAGACATTAAGCTAAAGCCTCGTTGCCACTTGGGGTCAAGGTCTGGCTGGTCAGAAAACGTCTCGATATAACCCATAATCACGGTCAATGGGGTACGCAGTTCATGAGAGACATTCGCCACAAAGTCCTTGCGCATCTGCTCTAAATGTTGCAAACGGGTCACATCATAGATTATTAGCAGTTTTTCCTGACCAAAATGCGTCACTTCACATTGCAAAAACCGCTCTGGGTCTTGCCACGACTGGATACGCAAGCCATCATTAGGGGACTCAGCAGTGGTGTAATATTCATAAAATTCATCAGCTTTAATCAAATCTAAAATATTACTACCTTGATTTTCTGAGCGTAGCTGTAACAGCTTTTCTGCTGACTGATTCCACCATTCCAAGCAATCATCTTTATCTAATAAAATCACAGCATCTTGTAGTGCTAACAATGAGCTACGGATTTTTTTGATTAATCCCATCATCTTTTGATGGGTGATTTGCTCTTGTTTTTTGCTATGGTATAACTCACTGGCAACAAACGACAGTCCTCCCGAAAACTCAGGGGGAGGTAGAGTCAAAGAACGACTAAGCCAATTATAAAACTGTTGCATCGCAAACAGTCGCCACACATAATAAATCAGTAAGCCTGCAACCAACCCCCAAGCAAACGAACTTTTGTGGGTCACACTGAGATAAGCACCCAAGACAGTACCCATACATAACCAAAAAAGTAACCACTTAAAGTCTGCCCAAAACAAACTTTTGCTATGTAGCCCACGCTCTATTTTTACAGATGTTTCAGCGATATCTGGGCTGGAATTTTGGCTAGTATGCTTATCGCTCATCATTATTTAACCATCATTATTTAACCATCATTATTTAACCATCATTATTTAACCATCATTATTTAATCATCACTGTTTATCCATCATTGCTTCTCTGCCATGCTCTATTTTTATTGCTGGGTAGCCTGATATCACTTATTTATAATAACTGTTTCTAAGCGCTATTTTATAGCGACTATTTATTATAGGGTTTATTGATTACAACTAATTATAACCAGTAATAACCATTATCCGTGCAACTGAGTTGAAAACCGATATCCCGTACCACGTACCGTTTGAATAAATCCTGCATAATCATAAGGCTCTAGCACCTTACGTAGACGACGAATATGTACATCTATAGTACGGTCTTCAACATAAACATTGCCACCCCAGACTTGGTCAAGTAGCTGAGTGCGTGTATACGCTCGCTCTGGGTGACTCATAAAAAATGCCAATAAACGATACTCGGTTGGTCCAATCTCTACAGGTGTGCCATTTGCTGACACTCGCTGACTGACTGGGTCAAGACTCAAGCCTTCAGCTTCTATTGGCTTATCTCCAGACAAAGCACTACTACGCCGTAATACGGCTTTGATACGTGAAATCAGCTCACGAGTAGAAAATGGCTTGGTAATATAATCATCAGCACCTGCATCCAAACCTTGAACTTTATTATCTTCTTCCCCTTTTGCAGTCAGCATAATAATGGGAATCTCCGCTAAAAGTTCATCTTTTTTTAGACGGCGACACAAATCAATTCCTGACTGGCTACCTGTTAACATCCAATCCAACAAAATAATAGCAGGACGATGGTCTACCACTTGCTGATGTGCAGTTTGCACATCTTCTGCTTGCAAGCAGTCAAACCCTGCCATCTCAAGAGTGGTAGTAATCATCTCTCGAATGGCAGGTTCATCTTCCACCACTAAAACCATATCATTACTCATATTTTATCCTTCTATACTGGCGTTTTATGACGGTTATATTACAACGCATCAATATGACAAAGATATGACAAAGCACTTTATCCTTTAATTTATCTCTCAAATTGCAACGTCACTTCTACACCACTTTTACACTACTTCCAAGATAAAATTAATCGGACCATCATTGAGTGCCATGACCTGCATATCCGCACCAAACTCCCCTGTCTTTATTTGTGAATATTGTGTCTGAGCATACTGCACTAGCTCAGCAAATAACACCTCAGCATCATTAGGGGGCATGGCTGGGGCAAAATCTGGACGGCGACCTTTATTGGTCTTTGCCATCAAGGTAAACTGTGATACCAATAATAAGCCACCACCCACTTCTTGTACATTTTTGTCTAGCTTTCCCACCTCATTTGCAAAAATACGATAAGTTAATATTTTATCTACTAATTTTTTGGCAGTTTCAAATGTATCCTCATGTCCCAAACCAATATATGCCAAAATACCTTGCTCAATCTCGCCAATGATTTTTCCCTCCACACTCACACTGGCTTGTTTTACCCGTTGAATGACTGCTTTCATAGTGACCTCATCTATTTTTTTGTAAAAACATGATAAAATATGCCAAAATCCATCCTAATACTATACCCTCAAGCTTATGTCCTTAAAACAGCAAATCAAATCTCGACTCACCAAAGCCAATATTTTTACCACTGTGCAACACATCATACCTCAGCAAAAACTTAGCACTGCGGTTGGTAAACTGGCATCTAGCACAAACCCTCTTATTAAAAAGACTTTTGTGCATACCTTCGCTAAAGCCTACGACATTCATTTAGACGAATATCAACGCAAACAGCTTGATGAATATGAGAGTTTTAATGACTTTTTTACTCGTGAACTTGCCCCCAATGCCCGAGTAATAGACAATACTGATAATGGTATTGCCTCACCTGCTGATGGGGTTATCTCACAGATTGGTCATATTGACCATGACCAAGTGCTACAAGCCAAAGGTAGGCTCTATGAGATTGGTCACTTACTCGCCTCACATGAAGACGGCAGATATTTTCAAAACGGCAACTTTGCAACAGTTTATCTAGCACCCAGTAACTACCACCGTGTACATATGCCGTTTGATGGCACCTTAGTTCGAACCCGATATATGCCTGGCACACTTTTTTCTGTTAATAATACCACTGCTGATGGGGTTCTGGATTTATTTGCCCGTAATGAAAGATTGGTCTGCCTATTTGAAACCAAATATGGTATGACTGCTGTGGTAATGGTGGGTGCAATGATTGTTGCAGGGATTGAGACGGTCGCTACGGGTCGGCTAAGTCGTGGGCAGGGTATCCAAGAACAAACCCATGAGCTAGTACTAAAGAAAGGGGACGAGTTAGGACGCTTCTATCTTGGCTCAACTGCCATTGTGATTATGCCAGAAGGGGCAGGCACTCACTGGCTAGATGAGCTACAACATGGCTCTGTGGTTCAAATGGGACAGCTTTTAGGAACCACTGAACAATAAGCATCTATAAACAATGTTAAAAACCTAATGCCAAGTGATTAGGGACGGTTAATCAGCTAATAGTTAATAAACTAACAGCCAATCAACTAATAACGGAAATGTCCCGTTATTGGATAGGCAAACAGGATATTATCTTCCTGTGTGCCTCTGCCAATATTATGAACAATCAGTGGTGTGCCATTTAAAGCCTTTTTATCAGAGACAATCCCAATATGAGGTAAATTACCATTAGGTAGTCGCCACGTCACAATATCCCCAGCTTTAAAGCTGTCTTTATCCGTCAGTGATAGGCTTTGTCCATGACGGGCAAAAAACACCTCTAAGTTTGGTACCCGACGATGGTCAATATTACTGTCAGTTCGGCTTAGTCCCCAGATTTTAGGATAAACCGACCAGTTATTTTTCATATCATGATTGACCAATTGTTGCAGGTCAATATTTTGTAGGCGATAAGCACGAATAACCACATCGGTACAAACCCCTGTATGCTGAGGAACATCACCTCTTGGAAACTCTATCTTACGATACGCAGGGTCATAGCCTACAGTGACTCCAATTTGTTTTTTGGCATCATAAGCCAGTTTTTCACCATGACTGACCACGTCTGCTTGCGCTGTTTGCACCATGCTCAAGCCAATTCCAACACTCAGTATTACCATAAGCAATAAAGTAATCACTCTAGTCTTTAAGGCTGTGGCTGTCACTGTGGGTATCACTGTCTCATCTCACCTGTCGTTATGAAGGTCTATTATTTATCCATCACTGATTTATCACTTATCCGCTACCATTACTTATCAATCAGCCAGCCCATTTTGGTTGCATACTCAATTTGTGCTTGTATCCAATGATGAATCGGTGGAAAATCAGATGAAATAAACGCATGCGCCCCTGCAACCTGAGTACGAGTAACGCCCAAATCTTGCCATGTCCTGCCCTGAGTGCTGATATTCAGCAAAAACGGTAGCAACCTATCAACCACTTTTACCAGCTTTGCCTCAGCACTCACACCAGACTCTTGCGCATCCCATATCTCTACTAAATCACTGATGCCATGCCCTGAGTGATTTTGCAGACGCATCACACCTTGACGCTCAGCAAGATGGGCTTCACTACGCTGAGGTGCATACAAAAATGTATCACCCGCATCAATCTCACCCAAATCATGCACCAACGCCATTTTTAATAAACGCTCATGATTGATGGGCAAGTTAAAATAAGTCGCTATCGCCCAAGATGCCATTGCCAAATGCCATGAATGCTCAGCAGAATTCTCAAGCCGAGTGCCACCTGTGATATAGCTACGCCGTTCAATATGTTTAAGAGCATCAAGCTGTAGCAGAAACTGGGTGATATCGTGCATTGTATCCGCACTATCCACCCCATTTTCTTTGGTATTATTTACTACACTATTATTAGTGTATCCATTGCCATTCACCGAAACTGACGACATCTATTTCACCAAATAACTGATTGTCTTAAATGCAGGGTCTTTAGCGCTACGACATAGCTCAAATAGTATTGCCTCAGTCGTGGTAATCACTGCCCCTGCTCGGCGCATACGACGTATCGCTTGCTTACGGTCATAGGTATTGCGTGACCCAGACGCATCAGCAATAATAATGGGTTGCATGCCATTATCTAGCAAATCCAAAGCAGTTTGCATCACACACACATGCGTTTCTATCCCAAATAACAAAACTGCATTGCGGTTTTGTTGTGCCAGATAATTCCACGCTTCATCATTATCACAAACGCTAAAGCTCACCTTTTCAAACTGCCTTCCTTGCGTATTCTCTAATACTGCCATAATCTCAGGTACTGTCTCTCCAAGCCCCTTTTTATACTGCTCATTGAGCATAATTGGTACATCTAATGCTTGCAATCCCTGAATTAAAGTCACAATATTTTCGACCACTTCTTGATGACGATAAATATGCGGGGTGAGTTTTTCTTGCACATCAATCAGCATTGCTTGACAGTTATCACGCATGATACGGTAGGTTTTATCGGTCGTAATGGTTGACATCGCTCTCTCCTTGTTATCATTTATTAAGTGGGTATCCATCGTTCTTTCTATTTAGCCATACTTCCGGACATGGGTCAATGTGAACAACCTATGACAATGGTATCAATCCTGTATGCTGATACACCAATAAAAATAACCCCTCATAAAAGCTGACAATACACTAGACGTGTGAAAGTAGCCATACCAAAGTAAACTGGGGCTAAATAGTCATCCTATTTAGCCCCAAGTGAATACAGTCCGATCTATATGCCTCTTATATTATCTCAACTACTTAACAACCTTATATTGGAGCAATTTATTGAGTGCCTGTGTTAATGCCTCTTCATTAAATGGCTTACATAAGAAACCTCTAGCGCCATATTTTAAAGCTTTTAATGCGGTTGCCTTATCTGATAGTGCAGATACAACCAAAATACTAACACCTGTTTGCTTAGCCACAATGCGTCGAATACACTCTAGCCCATCCATATGAGGCATGGTTAAATCCATAGTAATCAGATCAGGCTGATGAATATCAAACTGCTGTATTGCTTCTAAGCCATTTGTGGCAGTCGCCACAATTTCAATGTTATCGGCTGTAAAACTGCGTTCAATCCTATTACGAATAATATTAGAATCATCAACTACCATCAGCTTATGCATATTATGTCCTAAAACCTCAATAAAAATTCTGCTTATCAGTTTAGGGTTTGTTCCCATCAGGAAAGTATCTACAAGGGATACAGCTACTTTCCTATACAGATGAACATTCAACAAACCCTACTTTATCTATCATAGATATTTATGACAAAGGAATACGAATCTCAAACTTTGTAAACTGACCCAACTTACTATGCCCAGACATTTTGCCACCCAGCCTCTGAACTTGAGCTTTAATGACATCCATACCCATACCTTGTCCAGCATCTTCATTAGTACTGCTGGCAGTAGATACCCCAGCATAAAACATCAAGTTTAATGCTTCTTTTTTTGTCAAAGATTGTGCCTGTTGCTGTGTCAAAATACCATTAGCAACTGCTGACTTAATCATATTTTTAAGATTCAGCCCCTGTCCATCATCCATGCAACTCAATAACACAGTATGACTATCTGGCTCATGCTTCAACTCTAATGTCACTGTTCCTATTACTGGCTTACCCAACTGTTCACGTACCTGTGGTAGCTCTATACCATGCACCACACTATTACGCAGTAACTGGGTTGAGATATCTTGTATGGACAAAGCTAGCGAGTCAGATAAATATACATCGTCCCAGTTTGAACACACTAACTGTGCCTGCTTATGGTGTCTACTTGCGATATCTTGTACAAAACTAGCAAAATGTGCTGGCAGGCTTGACGATGATGTCTGTGCCTCATCCACCTCTACCTCTGACATGGGAACAACCTGCCTAATATTTTCTTGTCCATACAGCTCTTCATCGCTGGATGACATCTCATCACCACCATCCAGCTCCGTTTTACTGCCAAAGTCCTGTGTACTTACAGAGTTGTTCGTAGACGTTGACGATATCTGCTGTATCTTAGTATTAACAGTCCCTGTGTCTGTCCCTATACTAGTATGAGGTGTCGTCGTTTCCACAGACAAATTTAACTGCTTTGCCAAACGCTCCACAAATTGAGTCAGCTCAAATAATGAATCAATACTCACTGCCATACTCAAAAAGTCATTTCCCATCACATCTTCTTTGTGCATTAATGGCTTCACCTGCTCTTCAGTTTGATGAGCCAAATCCACAAATGTTGTTAACTTCAGCGCAGAAGCCTCTCCTTTTAAGCTATGTACTTGTCGGAATATTTCTTGTGCTTTTTTCTGCATCATCGTTGCTTTTGAACCAGACTTTTTCAAAATATCATTAATATTATTTAAGCGCTGATATGTTGTCATCATAAACTGGTTAAGTAACTTAGCATCTACAGACAGCAAATTAGATATCATCTGCATCTGACGAGAGTTTTGCGCCTGCTCTTTGCTTAACTGCTGCTCCAAATGGACAGCCTCAGACACATCACGAACACTAACCAATACCCTATCCACTTCCTCCTGCTTCATTACTCGCATAAAGTTAAAATCTAAATAACGAAACTGTGGCTGACCATCCTCATTTTTACTGGCAACCTTAATACGTTTGAGTGGATTTAAATCACCAATTAGCTCCTCAACCACCCATGGACTATACAGCTGTTCAACAAAATCCTGTGTATTTTCCAGATCCTCTGCACTGATATTATTTTTTAGCAACTGCGTCATCTTTCTACCCGCAATATCACGAGTCTGCATCAAGCTTTCTAAGCGATCTGAATACTGCCCAGCAATAACCAAATCTTTATCAACCAAAAATAACCCTTCATTGATTGTGGATAAAATATCTTGTGTCTGTTGACGCGATTCCTGTAACTTATTTTCTGAATGTAACAGCTTGCGCATAAAGTAAAATACAAACCATGCAAAATACAAGACAGCAATGACCATACCTCCAATCAATACATACTTTGCCAGCGCTACCCAGTATTGACTATTATCAAAACGGTCAACATAAATCATATCTATGGTTTCATAGATTGTATCTTTATTATCAAATGCAAACTGCGCTAACGATATACCACCATTTACTGTACTAGCATCACTACTTACTACTGGCATCAGCTTAACTTGATAGTCATTCCAAATTTCATGTAACTGCTCTAAAGCTTCAAGGCTGGTCTCTGAACTCACCGGAGCCACATCAATATAGCTACCATCACCATAATCATAGCGCCCACCAGTATCCAGCAATAACATCAATGTATTAATCTCTTGTTGCGCCTCTATAGTCTGCTCAATAATATCTTGACGCTCATCATCTGGCACAATGCTTAACTGCTGGATATCCAAAGCAAGATTGTAGAACTGATCACTCATCTCTCCTGCTGCATCAATAATACCGGAGTCACGCTCTACCTGATTTGACACAAAATAGTTGGTCAATAACACCACAGCTATCAACAGTAGAAATGCCAATAATGATAAAAAGAGTGACTTAAACCGAGATAATTTAGTAAATACTGACCACATAACAAAGCCCATGAGTTATTAATAAGATAATCTAATGCAACATAAAGAATATCTTATATAAAAAGGTAGTTTGATTACTTTATAAAAGAGCCATAAGTTATAGATGATGCAACTCAAATATCTACTCTGAAAACTTCCTAATTAACTAACGCTTATAAATGTAAAATGATTAATAATTTTCTTTGAGTAGACCTATAAAACTATTCTATAACTTCTATCCAATATCAATAATACAAATGTACTATTTTAATAATGATATTTTCTAGATGGCAGAATAACCATTATATACTACCATCTATCACCAACAATACAAATGAGAATAGTTAACAAATACAGAATAACAAGTATTCAAACACCTATTGACGAAAACTTAAAAATACCCATATACCCTATTATTTATAAGAAAAAATGACGATTTTCAACTAAATATAATATAGCCAAACCTTAAAAACTATAACTCCAACCAAAACAACAAAAACCCTGATAACTAAAGGGTTTTAAATAAAAGCAGACATATTAAAAAATATAATACAACTATAAAAACAAAAAACCCTGATAAAAAATAAAATAAATATATAAAAAAATGATTAGCAAAATAATAAATAATATCAATAAAAAAATTAAAAACCAAAATAAAAACAAAATACCAGTTATACAAAAAATAACTGCATAAAGTTAATATTTATTAAAAATATAACATATCCCAAAATTAACACCTTTCACCAAACAAATAAAACAATATTGTTATTTTTAAAATAGAATAACTCCACCCTAAAACAAAACACCCATATATTAAAATAGAAAATATTGGTGAAACTCTTGTTCCTCAAAAGGCTCAGCTTGATAGTATCTTATTGATAACTATCAATCATTAAAAATAATAATAAGAAAATATGACGTTTCAGTGAATATCCATATTAGATATTATTAACACCATTTGACTACTTATTAACCAAATCTACTCACACCACCTATTTTTATGTTTCACCCTATTAGTACAATATGAGATCTTAGAAACCAGAATTTGATATATAATGGTTAAATAATAGGCAACTTTGTCTTTATTAATAAAGTAAAGTGCGCACTCACAGCAATTGTTATACATAAGATAAAAACAATTGTTTTAATGTCCTCCCTATCAAACCCTAGCACTAAAGATATTGGTAAATTATTTTAATCTAAAAGTTAAATATTTATTCGTGTAGTAGCTAGCTAATATTGCCTGCTCCAATCAATAGAAGCTTGCTTATCAATTCATAATGAGTCATAGTACAATGCATATGCTATCGTCAAAGAGCTAACCTTTCTTTAAATCACACAAACGAGACTATCTAACGAAACCATGACCAGACGCTCTGCCCCTTTTGTTGCCCCCGACCATATTGACAGCCCAACCTCAAAAGAGGGAAAAAAACAGGCAAAGGCACTGCTATCCACCCTACAAGAAGATATTGCCAGCTTCCGAGATGAGCAGTTTCCGCCAGATATTTTGACTCAAATACGTGACATGCCCATTTATCAAGGCAATCATGATGAAGTGCAAGCCTACCATCAGCGTTGGCAACCACTTATTGATAGAGCCATTGGCTTTTATCCTGCCGCTTATCTGCCACCTGATTATCTGCCCTTGCCTGCCAGCTTGGAGATACCTCAGTTTGTATTTCATGTACAAAAGCTACATCTCACCAAAACGCGTGCCAAAGAGTCCAAAAGTTTTGGCTCAGTCGGTGCATTAGTTGATAAATGCGGTGAGTTTACAGAAGCTGAAATGATGGCAATGGAAAGCACTTTACAAAAAGATGAGACAGCCAGACTGGTGGCACATCGTGAGTTTATCGACCTACGTGCCTATGTGTTTTGTCGTGATAATAAAGGGGAGATGCTTGAGCCTGAGCGTATCCGCTTTTATCGCACAGGGCTGATTGTGCATGCCCTACCCAACTTTAAAGTGGTGGACAGTCGGCAAAAACCACGCAAGCGTCGCAATGATGCTTATCGCAATCCCATTGCAGATAATGGGGTTTGGAAAGTCTATAAGAAAAAATAAATTTGTTCTTCTTCATCAGCAGTATGCTGATAGCCATAAAAAAACTGGTGAATATGGTGTGATTATTACTATTCATTACTTTACCATTGCGCCATTTTTCACTATCCTTTTGCCTAATTCGCACCCTTTCACTAGGGTCTGTTGAGCATTCATCTTCATAGGAAAAATTGAGATACTAATTTTCACAAATAGTGTCTTAATCAAGACAACGAACGCTGATGGCTTATATCAAGGCAGAATATTAACAAGTTTATTAACGCACTACTTATTCACATCAGCAGGCAAATTTAGCCAGTTTTTACACGAAAGTAAAAAACAGCTATATTCCTTGTAGATATTAGCCTGATGGGGTGAAAGCTCAACAAACTCTAAGCTTTATTTTTTCACTTATCTTAATTAGGAAATATTATGTTCGCCGCCGCTGTCGGCTCGACAGGTCTTATGTTACAAGCGACTATCTTTTTAGGCGCTGCTTTATTATTAGTCCCCCTTGGTAAACGCTTGGGTGTTGCCACTGTCTTGGGTTATTTGATTACAGGACTCATACTCGGTCCTAGTGGACTCGATATTGCCGGTGATGCAGAGTCTTTACTGCATTTTTCCGAATTTGGGGTTGTGTTACTACTGTTTATTATTGGACTTGAGTTGCAACCTTCCCGTTTATGGGCATTAAGACGCTCTATCTTTGTACTAGGGGGCTTACAGGTTGGTGTCACAGGACTGGTGCTAATGGGCATCGCCTATCAGTTTTTTGGCATTAAGTTGGATACTGCATTTATTGTCGGCTTTGGCTTGGCATTATCATCGACTGCATTTGTATTACAGATATTAACTGAAAAACAGCAACTTGCCAGCACGCATGGGCGCGAAGCCTTTACAATTTTATTATTCCAAGATATTGCCGTTATTCCTCTACTTGCTGTTATTCCCTTTTTATCGGGCGTGCGTGACCAGACTTATGACATTATCTACTTTGCCAAGGTCGCTGCTGTCTTTATTGGATTAATTATCGCTAGCCGCTATATTGTACGACCATTTTTTAAATTTGTCGCATCAAGTGGTGCATCTGAACTGCTGACCGCAGTGGCATTATTTATTGTTATGGGTGTGTCATTACTGATGGGTCAGATTGGACTATCAATGGCATTGGGGGCATTTTTAACAGGGGTGCTACTTGCTGACTCAGAGTACCGCCATGAGCTTGAGGCAAGTATTGAGCCATTTAAAGGCTTGCTGTTAGGGCTGTTTTTTATGTCTGTTGGTATGCTCACCGACCTCAAGCTAATTGCTAGTGAGCCATTACTGATTATCGGTGGTGCAGCAGCACTGATGCTTATCAAATTTTGTATTCTATCCATCATTGGCAAACTCTCTGGCAATCGTCTACCGACCAGTATTCGCTTAGGGGTAACACTGGCTCAAGGCGGTGAGTTCGCATTCGTTCTATTTAGCTCTGCCAGCGCCCAAAACCTAATGCGTCCCGAGCTTGCTAATACGCTCACATTGATTGTCACCATCTCAATGGCAATGACACCATTGGCATTTTTCTTATTAGATAAGATAGGCGAACCTATCTTTGCCAAGCGTACACCCAAACGAGAATATGACACCATTCCCGACCATGAACATCCTGTCATCATTGCAGGATTTGGACGGGTTGGGCAGATTATCGGACGGGTCTTGCGCATGCACAATATTGAGTTTACCGCTATTGAGAAATCTGCTCACCGTGTTGATTTTGTGCGCAAATTTGGTAATCAGGTGTATTATGGCGACCCCAAAAACCCTGAAATATTAAGAGCAGCAGGCATAAATAACGCCCGCCTCTTTATCCTTGCTGTTGATGATATTGACCGCTCAATTACCACCGCAGAATATTTGCATCAACATTACCCTGATTTGACCATCTTGGCACGCGCACAAGACCGTCAGCATTATTATCGTCTTCGAGAAGTTGGCGTACGTCATATCTGGCGTGAGACTTACCTGTCTTCTTTGGATATGTCTCGTGAAGCATTACAGGTACTTGGTATCAGTCCAGAAAAAGCCCGTGATACCGTCAAGATGTTCCGTGAATATGATGATGAGCTGATAGAAAAACAACAAGCCATTTTTGATGATGAAGCACAACTGATTGAGTCTGTACAGTCGGCTATCCTTGAGTTAGAAAGTCTGTTTGATGAAGACCACACAGTCGCCAAAAAGATTGACCTTGAAGAAATTGAAACAGCCGTTGGCTTAAGCAAACCTACTGACGTTTCAAAATAACTCATCAACATAGCTCATTATCAAAGTAGCTCATTATAAAATAATGAGAAAAATCAATTTTCTACACAGCGTTTAGGAATTTGTTTTTTATTTAAAGATGACACACAGCCCCATCTTGCCGTTGTCTGTGTGTCTGTCGGCTCAATACGATACATAATGAGGGTCTGACCATTTAAATAACGGTTAGGAAATGAGATGTTTTGTACCGTTGCTACCACCATACAAGAAGATGCTGGCACACCATCTGCCTGTGTTTGCACATTTAAACGGACTTTTTGCTCTGCTGTTGTCAATGGTAAATCTACAGGACAATGTCCTGTTTGTTGGTAAATCAGCTCAACTCGATTTTTTGCCCCTTGTGTCATATTGTATGCTTCATACAAAATAGCTTGCGCTTTTGGCTTTGCATATAAAGGTAAAAACTGTACTTGAATAATAAATAGTGCAAATGCAAACAAAGCAAATGCCAAAGCCAAGCCAAACTGACTTACCCCACCCTCTCTTTGTAAATGGGCTTTTTGTGCTTCTTCTTGACGAGGATACATCTCAATGGCATCAGCAATCTCTCGACGAGCCATACGATAATAATAAGCATCTGTCCAACGTGCGACCATCACCGACCAAAACAACCAAACCGCAAGAGCAATCACAATCCGTGTTGGCATCTGGTATAGCTCAGGTACAAATGGCATCGCCAAAAACTCAAACGCCACTAAGATAATGGTGATATTTAGCTGGATAAAAGACCAACCAGCAACACTATATACAATCGAATCTAAATAACGCTTACGATATAATAGCCAGCCAAACGTCATAAAAAAAGCAGCCCAGTGCCATTTGGGAGACAAATATCCCTGCTTATCGAACTGCTCAAAACGTTTGAGGTAATAAGCCTGTGAGCGATTACCAATAAACCACTTATCCAACTGGGTACGCTGTGCGGGTGTCAGTTGTGACTGATAAAATGGCGGTGGCGATGTTGTTTCAATAAATAGCATGATACTCTCTGCTCTAGTGGCAACTAGCCACAATAATAAGAACACGCACTATCAAAATCATGGCTAAAGCAAACTAAACTCTATTGCACTTCATTCTGTAATGCCCTGTCTTTTAGTAGGATTATCGTTATAATACGCCATATTTTATTTTTTATCAGTACAGCAAGTGAATGAAGCGACTTGCTATCTTTTTAAATAGGTTATTTACTTATTCTTTTTTTAATTGTATATGAACACCACCATGAATCAAACCAACACCAAACATCCCACAGAAACAACAGATACCATGACTGAAAATACGACCAAGACACCACCTCAACATCCTCGCTTTATTAATACCTTTATGAAGCGACGCACACATATGAATAAGCAGGCTGAACTCGCCCTTTCTGACCCCAAATTTCAGCGCTATTTAGTCAATGACAGTGATGCAAATATTGAAGGTATTCAAGATTTACGCGCATTATTTGCAGATACAGAGCAAACACCCAATGGGATAGATGCCCCGCTTACCTTAGAAATTGGCTTTGGAATGGGTAGCTCACTGATTGAAATGGCGATTGCCGAGCCTACTCGTAACTTTGTCGGTATCGAAGTACATGAGCCAGGTATTGGTAAATGTGCTTATATGGCTGATGAGCATCAACTTAAAAATATCAAAATCATCAATGGAGATGCCATTAAATTACTGGCACAACTGCCTGAAAATCATATAGACCGTATTCAACTATACTTCCCTGACCCATGGCAAAAAAAGCGCCATCACAAGCGCCGTTTTGTTAGCCCTGAGCGTATGCAAATCGTCACTCGTAGTCTAAAAAAGGGAGGCTGGTTTCATACCGCTACAGACTGGGAACATTATGCCTTTTGGATGTTAGAAGTCCTAGATGACTTCGATGGCTTGAGTAACACTGCCGGCCAAGGAAACTTCACCCCACGCCCAGACTTCCGCCCCATGACCAAGTTTGAAAAACGCGGAATTGATAGAGGTCATGGTGTCTGGGACTTAATCTATCGCAAAGACTAGCTCTCTATGCTCCGCTGAGCGCGTTTCTGCTCTCGGCGTTGATAGCGTAAACCAGATGCTTTGTACCATAGTGGTTTGGTATGTTGCAAAGCATCACTTAAAGTCTGCAATTGTACCTGTAGCGTTTGTGTCAGCCAAAAATATCCCTGCCACTCAAAAGCAAGGTGATGAATACTAGGGTACTCAGAAACTTGAATACGAGTAATGGGGCGAAAGACCTCATCACTCGGGCTTTGTAGGACAGCAGCAATATGACGCATCGCTTGATTTAGCTCTTTTTGATAATGAATAAGCAACTGCTGATTATCACTATCTAAAGCAGTAGTTGCTAATCGTGGAGTAGCCGATAACAATAAGTCTATCGTTCCAATAATATTGCGATGAGTATGCTGAATATGCTCAAGCTCATCTTCACTAATACCCGTCTCTTTTGCTGTTGCAGCAATATGAGACCTCACCTGTAATAATCTCTTATTAATTTGACGCAGTGCTTGTATCAGTGTCGCATTGACTGGCGTTGATAATGGTGAGTCTAGTGGACGCTGACGACTATCTGCTGGGATATCATGTGGTAATAATGTCTCAGGAATATAGCTAGACAGCTTATCCACCCTATCTTCGACTTCTTCTTGCTGCTCAATGTGGTGATGAATACCAGAATAAATATCACTACATGCCATTAAGTTTTGTGCCAATAAAAACCGCCACATCAGCGTTGACTTTAATGGCAAAATAATAGTCGCTAAAACGGCTATCACTGTACCAATAAGCACATTAAGCGCACGAATCATCCCATCTGAGCCAGCATTTTCTGGTAAAGAAATAATCATACACATCGTAATACCAGTCAATAGCCCAATATAGCCCAAGTTTTTGACAGCCATATAGCCAATAGCAGCACTAACCAAACCCACCAATAAATAATATAAAATGGGTAGCTGACTTAATCCATGATGGTAGCACCACAATAAAACACCACCAATAATAATACCACAAACTGTTCCTAATACTCGCTCATAAGCCTTGGTATAAATAGCGCCCTGATACTGTAGCAATCCCAAAATAATAAAAACTGTAATCGCTGTCCACTCACCATGTGGCAAATGAGTCACTTGGTTAAATAACAATGCCACAATAATAGAACAGCCTAAACGCAAACTATGTAGGATAGTGCTGTGTTGATAGCGAGAATATGGCTCAACCCATGGCGCACGTAAACGTTGCCAAAGTGGCATCGCTATCTTGGATAAAGAACGTTTCACAACCATTCTCACATTTATTTTAGACAAAAAGAGAACCAGCCTACTATTAGCAGTCAGTCATCAAGATAATATTCCCTGAAACTGTTGCAAATAATATGGCTGGCTATATATGTATTATATCTTTATCAATCACAATAACCACTTAAAGTTAAACGATTCAAGTGATTATCATGACAAGTTACCTTGCTATTTTATCAGACTGTGTGCCTATTTATACCTCTAAATAATCCAAAATACCTTCAGCAGCTTGACGACCTTCCCAAATGGCAGTCACAACCAAATCTGAACCACGTACCATATCACCACCGGCAAAGATTTTTGGATTACTGGTCTGGAATTTATAGGTTTGTTGCTCAGGTGCAATAACTCTACCCGAATCATCCATCTCTACTTCATAATCAGCAAACCAGTCAGCAGGACTAGGACGGAATCCAAAAGCAATAATTACCGCATCACAGGCTAGTATTTCTTCCGAATTTGGAATTGGCTCAGGACGACGACGACCACGGTTGTCAGGTTTACCCAATTGTGTTGTTACCACACGCACACCGTTCACTTTACCATTGAGTCCAATGATTTCAGTTGGCTGACGATTAAATAAAAACTCAACACCTTCTTCTCTTGCATTTTTTACTTCACGACGAGAACCGGGCATGTTACTTTCATCACGGCGATAAGCACAAATAACCCGTTCAGCACCCTGACGAATACTGGTACGGTTACAGTCCATAGCCGTATCACCACCACCAAGTACCACTACTTTTTTACCTTTTAGGTCAATATATTCTTCTGCATTTTCTTCCCAATTATTACAACGGTTGACGTTTGCTATCAGAAAGTCGAGTGCATCATATACCCCATCTAGCTCTTCACCAGCATATCCACCACGCATATAAGTATATGTTCCCATACCCATAAAGACTGCATCATAGTCTGCTAATAAAGACTCCATACTGACATCAGTGCCAATCTCTGTATTGAGACGGAACTCAACACCCATGCCTTCAAAAATCTCACGACGATTGCGCATGACATCTTTTTCCATCTTAAATTCAGGAATACCAAAGGTCAGCAAACCACCGATTTCTGGGCGTTTATCAAATACTACTGGCTTAACACCATTGCGCACTAAGATATCCGCACAGCCCAAGCCAGCAGGTCCAGCACCAATCACTGCAACTTTTTTATCCGTCCAAATCACATCACTCATATCTGGACGCCAGCCTAAAGCAAAAGCAGTATCATTGATATATTTTTCAACATTACCAATTGTGACTGCACCAAACCCATCATTTAACGTACATGCACCCTCACACAATCTATCTTGAGGACAAACGCGTCCACATACTTCTGGAAGGGTATTGGTACGATGACACAGCTCAGCAGCTTGGAATATCTGCCCTTCTGTTGCTAGTTTTAACCAGTTGGGAATATAGTTATGGACTGGACATTTCCATTCACAATAAGGATTACCACATTCTAAACAGCGATGTGCCTGCTGAGCAGCTTGTTGGTTATCGAACGGTTGATAAATTTCCACAAACTCAGTAGCACGAGTCACAATATCTTTTTTCTCGGGCTCACTGCGCGCCACGTCTAAAAACTGAAAGTTGTTGTGTAACCGTTTCATTCTGCTAAATTCTCCTAAAGTGGGTGAGGAGGTGTTGAATCAATGACAAATATCACCAATCATTATCTTGCCTAAATACTAGGCAATGCTTTGCCATTGTTACATCTACTCCACCTGCCGCAAGGGGGTTTTGTCTCTGTGTTGACTATGCTGTTGCTATCATGACAGCCTAATTATCTAAAAATACTTAAACATCTTGGCTGTCAATGATAGATTTTTGACTGATACCTCATTCAATAACTGCGCTATATGCACAATATTTATTGTGGGTCTGCGGTCGTACTTTTTAATAACGACGCCATATTAGCGGCTTTTGGCTTAACCAAATAGACTTTACGCACGTAATGCTCAAAGTCTGCCAAAATCTGTCTTGCCCATGCACTACCTGTTTTTTCAACATGAGTTTCTATAATTTGTTGCAGATAAATACGATGCTCTTCTGTCTGCTCACTGGAAATACGGTGCAAATCAATTAGCTCATGGTTACAACGGTCAAAGAAATCGCCTTCCGTATCTAGTACAAAGGCAAAACCGCCTGTCATACCTGCACCAAAGTTTAAGCCAGTGCGTCCCAAGACAGTGACTACACCACCTGTCATATATTCACAGCAGTGATCACCGGTACCTTCTACCACAGCATGTGCACCTGAGTTACGAACAGCAAAACGCTCACCTGCTGTACCCGCCGCATAGAGGCGACCACCTGTTGCACCATACAGACAGGTATTACCAATAATGGCTGTGTCTTGCGTCGCAAATGATGAGCCAAGTGGTGGATAAATAACAATTTCACCACCTGCCATGCCTTTACCCACATAGTCATTGGCATCACCTTCTAGCTCAATATTTAGACCACCAGCATTCCACACACCCAAGCTCTGACCAGCCGTACCAGTTAAGTGTAGTTTGATTGGCTTATCACTCATACCAACATTGCCCCAAACTTGAGCAATTTCACCAGAAATACGAGCACCGATAGAGCGGTCACAGTTACCAATACGATAGCTAAACTCACCACCATTACCTTGGCGAATATCTGCAAGCATATCTTCAACCATTCTCTCAGCTAACAGACCTTTATCAAACGGCTCATTACGCTCCACTTGGCAAGTCTGAGGACGCCCTTGAGCAGCAGGATGACTATATAATAAAGGCGATAAGTCTAACTGTTTTTGTTTCTCAGTATGCCCTTCGATAATTTCTAGCAAGTCAGTACGCCCAACCAGCTCTTCCATGGTACGTACGCCTAATACAGCTAACCACTCTCGAGTTTCTGTTGCAACAAACTTAAAGAAGTTAATCAGCATCTCTGCTTCACCGATGAAATGCTCATCGCGTAAACGTGCTTGCTGTGTGGCAACACCTGTTGGACAGTTATTTAAATGACAAATACGTAAGTACTTACAACCAACAGCAATCATTGGCGTCGTACCAAAACCAAAACTTTCTGCCCCTAAAATAGCTGCCTTGACCACATCAAGACCTGTTTTTAAACCACCATCTGTTTGTACTCGCACTTTGTCACGTAGACCATTAACACGTAGCGACTGGTGCGCCTCTGCTAACCCCAATTCCCATGGTGAACCTGCATAGTGAATAGAAGATAATGGTGATGCTGCTGTACCACCGTCATAACCTGAGATAGTAATCAAATCTGCATAGGCTTTAGCAACACCCGTCGCAATCGTGCCCACACCGGGGCGAGATACCAGTTTGACTGATACCAAAGCATCAGGATTCACCTGTTTTAAGTCAAAAATCAACTGCGCTAAATCTTCAATAGAGTAGATATCATGGTGTGGTGGTGGAGAAATTAAGGTTACACCCGGTACAGAATAACGCAAACGCGCGATTAAAGAGTTCACTTTACCACCAGGTAACTGTCCACCTTCACCAGGTTTTGCACCCTGTGCAACCTTAATCTGCATCACTTGCGCTGAGCGTAGATAGGCAGGTGTGACACCAAATCGACCTGAAGCAACTTGCTTAATTTTTGAGTTACGCATCGTGCCATAACGTACTGGGTCTTCACCACCCTCACCTGAGTTTGAACGACCACCAATAGTATTCATTGCCAAGGCGATTGCCTCATGTGCTTCAGGTGATAAAGCGCCTAAAGACATACCTGCCGAGTCAAAGCGAGGTAAGATTTTATCAATACCTTCCACTTCCTCAATATCAATACTATTATCCGTTTTTATCTGTAATAAATCTCGCAATGTCGCAATGGGGCGCGAATTGACCAAATTGGCATATTCTTGATAGTTTTCATACTCACCAGTTCGTACTGCACTGTGTAATGTACGGATAACATCAGGGTTAAAGGCATGATATTCTTTATTAAAGACAAATTTCAGCAGACCACCTTGGTCTAGAGGGGTACGACGACTAAAGGCATTTTTTGCCAACAACGCTTGATCCTGAGCAATATCAACAAACCTTGCGCCTTTAATTCGGCTTTGCACACCCTTAAAGCAAAGATTAACCACTTCTTCAGACAGACCAATGGCTTCAAATAACTGCGCACCACGATAAGAAGCAATGGTAGAAATACCCATTTTTGAAAGTATTTTTAACAATCCTTTATCAAGTCCCTTACGGAAATTTGCTCTAGACTGTAACGGGTCACCTAGTAACTCACCAGTACTCACCAAGTCTGTAATCACATCATAAGCTAAATAAGGATAAACACAGGTTGCACCAAAGCCAATTAACACAGCCACTTGATGCGAGTCACGAGCCAAACCTGTCTCAATGATTAAGTTAGCATCGGTACGGATACCCTTTTCAATCAGGTAATGATGCACCGCCCCTGTTACCATAATTGCATTGGCTGGTACTTTACCTTTTTCAACGGCTTTATCTGATAGAATAATCAGCGTTTTACCCGCTTCAATCGCTTCTTCTACCTGATGACAAATTTGATAAATTGCCTCATCCAGCGTCAAGCTTTGTTCATAGTTTAAGTCAATACGCTGGGACTGGAATGCAGGGTCATCCATAGACTCAAGCTGACTCATTTTACTGGCAGACAGCACTGGAGATGCCAAGACAATACGGTGTGCATCACGAGCAGATGGCTTAAAGATATTTGTCTCTGCACCCAAACAGGTTTGCAAAGACATCACGATAGATTCACGCAGTGGGTCAATTGGTGGATTGGTTACCTGAGCAAACTGCTGACGGAAAAAGTCTGCCATATGGCGCACTTGTTTTGACAGTACTGCCATTGGAGTATCATCACCCATAGAGCCTACTGGCTCTTGACCATTCTCAGCATTTGGGCGAATCAGCTCTGTACGCTCTTCATTGGTAATGTTAAACATTTTTTGCAATGTTTTTAACTGCTCACCACGATAGGCTTGCTCTTCTAACTGCTCTTCTAAACGTTCATCATCACGAATACGAGTCGCCTCTTCCCGAAGCCACTTGCGATAAGGATTACTCTTCTTCAAGCGATTACCAATCACACTTGAGTCCATCATCTCACCATTATAGGTATCAATGACTAGCATCTGCCCTGGTCCTACACGACCTTTTGCAATCACATCGGCAGGGTCATAATCCCATGTACCAATCTCAGAAGCGACAGTAATATAGCCATTTTTTGTTGTTACCCATCGTGAAGGACGCAAACCATTACGATCCAGCATACAAACTGCATAACGTCCATCTTGAATTACCAACCCTGCTGGACCATCCCATGCTTCCATATGTTGCGAATAAAACTCATAAAAAGCTCGCAAATCCATATCCATACTATCGACATTCTGCCAAGCAGGTGGCACTAAAATCGACATGGCATGAAATAAGCTCATACCACCAGACAGCAACACTTCTAGCATATTATCCAAACTAGAAGAATCTGAACCTGTACGATTTACTAAAGGATGTAATTCATTTAACTCTGGTAGCTTTTCTGACTTTAGCTTAGGCGTACGTGCCACTGACCAGTTACGATTACCTGTAATCGTATTTAACTCACCATTGTGTGCCAAATAGCGAAACGGTTGAGCCAATGGCCAGCGAGGTAATGTATTGGTTGAAAAGCGCTGATGGAATACAACAATATGTGATGCCAAACGACTGTCTTGTAAATCTAAGAAAAATGCAGGTAAGTCGGCTGGCATAACCAAGCCTTTATAAATAACGGTTTGACAGTTTAATGATGTCACATAAAATAGCTCATCATCAGCCAAAGCGATTTCAGCTTTTCTACGTGCTACAAATAGCTTGCGGTTAAAATCTTCAGCCACCAAATCATCTGGCGCATTAACAAATACATGAGTAAAATGAGGCAGTGTCTCTTGAGCAATCTCACCAACGATATCCAAATCCACTGGCACATCACGCCAGCCTGCCACACTTAATCCTTGTGCTTCTAGCTGCTCAGTGAGTACTTCTTGGCTACGCTTTGCTAAAGATTCATCCAAATTAACAAATACCATACCCACAGCAAAGTTTTTTGCTAAATTAAAATCTAATTCCTTTGCAATATCTTGGAAAAAATCAGCAGGTTTTGCCAATAATAAACCACAACCATCCCCTGTTTTTCCATCTGCTGCAACACCACCACGGTGCGTCATACAACTTAAACTATGAATTGCCGTCTGTACCAAATCATGGCTTGGTGTGCCTTCAATATGAGCAATCAATCCAAAACCACAATTATCTGAAAAATCTTCTGGGGTCGCCAAATGGCTGTGTTGCGAAATCATTGACATGGCTTGTCCTTACAAATGGGGCTACAGGGGCTAGCATCTAAATACAGATGCCTGTTTATTGCTGTGAGAACGGGCTATTTATCTTTGCGGAAACTATAGTACAACATTAGAGTTTATAACATCAGGTTGTTTGTCTATTGATGAAATCTCATCTGGGAAGCAAGGGCATACCTAAGACATAGATGTTATGGATGCATCTTAAATCACACATGGATAAGCAGAAATAAATCATAACTTTCAGCGAACTCACATGTCATTTAAGCTGTTATTTTTAGCGATAAGATACACCTCTAAAATTAGAGCTTACTGATGCACTATCAAAAAACATTATTTAAACATTGTTTAGATTGTCTTCACGCAAGTTACGGCATGACTATTATCACTATTAAATTATTACCATAATAAGACGACAGTCATTCATACTACCAGTGCCAAACTTAAACTTCTGTTAAATAGGCAATCTTATAAGTAGAGTAACTTTCAAGATACTCATCGTCTATCAGCATCAATAAAGAAAATACTTATCATCACACTACAAAACACTGGCAACCTCACATATTAGACAATGAGTTAGGTAAAATCCAGTCTTATTTTTTGTGTATAGATGAACTATCCGTCACATATTGGTCAATTATCGCAATATCTGTGACACAATATTAACGAAATTAGTTTGATTTCTCTTCAATCAATGCACGGATACTATCACCACTATTGCCACTGTTAGCACTTGATGCAGGTGCAGAAGTTGGTTTATTTTCAGCAACAGACTCATTAGCTTTGCTTGTGCCACCGCCTTCTTGTTTTGGTTTTACCTTAGCATTATTAGATGGAGGGTTTGACTCAGCACGACTATTTTGACTCGGCTCTGTAGCCGCTGGCACCTCATTCACTGGCGTTTTTCTACGAGCCTCATTGACAGCCAATGTATCCTTATCATCGACTGAACCTTTAATCGTCTGTTTTGGTGGAGGGGTATTTACATGACTATTTTCTGTCGCTGATGACTCCTGAGAATTTTGCTCTGGTGTTGCATCAATGACAGTCTCACTAGGACTGACTTGTGGACGAGCTGGTACTTCATGACGTGTTGGCTGTAGCTTCACCTGTCGAACACGTTCAATATTGACACTTCGCATTGGCTCAGACAGCTCATAGTTTTCAATCACAGTATTATAGCGGTCTATTTCTTCTGGTATCACACGCACATTTTCTGGCAAATCAAAATCTATCAACTTAGAAGCACCCATTGCCATCTGAGCAGATGGAAATACATCATAAAGTAAGATATAACGTGGCTGGTCATTTTCATCTAAGTATCGAAAGAAGGAAAACTTACTGCGATCATCACGACTATTTAGATAGTCTGTCACAATATCATACTCAGAAACATCCATAACTTGGACTGTCCACTTTCCTGAGTTTTTCTTCAAGAACTGCTTATCTTTAAATTCATCAGGATAATGACGCATATCTCGTACTAATGCATCAAACGTAATTGGCTCAACTTCCTTACTCAACTCATTTAACTCAGAAATCTCAAGAGGCGCATCAAACTTGGCAGTTGCCATGGTGTTATGAATGGCTGACTGACTATTACTTGGTGACTGTGAGGCAAATGAAGCTTCTGCCATCCAGAGTAATAAAGTAACTGCCCCCATGACTAAAGCCATCATTAACCATAGCAACACCTGCACACGACGGTACCGACTGCGTTTTTGTCTTTCTTTTGTCATTGATGTAAGAGAGGTTTGATTTGATGCCATAGAAAAAGCAGCCTATGAAATTTAAAATAAATATAAAAGATAGAAGCAATAAATGAAAATAGAGATCAACCACAGCACCATTTACTTATGCTACATCGTGGCATAACTGTACCCCTTTCATCATAGCATAAATCAACAAACGTCCTACTGAGTAGAATCCAATACTTCATCAAGTAAAGCTTCATCAAAGTCTGCTGTTACCACAGCACTACCTAGTGATTTTAACAAAATTAAACGTAATTGTCCTGACTTCACCTTCTTATCATGACTCATTAGCGTTTTTGCCTGTGCCACTGTAATTTTTGGTGGCTCAATAGGTAAATTAGCTGCTTGCAATATATTTCGTACTCTTAAAACATCTTGTTGAGACAACCAACCCATTTTATAAGATAATTGCGTTGCTTGTAGCATACCTACTGCCACAGCCTCACCATGCAACCATTTACCATAACCCTCATGTGTCTCAATCACATGACCAAAAGTATGCCCAAAATTTAATAAAGCACGCTTTCCAGACTCACGTTCATCTTCTGCCACAATCTTGGCTTTATATTGACAACAGCGAGCAACTGCCTCTTTCATTACTTGCATATCTAAACGCATTAATGCAGACATATTATCCTCAAGCCATGATAAAAATGACACATCCATGATTAACGCATACTTAATCACTTCAGCCATACCTGCTGACAACTCTCGCTTTGGTAAAGTTTTCAATGTATGCATATCTGCCAACACCATACGTGGTTGCCAAAATGCACCTATCATATTCTTACCTTGTGGATGATTAATGCCTGTTTTTCCACCAACGCTAGAATCCACTTGAGACAACAAGGTCGTTGGAATTTGAATAAAATTAACCCCACGCATAAAAGTTGCAGCAGCAAATCCTGTCATATCACCTATCACACCCCCACCCAGTGCAATTAGGGTAACATCACGATTAAAGTGCCGTGCCATTAACACATCATAAATCTGATTAATATATTGCTGAGTTTTATACACTTCACCATCTGGTAACACACAAACTTCTACAAAAAACCTCTCCGCCAATCCTGTCTGTAAAGCCTGAAGATACAAAGGCTCGACTGTCTCGTTCGTAACAATCAATACCTGTTTTCCTTGAATGAATGGCATAACCCACTCAGCCATATCACACGCAGATTCAAAGAAAATTGGATACTGATGACTGGGAGTATCCACAATCAGCTTATCAGACATATCCGTATAAACTCCTTATAAAAAATCAAACGACAAACACATAAGTTTAAAAAGTATGACACGCATAAATACACTAAAAGCTAAAATATGTACCTAATAGTCTAGAATGCACCATATAACACAATAAATACCAACCACATGCTCACATGTCATTACATCCTTATAAAGAGCCTGCTCAACCTTATCTATCATCATTTGATACATTCAGATAGTAGTATAACAATATTACTTCATAGACCCCTTATACCTAAGAAAGCTCTATATATTCAGATAAGGATATAACCTACTTAACTCAGCCATGATCTGTGTTAACATCTGACGTGGATACGCATGTCCAGTGACAATCGTAATATCTGCAATCTCTTGGTATAATGGATCACGAATATCAAACAAATCACTTAATACTTTTTTGGGATTAGGTTGTTGCAATAACGGTCTTGATTTATCCTTCATGGTGCGTTGCATCTGTGTTTCTACATTAGCTCTCAGATAAATAACAACTCCCCTGTCACGTAACCACTGGCGGTTACAATCCCGCATAACCACACCACCACCAGTCGCCAAAACGACTCCTTCTCGTTGCGTTAACACATCAATAGCTCGACTTTCACGCTCACGAAAACCATCTTCCCCTTCTCTAGCAAAAATCCAAGGAATATCAGCACCTGTCTGAGCTTCTATAAATAAATCACTATCAACAAACTCACGACCCAGTTGTTTTGCTAATAAACGTCCGATTGTCGTCTTACCTGCCCCCATTGGACCTATAATAAAAATAGAAGGCATCTCATCTTGCATAATTTTATCTCTAATTAAATACCTCATAATACAACGAGATGTCCTTAAAGACTAGAAAGTTTCTATAGATGTTTGATAGATTACTAAAAATAGGATGATAAAAAATAAAATATCACTTTCGAACCAACCAAACATAAAAAAGCAATCTATATATAGATTGCTTTTTTATTATATATTCAAGGCTACAAGGACAATATACGCTACTATCTTAATGATGCCAGTCAAATCAATATGACCAACATCTTAAAGAACCAATATTGTCACTAATTAATACGACTTACACCATCATTAATCAGTTTTGGAGTAATAAAGATTAATAACTCCTGTTTATCATTACGTCTAATGTCGCTCTTAAATAAACGACCAACATAAGGTAAATCACCTAAGAATGGAACTTTTTCCACGCCATTAGAAACTTGATTTTTAAACACACCACCTAAAACGATGGTTTGTCCATCTTCAACAATAACATTAGTACTGATAGAGTCTTCAGAAATAGCAATTGTTCCATTATAAGTTGTTGGTGTACCGTTTTTAACTACTAGCTCTAAACCAATCTTACCATCTGGTGTGATATTTGGAGTTGCCTCTAAACTTAATGCAGCCTCTCTAAAGCTTGTTGTTGTTGCCCCACTGGCAGATGCTTCTTGGTATGGAATTTGTGTTCCTGACGATACCTTAGCAGTCTGTTTATCCGCAGTTAAAACTTTTGGTGTGGAAATTACTTCACCGCGGTTATCCGCTTGCATAGCAGACAGCTCTAAATCCAACATCAAATCTGACATACTTAACAAACCAAAAGCAATACGTCCTGCTGGGTTTGCCACGCCTAAATCAACATTAAGATTATCTGGACGACTGATATCATAGCTTGGATAAGAGACCTGTTGTCCATTAATTGTTGTTGTTTGAACATCAAACTTCTTCAGATCCCATAATGTTTGGTTACTACCACCTACCAATAAGTTGCGGTTATTAGCGGCACCATTAGACAAGATACCCCAACGTACACCCAGCTCTTTACTGAAAGTGTCATTTGCACTGACAATACGCGCTTCAATCATTACCTGACGTACAGGAATATCAATTTGGGTAATTAATTCACGAATATTTTCAATACTGTCAGCTGTATCCTGAACAATCAGTGTATTCGTACGCTCATCTACTGTTACTGTCCCTCTGTCAGATAGCAATGAGCCTGTATCTTGGATACCATTTACTGTTGCATTAGAGCCTCGACCTTGAGAAATTAGATTACGAACATCCGATGCTTTCGCATAACTCAGGCGAATATACTCAGTACGTAGTGGTAAGAAAGTATCAACTTTTTGTTGTGCTTCCAACTCTGCCGCTTCTTGCTCAGCCAGCTCTGTTGCTGGTGCAATCAAGATAACATTACCGTTCTCACGCATCCCCAAACTTTTACTTTTTAGGATGATATCTAGAGCCTGATCCCAAGGAACATTATACAAACGCAAAGTCATATTACCAGAAACACTATCACTAGCCACAATATTCATTTGCGTTGCATCTGCAAGTAAATCTAAAACATAGCGAATTGGCAAATCTTGAATTTCAAAAGAAATTGGCTCACCTGTATATACTTTTTCTTCTAAAGTTGGTGGACGCAAAAGCTCAGGCTGCTCAATACTAATATTCAACTGATTGCCAGTTTGATAGGCCTGATACTCAAAGTCTTGAGACATATTAATGGTAACAACACCATTTTGTCCTTGATTTTTTGTATCAATGGAGGATACCAAACCACCATTAACATTAAGTCGGCGCACCAAGTTTCTAGGTACAGTTGCACCCGTCATACGAATAACAAGTTTACTTCCCTGACGCTGAAGATCGATAGGAACACTTTCATTAGCTAGGACAATATTAACATTCCCACCACCTTGTCCATTACCATTATAATCTAATGAAGATAATCCATCATAATTATACTGACGTGATACTGTTGAAGCAGCCGCAGGATTCAATAAAGGGTTAACTTTAACTACCATTGTTTGCTCTGGTACATTCTTTTCTACCTGTACCACTTCATCCACAGTCGTCTGCTGTACCACTACTGGTGCTGCTGAATTTTCAATAACTACTGGTGTATCAATAGCAACTGCCGGTATAACAGGTGACTCAATAGCAACTGGTGTTGTTAAAGGCATAATATTTAATAGTAGAGAATTACCATCAATTTGTGTGGCATATGTATTAGCATCACTTGAAGGGGCATCCAGTCCAATAATTAAACGAGTTGTACTCTCACCATTTAAAGAGGTAACTTCTTTAACTGCACCCTGACCAATAGTAGTCTGTCGACTTGGCAACTCATTTTCAACTTCTGCAAAATCAAGTACTAAGCGAGATGGATTATCAAGCTGATAAGCTTGGGGAAGGCTAGGCTTACCTTCGAAGTCTACTTTTAACTGAGTTAGTGCTGGTGAAGCTTCAGTTACTCCAATAGAAGTAATTGCATCACCTGCATTTGCTGACATGCTTGCCATCATAATACTTGCTGAAATAGCAGATAAGACAAAGGTCGATGGGGAAGCGTGCTTTGTAAACATTAGAGCCTTATTATTGCTGCGAATTGTCATTATTCTTAATCCTCAAAAAAATGCAAATAATCTACGGAGAAGATACCAAGGAGGCGGGTCTTTCAATAAATCTACCACGGTTATCAGGCACAATCTCTATAAGATTGATTTGAGTCGAGGTAATCTCCACAATACGACCATCATTAACACCCATATAGTCTCCTACTTTTACACTTTGAACCAGACCATCGGGTAACTGTACAAGACCATACTGCACACCATCTGGTGCCAGTACCATCCCATGATAAACTAACTGTGATAACTCATATTCTTCTAAGGGTTGTTTTTCACGAGTTGTATCCGGTGTAACACCCTCATCATTTTCTATCTGAGCCTGTAGATTCATTAAGCTTTGAGGTAAAAATGGACTACGCACATTTGTACCATTATAAACATAGTCTTCTACGATCTCAGGTTGCGGTGGAGGCTCAATTGGTTGAGCAGGTGAGTTACGTATCTCAGCCATACTATTTTCTGCTAATTGAACCCGATCTGCACAACCAGCCAAGAAACTAGTTACTACAAGACCACATAGCAACCGATAAAATGAGGAGTTCAATTGGTAAGATTTCATCAATTATTCTCCTTGATTTTCAGAGGTTGTATCGGTCTGTGAGTCATCTGCGATCTCTTTAGAGCGATAAGTCTTAGTATTTAGAACTAAGTTTAATTGTGGAATATCATCTAATGTGGGCTGTGTATTATTCACTTCAAAATCATGCATAGTAATAATACGTGGTAATGCGGCCAAGCCACTAATAAATGCACCAAACTGATCATAATCACCAAGTGCCGCAATACGAATGGGCTGCTCGATAAAGAACTCTTGCTCCACTTCATCTTGTACAGAGATATCTTGGAAGCGGATATTACTACCAACTCCTGTCATGTTAATACCTTCTAAAAGCTCTGGTACTCGAGTATCTTTTGGTAGTTGATTAACCAACTCATTAAACTCTACTTCCATTTGTGCAACTTGTGCTTTATATTCTTCCAAATGGCGAGCTTTAGATTCTTTTTCACGATAAGCCTGAAGTAATGTCTCTTGCTCTGCATCTGCTGCTTTAATTTCATCTATTTTATTACTAATGGGCAAGGCATAAGCTAAAGCAGCCACAAAGCCTATTAAGACAATAAACACAGTCACTTTGACCACTGTTGGCCAAGAGCCATAATTATTAGTATCTAAAGACTGAAAGCTTCGCTGAAACTCTTGAAAATCAAAAGATTTCTTTGCGACTTTTGTTTTATTGGCTTTTTTTATTGATTTTTTATTTGTTAACTTAACCATTACTCTCCTCCTGCGCTAGTCTGATTGTCAGGAGCATTATCCGAATCTGTATTTTCTGGTGAGCTGGCTACTACTTGTGTTGTCACAACAAATTGAATATAGCTATCTTCAGGATAAACTGGACGCGGTGCCTGATTATCAGTAGGAATGACTGCTTTTGGCTGATATGCTTGAATATCATCTTGAATATATTTTAATTTGGAATTAGTCATCCACTGGCTTGCATTTAAATTACGCACCAAGTTTGATACCACATTGGGGTTATCTGCCCGACCTGTGAAAGTAATCAGATCATCTTGGCGCTTTAAGTTATTCAAATACATAGCAGAAGGTACTGCTTTTGCAATATCACTCCAAAGTCGTACAGGAACAGAGCGACGACCTTGTAAGTCTTGAATCACTTTCATTCTTGATACAATGGCTTCTCGTCGTGCTTCTAGATCTTCAATTTCTTTTAAATCAGCATCTAAACTAGCATTTTCTTGTCGTACTAACTCATTTGCTTGTTGCTGACTTTTAAGTGTGTTATCAAAATAAGACCAAACAGCAAATGCTGCTAATAAAGAAAATAAAATTACTGCAACTACTTGGGTAATAAACTCTTTATTTTTACGTTCTCGTTCTTCTTCACGCCACGGTAATAAATTAATACGTGCCATTAGTCAAAACTCCTTAATGCCAGACCACATGCTGCCATTAAGCTTGGCGCATCTGCCGCCAATTGTCTGGCATCAATTTGAGGGGCAATCGTCATATTAGTAAACGGATTTGCTATAGATACAGGAGTCCCTAACTTTTGCTCAATGATGGTTGCTAGGTCTGGGATAGCGGCAGTGCCTCCACATAGCATGATGTGATCTACATTGGTGTGTTGACTAGAAGAAAAGTAGAACTGTAATGAACGAGTGATTTGTTGTATGAGACTTTCTACAAATGGCATTAACACTTCACCACGATAGTCTTCTGGTAATGTTTGTTCTCTTTTATTAATATAAGCTTCTTCATCATTTAAGCCATAACGAGACTGGATTGCCTCAGTTAGCTGAATACCGCCAAAGAGTTGCTCACGACTATAGACAAACTCTCCATCTTTAGCTATATATAAAGTTGTTTGGGTATGACCAATATCTACTAAAGCCACAACTTCTGGTTGATGTGGTACACTATCAACAATCAGTTGAAATGCTCTTTCAATGGCATAAGACTCAATATCCATCACTTTAGTAGCAAAACCACCAAAGGCTAATGCATCGACTCGCTGTTCAACATTTTCTGAACGAGAAGCTGCCAATAGTACCTGTACCATATCATCACTTAATGGTGATGGTCCAAGTACTTCAAAATCCATATTAACTTCTGCTAATGGATAAGGAATATACTGCTCTGCATCTAAACGAATCTGAGCTTCACGCTCTGTATCATTTAGTCTGGCTTCCATATCAATTATTTTAGTAATCACAGCAGAGCCAGAAACTGCTGTTGCTGCATTTTTACTGGTGAATTTATGTCGACGTGATAACCGAGAAATTGTCTCACCAATTGATTCTGTGTCTACAATCGATTTTTCAACCACTTGTCCGGGGGGTAATCGCTCCATACCATATGCGGTTAAATGAAAAACACCTTGCTGTCGTTGCACCTCAACCATTTTTACAGATGTTGAGCTGACATCCACACCAATTAGTTGGCGAGCTTTGGGGGTAAATAGCCTCACAAACTAGTTTCCTTATTTAAAAAGTAGTAATCATTAGTTAATAGTTCTTTTATATATTGATACAATACGTTACTTATGCGATAGACTCAAGTGTTATAAGTAAGTTTTCTGACAATTATACAATTATTTCGACCAGTTAACAGAGTTCAGGTTATAATATCTACCTTATATACCTTTAAACCCTATATTTATTGCTCATAATATATTTTAATACTACCACGAAACAAACCTTACTAATCTTGTACGATTTTTATTTTGATTTCAACACTAGTATAGCATCTACTGACTTATTTTTTACACCCAATCATCTTGAGTTCTTATGATTAAAAAGCAAAAATCGACAGCCGTACGCCTCATACAGTATCTGTTTAGCATTTTACTAGCAGGTCTGGCTTTTATTGTCATTTTAGTACTGGCTGTCCCCATTGGTTTTTATGGTATGGCAATGTATGTAGAGCCAAGTTTGCCCAGTATTGATGATATGACGGCTGCGCATTTTGAAATGCCTCTACAAATCTACAGTCAAGATGATAAGCTCATCGGACAGTATGGAAATCGCATGTCTTTGCCTGTCTCATACGATGAAGTGCCTAAAAACTTAGTGAATGCCTTTCTAGCTGCAGAAGATTCTACTTTTTTTGAGCATAGTGGCATCAGTATTAAGGGTCTGGGACGTGCTGTTACTGAAGTTGTAACCAGTGATGATGAGCAAACTGGTGGCTCTACCATCACCATGCAGGTCGCTAAAAACTACTTTTTATCACCTGAACGTACTTTAAATCGTAAATTAACTGAGCTGTTTTTAGCGCGAAAAATTGAGGATCAACTTAGTAAACAGGAGATTCTGACTCTATATGTCAATAAGATTTACTTAGGTGAAGGTGCTTATGGAATTCGAGCAGCGGCCAAAAAATATTATAGTAAGTCTCTTGATAATTTAACCATCGCAGAAATGGCAATGTTGGCTGGTCTGCCAAAAGCCCCTTCTAAATATAATCCAGTCGCTAATCCAGAACGTGCTTTATTGCGTCGCAACTGGATTTTGGGGCAGATGCTCAGGTATGGCTATATTAATCAACAAGAGCATGATCATGCTGTTGCATCACCAATAGGGTTAAATCTCTATCAAGAAAAGCTTGATGCAAATATGCCATATCTAGCAGAAATGACTCGCTATACTTTGGTTTCACGTTATGGTGATAATGTCATCAACTCTGGATGGCGTGTTCGTCTCACTGTTAATAGTCAAATACAGCAACAAGCAGAAACCTCATTAAAGCGTGGACTTATTAACTATGACCAAAGACATGGATGGCGTGGCGCTGTTGCTAATGATGAACCATTAAGCAACTTCTCCGCTTATGGCAGCATTCAGCCTGCAAAAGTAACCAGAGTTCGTTCGCGTAGTTTTGAAGCATCATTAGCATCAGGAGAGAGCATTACTGTCAATTGGTCAGGTATGCGTTGGGCAAAAAAATACTATTCAGCAAATAGGACTGGCAACTACCCTTCTTCTGCCTCACAGTTGGTTAAGAACAACGATATCGTATATGTCATTCCCAATCAAGATAAAAGCAGTTGGCAGTTAACACAAATACCAGCGGTGCAAGGTAGCCTTGTAGCTCTTAATCCAGATACAGGTGCTCTTGAAGCATTAGTAGGTGGTTTCGATTTTCGTCAAAGTAAATTCAACCGTGCAACACAAGGTTGGCGACAACCTGGCTCAACCATCAAGCCACTTATCTATGCAGGTGCATTAGAAAAAGGCTATCGCCCAGATAGTCTTGTATCAGATAGTCCATTACAAGTTGGAAACTGGAAACCAAGAAACTCCGATGGGCGCTACTATGGCGATATTCCACTACGTAAAGGGTTATATTTGTCTCGAAATCTTGTATCTATTCGTTTATTAAACTCAATTGGTATTACAACTGCTCGACATTTATTAAATCAGTTTGGTTTAGATCAAGATAAAATGCCTACAACTCTTTCATTAGCGTTAGGTGCGGGACAAGCAACCCCATTACAAATGGCAACGGCTTACTCAGCTTTTGCTAATGGTGGACATCGCATCCAACCTTATTTTATTGCACAAATATATGACTACAATAACCGACTAGTCTATCAAGCAAATCCTGCACAAGCATGTGCACTGTGTTTTAATAAAAAACTGGATCAGACAAATGAACAATTACTAAAACAGTATAATGCGAAAGAGGCAAAAATAGCTGAAACACTTGACTCAATGGTAGAAGAACAAGCTGCTCAAGCAGAAAGTATTATAGACACCTCAACTGAAAACACTTCCAATAGTGCTATCTATGATGCTACACCAGCCTCAGATCGTCTACGTGCACCTGCTGTGCAATATAATGTTGCCAATCAAGCGCCTCGCATATTAAGCTCTTCTGTTGCCTATGAAATGGCAGATATTCTGCGCGATGTCGTACGACGCGGAACAGCAACCAAAGCAAAAGTACTTAATCGCTCTGATATTGGTGGTAAAACAGGTACAACTAATGATACCAAAGATGCTTGGTTTGCAGGATTCCAACCTACGCTAGTTTCTATTGTCTGGGTAGGCTTTGACCAACCTTCAACCTTGGGAAGAAGAGAATATGGCGGTACAGCAGCACTGCCTATTTGGATAGACTTTATGCGGACACAATTAAAAGACAGACCTCATCAATGGGTATCTATTAATAACCAAGCAAAGTCTAAAAAACAGCAACAAGAAATTATAGATATAACCGATAATGGTGAAGTGGTTGTGCAGACTCAATCAGATGATTCAACTGAATCACAAGAAAATGCTACAGAGAATCATACACCACCACAGGCAACAACCAAACAACGACAAGCTCCCAAACCGAAGCCAGCACCTGTTCATCAACCAGAACAGAGAAGAGCAACGCCATCTCCTCAACAGCAATCTAGACCAACAGAAGCACCAGCTCATCACTCGACTGAAGCGAATACTCAACCGCAACGTAGCACTCCTTTAACAGTCACTCCTGTTGATGAGTTGCCACCTTTGGATAATTAATCAGATTTATTTTACAGCGCTCTATTTTGCATATTACATACTAATGCCAAAACAAGGAAAACACCTTTGTTTTGGCATTATTCTGATATTATAGTCAAAGTCATACCACATCATCTGCTTAATCATTCTTTGACCATATTTAAATTTAATACTCCTGCATTCCTGCCCGTAAAGCATCTATCAAGTCCATAAACTCCTGTCGCCAACCTCGTATGGTTTGTTCATCTGGCAACCATTGATTAGACAAGGTAACCACATTTACTATTAAATCACCTCCTGAAGCAACCTCTGTTAAAGGCAGCTCTGGTTTTGGTGCAAACTGACAACGCTGATATGCATTGAGTATATTTGCCAACACCCCAACCTGCTTGACCTGTTTTAATCTTTCTAGCTCTGGAGACACAAAGGTTTTCTCTGCCAGTTTTTCCTCTAAATATTCAATGGATGGTGCAGTAACTTCAATACGATAGAACTGAGCTAATTCTTGTAAGAATGCAAAATATGCACCTTGTAGGTGAAAGATAGCTGTTTCACAGCTTGCCTGATATATCTGTTTATCCACTGCCTGTACAGCCTGTTTGCAAGCTAAACGGCAAAAATAAAACTTCTGGTTTGTACGATCTGCTTGATAGCGGGCAACACGATTTTTACCTGACATACTTTAAACCCTTATTATTCTGCTAAAGCTCAATGATAGAATATAAACCATAAAAAAAGCCAGCAAAGTGCTGACTTTCTTAATATATCTTTTATGCCTTTATAAGTCGTATTGATTTATGGTCATCAATACTTAATAACTACTCAGCGCCTTTATCTTGGCTTAGCTCTTGGGCAAATGCTTCATCAAAACTGCTAAAGTCTTGAGACGTTGTTACTGGCGCATCAAATGCAGCATCTAATGCACTATCAACATCATATGACGCTTCATTGGCTTTCTTCTTACGTGATTCATGATACGCCAAACCTGTACCAGCAGGGATAAGTCGACCAACTACCACGTTTTCTTTTAAGCCACGAAGCTCATCCACTTTACCAGTCACTGCGGCTGCAGTTAGAACACGCGTCGTTTCTTGGAAAGAAGCAGCAGAAATAAAGCTTTCTGTTGCCAAGCTGGCTTTAGTAATACCTAATAACTGACGCTCAAACTGAACAGGGAATTTATCTTCACTGATTAGTTTATCATTTAAAACTTTCACATCAGCATATTCAACTTGGTCACCTTTGAAGTAGTTTGAGTCACCACCATCTGTCACTTCTACTTTACGTAACATTTGGCGAATAATGACTTCGATATGCTTATCGTTAATTTTCACCCCTTGTAGGCGATAGACATCTTGTACTTCATTAACGATATAGTTCGCAAGTGCAGTTTCACCTTTTAACCGTAAAATATCATGTGGGTTTAATGGACCATCAGAGATAACCTCACCACGCTCTACCGTCTCATTTTCAAAGACGTTAATTTGACGCCATTTTGGTATTAACTCTTCATGAGTTTCACCATCTTCGTTGGTGATAATAAAGCGGTTTTTACCTTTAGTTGCATTACCAAAACTTACTACACCTGACATTTCTGCCATGATTGCATGGTCTTTTGGACGACGTGCTTCAAACAAGTCAGCAACACGAGGCAAACCACCAGTAATATCTTTCGTACCAGATGTTGCTTGTGGTACACGACCCAACACTGAGCCTGCGGTGACATCTTGTCCATCACTCACACGAATCACTGTCTCTGCTGGTAAGAAATAAACGACTTCTTTGCCTTCAGGTGTATCTAAAATAACGGCTGGACGCAAGTCTTTACCAGTACTTGGACGGTCTTTAGCAGCTAGGATCTCAAATGAGCTCATACCTGTTGCATCATCCACTTTTACAGTGGCGGTCATGCCTTCTGTAATATCACTAAAGCGTGCTTTACCAGCAAACTCTGTAATAATTGGGTGAGTATGCGGATCCCATTTAGCGATGGTCTGTCCACTCTCAACTGTATCAGAGTCTTTCACCATGACAGAAGAGCCATAAGGTACTTTATAACGCTCACGCTCACGACCTAAGTCATCAGCAACGCCAATTTCAGCAGAGCGAGAAACCACAACCAAATGACCGTCAGCATGTTCTACAGTTTTCATATTATGGAAGCGAATTTCACCAGCATTACGCACCGCCACGCTGTTATCTACAGAAGTAGAACTTGCTGCACCACCCACGTGGAAAGTACGCATGGTTAACTGTGTACCCGGCTCACCGATAGACTGCGCTGCCATAACACCAACAGATTCACCAATATTGACTTTATGACCACGAGCCAAGTCACGACCATAACACTGTGAGCACACACCATGTGCAACGTCACAAGTAATGACTGAACGTACCCATACTTCATCAATACCTTGTTCGTTCAGTACTTCAACCCAATGCTCGTCAATCAATGTGCCAGTTGGTACAACCACTTCACCAGCTTTATTAATGGCATCTTGTGCAGCAACACGACCAAGTACACGATCACCTAGCTTTTCAATAACTTCTCCACCTTGAATATGTGGAGTCATTAACACACCTTTATCTGTACCACAATCATCTTGAGTAATAACCAAGTCTTGTGCCACATCAACCAAACGACGGGTCAAATAACCTGAGTTTGCCGTTTTCAATGCAGTATCAGCCAGACCTTTACGTGCACCGTGTGTTGAAATAAAGTACTGTAAAACAGTCAAACCTTCACGGAAGTTTGCCTTAATTGGGGTCTCAATGATAGAGCCATCTGGTTTTGCCATCAGACCACGCATACCAGCAAGCTGACGAATCTGAGCCGCACTACCACGAGCACCTGAGTCTGACATGATATAAATCGAGTTAAATGACTTCTGCTCTTCTTCTTCACCTTGAGCATTAATCACTTTATCAGTTGCTAAGTTATCCATCATCGCTTTAGCAACTTTATCATTAGTACGTGACCAGATATCAACAACTTTGTTATAGCGCTCACCAGCAGTCACAAAACCTTGTGCAAACTGCTCTTCAATTTCACGTACTTCTTCATCTGCAGCTTCAATAATGGCTTTTTTGGCTGGTGGAATAACCATGTCTTCCATACCAATAGATACACCTGATAAAGTTGCTTGCGCAAACCCAAGGTACATCAATTGGTCAGCAAACATAACACTGTCTTTTACACCAAGCTTACGATAGCAAGAGTTTAATAGTCCAGAGATGTTCTTTTTGGTCATCTCTTTATTACACTCATCAAAGGCCATACCTTTTGGCATGATGTTCCAAATTAGCAGACGTCCAGCCACCGTATCTTTTAAGCTGGTTTGCTGAGTTTCGTTACCGTCTTCATCAACGACTGTTTCTGTCACACGCACTTTAATTTTAGCATTAACGTGTAAATCATTAGAGCCAATGGCACGTAATGCTTCATTCACAGTTGAGAATATCATGCCTTCACCTTTGGCATTGATAGACGAACGGCTAATATAGTACAAACCCAATACAACGTCCTGCGATGGTACGATGATTGGATCACCGTTTGCAGGAGATAGAATATTATTGGTTGACATCATCAAAGCACGAGATTCAAGCTGTGCTTCAAGGGTTAATGGCACGTGTACTGCCATTTGGTCACCGTCAAAGTCGGCGTTAAATGCAGTACAAACCAATGGATGCAACTGAATCGCTTTACCTTCAATAAGTACAGGTTCAAATGCTTGTAAGCCCAGACGGTGCAATGTCGGTGCACGGTTTAGCAATACAGGGTGTTCGCGAATAACCATCGCCAACATATCCCATACTGGTGGCTCTTCACGCTCAACCATTTTCTTGGCTTGCTTAATGGTCGTTGCAATACCATGTGATAATAGCTTAGCGTAAGTAAATGGCTTAAATAATTCTAATGCCATTTTCTTTGGTAGACCACACTGATGTAGACGTAATGTTGGACCAACAACAATCACTGAACGACCAGAGTAATCAACACGTTTACCCAATAAGTTCTGACGGAAACGACCTTGTTTACCTTTGATCATATCTGCCAAAGACTTCAATGGACGTCTGTTACTACCTGTAATTGCGCGACCACGACGACCATTATCTAATAACGCATCTACTGATTCTTGCAACATACGTTTTTCGTTACGTACGATGATATCAGGCGCATTTAGCTCAAGCAGACGCTTTAAGCGGTTATTACGGTTAATGACTCGACGATATAAATCATTCAAGTCAGAAGTCGCAAAACGTCCACCTTCAAGAGGAACAAGTGGGCGTAAGTCTGGTGGTAGCACAGGCAATACTGACATGACCATCCACTCAGGCTTATTATTTGAGTCACGGAACGCTTCTAATAGTTTTAAGCGTTTTGACATTTTTTTCAGCTTAGTCTCAGAGCCTGTTTGTGGAATCTCTTCACGTAGCTCATCAATCTCAGCATCCAAGTCAATGTCTTTTAGCAAGTCTTGAACAGCTTCTGCACCCATTTTTGCGATGAACTCATCACCAAATTCTTCTAGTGCTTTATAATAATCTTCATCATCTAATAGCTGATATTTTTCCAGACTGGTCATACCAGGATCTGTCACAATATAGCTTTCAAAATATAAAACACGCTCAATATCACGCAAGGTCATATCAAGTAACAAACCAATACGGCTAGGCAGTGATTTTAAGAACCAAATATGTGCAACAGGGCTGGCTAAGTCAATATGCCCCATACGATCACGACGGACTTTGGCAGTAGTGACTTCAACACCACATTTTTCACAAATCACACCTTGGAACTTACGGCGTTTATATTTACCACATAAACACTCAAAGTCTTTTACTGGACCAAAAATCTTGGCACAGAATAAACCATCACGCTCAGGCTTAAAGGTACGATAGTTAATCGTTTCAGGTTTTTTAACTTCACCATGAGACCACGATTTGATGGTCTCAGGGGCAGCTAATGATATCTGAATGCTATCAAATTCACGTTTGCCATTATCGGCAGGGCTTTTCATAATATCGAGTAAATCTTTCAAGCGTCTTCTCCGTTATCTTTGTTTTAGTCTTACTAAAGTCTTCTACAGTTTTGATAATTCTTTTGTTTTATTAATAGATGATTAATAAAACAAGCTCACTATAAACCAACTTCTACAAGACCAATGAAGGCTATGAATGGGTTGGGATTGGAATATATTTGCGTACTTTCTACCCGACAATGAAGTCGTGATATATCAAGAGTCAGTAAGCCAGTTTAGAGTAACTGATAAATATCATCACTTTATGACTTACTGCCTCTTAATAATATCTCTTTACTTATTGTCTTTTAGCTCAATATTAATACCCAGCGACTTAATTTCTTTGGTTAATACATTAAATGATTCTGGCATACCAGGATCCATATACTGCTCACCATCAACAATGTTTTTGTACATACGTGTACGACCTTCAACATCATCAGACTTCACAGTCAACATCTCTTGTAGCGTATAAGTAGCACCATAAGCTTCTAATGCCCAGACTTCCATCTCACCGAAGCGCTGTCCACCAAACTGAGCTTTACCACCTAGTGGTTGCTGTGTCACTAATGAATAAGAACCTGTTGAACGAGCATGCATCTTATCATCGACTAAGTGATTCAACTTCAGCATATACATATAGCCAACGGTTACAGGGCGGTCAAACTTCTGTCCTGTACGACCATCATATAATGTCTGTTGTCCAGTTTTTGATAGATCTGCCAACTCAAGTAACTCTTTGATTTGACTTTCTTTTGCACCATCAAATACAGCTGTACCCATTGGCACACCACCGCGTAGATTATTGGCAAGTGTAATGATGTCATCATCACTCAAACTATCTAAATCTACTGGCTCACCGCCAACTTTATTATAGATTTTATCTAAAAACTCACGTAAATCTGCTACAGCAGCTTGTGCTTTTAGCATACGGTCAATCTTATCACCAAGACCTTTAGCCGCCATACCTAAGTGAGTTTCTAGTACCTGACCAATATTCATACGTGAAGGTACACCCAGTGGGTTTAACACGATGTCGACAGGATTACCATGCTCATCATAAGGCATGTCTTCAATCGGCATAATACGAGAAACGACACCCTTATTACCATGACGACCTGCCATCTTATCACCAGGCTGAATACGACGTTTCACTGCTAAGTAGACTTTAACGATTTTTTGTACACCATGTGCTAAATCATCACCCGCAGTTAGTTTGCGTTTTTTCTCAGCAAACTTCGTCTCAATATCTTCTTGCTTGTCACTCAAGAAGTCTGCAATTTGGGTTAAACGCTCTGCGATTTCTTCTTCTACAGGCTGGATATCCAATAATGTTTCAAGGCTCATTTCGCTTAGCTCAGCAAGACCTAAAGTTGTACCAGACTTTAAGCCTGCACCACCACTGATTTTTTGTCCATCAAGTAGTGTACCAATACGACTACGAGCTGCTTCTTCAAAAATACGAAGCTCTTCTTTTAAGTCTTTACGGTAACTATCAAGCTGAGCTTTTTCAATGGCTTTCGCACGGCTGTCTTTTTCTACACCATCACGAGTAAAGACCTGTACATCAATGACCGTACCTTTGGTTGATGAAGGCACACGTAAAGAAGTATCTTTCACATCGGCTGCTTTTTCACCAAAGATTGCCCGCAATAGTTTTTCTTCAGGGGTTAATTGAGTTTCACCTTTTGGTGTCACTTTACCTACTAAGATATCACCAGCATCAACCTCTGCACCGATATAAACAATACCAGCTTCATCTAGGCTTGATAAGGCTGCTTCACCAACGTTTGGAATATCAGCCGTAATCTCTTCTGTACCTAATTTGGTATCACGAGCCACACAAGTCAATTCTTGAATATGAATGGTAGTGAAACGGTCTTCTTTAACCACACGCTCAGATAATAAAATTGAGTCCTCAAAGTTATATCCGTTCCATGGCATAAATGCCACACGCATATTTTGACCCAATGCCAACTCACCTAAGTCAGTAGAAGGACCATCTGCTAAGATATCACCACGAGCAATCTCATCACCTTGGTTAACGATAATACGTTGGTTAATACAAGTATTTTGGTTTGAACGGGTATATTTAATTAGGTTATAAATATCAATACCTGCCTCACCCGCTTGCATCTCATCTTCATGAACACGTACAACAATACGTGAAGCATCAACGTCTTCAATGACACCACCACGTTTTGCAATCACACAAACACCAGAGTCACGAGCCACGTGACGCTCCATACCAGTACCAACTAAAGGCTTATCTGTACGCAATGTTGGTACAGCCTGACGTTGCATGTTTGAACCCATCAAAGCACGGTTCGCATCATCATGCTCCAAGAATGGAATCAGACTAGCAGCAACAGAAACAACCTGACGAGGTGAAACATCCATATGCGTCACTTTATCACTTGGCATACGTACAGATTCACCGTAGCTACGTACCATAACCATATCTTCAGACAACTCACCTTGCTCATTCATAGGTGAATCTGCCTGTGCAATCACAGTACCAACTTCTTCGATGGCAGATAGATACTCAATATCATCGGTTACTTTACCATCAACCACTTTACGATAAGGTGTCTCTAAGAAACCAAAGCTATTGGTACGAGCATAAACTGCCAATGAGTTAATCAAACCAATGTTTGGACCCTCTGGTGTCTCAATCGGACATACACGACCATAGTGAGTATCATGAACGTCTCGAACCTCAAAGCCTGCACGCTCACGGGTCAAACCACCAGGACCTAAAGCAGAAACACGGCGCTTATGGGTAATCTCAGATAATGGGTTGTTCTGATCCATAAACTGTGACAACTGGCTTGAGCCAAAGAATTCTTTAACAGCTGCTGCCACAGGTTTTGAATTAATCAAATCTTGCGGAGATAAGTTATCAGATTCAGCTGAGCTTAAACGCTCTTTAACTGCACGCTCAACACGTACCAAACCAACACGGAATTGGTTTTCAGCCATCTCACCTACTGAACGAATACGACGGTTACCTAGGTGGTCAATATCATCAACCTCACCTCGACCATTACGAATTTCTATCAGCTCTTTTAAAACATCAATGATGTCTTCATTTGAAAGAACGCTCTGCTCACGCTGTACATCAGGGTCATCAGAGTTCTCAAAAGGACGACCCAAACGACGGTTAAACTTCATCCGTCCAACATTAGATAAATCATAACGATCTGCATTAAAGAACATGCTTTCAAACAATTTTTCAGCCGTATCTAGTGTTGGTGGCTCACCTGGACGCATGACTTTATAAATCTCAACTAGCGCTTCTTCACGGCTAGCAGTGCTATCAGCACGTAGTGTGTCAGCAATATAAGTACCATGGTCAATATCATTGGTGAATAGAATACTAAACTCAGTGAACTCATCACCCAATGCGCTTAACTTCACTAACAACTCATGGTCAATTAACGTATTCGCACGAGCGATGACTTCATCATTCACCACAATATCTTCTGCTAAAATACGCTCATACAAGTACTCATCTGGCACTGCCAGCTTCTTCATACCCGCCTCTTCAATTTGGCGAATACGACGTGCATTGATACGCTTGCCCTGCTCAACAATCACATCTCCAGCTGGAGAAACGATATCAAACTGTGCCATCTCTCCACGTAAGCGGTCAGGTATCAGGTCAATCTCAAACTGCTCTGCACCTTTATAAACAGCAACTTTGTCAAAGAAGATATCTAAAATTTCATTAGTTTCTAAACCAAGCGCACGTAAAATAATAGACGCTAACAGCTTACGACGACGGTCAATACGTGCATATACTAAATCTTTAGCATCAAACTCAAAGTCTAACCATGAACCACGATAAGGAATAATGCGTGCGTTATAAAGCACTTTACCACTAGAGTGTGACTTACCTTTATCATGGTCAAAGAACACACCTGGAGAACGGTGCAACTGCGATACAATCACACGCTCTGTACCATTAATAATGAATGTACCATTCTCTGTCATTAATGGCATTTCGCCCATATAAACATTCTGCTCACGAATGTCTTTGATCGCCGCTTTACTATTTTTATCTTTGCTATCTTTATCTTTGATAACCAAGCGAATTTTTACACGTAATGGAGCAGCAAAAGTAGAGCCACGTAAAATACACTCACGCTCATCAAACTCAGGCTCACCTAAATAATACTCAACAAACTGTAGCTCTGCATTTCCAGTATGACTTTCTATCGGAAAAATAGAAGAGAAGGCAGCTTGTAATCCAGTATTTTCACGACCTTTCGGCTTTTTATGCTCCTGTAAAAATTGCTCGTAGGAATCCACTTGAATTGCCAATAGATATGGTATATCCATGACATTGGGCAGCTGGGCAAAACTTTTGCGAATTCGCTTTTTTTCAGTATAAGAGTATGCCATCGAGAGTCCTTACAGTAGACAGTCAGAATAAGAAGGTTGCCAGTTAACTTGTCATATTACTTAATAATAAGGACAATCAACTAAAACAACAGAAACGAAAATATGAGAACGACCTAGCAGTTAGAAACCAAAAAGACCGTAAATATCAGATATATACGGATCAACTATAAAAGGTATACATGACTAAGTCACAGGCACGACAAAACGCCAAACATAAACTATGCTTAGCTTAAAAACAAATATGTTAGATTCACGGATGAAATCATTATGTACATGCAGATTGCCTGTCCTTTAACTTGTATTTACCCCTTGCTATTCGTGATAATAATGAATAAAACAGCATATTGTGGCACATACAAAAGGTCAAGTGGAGCATTATAATACAAAAGGGTCAGTAATGCAAATCATTACTGACCCTTGTTGTTAAATAATATTTCTATTATCTAACATATGCTTGAAGCATCAAAATAGAATTACAAAACTATTTTAATTCGATAGAAGCACCAGCTTCTTCAAGCTTCGCTTTCAACTCTTCAGCTTCTGCTTTAGATACGCCTTCTTTCAATGGAGCTGGAGCGCCTTCTACAAGCTCTTTCGCTTCTTTCAAGCCAAGGCCAGTTGCTTCACGAACGGCTTTAATAACAGCAACTTTCTTGTCACCGAAGCTTGCAAGAATAACGTCAAATTCGTCTTTCTCTTCAGCACCACCAGCAGCATCACCACCAGCAGCAGGAGCAGCAGCTAGAGCAGCAGCAGAAACACCGAATTTTTCTTCCATCATAGAGATAAGCTCTACGATTTCCATTACTGATTTTTCAGCGATTGCATCAAGGATTTCTTGGTTAGATAATGACATAGCAATTATTCCTAATATAAATATATAAATATGTTGTTAATGAATGAGCAAGCGCAATTAAGCAGCTTCTCCTTCCATTTGATCGCGTAATGCAGCAAGTGTACGAGCAAGTTTGCCAGCAGATGCTTCTTTCATAGTACCCATTAGACGTGCAATTGCTTCGTCGTAAGTAGGTAATGTCGCTAAGCGATCGATAGAAGCTGCATCAATAAACTCACCTTCAAAGGCAGCACCCTTAATTTCGAACTCTTTGTTCCCTTTTGCAAACTCTTTAAACAAACGGGCAGCAGCACCTGGATGTTCATTTGAGAACGCAATAAGAGTAGGACCAACTAGTGTATCCATTACACACTCATAGTCAGTACCAGCAAGCGCACGGCGTAACAAAGTGTTACGTACAATACGCATGTCGACACCAGCTTCGCGTGCAGTTTTACGCAATTTGGTCATGTCCGCTACTGTAACACCGCGTGAATCAGCGACTACAGCAGATAAGGCACCTTTGGCAGCTTCATTCACATCAGCAACAATTGCTTGTTTGTCTTGAAGATTTAATGCCATGGGTTGTCTCCATATTATTACTTATTAATCTCTTAATAGTAATAAACCAGTTAATAAGCTAATGTAACTAGAATGATTCAGCCACATTAGCTTGCGACTTAATACGGTGACTAGAAAAATAAAAAATATTACATTCTTATATTTTTCTTCCTCTACCGTCTGCGTAGGCCGTCTTCCATTATCATCACTGATATTAGAGTGAAACATTTACAACTAAAAATATGCCAAAAATACAATCACATTTTTATAAAAAATGACTGCCTATCTATGACCTACTCTATCGTTACCTACGGTCTTAGACAGCACAACCCGTGTGCTGAGCTAAATAATAATATCTATTAATTTAAATATTTTGTATCAATTACTTCGCCATACGGTGTGGTACTGGATCAATTGTTAGACCCGGACCCATCGTGCTAGATAGTGTAATTTTTTTGATATACACACCTTTAGAAGTTGCAGGTTTTGCACGTTTTAGGTCGCTTAATAAAGCTTTAGCATTCTCTACGATCTGCTCTGGTGTAAAACCAATTTGACCGATTGTTGTATGAATGATACCTGCTTTATCAACACGATACTGGGCCTGACCAGCTTTTGTGTTAGCAACTGCTTCTGCAACGTTAGGTGTTACTGTACCAACTTTAGGGTTTGGCATAAGACCACGAGGACCTAAAATAGTACCTAACTGACCAACAACACGCATCGCATCTGGTGCAGCAATAACAACATCAAAGTCCATGTTACCAGCTTTGATGTCTTCAGCTAAGTCTTCAAAACCAACAACATCAGCACCTGCTTCTTTAGCGGCTTCAGCAGCAGCACCTTGAGCAAATACTGCAACGCGTTTGGTTTTACCAGTACCTGCTGGTAAGTTTGTCGCACCACGTACTACTTGGTCAGATTTACGAGGGTCTACACCAAGATTAATAGCGATATCAATTGACTCTTTGAATTTTGCTGGTGGTAAATCATTTAAGATCTCAACAGCTTCTTCAAGCGTATATAATTTTTCGTTTTCAACACGCTCTTGAATCAGTTTTTGACGTTTAGTTAACTTAGCCATTTACACACCCTCCACAGTGATGCCCATTGAACGTGCAGTACCAGCGATGGTACGCACAGCAGCATCCATATCAGCAGCTGTGATATCTGCTTGTTTGGTTTGCACAATTTCTTCTAATTGAGCGCGAGTCACTTTACCAACTTTTGCAGTATTTGGTGTGCCAGAGCCTTTTGCAATACCGGCAGCTTGACGTAATAAGAAAGCTGCTGGTGGTGACTTCATGATAAATGTGAATGATTTATCATTATAAACAGTGATTTCTGTTGGAATTGGTAGACCAGGTTCCATACCAGAAGTCGCTGCGTTGAATTCTTTACAGAATGCCATGATATTCACACCTTTTTGACCCAATGCAGGACCAATTGGTGGTGAAGGGTTTGCTTTACCCGCAGGCACTTGTAGTTTGATGTAACCATCAATCTTTTTAGCCATGATTTACTCCTTTGTGGGTGATAACGCCTATTTAGTCCTAAGTTGACAACATTAAGCCCAAACTCAGCTCCCCAGTGGTTAAATTGTTTAGTCTAGTTTTTCAACTTTACTAAACTCAAGCTCGACCTGTGTGGGTCGATTAAATACATTTACTGTCAGTTGCAGTTTTGACTTTTCATAGTCAACTTTTTCAACCAGACCTTTAAAGTCAGTGAATGGTCCATCAATAACCAATACCTCTTCACCTGGCTCAAATAATGTTTTAGGTCTAGGTGTACTATCTGACTGCTTCAAGCGGTTTAAAATTCTATCAGCTTCTACTTGAGTAATTGGTGCTGGATTTTCTGGTGTACCACCAACAAATCCTGTAATACGTGGGCATTCATTAACAATATGCCATGTGTCGCTATTCATCTCCATTTGGATAAGTACATATCCAGGAAAGAATTTACGCTCACTTTTACGTTTTTTCCCATCTTTCATTTCGACGACTTCTTCGACGGGAACCAATACATCACCGAACTTATCTGCGTGTTCACTACGCTTGATACGCTCAATCAATGAGCGTTGAACTTGCTTTTCATAACCTGAAAATGCTTGCACAATATACCAGCGCATATCTCTCTCCAGAAATAATTTTTAAAACACACAAATAATAATATCTATGTTACTTAGTTACATTAATTAATGTTTATTCAATTACTTAGACATCTATTTTATTTTCAAATAGTGGTTGTCTTATAAATTTAACTCACGAAATCATATATCGTGAGTTAACGTTTTCACTTCTAAATACAATTTTAAACTAGCCAATAAATAAACCGACCAACCAATTGAAGAAGTTATCTAATAACCATACAAATATTGCCACAATACCAATAACTAAAAGTACTTGCCATGTGTATTGAAAAGTTTCTTGTTTGGATGGCCAAGTGACTCGGCGCAATTCAACGCTAGCATCTTTTAATAATACTTTAAATGCAGTACCTTGATTAGTCATCGCCAAACAAATAAAAGCAAAGACCACAAGTGCCACAATGATGCCAATACGTACCCACATATCATTTGCTAACTGCCAGTACCCTGGTAGATGCTGATTTACTAAAGTTGCACTAATCAAGCAAACTATCGCTAACAACCAAAGTACCATGTCTTTTGGTGAGCGAGTTTTTGCTACTTCAACTGCTGTGGTGTGTTTTTTTCGCTTACTAAGCAATGCTTTTGCCGTCATCTTTGCGTCAGATAACTTAGTATCGAGGTTATCTTTATTCTTGCTCATAATGAACTTGCCTTATGACTAAGATCGACCAGAAGAATTTCGCCGCTATCATGTTGAGATGAGGAAGTGCTTAGTAGTCTAAGAAATGGCAGGCGATGTAGGACTCGAACCTACAACCCTCGGTTTTGGAGACCGATGCTCTACCAATTGAGCCAATCGCCTATAAGAGTTAAGGCTGACAATTATACAAGGTTTTATGAGAATTGCAAGGTCTTATACAAATTTTTCATTCTTACGATGTTTCTTCTTGATGTAAGCGCTCTCTCCATGATGCAATAATTGTAACATATGAGTAGACTATAGTCTAAAATTTACAGGTTTGACCAGATAAGCTGATTTTATCTATCTATCAAAGGTAATGACAAAATGTAAGCACGCAACAACTTATTTAAGAATCTATTTAAAAAACTATTTAAGGAAGGTAGCACAAAAAATTAATAAAAAAAACCGCATCACACTAATGATACGGTTTTTATCTTAGGCTTTAACAGCCTAATAGTCACTGTGTATTATTAACAGCTTAGTCTTTTACTGTAGAAACAACACCAGCACCTACAGTACGACCACCTTCACGAATAGCGAAACGTAAGCCTTTGTCCATCGCGATTGGGTGGATTAGCTCTACGCTCATTTCTACGTTATCACCTGGCATTACCATTTCTGTGCCTTCTTGTAGGGTGATAGCACCTGTTACGTCTGTGGTACGGAAGTAGAACTGTGGACGGTAGCCATTTAGGAATGGCGTGTGACGTCCACCTTCTTCTTTGCTTAGTACGTATACTTCTGCGTCAAATTTGGTGTGTGGGGTGATTGAGCCTGGTTTAGCCAATACTTGTCCACGTTGTACGTCTTCACGTTTGGTACCACGTAGTAGTACACCACAGTTCTCACCTGCACGACCTTCGTCTAGCAGTTTGCGGAACATTTCTACACCAGTACAGGTTGTTTTGGTGGTAGGTTTGATACCAACGATTTCGATTTCGTCACCTACTTTGATGATGCCTGATTCTACACGTCCTGTTACGACCGTTCCACGTCCTGAGATTGAGAATACGTCTTCAATCGGCATTAGGAAGTCTTTGTCGATGTCACGCTCTGGCTCTGGGATGTAGCTGTCTAGGGTTTCTAGTAGTTCTACTACTGCTGGTTCGCCATATTGTCCGTCTGAGCCGTTTAGGGCTTCTAGGGCAGATCCTTTGATGATTGGGGTGTCGTCACCTGGGAAGTCGTAGTCACTTAGTAATTCACGTACTTCCATTTCTACTAGTTCTAGTAGTTCTTCGTCATCTACCATGTCACATTTGTTCATGAATACCATGATGTATGGTACGCCAACCTGACGTGATAGTAGGATGTGCTCACGTGTTTGTGGCATTGGGCCGTCTGTTGCTGATACAACTAAGATTGCACCGTCCATCTGGGCAGCACCGGTAATCATGTTTTTAACGTAGTCAGCGTGTCCTGGGCAGTCTACGTGTGCGTAGTGACGTGCTTCGGTGTCATATTCGATGTGACTGGTGTTAATGGTGATACCACGTGCTTTTTCTTCTGGTGCACTGTCAATTGAGGCGTAGTCTTTTGCTTCACCACCAAAGTGTTTTGCAGCTACGGTTGCGATGGCTGCTGTTAGGGTTGTTTTTCCGTGGTCAACGTGTCCAATGGTTCCTACGTTGACGTGTGGTTTGTTTCTTTCAAACTTGGCCTTTGCCATGGGTTGTTCCTCTTTTAT
>NZ_VEWM01000041.1 GCF_020662265.1 Psychrobacter sp. I-STPA6b
CCTTTAAGCCATCTATAACAACGAAGCAGTTACACTTCGTTTTTTATCCAAGCGATTTGTTAACTTATAGGAGAATACAAAATAATCAAACAAGGCACGCACCAAAATAATAGACTTAGGTTTGGTAAAACTATGCTCTATAGTCAAGCTTGATTTAGAGTTCAAGGGCGATAATCTTTAGATGCTACCATTTTATGAACCACTAATTAGAAACCAGCCAAAGCTTGCGACCCTCATTTAGTTACTAAGCTTCTGCTTCGCACGTCAGATAATTAAATTGTTTTAAGATAAAATTCAACCTATTTTAAAAAGCAGAAGCTTACCTAAATAGTACTATAGTAACGCATTATTAAGTCAAACAATAGTCAAATCCTTTGCTAATCTCTAGCTTTTACACAAGATAACTTGTTAATTTACGATTGTGTAAGCTATTAACAATAGCGGTTATAG
>NZ_VEWM01000110.1 GCF_020662265.1 Psychrobacter sp. I-STPA6b
TGACTATGCTTATCCTGCTGACAATGGTGATGTGTATTATGCGGTCGAAAAATTTGCCGGCTATGGCAAGTTATCGGGTCGTAAATTAGAGGATATGCAAGCAGGGTCTAGGGTAGAGATTGAGTCAAAAAAGAACAATCCATTTGACTTTGTACTGTGGAAGGCTGCCAAGCCAGGTGAGCCGCAATGGGAATCTCCTTGGGGGCAAGGTCGCCCAGGCTGGCACATTGAGTGCTCAGCAATGTCGAATCAGTGTCTTGGCTCGACCTTTGATATTCATGGCGGTGGTCATGACCTGCAATTCCCGCATCACGAAAATGAGATTGCTCAGTCAGAAGCGGCAAATGGCTGTGAGTACGCACGCAACTGGATGCACGTTGGCTTTATCAATGTTGACGGTGAGAAGATGTCTAAATCATTGGGTAACTTTTTTACCATTCGTGAGG
>NZ_VEWM01000044.1 GCF_020662265.1 Psychrobacter sp. I-STPA6b
GGCTATCTCCAACCACCTCAAGGGCCAGGCCGTCTGCGATGACCCCATCGACTTCCGGCACGAAGCGATCGTGGGTTCCAAGGTCTGGGGCGACGGCGATCCCGAAGGTGTCCGCCAACGCGCCGCCGAAGAAATGCAACACACCGCCCGGCTCGCCAAAGCACTCGGGGTGGACACCGTCGTCGGCTTCACCGGCTCCTCCATCTGGCAGTACGTGGCCATGTTCCCGCCCGTCCCCGAAAAGGTCATCGACGCCGGCTACCAAGACTTCGCCGACCGGTGGAACCCCATCCTGGACGTCTTTGACGAATGCGGTGTCCGGTTCGCCCACGAGGTCCATCCCTCCGAAATTGCCTACGACTACTGGACCACCGTGCGGACCCTTGAGGCGATCGGCCACCGCGAAGCTTTCGGCCTGAACTGGGACCCCTCCCACATGATGTGGC
>NZ_VEWM01000040.1 GCF_020662265.1 Psychrobacter sp. I-STPA6b
GGAAGGAGGGGGGAAAAAGGAAAGGGGAAGAAAGAGGGAGGGGAAGAAGGGGAGAAAAGGGAGGAAAAGGAGGGGAGAGGGAGGGGGAAGGGGGAAAAAGAGAAAAGGGGGGGAAGGGAGAAAGGGGAAGAAAGGAGAGAGAGGGAGAGGGGAGGAGGAGGGAAAGGAGAAAGGAAGGGGAGAGAAAAGGGGGGAGGGGAAGGAGGAGAGGGAGAGGGGGGAAAAAAAAGAGGAGAAGAAAGGAGGAGGGAAGAGGGGGAAAGAGAAGGGAAAGGAAGGAAGAAGGGGAAAGGGGAAGGGAGGAGAGAAAGGGGAAAAAGGGAGGGAAGGGGGAAAAAAAAGGAGAAGAGAGGAGAGAGGAAGGAGGGGGGGAAGGAGAAGAAGGGGAGGGAAAAAAGGAGAGGAAAGAAGGGGAGGGGGGGGAGAGGGAAGGAAAGGGGGGGAGG
>NZ_VEWM01000047.1 GCF_020662265.1 Psychrobacter sp. I-STPA6b
CCGCGAGGCCGAGGTCCGCGCCGAACTGGAGGCGCTTGGCATGGGCGACGCCTATCGCGAGATCAGCGTCGTGAATGCCGCCAATACCCGCCATCTGGATAGCTATCACGAGTTTCTTTACCAGCGCCTGCAACGCAAGGGCGTGGACCGCGAGGATGCCTTCAAGCTGGCCAATCGCGACCGCCATGTCTTCGCCGCCCTGATGCTGGCCCATGGGCATGGCGACGGGCTGGTCACCGGGGTGACGCGCAAGAACGCCCCGGTTCTGGCGCAGATCGGGCAGGTCTTCGACGTGCGCCCGCAGGACGGCGCGGTGGGGATCACCGCCGTGCTGCACCGGGGCCGGATCGTGCTGATCGGCGACACGCTGGTTCATGAATGGCCCGAGCCCGAGGATCTGGCCGATATCGCCACGCGCGGCGCCGCCGTCGCCCGCGGTCTGGGGC
>NZ_VEWM01000117.1 GCF_020662265.1 Psychrobacter sp. I-STPA6b
GACCGTTACCCCAAATCAAGTAGTCGTTAGCCTAAATAATGACAAATCAGTACAGAATCATATTGGCACTATCCATGCTGTCGCTATTACCTTATTGGCTGAAACGGCCACTGGCTTTATCCTAGGCTTAAACCTACCTACCGATCGGGTACTATTGGTCAAATCTTACCAAGTGAATTTTTATCGCCCTCTTAAAAAAGGCCAAGTAGCGGCTATCGCCACTCTCAGTGACGAGCAGCGCCAACATATTTTGGACACGCCAAAGGGCGAGATGGTCATCCCTTGTGTCATTGATGATCGAGAGTCTGATAGCGATCGTGAACCGATCAGCGTCGAGATGATATGGGCGTGGATTCCCAAGTCAGAGCTTGAGGCACGCCAGACAGGTCAGTCAGCTACTACTGCATCATAGCCGCTACGTCATTACCAATTAATAATCCACCAAC
>NZ_VEWM01000039.1 GCF_020662265.1 Psychrobacter sp. I-STPA6b
ATTTCGAGACGGTGGACCGCATCGCCCGCGAGATCGGCGGCGACGAGGTCGTGCAGGCCGCCAATGACAATGATCCGGGTCAGGTCGTCATCTCGGGGCACAAGGGCGCGGTCGAGCGGGCCGCCGAGGCGATGAAGGCGGCAGGCGCCAAGCGTGCGGTGCTGCTGCCCGTGTCGGCCCCCTTCCATTCGGTGCTGATGCAGCCTGCGGCGGCTGCGATGGCCGATGCGCTGGCGGGGGTGGATATCCAGCCGCCCGCCGTGCCGCTGATCGCCAATGTCCGCGCCGAGGCGGTAATCGAGCCCGGCGCCATCCGCCGCCTGCTGGTCGAACAGGTGACCGGCACGGTGCGCTGGCGCGAATCCATCGCCAATATGGCCGGAGCCGGGGTGACCGAGTTCTGGGAGATCGGCGCGGGCAAGGCGCTGTCGGGGATGATCCGGAGG
>NZ_VEWM01000139.1 GCF_020662265.1 Psychrobacter sp. I-STPA6b
GCCGCTTTTTCGTAAATTACAGTCAAGGATTTAAAGGACTTTTAAACAGCGATTTCGATTATCAAAAAGTGCAACTTTATTACAAGCAACCCATAATTATCGGACCACTTGGAAGAACCAATTTAACAATGGAACTTGGAAAAACCTTTGGTAAAATTCCATTAGGATTGCTAAGCGTTGTACCAGGAAACCAAACCTATTTCATAATTGGAAATACGTTTAGTAACCTTAATTTTTATGAATTTGTTGCCGACGAATACGCAACATTCGTTTGGGAACATAACTTTAACGGTAAAATTTTCTCACGAGTTCCATTCATGAGAAAACTAAACTGGCGCGAAATTATAGGTTTAAGAACCGTTTACGGAACCATTTCTGACGAAAACAAACTAATCAACGCCTCAGGTTTGCAATACAACGCGCCAACAAAAGCCTATTACGAATAC
>NZ_VEWM01000106.1 GCF_020662265.1 Psychrobacter sp. I-STPA6b
GCCTACCAAGGTTCGAATCCTTGACCTGGCACTCTCAATAGTTACATAACCCCCGCATTATTCTTCTGCTGTGCGGGGGTTATGTCGTCTAGAGGAACGTTTCTGTGCGCTGTTCTGTTGTCCACAGAGTGTCCTATTGCTTTATGTTCTTTTAAAGACTTGTTGTTCATGAGTTGTTACCTTTGTCCTGGCGATTTGTCATGGACGCCACTGTCCGGTAATCTTCAAGAAGCTTGGTGAGAGAGCGAATCTCCCGTCAACGTGATTGCCCCCTTAGCTCAGTCGGCAGAGCGTTTCCATGGTAAGGAAAAGGTCGACAGTTCGATTCTGTCAGGGGGCTCTCTTTTTGCTCTGAATACAGAGAGGTAAAAGAAATCTCATGTATCCCAGAGTTCTTGATCTTTAGTTACAGTTAAATCCGCTGGTTTTAACACATAACTAAACA
>NZ_VEWM01000074.1 GCF_020662265.1 Psychrobacter sp. I-STPA6b
GCTATAGACAAAGAGGAAAGCACATGATGGATAAAAATATGTATTTTTTCCCTTCCTTTTTTTCCCTCCCCCTCTTTTTCTTCCTTCTTTCTTCCCTCCTTTCTTCCTCCTCCCTCCTTCCTTCCTTCCCTTCCTCCCTTCCCCCCTCTCCCCTCCTTCCCCTCTCCTTTCTCCCTCTCCCTCCCCCCTTTCCTCCCCCCCTCCCCCCCCTTCTTCTCCCCCCCTTCTCTCCCCCCTTCCCTCCCCCCTCCTCCTTCTTCTTCTTCTTTCCTCTTTTTCTCCCCTTTCCCCCCCTCCCCCCCCCCCCCCCCTCCCCTCCTTTCTTTCCTCCCCCCCCTCCTTCTCTTTTCTTCCCCCCCCCCTCTTTTTTCTTCTCTCCTCTTTCCCCCCCTTCCCCCCTTTCTCTTCTCCCCCTCTTCCTCTTCCTCCTCCTCTCTCTTT
>NZ_VEWM01000017.1 GCF_020662265.1 Psychrobacter sp. I-STPA6b
ATAAAGATAAAAAACTTCTTGACAGTGAGGGAGATTAGCGTATAATACGCACCTCATCGGGACGAGCTAAACACTTTAATGAAACAATTGATTAATTGTTGAATGGAAGGGTTTAGATTGAAACGAAGAAAAAAAGAATTGAAAAAAAGCTTGACAGATATTAAAAACATGATATACTGGATGGCTCACTAAGCAAGATAAACACTCAAATATGAGTAACTTCAAATTGAAGGCTATCTTAGTTTAGATATAACATACAATGGAAGACATTGTATGTCAACTATTTAAAAGCAAACTAAAGAACAACTTGTGTGGATTTTTGCTGACACAGAATGTTAATGAATTAAAGTTGGTCAAAGACTAACTATAAAAAGATTATCATTCTTTAAGGCAAGAAAACTCAAAAGTTAATTCATTACGAACATACGAATGAGCAATAAAATGCCAGTAGTCGAAAGACTATACGATTAAAGAATGAGCCAAGATTAGGAATCATCTTAAAAGATTCCAAGAAGATTAAACTGAAGAGTTTGATCATGGCTCAGATTGAACGCTGGCGGCAGGCTTAACACATGCAAGTCGAGCGATGAAGGTCTAGCTTGCTAGACTGGATTAGCGGCGGACGGGTGAGTAATGCTTAGGAATCTGCCTAGTAGTGGGGGATAGCTCGGGGAAACTCGAATTAATACCGCATACGTCTTACGGGAGAAAGGGGGCTACTTGTAGCTCTCGCTATTAGATGAGCCTAAGTCAGATTAGCTAGTTGGTGGGGTAAAGGCCTACCAAGGCGACGATCTGTAGCTGGTCTGAGAGGATGATCAGCCACACCGGAACTGAGACACGGTCCGGACTCCTACGGGAGGCAGCAGTGGGGAATATTGGACAATGGGGGGAACCCTGATCCAGCCATGCCGCGTGTGTGAAGAAGGCCTTTTGGTTGTAAAGCACTTTAAGCAGTGAAGAAGACCTTATGGTTAATACCCATAAGCGATGACATTAGCTGCAGAATAAGCACCGGCTAACTCTGTGCCAGCAGCCGCGGTAATACAGAGGGTGCAAGCGTTAATCGGAATTACTGGGCGTAAAGCGAGCGTAGGTGGCTAATTAAGTCAGATGTGAAATCCCTGGGCTTAACCTGGGAACTGCATCTGATACTGGTTAGCTAGAGTAGGTGAGAGGGAAGTAGAATTTCAGGTGTAGCGGTGAAATGCGTAGAGATCTGAAGGAATACCGATGGCGAAGGCAGCTTCCTGGCATCATACTGACACTGAGGTTCGAAAGCGTGGGTAGCAAACAGGATTAGATACCCTGGTAGTCCACGCCGTAAACGATGTCTACTAGTCGTTGGGGGACTTGATCTCTTAGTGACGCAGCTAACGCAATAAGTAGACCGCCTGGGGAGTACGGCCGCAAGGTTAAAACTCAAATGAATTGACGGGGGCCCGCACAAGCGGTGGAGCATGTGGTTTAATTCGATGCAACGCGAAGAACCTTACCTGGTCTTGACATACACAGAATCCTGTAGAGATACGGGAGTGCCTTCGGGAATTGTGATACAGGTGCTGCATGGCTGTCGTCAGCTCGTGTCGTGAGATGTTGGGTTAAGTCCCGCAACGAGCGCAACCCTTTTCCTTAGTTACCAGCGGTTTGGCCGGGAACTCTAAGGATACTGCCAGTGACAAACTGGAGGAAGGCGGGGACGACGTCAAGTCATCATGGCCCTTACGACCAGGGCTACACACGTGCTACAATGGTAGGTACAGAGGGCAGCTACACAGCGATGTGATGCGAATCTCAAAAAGCCTATCGTAGTCCAGATTGGAGTCTGCAACTCGACTCCATGAAGTCGGAATCGCTAGTAATCGCGGATCAGAATGCCGCGGTGAATACGTTCCCGGGCCTTGTACACACCGCCCGTCACACCATGGGAGTTGATTGCACCAGAAGTGGTTAGCCTAACTTAGGAGGGCGATCACCACGGTGTGGTCAATGACTGGGGTGAAGTCGTAACAAGGTAGCCGTAGGGGAACCTGCGGCTGGATCACCTCCTTAAAAACGACATTCGGTCAGCAAGAATTCACAACAAGTTGTTCTTTAGTTTAAGCTAAGCTCGGGGTCTGTAGCTCAGTTGGTTAGAGCACCGTGTTGATAACGCGGGGGTCATAAGTTCAAGTCTTATCAGACCCACCAAATAACTACGGGGCCATAGCTCAGTTGGTAGAGCGCCTGCCTTGCACGCAGGAGGTCAGGAGTTCGACTCTCCTTGGCTCCACCATGATATAGAGTGAAGCGAAAGCAGAACAAAGTAATTTTATATATAGATTATTTTCTTCTGTTTTATACAGATGATAATGACCTGACGAAGGCATTATGATTATTTAAAAACATAGATATGAGTCTGGGTTAAGTTATATATACACAATATATAATTTAACCTGATAATCAACCTTTAATGACATCAGTTGTTATCCCAAGGGTTGGTTATCGAAAGTAAAGAGAACTGAATCAAGCGTAAACATAGGTGATATCGTTATCATTACTACATAGAATCCTAAGACTAATTGGGGTTGTATGGTCAAGTAATGAAGCGCACATGGTGGATGCCTTGGCAGTCAGAGGCGAAGAAAGACGTGACAGCCTGCGATAAGCTTCGGGGAGGTGGCAATATCCTGCGATCCGGAGATTTCTGAATGGGGAAACCCACCTAGCATAAGCTAGGTATCCTAATTTATTAGGAAGCGAACCGAGTGAAGTGAAACATCTCAGTAACTCGAGGAAAAGACATCAAATGAGATTCCCCTAGTAGCGGCGAGCGAACGGGGAGGAGCCGACGGACTCTAATGTAGAAGAACAGTGTGGGAAAGCTGACCATAGTGGGTGATAGTCCCGTATTCGAAACATTAGAAGAAGCATATTAAGTAGTGCGGGACACGAGAAATCCTGTATGAAGATGGGGGGACCATCCTCCAAGGCTAAATACTCCTGACTGACCGATAGTGAACCAGTACCGTGAGGGAAAGGCGAAAAGAACCCCTGTGAGGGGAGTGAAATAGAACCTGAAACCGTGTGCGTACAAGCAGTGGGAGCGGACTTGTTCCGTGACCGCGTACCTTTTGTATAATGGGTCAGCGACTTATATTCTGTAGCGAGGTTAACCGAATAGGGGAGCCGTAGGGAAACCGAGTCTTAATAGGGCGTCTAGTTGCAGGGTATAGACCCGAAACCGAGTGATCTATCCATGAGCAGGTTGAAAGTGCCGTAACAGGCATCGGAGGACCGAACCCACTGTCGTTGAAAAGCCAGGGGATGACTTGTGGATAGGGGTGAAAGGCTAATCAAACTCGGTGATAGCTGGTTCTCCCCGAAAGCTATTTAGGTAGCGCCTCGGACGAACACCATTGGGGGTAGAGCACTGTTTCGGCTAGGGGGTCATACCGACTTACCAAACCGATGCAAACTCCGAATACCGATGAGTGATATCCGGGAGACACACGGCGGGTGCTAACGTCCGTCGTGGAGAGGGAAACAACCCAGACCGCCAGCTAAGGCCCCAAATTCCTAGTTAAGTGGGAAACGAAGTGGGAAGGCATAGACAGCTAGGAGGTTGGCTTAGAAGCAGCCACCCTTTAAAGAAAGCGTAATAGCTCACTAGTCGAGTCGGCCCGCGCGGAAGATGTAACGGGGCTCAAACTAGGAGCCGAAGCTGCGGATTTGAAAATTGTTTCAAGTGGTAGGGGAGCGTTGTGTAAGCCTGTGAAGGTGTGTTGTAAGGCATGCTGGAGGTATCACAAGAGCGAATGCTGACGTGAGTAACGATAATGCGAGTGAAAAGCTCGCACGCCGGAAGACCAAGGGTTCCAGTCCAACGTTAATCGGGGCTGGGTGAGTCGACCCCTAAGGCGAGGCCGAAAGGCGTAGTCGATGGGAAATTGGTTAATATTCCAATACTTGTTTATGATGCGATGGAGGGACGGAGAAGGTTATGCCAGCCTGGTGATGGTTATCCAGGTGGAAGGATGTAGGTAGAGTGATTAGGCAAATCCGGTCACTTAATACTGAGATCTGATAGCAAGCTGTACATGTACAGCGAAGTGGCAAATACCATGCTTCCAGGAAAAGCTTCTAAGCGATAGTCATAAACGAATCGTACCCGAAACCGACACAGGTGGTCAGGTAGAGAATACCAAGGCGCTTGAGAGAACTCTGCTGAAGGAACTAGGCAAAATGGTACCGTAACTTCGGGAGAAGGTACGCTGTCGATGGTGAAGGACTTGCTCTGTAAGCTATTGACAGTCGCAGATACCAGGCTGCTGCAACTGTTTATTAAAAACACAGCACTCTGCAAACACGAAAGTGGACGTATAGGGTGTGATGCCTGCCCGGTGCTGGAAGGTTAATTGATGGGCTTAGCGTAAGCGAAGGTCTTGATCGAAGCCCCAGTAAACGGCGGCCGTAACTATAACGGTCCTAAGGTAGCGAAATTCCTTGTCGGGTAAGTTCCGACCTGCACGAATGGCATAATGATGGCAGCGCTGTCTCCAGCAGAGGCTCAGTGAAATCGAAATCGCAGTGAAGATGCTGTGTACCCGCGGCTAGACGGAAAGACCCCGTGAACCTTTACTACAGCTTTACATTGAACTTTGACCTGACTTGTGCAGGATAGGTGGGAGGCTTTGAAGCAGATACGCCAGTATTTGTGGAGCCATCCTTGAAATACCACCCTGGTCATGTTGGGGTTCTAACTCAGATATAACAGTATCGAGGACAATGTATGGTGGGTAGTTTGACTGGGGCGGTCTCCTCCTAAAGAGTAACGGAGGAGTACGAAGGTGCGCTCAGAACGGTCGGAAATCGTTCAAAGAGTATAAAGGCAGAAGCGCGCTTAACTGCGAGACCCACAAGTCGAGCAGGTACGAAAGTAGGTCTTAGTGATCCGGTGGTTCTGTATGGAAGGGCCATCGCTCAACGGATAAAAGGTACTCTGGGGATAACAGGCTGATACCGCCCAAGAGTTCATATCGACGGCGGTGTTTGGCACCTCGATGTCGGCTCATCTCATCCTGGGGCTGAAGCAGGTCCCAAGGGTATGGCTGTTCGCCATTTAAAGAGGTACGCGAGCTGGGTTTAGAACGTCGTGAGACAGTTCGGTCCCTATCTACCGTGGGCGTTGGAAATTTGAGAGGATCTGCTCCTAGTACGAGAGGACCAGAGTGGACGAACCGCTGGTGTTCGGGTTGTCATGCCAATGGCATTGCCCGGTAGCTACGTTCGGATGGGATAACCGCTGAAAGCATCTAAGCGGGAAGCCCACCTCAAGATTAGATTTCCCCTAAGAGCCGTTCAAGACTAGGACGTTGATAGGCAGGGTGTGGAAGCGTAGTGATACGTGTAGCTAACCTGTACTAATTGCTCGTTTGGCTTGACCATACAACACCCAATTGGTTTTGTATAAACAAGTCTTGATAACGATTTTATATCATCCGATTTTACTTAGCTTGATTTAGCTTAATATATTTAACACTTTAGACTCATATCTAACCCCCTTTGCTGACGACAATAGCAAGATGGAACCACCTGATCCCTTCCCGAACTCAGAAGTGAAACATCTTAGCGCCAATGGTAGTGTGGTTCGCCCATGTGAGAGTAGGTCATCGTCAGCTCCCTATACCTAAAGCCCCCTTTAACATTCGTTAATGGGGGCTTTTTATTGCCTATATCTTGAGATTTCTTACAATACTTCTTTATTCATCGCTCTTCGTTTATCCTTATTTGCCTTTCTCAGTGTAACAGCTATTTTGATTTCTCTATTTAAGTTAGTACCTAATGATACAGTAGATTTTAATGATATAGATGCTATGATAGTTTTAATCAGTGGAAGTTAAGTACTGGTATGTATTTTATGACGGTCTATTTAAGAGAGTAAATAATGGCAGTAGATTTTTCAAATACTTTAATTGTGGCTATCTCTGCAACGGCTCTTTTTGATTTAAGAGAGTCTGAGCAGTATTTACAATCTTTAGTCTCTGATGATGAAGCAAATGCTTTAGATTTATTCCGTCGTTATATGAAAGAAAGAGAAGATGAAGTTTTAAGTAAAGGGGCAGGTTATCCTCTTATTAAGGCATTATTAAATTTAAATTATTGTATAGAACATGGTTGCCAAAAAAGTGCAGATAAGCTACAAACTTATAATTATCAATCACCATTGGTAGAGGTCGTGATTGTATCAAAAAGTACACCAGATATTGGTATTCAGGTACTAAACTCTATTCGCCATTATGGTTTAGATATTACACGTTCAGCATTTATCTCTGGTGAGGGCGTGGCAGATTATATTGCAAATTTTAATGTCGATTTATTTTTAACCACAAATCGAGAGGATGCACAGCAAGTGACAGATGCTGGTGTATGTGCTTGTGCTATTTTAGATGCAACCCCTGTCAATACATATGAATTGGATACTGATCAGTTACGAATTGCATTTGATGGTGATGCAGTATTGTTTGATGATTCTGGAGAGTTATTATATAAGCAAAAAGGATTAAAGGCTTTTCATGATAGAGAAGCGGCGATGGCTGATATGCCCATTGAAAAAGGTCCTTATGCTGATTTATTAATTAAGTTGTCTAATCTACAACGACGCTTACCAACACATTTAAATGATAAGCCTATTTGCATTGCTTTGGTAACGGCTCGCAATGCACCAGCAGATTTGCGGGCAATTAAGACATTACGAGAGTGGGGAGTCAATGTAGATTTGGCTTTCTTTTTGGGTGGATTAGAGAAAACATCTGTGTTACAAACTTTTGCACCGCATATCTTCTTTGATGATTCAATTAAACATATCAATGCTGCTCGACAGGTTGTTCCTTCTGGATTGGTTCCCTATCAGTCTTCTTCATTATTGTATCGTGATATGGATATGCAAGGGGCAACTTTAAAGCCTATATAGAGCTTGATGTTTGTTATATTTTAGGCTGACATACTTCTTGTATTAGTTTAGGACTGAATTGTTGAGCTTCTACATTTTGTTTGATAGCCGATGGGCTACAGTCAATAATTTGCGGAATAACTTTGGTACTCATACGTCTTTCAAACAGATAGATATCAACTTTGCGTAAGTCATGATTGTCTTGATGGACAGCGATGCTGTTTTTATCAATTGCTATAAAACGTACAATTTGCGGTTTGATATAGCTCCATGGGCGGAACCATACGGAGTTTTCGATGGTTTTGACGACTTGTAATTGTTCAGGTAAGTTTTGGTACTGTTGCTGATACCAGTTGTATTCTTGGTAGATTTGAAATCCTAGTATACCTATTGCTGCAAATACAGGTATAAGCCATTTTGGGGCGGGTTTACCTGCTAAGCTACTAAGATGCCGAATGATAAGTGCGATGCCTGCTAAGCCAAATCCCGCTGTAATTGTGGCGATAAACTCATAAATCATTAAAAAATCCCTTTTATTTGAGAGGGTAAGCTTAGCATATAAAGTTATGATGGGGAAAACATTCTATCGCAAAATCAGTTTTTATTGCTTTGATGGCAGTTAGATTCAGTCATTATTGACAGTAATAGCGTAATGTTTACCTGCACTATTTAGGGTTAAGGTTGTGTGTTGTCCATTTTCGGTGAGAGTACCAATTTGTATAAGGTGCATATAAACATTGCGAGTAATTAAAGCATACATACCAAAACGGACAGGAATGTAAGGTCGTAGCTCATTTTGATATGGACGCATGGTAATTTGATGTTCATCATCTAAGTATACGATGTCACCTGTACTGGTTAAAAACTCAATCCATTGCTGTTTATCTTTATTGATAAGATTGATATCTGTGATAAAAAACGGTACATCTTCAACATGAATCTGCATTTTTTGCACAGGTGTTTTAAGAAAAAACTGTGCTTCGTTATTGACTTCTTCTTTCCATAGGATAGTGGCAAATAAGTTAATGAGTGACTGTCTAGTCATTTTTGTGCCTTCATGCCACCATTCACCATTGGCTTTAATGACTAAGTCCATTTCTTCTATATTTTCTGGATGCCAGTCTGCTAATGGTGGAATGGCTCTCTCTTTACGTGTACTCATATGTTCTTTAATATAAGCACTTAGAGAGTCTATATTGTTTAACTCATTGTTATTTATAGTATTATTTTTATTTTTTTCTATGTCTTTTTTCATAAAACGTATCCTTATATGCGGTTATTAGCCAGCACAACACTGATGATAGAATTAGGGTTATTCATTGATTATTTATTCAGAATTACCTTTCTGAGCAATATTTATTGAGCGTGTGCCATTTTGTGTGAACTGTTCTGGTACTACTTTAATGCTCACTTTACCATTTCTGATGGTAAAATCGTATCGTGTTTCGTGTGCTTTTCTTTTATAATGCCACATATTTTTTTCAATGAGTGCTGATGAAAACTTTTAGTAATATATTGATAATCATTAACATTTAGTCTAGTTGTGGAATATATGTTTCATCCTACTTCAACTAGGGTGTCGATGTTGATTTATTTACTAAAAAGTTAGCAAATATACTGGGAAGAGTGGTTGAAATTTTGTATTGCGTTAATGCGTTACAATATTGTGAGAGTAAGTTTTAGTAATAGCCAAGACCACATGAGACATTGCAAAGATTGATATTGGCAGCAAAAATATAAGCCACCAAGAGTTTAGGAGTCTTTATGCACGAGCAGGAAACCCCAAGTCAAGTAACAGATACACCAGTTACTGAAGTAGCAACAACAGATGCAACTGTAGAGGTTGAGACACAACCAGTAGTAGAAGCTGAGCCAGAGATAGAACGTGAGTCTATGGAGTTTGATGTCATCATTGTTGGTGGTGGTCCTGCAGGGTTGTCTGCTGCCATTCGCTTACGTCAGATGGCTCTTGAGGCTGGTCAAGAAGAGTTTATGGTATGTGTGGTTGAAAAAGGGTCAGAGTTTGGGGCGCATACCTTATCTGGTGCGGTAATTGAGCCAAGAGCTTTGAATGAGCTGATTCCTGATTGGAAGGAAAAAGGCGCACCTGTTACGGTTGATGTGAAAAAAGATGAGTTTTACTTTTTGACGTCAGAGAAGAAGTCCTTTCAAGTAATGGATAGCTTAATTCCAGCACCATTGCATAATGATGGTAATTATGTGGTGTCATTGGGTAATGTGGTGCGTTGGCTAGCAGAGCAGGCAGAGGAACTGGAAGTGATGATGTTCCCGGGCTTCCCTGCTTCTGATATCCTTTATAATGATGATGGCTCTGTCCGTGGTATTTTAACTGGTGATATGGGCGTTGCTGCTGATGGCTCAGAGAAGCCAAGTTTTGAGCCAGGTTATGAGCTACTTGCAAAATATACTATTTTTGCAGAAGGATGCCGTGGGCATTTAGGCAAGCGTTTAATCAGTCGCTTTAATTTGGATAAAGATTCTGACCCGCAGCACTATGCTATTGGTTTGAAAGAGCTGTGGGAGATTGATCCTGAGAAGCATGAAGCAGGTACAGTTATTCATGGTTTGGGCTGGCCGTTGACGGATACTGGTTCAACAGGTGGTTGGTGGCTGTACCACGATGAGAATAATCAGGTAAGTTTTGGTTTGGTTGTTGACTTGTCTTATCATAATCCTTATCTATCACCTTTTGATGAGATGCAACGCTTGAAGTTGCATCCTGTTATTCGTAATTTCTTAGAGGGTGGTAAGCGTATCTCTTATGGTGCTAGGGCGTTAGTCAAAGGTGGTTTGAACTCGTTACCTAAGTTTATCTTCCCTGGTGGGGTATTAGTTGGTGATGATGCTGGCTTTTTGAACCCTGCGAAAATTAAGGGTACACATACTTCTATGAAGTCAGGTATGCTTGCTGCTGAGGCGGTGTTTGAGGCAATTCAGGCTGGTAGACAGCATGATGAGCTGGTTGCTTATGAGACATTATATAAGCAGTCTTGGCTTTATGAAGATAACTATGAGGCACGCAACTTCTCGTCAGCGATACACCGCATGGGTCTATTGATGGGTGGTGGCTTTAACTTTTTAGAGCATAATTTGTTTGGTGGGAAAATGCCACTAACTATCCATGATACGTGTCCAGATTATGAGCAGTTAGAGCGCTCAGCGCATGCGTATAAGCCTGATTATCCTAAGCCAGATGGTAAGTTAACATTTGATAAGCTCTCTTCAGTATTTATTTCAAATACCAATCATGCAGAAGATCAGCCATGTCATTTAAAGCTGACTGACCCAACAGTACCGATTGATATTAATCTACCTATTTATGCTGAACCAGCGCGCTTATACTGCCCAGCAGGTGTATATGAGGTGGTTCACAATGATGATGGTGGTGCTAAGTTTGTGATTAATTCACAAAACTGTGTGCATTGTAAGACTTGTGATATTAAAGACCCATCACAAAATATCACTTGGGTGACGCCAGAAGGTGGTGGTGGTCCTAACTACCCAAATATGTAGTTGGATAAGATACGCTATCTTAGTAAGTTTTAAAGTCTGTTGAGATATGTAAAACCGTACTTTATATTTAAAGTGCGGTTTTTTTAGGGTCTATTCTTTATTTATTGATAAGTCATTATCTGGCTATTGTATGTACTTTTTTCGAAATAACATTAACTTATAGCCTCAACAGTCCTCATATGGCTAGAGGTATTTGAGTTGGATCTATTATTTGTCTCTTAGTTTTATGTCGTTGATGAAGTGATAAGTTTATTAAGTAGGCGAAAGGTTGTTGGAAATAGATGATTTTTTGAACACTTATTGTCAATTTGGCTAAAATGAGACATAAAATTATCAAAAAACGCAAAATATAGCTTTTATATTCTTTTTTTGTGTTATAAGATTAGTAGTAAGCAAAGAGTATGTTTCAACTATTACTACTTTGTGTATACTTATGTAAATTGTGTTAAGTGTTAGAAGATATTAAAAAATTGCTGGTATTTAAGAGTTTTAGTGCTGTTATATATACCATATCAATTTGAAAGTTACCTTATCAGGAAGATGAGGTTATTAAATATTCAAAGGAATGTTCATGTTTGTTTTTGCACCTCAAGTATTACCTCATTGCAAGTCTTTGCAACACTCCTCTTACTTTAGTGACCGTTTTTTTTCTTTATCACGATTGCCTCGTGATGCAAGTTTTATGTATTTAGCACGCCTGTAGTGTAGGCGTTATTCCTCCCTCGTGTGGCATGTGTACACACGGTTATTTTTTTATCTGACAGAAGGAGTTGTCATATGGATTCCCATAAAGCTGAAGCAGGCTATTGGAAAGCCAATGTCCGTTTAATTCTTTTCTGCCTATTCATATGGGCATTCTGCTCGTATGGCTGTGGTATTTTATTACGTCCTTTACTTGCTGGTATTTCTATCGGCGGGACTGATTTGGGCTTTTGGTTCGCTCAACAAGGGTCAATTGCAACATTTATTGTGCTGATTTTTTTCTATGCTTGGCGGATGAACAAGTTGGATAAAAAATATGGTCTAGATGAGGAGTAAACTATGAGCCAGTTTGTTATTAATATTATTTTTGTTGGCTTGTCGTTTGCGTTGTACTTTGGTATTGCGATTTGGGCGCGAGCAGGTTCAACCAGTGAGTTTTACGTTGCCGGTGGTGGTGTGCATCCAGTGCTAAATGGTATGGCAACGGGTGCAGACTGGATGAGTGCGGCATCATTTATTTCAATGGCTGGTTTATTAGCCATGGGTGGTTATGGTGCGTCTTCTTATTTGATGGGGTGGACTGGTGGTTATGTATTACTGGCCATGTTATTAGCACCTTATTTACGTAAGTTTGGTAAATTTACTGTACCTGATTTTATCGGTGATCGTTTCTATTCAAAAACGGCGGCACTGGTTGCTGTGGCATGTTTGATTATTGCTTCAACAACATATGTGATTGGACAGATGACAGGTGCTGGAGTAGCGTTTTCTCGCTTTTTAGAAGTGGATAATACAACGGGTCTTATCATTGCAGCATTTGTGGTTTTCTTTTATGCTGTATTGGGTGGTATGAAAGGTATTACTTATACTCAGGTTGCTCAGTATGTGGTTTTGATTATTGCATATACTGTACCTGCAGTCTTTATTTCATTGAAATTAACAAATAATCCAATACCTGCATTCGGTATGTTTTCACATGATGCGAAGTCTGGTGAGTATTTGTTGACCACATTAAATCAGGTGGTGACAGATTTGGGCTTTCAGGCTTACACAGCTGATGTACCTAACAAATTAAATATGGTGTTATTTACCTTATCATTGATGATTGGTACAGCAGGTTTGCCTCATGTGATTATTCGTTTTTTCACAGTACCTAAGGTTGCTGATGCCCGTTGGTCAGCAGGTTGGGCATTGGTATTTATTGCTTTGCTTTACTTTACTGCACCAGCAGTCGGTTCAATGGCTCGTTTGAACTTGTTACATACTATTTATCCTCAAGGTGTCAATGCTGAGCCTCTTCGTTATGAAGAGCGTCCTGAGTGGATGAAAACATGGGAAGAGACTGGTCTAATTGAGTTTAATGACTGGAATAATGATGGTCGTATCGAAAGGTATTTTGATAATGGTTTAGGTAAAGCTGAGCTTGCATTAAAAGAGGCTCAGGAGCAAGGTGGTGACGTTGCTGCTGCTCAAGCGGCTGTAGAAGCAGCACGTGCAGAACATAGCAGTGTTATGGATGGTAAGTTTGAGCAACGTGGCTGGAAAGGCAATGAGCTGGAAGTTAATAATGATATTTTAGTATTAGCAAATCCAGAGATTGCAAATTTACCACCTTGGGTTATCGGTTTGATTGCTGCTGGTGGTTTAGCAGCAGCTCTGTCTACCGCAGCAGGTCTATTGTTGGCAATTTCTTCAGCGGTCAGTCACGATTTGATCAAGGGATATATTAATCCTAATATTAGTGATAAAGGTGAGCTACGTGCAGCACGAATCTCAATGGGTGTAGCGATTGTGGTTGCAACTTATTTGGGATTAAATCCTCCAGGATTTGCCGCACAGGTCGTGGCATTGGCCTTTGGTATTGCTGGTGCATCTTTGTTCCCAGCATTGATGATGGGGATTTTCTCAAAACGTATCAATAACTATGGTGCTGTTGCAGGTATGTTGTCTGGATTGATTATTACCTTGGTTTATATCTTTGTTTATAAAGGCTGGTTCTTTATTTCTGGTACAGCGAATTTACCTGATACAGCAGAGCATTGGTTCTTAGGTATCTCACCATTATCTTTTGGTGCGGTCGGTGCAATGATTAACTTTGTTGTTGCATTTGCAGTATCTTCAGTGACTAAAGCACCACCTGCTGAGATTCAAGCTTTGGTAGAAAGTGTCCGTTATCCTAGAGGTGCTGGTGGTGCTGTTGACCACTAAATATATGCTTGATACTGATAATAAGTTAAGCTAAATAAGATGCTTATCAGTGCTACTACTGGTAAGCATTTTTTATTTTATGGGCAATTGTGAAAGTTATTTTGGCGATAGGTTTGGTGGACTGTCTTTAGATATGGTCAGTGGTCGGTTTTTAGATTACTGTACGCTATACTGACTATATAACTAGGAAACTCTCTGGTATGATGTTGTTTACGTTTTGTATGAAGTGGGATTGTTGCTAGCTTATCCACTGCTTATACAGGTATTTTTTTATCTTGATTCGTTATCATGCCTCAAAATACAACTTCTTTACGACCAGTTATGAATGTATCATCACCGATTGGTTTGTTTGATTCTGGTGTTGGTGGATTATCTGTGTATCAGCACTTACGTGTTATGATGCCCAATGAAAGATATCTGTATTATGCTGATACTAAAAATGTGCCATATGGTAGTCGCAGTAGTACAGAGATTCAACAATTTACTCAAGAGGCGGTATCATGGTTGGTACAGGCAGGATGTAAAATTATTATTATTGCTTGTAATAGTGCGTCTGCGTATGCGTTACATATGATGCGAGAGCAATATCCTGATGTTCCAATCGTGGGTTTAGTACCTGCGCTTAAGCCAGCTGTATTGGCAAGTCAAACCAAACATGTGGCAGTATTGGCAACGCAGGCGACACTTTCAGGAGAGCTGTTGAGTCGAGTGATTGCGCAAGTTGCATCTGTGCATAATGTGCAAGTAACAAAGTGGTATGACCCAAATTTGGTTCCATGGGTCGAGTCTGGTATGCCTTTGACAGATCAGACAGCACTAGATTTAGTAGAAATGTTGGATAAGTTTAATGCCTCTGGTGTGGACCAAATTGTACTGGGATGTACTCATTATCCATTTTTTCGAGAGTTTCTATTGGCACAGATTCAAAAGCGTCAATATACCATGTCTGTTGTTGATTCTGGTCGAGCAATTGCTATGCGTGCATATGATTTATTGCAACAAGCAGGTTTATTACAGGTGCAGGCCTCAGATACTAAAAATAATGTGGCTTTTAATCTTGATACAAATAGTTTTGCATTGGTTGCCAATGAGTCATTACAGGGAGCAGGTGAGAGTATATCAGCAGTGGTGGTATCTGAGACGCCCTATTTACAGTTTTTTGCATCTAAATTGGATGCGCGCTTATTGATGCTGGTAGAGAAACTACTGAGTACTGAGAAAAGTATAGAGTAGTAGCATATCTAAAGTTGGTTAATTTTGGCATGTTGCAGGTTTTTTGAGGGTGATAATAAGATAAGCTGGATGTAGGTTCTTGCAAAGTTAGCAGGATTATCTAGATTTGTTGGTTATTCCTACATGATATTGAGGTGAGTAAAGTAACTATGCGTTATCATGTTCATACAATTATGGTTGTTGATGAGCAACCAATAGTCAGTAGTCAGATGGCTCTATTTTTTGAGACTGTGGCATTTATGACTCAAGATTTAGCAACAGTGTCTGTTGAGACTATGAACTATAGTCGCCGTTGTATTGAAGCGTGCGACTTTGTTGTGATGGTTGTCGGAGATGGATATGGTAAAACCAATGCCTCTGGTGTGAGTCAGTTGCATTTAAGTTATCTCACTGCAAAGTCAAAACAAAAACCGCTGTTAATATTTATTAAAACAGATGATGTAGAAAACAGTAGTCGTCAACGGCAAGACTTTGTAGGTCTGCTTGAGTCACAAAATAGCCAAGATATTTATTATTATAATAATGAAACAGTGTTTGCCCCACAGCTGGCAGAAGGTTATGAGCAGTTTTCTAGCGGTCTTAGTAAACCAAGCTGGAGCAAAGCCAGTACTCTTAATCCGATGGCAATGCCTGTACTTGAGCAAAACCTTGATGCACGTACTAAGCCAGAGTTAAGAAAGCAGACAGATAAGTCAGATGTGTCTTTATCTAATACACCACTGAACCCATCAGCTATCTCACGTCAACTCTCAGGAAGCTCTTCCCGTTCTTCTGTTGGTGCTTCTTCTATGATGTCTTCCATGGCCTCGGGTAAAGTACGGTCAACGTTTATGCATTTAGAGCAAGAAGATACTTACTTTATCAATGGGTTGGATGACTGTTTTTCACTCAGTTATCGGGCGCATGCCTATCAGGAAGGCAATCTACAGGAAGTCTTTTTAACGGAACAGGTTACTTGGAGACAGATATTAAAAGTTTTGTCTGGATTGGGGCAGTCATTTTCGAGTGATGCATTATTACGGGGTTTAAATGATTTGGTAGCAGAAAATGCTGGCGAGATTGTTAAAGGTGTTGTACCAAATGCACATGCAGTCTCTCGTTGCCAAGTTAGCCCAGCAGAGTTAAGCTGGATTCTGCATCAGTTGGTTTATAATAATTGGATTGAATCACAGATAGTAAACCAGCGTACTCATCGTGAATTTTGGCATTTGACAGTACAGGCGCTACAGATTGTTGGTTCATTGTAGGCAACCACAAAATTTTGTTAAATGCTTGTTTGTATATCACAATATTGGTAAGTTTCTTATCCAAACTGAAATGGATATTGAGTGCTATTATTTAATAAATGAGCTAAAGATTTGATGTATGAAGTGAGGTATGATGATTAAGGTTATGTTGTCTATAGAAGTATAAAATTGTATTTATATATTAAAAAACCACACTTCTTTGTTATTGCACCTTGATAGTGGTTGCAGTAGAATCTAGAAAGATTCAAGATGAGTTTGTCAGTATATGGTTTTATAATATTGAGATTATAGTATTGAGAGATGGACGCTTGAAAATTAGAGTATAAAGATAGTCCATGATATGATGTTCGTATAATGAACATATTGATGAGATCAATTTAAATAATAAGGAATAGATAGATGAGTACTCCTGAAAACGACGCCCTAAAACATGAGATTGATGATCTTGAAAATACCATGCACGAAACTGAGCAGTTTCATACGCTAGAAGAACAGGTTGCTGATATGAAGCGCCGTGGTATCAATCCAAGTCAAAGTTATAAAAAATGGGATGATGATAAAGATGATGACTGGGGTGATGATACTTGGAAGGAAAATGGTAAGTGGGAGCCAAAGACATCAGCAGATCTAGATGAAAAAGCTCGTGACAATTGGGATGGTGATAATGGCAAAGCCAATCCACCGCCATTTGTATAATGAAGTGAGCTATATTTATTAAGTGTCCATATTGGATATAGATTATGAGGATAAGGGGCTGTATAAAAATATACAGCCCCTTATCTTTATTTGATATTTTATGACCTATCTATGATTGAGCGTTATTTTTTCTTAATGCCCTTTATCCACACGAACCAAGCGGATACGACCATCAGCATCAACAACCCGACGATAGCCTTGCTGTGACTCAATAAGCTGTGCCATACGGTCAGATTGGCTGGCTGGCTGGGTGTACTGTCCATATCGGGTTGGTTGTTGGAAGTTTGGTTGCCGAAGAGAACTCCTTGATGGTGCATTGTTCGTGCTTGAGTTCATGATTGCTCTATAAAACTTCTGTCCAGCTCGTCCATCTGCGGGAAATATCCCATGGCTACTTTGATATTGTTGAATCGCACTACGGGTATTATCACCAATGATGCCATCCACTGTACCAATATCATATCCTGCGTTCAATAAGGCTTGTTGAATATCTTTGGCTTGTTGACGGCTGATACCAGGGTCATCCGTTGGCCATGCCGTGATAAAGTCAGTTTTACTGCTGTCTTCACGAGTCAATAAATCAGACAGATGTGCAATGGCAAGTGCATAGTTTTCTGAAGCATTATAGGAGTAAAAAGTATCAAAATTTTTACCCACTAGAAATGCGGGACCATTCTGTCCTGCTGGCATGATAAGTGCAGCTTGTGAGAGGTCATAAGGTAGAGGACGACCATCGGCTAAGGTAAAACCTTGATTCCGCCAGTAGTTCATAGATTTTTTATTCCTACGATTACTCTCTCCCCAGTAGTTAGCTGGTTTTTTTACTTCATAACCCCACGGTTCACCACGACGATAGCCTCGTTTGACTAGAAAGTTGGCAGTTGAGGCAAGGGCATCTGGCACACTGTTGACCAAATCTCGGCGACCATCACCATCAAAGTCGACTGCTAGCTCTAAAAAGGTACTGGGCATAAATTGTGTTTGTCCAAATGCACCAGCCCATGAGCCTGTCATATCATTGGCATGAATATCACCATTTTGCACGATTTTTAGGGCATTGGCGTATTCACCTCGAAAATAAGTTTGGCGACGGTCAAAGCAAGATAGGGTTGCTAAAGAATCAAATAATGGTTTTTTCCCCAATGTTTGTCCAAAGTTAGACTCTACGCCCCAGACACCAAGTACATGTTCTGGTTTGACACCATAACGTGCTTCAATACGGCGTAAGGTATCTGCCCATTGGTGTTTTGCTCGAATACCATCATCAACCCGCTCTTTATCGACTAAGGCAGATAGATAATCCCAAACATCCTTTTGAAACTCGGGTTGGTAATTGAGCGATTGGATGACACTAGGGTCAGGTTGGTTTGGGCGATATTGCTCAAAAGTGTAGTTTGATATACCTCTGAATTTACTGGAGTTTTTTAAGCTATTGAGGCATTGTTGCAATTGAGCATTAGATAGCTCGGGGGCAGGTGGCTTATTTGCATAGGCTGTGTTGGCTATTAGTGATAACCCAATTGTTGTAAAGGCGAGAGGCAGGGAGAAGTACTTCATGTAATGAGTATCCTTGGTAAATCAAATGAGATAATGGGGGTGTCAATGCACTTTAAACATATTCTTATATTTAAAATGTTATATCAGTAAGATTAACCAAATTCACTCATAAATAAAAGACTTATGTTGATATGGTTACGAGAACCAGACATGTATTATGGTCATTGAATCAATATCACATTATTATTTGTTCACTTTACTGATTACATTAGAGTTGGCTTGCTACTTATTTCCTTACTATTATATTATTGCGAGGATATTATGAATCCAAGCAAATATTAAAAAATAATTAATTTTATATAAATAGTTTTTAATTGTTTTTTAGTAGCTATTTCAGAAAAGAAATATGTTGCAAAGCAAAAATTAGATGATAATAGTGGAAGTTTGTTTATAATTTTTTATATATTTAAAAAGTATATCTGCTATTTTATTTAAACTTAAATTTTTGATGTGTGAGTGTTAAAGAATACGGTCTATATCAGAATTTTATATATTTTTATCTAGGTAATTACATTGGTATTTTTAGAATATTTTACTGACTAAAGTTGATTTTATTTTTAAGAGTATCATCTCAAGCTATAGAGATATAGCTTGAGATGATAAAGAGTCAAACCTTTATTATTGATGGTGGCATTGATTAATATATAGGGTTTATTGAATGTTTAACAGAGCCTATTTTATTTTTGATTCTTGTATCAATAGTTTTCGTTATTGCTATTAACGATTTCTATGCGCTGTGTTGATGCAGATGCAGGAATTTTCAGCCTTTGACCAATAAATAGGTAGTCATAATGATTGATGTTATTTAGATCTGCCAACTCCTTAACGTTAATATTGTATCTTTGAGCTAGTTTTATTAAAGAATCCCCTGATTTAACAGTATATATTGAAGGTGCTCTACTTGCTGAGCTTGTATGGACTGCGGGTTTATTTGCAGGGCTTGGTACACAACGGCATATTTGATTATCAGTAGGTATGGTTAACCATTGCCCAAAATATAAAGTATCATTGATTCTCATATTATTAGCTTGAGCCAGTTGCTGTGTAGATATACCGTATTGTCTGGCAATTTTAGATAAGTTATCTCCATATGCGACTTTGTATTTTTGTCCTGAGCTTTCTCTGGGTGTATTGACTTTTGGCGTGATATTTGAGTTTGTATTTTGCTCTGAGCGAGAACTGCTCTTTGTCTTGGTGCTTGCTGTTGTTGTACGGCTATTGGACATGTTGGTTGTGCTGAGTTGGGGAACGGTTAAGCGTTGACCAATATTTAACAATGAATTTGATGGGATATTATTCATTTGAGCAAGCTGACTGACTTCAATATTATATTTTTGAGCAACTCTAGTTAAGCTGTCACCGGGCTTGACAATATATTGGCTACTGTCTTCTCTATCGGGTATATGGAGAATGTCATTAACTTTTAGCTCAAGTACTTTTAGACCGTTGGCATTAATAATGGCAGTTTGTGATACACCATAATGTCTGGCAATACCACTTAGTGTTTCATTTCTCTCAACAATGTGTTGTGTAGCAGCATATAGTTGACTACTACAGCTAGCTATTAACAAAATATTAAGCCCTAATACTCTGAAAAATATTTTACGCATATCTTTAACCTTCTATTTATTGAAAATAATACCATAGATAGTGTTCATAGCCTTGTGTCAACATTCGAGTTGTCCTATATGTCGCCCTAGTCTCATAAAATTGTCATAATATCTTCATATATTGGTTGAACAACAAAAGTTTTATACTTTTCTTTAATATCACTTTTCTTGAATGTCTCTATGATAACTATGCCTATGGTTTATTTTGCTGGTATTTGTTTTCCTGTCATTAAATATATACTTTTAATAGGAGTATATATTTTTGATGGTAGTTGAATCTGTTTTGCTTGTTCCAATGTAATATTAATTTTTTTAAGGCTTCATCCCTTATATTTTTTTGGGGTTGAGTAAATTGCTGTTGTTAAGTAAATTTATTATAAGTTTTTATTATGAAAAATTATAATATCGCTGATTATAAAAAATTATACTTGTGGAACTGGTAGAATAATATTAAAGTTAATTAAATGGTTTTCTTTAATATATTAAGAGTAGATAGGCACTCTGTTTTTCTAGAATCGTTACTCCTTTATAGTATAGATAGATAGAAGAGTCTTGATAATGGTATAAATGTACTAAATTACAATGATTGAAGTTAAAGCTTATTGAGCCCACCATTATTTGTGTGGGTAATAACCATAAAAATTACAGGAAATTGCTCTTATGTTACATAAAGATGTATCACTACTTCATGATAAAGGGTGCATATTGTTGATTGATGACCATGAGCTATTTCGGGCGGGGTTACGTCTTATTTTACAAGCACAGCTAGATGCAACAATTATTGAAGTAGAAAAAATTAGTGATGTCATGATGGTAAAACAGCCAGTTGATGTGATTTTGTTAGATATCTGTCTGCCAGGATTAAATGGTATTGATGGTATGGCAATTTTACAAAAACGCTGGCCACAGGCTCGGATTATGTTACTGTCAGCACTAAGTCATCATCATGAAATCAATACTGCTCTTGAGTTGGGGGCGAGTTGTTTTGTCAATAAGAACTCAGCACCACAAGTGATATGCAATGCTGTCAAGAGCTTGTTAGAGCAACGTTTTGTTAGTCAGCAAAGTATGCTTGAGATGAAGGATACTGAAGTTGTGACGCACTCAAAGCCTATTTTGAGTGCACGTTTGCTTGAGATTCTGGCACTTATCGCTGAAGGAGAAAGTAATAAGGTAATTGCAGCTAGGCTACATCTAAGTGAGCATACGGTCCGTAACCACATTGTTACGCTAATGAAGCACTTTGAAGTGAGCAATCGGACGCAGATTATTTTGGCTGCGCAGCGAACAGGCTATCTTGAAGTACCATCACAGTCATTTTCTAAATTTCAACATGATGATTAGCGCTTTATTATAGGTTATGAATAAGATAAGGGGCTGTTATGAAGTTCATGGATGACATTGATGTACTCAAGGCACAACTGTGTGATGATAATAAGTCTGAGCAAGTGCTGGCAGAGCAGATTAGGTTGATACGTCGTTATGCACCTTTTGCTATTGCGGGTACTATTTTTACTGGTCTGTGCTTTTTCTTTATAGCATCTAACCCTGTTAATTTAACTATAAATCAAAAAATACTAAATATTGCTTGGGTTATTCATCATACTATTACGACATTGACTTGTTGGTTATGTTGGTATCAGATTCTCAAACACTCTAATAATATTCAGCTTAATTTTCTAAAATGTATCTTTGTCATTTTGTCATTCGTGTTGATATTCATGGGGGCATTAAGTTTTTTAATCCTGTTATTTGTTTGGCATTATTACTACTTAGAGACGATAGAGCAAATTTTGGTAGGCGTATGGGTAGTATTTTATGCGTGGCTTGTTGGTCTATGCTGGATTAGCTGGAAAAAAGTTGAACATTTGATGTCGTCATTTTATAAGGCGGACTCTACAGTAAATGAGAGATATACTGGTCATCAGGCAGAGTATCTAGCACATTATGCATCTTATCAAGTTTTACTGATTTGTAATTGGTTGGTAGGTAGCTTATGGGCATTAGCTGTTGCAAAGGTTATTTGTACAAACATTCAGGATTATATTCAAGTGCTGGTGATAATGGTTCTGTACTTTGGACTGTTAGGTGGCGCGATTTCTAGTATAGCAATGTTTTGGCGGGCATATATTAGTTTGGTTTTACCCAGTTTGCTGACATGGGGGTTAGTACTGCTATATGTCGATAACTATCAATTAAAGGTTTTAGTTATTGTTGTCATTGCTTTGTTATTTTTAAATATATTGTTTTCCCGATTTACTTGGATTAACACTCTAAAATCTATTTTATTATATTTAGAGAACACTCGTCTTATTTCTCAGTTACGGATTAAGACTCAACAAGTTGAGCAGGCTAGCTTGGCAAAGACACGGTTTTTAGCAACAGCTAGCCATGACTTGCGTCAACCTGCACATGCACTGAGCTTGTTTATGGCAACTTTGGCAGATACAAAGCTTGATGCACAGCAACGCCAGATTGTGGAGTATGCACAGACTGCCAGTCAGTCGAGTCGAGAGATGCTTAATGCTATTTTGGACTATACACATCTGGAAGCAGGAGAGATGAAGCCACATATTGTGGTTACAGAGCTTGATAGTTTGATTCAAAGTTTGGTTGATGAGTTTGCCATGCAGGCACGATCCAAACAGTTGACGCTACATTATCAGGGTACAGATGTGTGGGTTATGACGGACCCAGCCATGTTGTCATTAATTTTAAGAAACTTTATTAGCAATGCCATCCGTTATACCGACCAAGGTAGCATTGAAGTTTTGGTTGAACAGATTCCTGTAGACTCAAAAATGTCAATACTTTTGCCTAGTTGTCGAATTAGTGTGTGTGACTCTGGTAGTGGTTTGACTCAAGAAGAAATAGAGCATGTGTTTGATTCTTTTTATCAGTTAGAGCGTAATAAGAAAAGTAACCAAGGGCTTGGTCTGGGTTTAGCAATTGTGAAAGGTATGGCGCAGTTGCTGGATATTAAAATTGATGTACAGTCTGAGTTAGGTCAGGGTTCTAAGTTTTCAGTAAGTCTGCCTATCTGTACGGAGACCCATAATTCAGATGCGTCTTATGACACGGTTAATAACTGTTTAGTTGGTGTTAAGTTGCTATTGGTTGATAATGATGAGACTGTATTGATATCAATGCAGATGTTATTAGAAATATGGGGATGTCAAGTAGCAGTTGCACAGACATTGGAAGAAGCACTGGATATTTTTAGAAGCCATCGCCCCTCTATTGTCATTACTGATTTTCGCTTGGCTCAGTCTGTAACAGGAGGTGATGTTATAACAGCAATTACAGACTTACATAAAATGGAGTCAACACAGACTGATGAAAAGGTGCATTTCATTATTTTAACAGCAGATACCAGACCTGAGATTATCACAAAAACACAAAAAATTAATTCGGAGGTATTACATAAGCCTATTGACCCTAAGGTATTACAATATAAGTTGCAAGAGATTGTTAGTAGGGACTGTTAGTAGGAACTGTTGAACACTCATCACTCCGTCAAGCTAATATGTACGAGGGTTAAGCCTCTATTCACTGTTTAAAAATTGCCTAAGCCTTATAAAAAATAAAAGTGTTGGCATGTATCAGGTTTTTTTTGTCTTTTTAAACTGTAACCAGCAAATACCAGGAAACCAATTACTAATAAAGGGGAGGTGTTTTTTGGCAGTCTGTACAAACCAGCGTAATACCCGCAATCTACGTGGATATAAAAAGGTAACATTATTGATAGTGATAGGATAGCCAATCCATTTCGATAAGGTTGGCTCAAGCTCATCACGATAAATACCCCAAGGCATCGGTGGAGTGCGATAATACGGCGTTTTCATCCAGCCTTTTTCACTGATGCTTTTTTGCGAAAAATAGACGTTCAAATAATCAAACATCAATTTTGCCCCTGCAAATCGCTGTGCCATCGCATGAAATAAGGGACGCAACTGCTCAGGGGTAAAATACATAAACAACCCTTGTGCAGTAATAAATACAGGACGACCCTCAGGCACATCATCAAACCAACTGCTATCTAATACACTTTTGCTAATATGGCGGTGCTGGTCATCAGGGGTAATAAACCGTTCACGCATAGCAATGGCATCAGGTAAGTCAACCGATAGCCACAATACGCTATCAGGGGATTTGATACGAAAGCGTTGAGTTTCTAATCCTTCACCAAGATTGACAATCACCGCATTGGGGTTTTTGTGGATAAACTTTCGTACGTGTTTATCAAAAAGCTGTGAGCGGACGCCATGAGAGCCATCAGGTTTACCAAATGAACGCTGATAATCATAGTCAATGGCTTGATAGATACTGATACATTTGGGGTCTTCAATACAGCCATCGCTACGCATCGCTTCACTGGCACGATTATGCAATGTCCAAAGCATGGTTTCGGGAACGTCAGTTAATGATGATTTTGTGGTTGTCGTTTCTGCTGTCATGGCTGTGCCTTTTTTATTATTTGGTAAATGATAATTATTATTGTCTAAAAGTATGCTCAATACCAGCGATTCTTTTTTAAAAACAGCACTGGCGTTCAAAATCACAAATGGTTTGGATTGAGGAAGGATTACAGGATTTGTGTCAATTTATTATTATCAATCAGGTCAAGTCCATTGCCATTCCTGCATTAGGGGCAGGTAATGGTGGACTTGATTGGCAAGCAGTCAAGCCAAAAATTGAACAAGCATTGGCTGATTTAGATAACATTGATATTGTTATTTATGAGCCAATCTAAAAGCCTATATTTATAATTCAAAGTGAGTACTGTTGGTTATAAATACAAGCTCTAAATCATATCGCTTTAATCTGTGATGATTTGTAAACGCTTGGCAAGTGGTAACGTATTACTGATAAAGTTAGTTGCCATATTGTTCAATTCAGCTAAATTTTCTTCTTCAGTTTGTAAATCTTTTCCTTTTTTTACAAGATGCTTACTTTGTTGTGTTAATACCTGCCATGCCACCTCTGCTAATTGTGTACTTGATTTCTTACCTTGTTGGTAGGTATGTAAAAAAATTAAATCAAACTGACTAAAACTAAATGCGCCACCAGTTAGTGGACTGACTAATGAAGTGATGTTTTGCTCAACCAAGCTTTGTTGTAAGATGTAATGATTTAACTTTTCACAACGCTGACGGACAGTCTCAATAACTTGCTCATCTTGTACCAAGATAATATTATTTTTTGCTTTTAAAAATGATAATGCTTCAAACAACTGTGATTGTTTAATGCTATCAGGCAGTGCTTGTTCAATATCTGCAACTTGATGGATTTTATAATCAGCTAAAATATCCAAAATAGGCTCATAAATATTTGGTAAAAGCTCAATTGTACCAATATTGCCTTCAATATTTAGGGTAATATCTTGACGATTAGATATCATTAAAAAGCGTAAGTTTTGCCATGTTTTTTCTAGTTTTGCAGTCGAAATATTGCGAGCCCCTTTGACCCAAAAATCTTGTCGAAACTGAGTGTTACGCATATAGTCTTTGACAGACTGAATAAACATTGGGTCATCTAAACTGTTAAGAAAGTCTAGTTGCTCATCAGTAAAATTACTGTGTGGAAAATCTTCTAAGACATTAGGTGAGCAAGCAAACGTAGCTTTAGTGGGAGATAACCAGTCACTAAGCTCTGAAAAATACATGGGTTGCCAGTCGGAATTAAAGTATTCATGAGCTAAATAATTACGGTCTTGTGTTTGCATTTGCTCAATTTTTTGTGGAATAAGTGGTGATTGTTGAACTAATGGTTGACAGATATTAAGCAAGTTTTGGGTAAAGTCCATTGAGGCTTGTACCCGTTTTTTCATATTTTGTCCACGGCTACCAAGCATGTGGTCGTGTTGATTGAGCATGTGTCGAATGGGAGCAGTAGCAGACCAGCCAGGTAGGGTGTTATAACTAATATATAACACGCCACCAACTTTAAGTTTGCGACGTAAAAAGTCAGTAATGATGTGGCGATTATCATCTGATATCCAAGACCAGATACCGTGTAGCCCAATAAAATCAAAATCGGGCAAATCACTACGACTGCAAAACTCACTAAAGGACTCATCAGAAATATGGATATCACTATCTGTTATATCGGCAATCTCTTGTGCAAAACTGGCGTGAGCAGGATTAAAGTCAGTGCCATACCATTTGATATCAGAGGCGGCTGCATGGGTATTGATGGAGATACCCTGACCAAAGCCTAATTCACATGCAGTACTAAACTTAGGTACTTCAAGCCCTGCTCTTAGAAATGGAATAATAACACTATTGGGGTTCAAATAAGGGTAGTAACCGTAAGTATAGTTAATGTCACTGATATAGCCTTCTGTCCAATCTGCCATGTTACTGCCTTTTTTTGATTAAATGTAAATACTTATAGAATAAGTAATCCTAACATCATTACTTATAGTGGTGTTAACAACCAAGTGACAAAATACCCTGACGCACCACTTGAAGTGATTTTATCGGCATATACTTTATCTAATAGTTTAATCTGATAATGCTCACCATAATAACGCTGAAGCATTTCGGGCGTGACCATAAAAGGTGGTGGTGAAACGTGTGTTTCAGGGTCTAAATCAAAGGTTAATAATAACTGTTTGGCAGAGTTGCTTAATTTGACTAACTGTTGAGTATAACGAGTTCTTAGATAATCTGGCTCATCATCAGGCAGTGCTACCAAAGCTGCCCTGTCATAAATGGCATCAATCTGCCCAATTTTCTCAGTAGGCACAGCAAAAATATCACCCTGCCAAATATCAATATTCTGCTCGGCATATTGAGCATGATAATGAGTGACTTTGCCATGTTTAGTAATATTAGGTGTCACCTCTAGCTCTTCAAACAACTGCTCAACAGCAGGCTGTGCCAACTCAATACCAACCACGTCCAAGCCTTGTTTGGCTAACCAACCAATATCCAACGTTTTGCCACATAATGGTACTAAAATACGAGAGCAGGTATGGTCGCTGTTTTGCCCAATATTTAACCCAGTATTCAATTGTAAGGTATCAAAAAACTGCATTAGCTTTGGGTTTACCTTAGGTTGATGAAAGCCAATTTGGTTGTTCTCCCAGCGATTTTGCCAAAATTCTGTATTCATAAAATTTCCTTATTAAAATAAGCTTACTTTTATCATAGTATGAACTAACGTAAATAATCAGCAAAATTTTGTCTTAACTTTGCCAACTTTGGCGGAATGGCAAACTGACAGTAGCCTTGTGTCGGGTTTTTATTAAAATAGTCTTGATGGTAATCTTCAGCCATAAAAAACTCAGGAGTAGGGGCAACTTCTGTAACCGCATTAATGCCCATGTCACGTAAATTATTGATGGTTTTCTCAATAGTAGGCTTTTGATTTTCATCAGTATAAAAAATAACAGAGCGATACTGTCTGCCAATATCATTGCCCTGACGGTTTGGTGTGGTTGGGTCGTGAATGGTAAAGAATATATTTAAAATGGTGTCAAGGGTAATGACAGACTCATCAAACTCGACCTTAATTACTTCAGCATGGTCGGTCTGCCCTGTACACACCGCTTTATAATTGGCAGTATCAGCTGTGCCACCTGCATAACCAGAAGTGACCGATTGCACACCTTTGACCGCTAAAAATACCGATTCGGTACACCAAAAACAGCCACCGCCTAAGATAATGGTTTGCATAATTTTTCCTTAATTTGTGAGTATATGCTTTTAGCTTAGCAAAGGTGGTAAATGGTGCAAGTGAGGATGTGTAATTTGTTATAATTTGCAATATTGGTCATATAACTGAGGATATAATAATGACACTTGAGGAGCTATATCCATATCGTAATGCCATTCATCAATTGGTCGCACAGTATCATCTGCAAAATCCACGTGTTTTTGGCTCAATGGCAGAGAATTGCCAAACGGCAAATAGTGATATTGATTTTTTGGTTGATGCCACAGAGCAAACGACACTATTTGATATGGGTGGTTTGCAACAAGCATTAAGTCAATTATTGTGTACTCCAGTGGATGTGGTCACACCAGAAGATTTACATATTAATTTTCGCAAGCAGGTCATATCAACCGCAAAGCCAATTTAAGGGCGTTACCATTAATAATCGTTATTAGGATATGATTATGACCTCATCTGAGCCTAGACTGTTAGATTATTTGTCTCATATTAAACAAGCCATTGATAATATTAATAATGATACCAATACACTGGATTTTATAGAATTTGAACAAAATCCAACCATTCAACGCTCAGTCATTTTTAGTTTTATTGTTATTGGCGAAGCCAGTACAAAGATTAGTCAGAAGTATCCTAGTTTTATTGAGGATAATTCACATATTGCATGGCAAGCCATGAAGGGTATGCGTAATCATCTGGCACATGGTTATTTTTCAATTAATCTTAAGGTGTTGTGGCGTACCATTATCATAGAACTTCCTACTTTAGAAACACAAATTCATACATTAATAGAGAGCCATGACTAAAAACACACCCACTCACGATACCCTTTTTACCACACCTTTAGATAAAGTCGCTCGCTTTTCTTTTGATGAAAAAGTGGTGGCATGCTTTCCTGATATGATACGCCGTAGTGTGCCAGGCTACGGGCAGGTATTGGCGATGTTGCCGATTTTTGCTCGCCGTCATTGTCAATTTCGCCAAAGTAATGATAAGGGTGAGCGTATTAGCCGAATTTATGATCTGGGCTGTTCGCTGGGTGGGGCAAGTATGGCTCTGCTTAATAAGCAGGCAGGTGGATTTGATGCCTCAGAGGTGCAAATTAAAGCGGTGGATATTTCCCCTGCAATGACCCAAAAAGCCAGTGAAGTGTTAGTAGAAAATTACCCTGATTATGATATTGAGGTTATCACTGCTGATATTCGTGAGGTTGAGCTTGAGCCATGTGATATGGTGGTACTAAATTTAACCTTGCAGTTTTTACCAGTTGCCGACCGTGTGGCGGTATTACAAAAAATTTATCAGGCATTAACGGCAGGTGGGATTTTATTATTAACCGAAAAAATTCATGTTAATGATGAGCAAGATGAGGCATGGTTGGTTGAGCGTTATTATGATTTTAAACGGGCAAATGGTTATAGTGAGATGGAAATTAGCGGTAAACGTAATGCCCTAGAAAATGTATTAATTACTGATACCTTAGATGAACATCATCAGCGGTTAAAGTCAGTTGGGTTTGAGCGAAGTTTGACGTGGTTTCAGTTTTTAAATTTTGCGTCAATGATGGCGATGAAGTAGGGTTAGAAAATAAGATTAAAATTTACAAGAAGTAGCTAACTATTATTATGACAGTTTTTTTTGATTGCTAGTTTTTGTTTTATATAGTCTGCCTAATATAAATCCACCACGGTGTTAACCTCACTTGATGTACTACTTGTACTATCTTCGTTCGGTTGCCTTGTGGTGAAATTATATTAGATTGACTATAGTATGTTAAGATTGAGACAAAATAGCTGTGAGTGTTAGGAGGAGGGGATATGGCAACATTAGTAATAGATAATCTTGATGAGGATGTGGTCGCCCGCTTTAAGGCATTGGCAGATGAACAAGGGGTGAGTCTGGAGGCTTTTCAACGGCAAGTAATCATGAATGTTCTAGAAAAAAGTGACGATGCAAACGAGCGAATGGTAAATAGACCACGTAATTTGCATGAAGCATTACTTAGAATACCAAAAAGCGATGATGATGAAGACATTTTTGCTAGAGAGGACAGTATTGTGCGTGATATTGATTGGTCAGAATAATGCGTTATCTTTATGATACGAATGTAATTAGTGAGCTTAGAAAAAGAAATATGGATATAAACTTTAAACAGTTTATTGATAAAATTAATTTATCTGATGAAGTTTATATTAGTGTTATTACAATTGGTGAATTAATTAAAGGAATAGAGAAGGTCAAACATAAAAATGATTTGCAACAATTTATTATGTTACAAAATTGGTTTGATTATGACATAAAACCCTTTGTTGATAATGCTTTATTATTTGATAGAGACTGTGCCAAAGTCTGGGGGAAATTAATGGTAATTAATCCACATAATCCCATTGATAAACAACTGGTAGCCACCGCAATGGTGCATGATTTAACCCTTGTTACTCGAAATGTAAAAGACATTCAAGCAACAGGGGTTAAGTTTATTAATCCATTTGTAATCGCTCAACCCTAAACCGTTAGTCCGCCATCGACCACCAAGCGAGCATTTCGCATTGCCTCAGATTGAGATGATAATAAAAAGCACACCGCACCAGCAATATCCTCTGGCATGATAATCCGCCCTAACAAATTACTTTTTTGCTCATCACAAATGGCATTAATTTGCTCATCACTCATACCTGCCCGTTCAAACACAGAGGTAAGTGTCACCCCTGGAGCAACCATATTTACTCGAATTTTGCGTGGTTGTAATTCCACATTTAGCACACTGGCTAAGCCCTCTAATGCTGACTTTGAGGCGGTATAGACGCTGGTATTAGAAAATGCCTTTTGTGTTACAATAGAGCTTGTAAACACAATGCTACTGTTATCACTGATATAAGGTAATAATTTTTGCAAAGTGAAATAAGCACTTTTAAAATTCACCATCATCATTTTATGAAACTGCGTATCTGTGGTTTCAGCAAAGGGGACAAATTCACAAATACCTGCATTAATAAAAACGCCTTGTAGGCTTTGATGATTGGATTTGATACGTTGTGCTAAGTTATTAATCGAATCTAAGTTAATGTTATCGGCAATATAACCAGTGCAATTTTTGGGTAATTCTGCCAATGCTTGTTGCATTTTTTTATCGTGACTACCTGTAATGATAACGTGAGTATTTGGGTCGCTATTGGCTAAAAGTTTTGCGGTTGCCAGACCAATCCCAGATGTACCACCAGTAATTAAAATATTTTTCATCATATTTTCCTATTAAATGTTAGAGATTTGATTAGAGGAAAAATGAGCATAAATAGTTTGTAAAAACTTAACAAGAACGCACAACAAAGTAGGTAACTAACCCAAAGGTTTGCTATCAAAGTGGGTAGGGGCTATCGCTTATGTCAAAAATTGTAACTAAACATATCATTAAAGATGCAATCGAAACCCAATCCAGTCAGCCTAACCAAGTTGATAATCAAATTGATAACCAAATGAATAGTCAAATTGGTAATGATGAGGGCAGTCATGATGGCAATGACAAACCTTATTTACTAGCTGATGAGTGTCCCATTACCCAGTTTATGTTATTAGTCGGTGGTAAATGGAAACCGATTATTATTTGTTTATTAGTGAAACATTCCGTCATGCGATTTAGCCAGTTGCATCATGCCATTGCAGGTATTAGTGAAAAGGTATTGGCAACCCAGCTAAAAGAGCTGGAAACAGCACAACTTATTAGCCGTACCACTTATCCCCAAATTCCCCCCAAAGTAGAATATTCGTTGACCGAAAAAGGGCATAGTATCCTGCCAATTTTTCAGCAAATTGTTGTTTGGAGTGAGCAAAACCTTGACCAATTTAATCCCTAATAAAATAGCCAGTAAAGACAGTATCTTCACCGCCGAGCGTGAGCTACATTTAGCCTTATTACAGCTATCCCGTTATCACCCCATCGCCCATGAATGGTTAGCCAACCTACCAGAATGGCTAGCCACTATTAAAGATAAACGCCGTTATGCTCATGCCCCTGCTTATCTTGGTGCGGTAGAAAAACTGCCAGATTTGATAGGGCAAGGAGCGGTGACAAGCGTCGATTTCAATGCTGACGCCATCACCATTCATTCTGACTTAACCGAATCACAACATAAGCAAATTACCGCATTATTAAAACAGCTTATGCCGTGGCGAAAAGGACCTTTTCAGATTGGGAGCAATGAGCATAAAGTGTTTATTGATACTGAATGGCACAGTGATTGGAAGTGGCAACGTATCGCTCCACATATCAGCTCACTCGAGGGCAGGCGAGTGCTAGATGTGGGCGGTGGCTCTGGTTATCATGGCTGGCGAATGACTGGGGCAGGGGCAAAAATGGTGGTTATCATTGACCCTTCTTGCTTGTTTTATCATCAATTTATGGCGATACGCCACTTTATTGGTGGTTTTGATGATTATACGACCCATTTTATTCCTGTGGGTTTAGAGGCATTGCCCGCCACCACTGAACAACATGGTCAACTCTTTGATACCGTATTTTGTATGGGGGTGTTATATCATCGTCCTTCACCATTTGAGCATTTGCAACAGCTTAAAAATCAACTGCGTACAGGTGGTGAATTGGTATTAGAAACTTTAGTGGTAGAAGGCGATAAAACCACTGTTCTTGTGCCACATGACCGCTATGCGAAGATGAATAATGTATACTTTTTGCCATCTGTACCTGCATTGATTGGCTGGCTAGAAAAAGTTGGCTTTAGTGAGGTGCGTTGTGTGGATATTGATATAACGTCAATAGAGGAGCAACGAGCGACCGAGTGGATGACCTATCAATCATTAAGTGACTTTTTAGACCCGAATGATAATAGCAAAACCATTGAAGGTTATCCTGCACCCAAACGGGCGGTTTTGGTGGCGACAAAGTAGTTATTGTATGAATAAAAAATCATGTGGTAATTGTGACGGAAGCAATCATTACTTGCTACCCTCACTTTATACTACATGATTTTTATTGAGTTAACTATTTATTGAGTTAATTATAGAATCTACAGAATCCACTTTTCAAATACAAACTCTAATACCACTTTAAGCAAAAAGCCCACAAATCCTGCACCAAGTGCTACAAAAATCCAAAACGTACCTGCCTTGCCAGCGTCAGACTTTTTGGCTATGTCCCACATAATAAAGAATAAAAAGGCAATAAAGACAGGTAATAAAACATACATGCCCCATTTGGTGACAGTTTCTGCAGCGATGGCAAACATTTAGGTATCCTAATAATGATAATAAACTTGTTACTATTATAGTAATTCAGGTGCTGGTATGCCATGTGTGCAATGAAATAGTAACAAAATGACACGCCTTATTAGTCATAGATATTTTATGGTAGATAACATACTAAGATGGCAAAAATAGCCAAACCTTGCTATATTTAGCGGTTACTTAATATTTTTATTTTTCTAATTTACTATCAAAATGCCATATGTTAGCTAAGCAGTTATAAGCTTAGCCTATCATATTAGCCTTTAAAATTCGAGTTATTGATTATGTCGCAAGCACACATTGATGAAATTGCTGCTCTATTTGAGCAAGCTACTCAAACCTTAAAAGCAGAAGGTATCCTGCCCGAAGACTGGCAAAATAATAGCCAGATTAGCCGTACAAAAAATCCAGAGCATGGTGATTTTGCCAGCAATATTGCATTGGTAGCTGCAAAAGTTGCAAAAACCAATCCTCGTCAATTGGCAGAAAAAATTGTTGCTGCACTACCTGATAATGACAGTCTGCGTGAAGCACAAATTGCAGGGCCTGGGTTTATTAATGTATTTTTAAATGCGGATGCTCGTTTTGCAGTTTTAGATGAGATTTTGAGTACAAAAGCACATTTTGGATTATCAGATGAGTTTGCAGACAACAAAGTACAAGTAGAATTTGTCTCAGCCAACCCAACTTCTAGCCTGCATGTGGGGCATGGGCGTGGAGCGGCATTTGGTATGAGTGTTGCCAATTTGTTAGAGGCGGTTGGTTATGAAGTCACTCGTGAATATTATGTTAATGACGCTGGTCGGCAGATGGATATTTTAGCGACCAGTACCTATTTGCGTTATTTAGAGCTGTGTGCTGAGTCTATCGTATTTCCTGTTAATGGCTATAAAGGTGAGTATGTCAAAGACATTGCCCAAACCATTAAGACACAATATGAAGACGCCTATGTGCATCCTGTCAGTGAGATTTTTGCCAATGTACCCGACGATGCGGTGTATCAAAGTAATGAGGCAGGCGAGCAAGTCTTAGTCTCTGGTGATAAAGAAAAGCACATTGATGGACTTATTCACAATGCTAAAGCTGCCTTGGGCGAAGAAGGCTATGCCATCTTTTTAAATGCTGCACTTACCAGTATTTTAGAAGACATCAAAGATGACCTCAATGACTTTGGGGTACGTTTTGAGCAGTGGTTTAGTGAAAAGTCCATTGAGCCTGAGATTGAGCCCGTATTACAGATACTTGATGAAAAAGGCTATTTGTACGAAAAAGAGGGCAATATCTGGTTTAAATCGACTGATTTTGGTGATGAAAAAGACCGCGTAGTACGTCGTGCCAATGGTCAAACCACCTATTTTGCTTCTGACATTGCCTATCATAAAAATAAATTTGACCGTGGCTTTGATAAAGTGATTAACGTCTGGGGTGCAGACCATCATGGCTATGTACCACGTGTTAAAGCGGCACTCACTGCATTGGGTATTGATGCTGACAAACTGGACGTGATTTTGGTACAGTTTGTTGCCTTATGGCGCGGTGATGAAAAAGTACAAATGTCATCACGCTCAGGTCAGTTTGTGACCCTACGAGAGCTTCGTGAAGAGGTGGGTAATGATGCGGCACGTTTTTATTATGTGGCGCGCAAACCTGAAGTACATATTGACTTTGACCTAGAATTAGCAAAATCACAAAGTCGTGATAATGCAGTGTATTATATTCAATATGCCCATGCTCGAGTATGTAGCATTTTGGAGAAACTTGATTCACTGGGTTATGGTAGTGATGATAAGCAAGGTAAGGCACATCAAACTTTATTGACATCCGAAGTGGAAAACGAGTTAATTAAGTTATTGGCTGCCTATCCTGCCATATTAAAACGGGCGGCAATAGGTTATGACCCACATATATTGACCAATTATCTTAAAGATTTGGCAGCACTGTTCCATGGCTGGTATAACGATAATCGTATTTTACCTATCAGTCTTACTTCAGGAGATAAGCCAAGTGAAGATGAGTTGCTATTGATGCAGGCTCGCTTGCGTCTATCAAAAGCAGTGCGTCAGGTGATTGCTAATGGGCTAAGTTTGCTTGGTCTTTCTGCACCGACCAGCATGTGATACTGGCTAAAATAGATAATATTGAGTGGAATTTTTATGGAAAAATGTCCATGGATGGTAAATGGCAGTTTTTTCTATGATAATACAGAATCAAGAAAAGTCGTCATGGTTTAGGATATATAGATAACCACTTTATATTCATGTTATTTAGTCTGTGATGACACTTTCAAGATAGTTATTCTTTGTTATGTTGTATGAGCATCGAGGAGAAGTTTGGTAATGTTAGCAAAAAAACCAAAAGGAGCGACCCAAAAGCAGTCAGGTGGTGGTATATCTGGTCTCATTTGGATGTTTGTTGGTGCTGTTTTAACACTGATGATAGGATTGTTTTTGTACCTATGGAATCCATTTGATATGGGGAACTCTGATCCAGTTGCTCCCTCTTCGACTGTGCAACCGAAGGTACAAACAGATACTGACAATCCAGATTATGAGTTTTATGATTTATTGCCAGAGCAACAGATTACTAATATTCCAGATGAAGCCATTATTAACGAACGACCACAGCAAGATAGAGACTATCTAGAAGAAGCCCTCACACCAGATGTTGTGGTGGTAGTGCCAACCCCGACAGATGAAGCACCACGAGAAACAAGAGAGCAAAGTACAGGTGATTTTGAAGTATCAGAAGATACTGTATTAACCACGCCATCTCAGTCACAAAGATCATCTGCAGATAATGAAATTATTGTGGTTGAAGAGGCTGAAACCTATGAGGGCAATACAGCATCAGAGCGAAGCTCTGAGCCAGCGCAAGCAGAACAGCCACGTACCAGCTATATTTTACAGATTAATAGCTTTAGTAATGCAGAAGAAGCAGATCGTCGTCGTGCGCAAGTTCTAATGGCGGGTGTGGATGCGCAAGTAATAAAAAATGAAACGGCAAGTGGGCAGGTAATTTATCAGGTTATCTCTAACCGAATGAATAACCGCCAAAATGTTGTCAGAGCGCAACAACGTTTACAAAATAACGGCATTGATAGTCTGATTGTAGAGCAACGCCGTTAAATATTATTTTTATAATTGAGTCTAGCCTTATTTTAAAATAAGGCTAGATTTTTTTTGTGTAGCATTTTTTGATTTTTATCAAGCCATTACTTATTAAAAAATGGCAATAAATATGATGATTCGTTCTACTGTTTTAAAATCATAAATAAACGGTTAGGCTTTAATCATCAGACATAGGACATAATAAATTTAAGTCTTGTCAACCATGAGAAAACTGCTATAATAATACAGAACCATCGTGGGTTTAATCAAATTTTTAAACGTGTTTTAAAAATAACAACTTCCAGCACGATGTAAAATAACACTGGTAAAGCGTGCCTACCTGATACTCTGACAAGGTTTGCTGTAACGCTTTCTTTATTGTCAGAGTATAAGGAAAATTATCATGACTGCTTACCGAAATCTTTGCCCTTCACAACAGCCTTTGGCTCAACTGCTTTATCATACCATCAAGCAATCTAAATTAAGCTTACAAACCATCGTGCAAAAGATGGGTTATCAACCCAAAAATGTCTTACAAGCCTGTGATAGATTACGTCATGTTATTGGTAGTGACTATCTTGGATTGGATAATAGCTATTATGACTTTCGTTTTAGCTCACTTGAATTTTTGCAAGCCTTATTTAAAGCATTAAATATCCAGCCTGAGCAGTATCAAGATGAGCTAAATAAATTACAAAATCATTTGCAAAGTAAACAACAAGCGATAAAAAATACCCCTAGCTATTTATTACGGGCTGATATAGATTTTGACTTTAGCAATAGTGCCAATAATTGGCTAACCAAAATGGGGGTGGCAAAATTTTATCAATTAACCCTACCTGATGATTTTGCTTATCTTGATAAATTACAACAAGAAAATATGATTACATCATGTATTCAACAACATTATCAGCAATATAAAGATAACTTACCTTATCATGGAATAATCAAAGGCTATCGGCTAATTATTGATGATAATAAGCAAAAAGAAGTCATAAAATATTCAGTATAAAAAATTTTTGCTGAATGTTAATTTACTGAATATTAATAATAGACGATAATAAAAACAGCCATGATTAGATAGCAATCATGGCTGTTTTATTTTTAGTTGTACTTATGAGGATAATCTGCCATATGTTTATAATATATGGCACTAATATATACCGAAATCAGTTTTTCTGTTTGGTGGAGCGTTTAAAATTGCTTCCACATCTATTGAATCTATATAGTCAAGCATCTCATCAAATGACTGTTCCCAAGTTTTAATCGTTTCATCGGTAATGACTTCAGGCTTGAACTCAGGAACGTATTGCTCATGCTCATTGCTAGCTTTCGACCACTCATATTTTCTTTTCTCTCGCCAATTTTTCTTTCTTATTCCATTCACATAACCAAAATATCTGGCTGATATATACTCTTCTTTATATACTGCTATCAGCTCTTTAAAGTTTGGTTGTTGGGTGATTTTAGCTAAAGCGAGCATCATGTGTGGTTCGGCAAGAGACTCAACATAAGAGCTAATCTCACCTGCGGCTATAAGCTTTTGTCGCATTAACTTATTAAGTGCTAGCATGTTTTGTGGTCTTATAAGGTGTCTTTGGTACTCATCATCTATATCCTCAGGGGCTTTATCATAACTTCTTAATAATTTATACAAGCTTTGAGCATCTTGACAGTGCTGCAAAATATGTACAAACATATCTAAAGCTAAGGCGACTTGATATTTTAAATCACTTAGTGATGAGATTGGCATACCTGAATAACTAAAAACCTTCATCATCGTTTCGATGTCTAGGTCTACCGCATGCTCTGTGCCTCTATAAAAGTTCTTCATAGTAATATCAATATATTGATCAAGACCCATAGTACCTGCACAGGTTTTTATAGTACCAGAAGGTATGTCATTGATATAAATTTCTATACTAGAAAAAAAGTCAATTATGACACTTCCATCAGGGGTCTTCTCATGAGTTCGGTTTTTTGCGTTTATCCAAAAAACCACTTGTATTCTTTCATATTCAAAATAATAAGCAGTTTTGCCTACTTTTCTTTTTTGCTTGATGCCTGCCTGTTTAAATCTGTCTTTGATCATGTCATTGACTATTTTGTTTATTTGCGTTTGTGACTCAGGCAAGCTATCGTCGTCAATGGGCGTGGTGGACATGGATGCTTCTTGTTCAAGCTCTGCTAGCTTTTGTTGCCATGTCTGCTCAGTATGGGCGACAAAATCTTGCCAATCTACTTCTTCATCGACGAGTATGACACGACCATCAGGCAAAAAAACGGATTCAAGATTGTTATGCATCACCACTAGGTTATGCTCCCTAGCGACTTTAATGATAGGTGCCGAAAATTCAATGATAAGACCCTCTGGAGCGTAGTCAATTTCAAAAACTGGATAATCCTCGTCTTTGGTTTGTGATACGAGGTCTTGATAGTAGTCAAAGACATCATCGTCACCAAAATAAGGCTTTGCTTGTGCCAAAAATTCTTCTATGGCTTGAGCAACTGCCACAAAAGCTTGTTTTGTCTTTTTATCTGCTGATATACCTTTTTCTTTTATTTGCTCTCTCATGGTAAGGGCTTGCCCATGACTGTTTGGTATGCCTTGCTCGGCAGACCATAGTGATATTCCATCAAAGCTCATAAAAACTCCTAATGATTGCTAATAATTGCGTTTTTTCAATCCTATCATAAAAAACTGCCAAAACCGCATTAAATACAATTGATAATATACAGTCATTTTAAATATTTTAGGTTTAGCTCAAGTTATCACTAAAACCCCTACCAATTTTTGGTTTCTCTTATCAGGCAAACCAGCTTTATCAATAAAATTAATCAATCCTCACCATAAATCTCTGCATCATCAACCCAAATAATTGGGTCATCGCATAAATCATTGAGGTAATACCAAATTTCGTCCGCCCGAGCGATACGGTGGTGACCACCTTGATAATATTCAACTTCCCAACTATCGGGCAAATTGACCAAAGTTTGCTGAGCCACTGCCACATCTAATCGCTCATCATCACTCTCTATCATGACATAGGTTTTTTGTGGATTTGTGGTGTCAAAGGGCAAATCCATATTGGCAACTTCTGGGATACGGTCAGCCAATACCTTGCTAGGGTTGATACAAGGGGCTATCAGCAATGCCCGCAGATTATATTTATGGGCAAAATGATTGGCAAACCAACCACCCAAAGAATGACCCGCTAAGACGACTTGTGGATATTGTGCTATTTTTTGTTTAATTAGTTCATCATAAATGGTAAATATTTCTTTAAGATTTTCTCGATAATTGACGGTTTGACAATATTTAGGCTCACGATTAATACAAGTGTATTTACTGGTTTCATTGCTAGAATCCAAACCATGAAAAAATAATAAAAAGGTATTGTTATTCTCAATGGGTAACATCATAGTTTTTCACCTTTGGTAGTTTTTCAATTCTTTTGCTAGTTTTGTTAAATGGTTTTGTATTTTAGATAGACTGATAAATACTAAATAATTGATAAACTTCTTGGGCTACCTGTTCTGGTATGTGACAACAGTCTTTAAAAAAGTTTTTATCAAATATTTGGCTGATGGTTTTTTTAACAGTGTTAGGGTTGTCTATGATTTGCTGTTTGTGATTTTTAATCAATGCTAAGGCTACCGCTTCTGCTTCTGATGAATATTCGTCCCATGCATGATTAAAATAACACCCCACAGGACCAAAGTCATGACGATAAAAGACATCGGTAATGGCAAGCATAAAGTCAGTTTGTGATGGGCTGTATTTACTTAACCAGTTTTGTTTGCAGTCATGTCGAGTATCGAAAGTTAAGGGCAAAATGGGTCGGTCATTCGGGTCGTTTAGGCGGTCGGCGGATACAATCGTACTGGGCTTACGTAAATCTGACCATAATAATGGACTTGCACCCGATAGTGTCCCATGAATGACATCATTAAACCTCCAAACTCCCCAACGCTCACTGTCAGCACGAGAGATGGTGTAGATGATAAATTGATTAAGTCCATCGCTATCATACATTATATGTTGGCTGGCGATTTTCACACCTTGCATGGGCAATACGTCAGTATATAGTCGGTCGATATGCTCTTGAGCATAGCTGTCAGGACAGATAAATCCATGCGTATCCTTTGCGATTAACTCACAAGGCATAACAAAATCTAAGGTTTCCTCACTGTTATTAACAAAATAAATATCGTCTGTTAGGTTATCAATGGAGATGGTTTGTAAGTAAAATAAGGGTGTTTTGATTTTTGGGGTTGGGTTTTCTAAATGGTTTAATTTAGATAAGTTGGATTGTCCTGACCAAGTTAAGTTATTGATACGGTGTTGAATAAAATTGCTCATTAATTTTCCTCTCATTTTATTTTTTAAAGTAAGGGTTGTAAGGTATAAGTTTTAAGATATGGATTTAAAGGTATGGTGGTTTGGTTTAAGTTAGCCACTTTTTATCATAACCAGTTGTATTTTGGTGAAATTTAAGTTTGATTAAATGTGTTTGATGTTGTGAGTTAAAAAAGTTTAAAAGTAAGATGGTTTGTGGTTGGTGATGTTTTTTATAAAAGGGTTTGTAAAAATAGATGGTTTTGTGAAGTTTGGTAGTTGTTACCTATGTGTTGTTTTATAAGTTCACTATAATAGAGAAAATCCAAAAAAGGAATAACCTGTGATATGGTTTACGACATTAGTTGTCGTGATGTTTTAAGATATAGAATAAAATATATAGGAAATGGCGATGATGGATACAAACTCAAATAACAGCTCTAGCTTGAATCAATCAGTTATGTTGTCCATTATTGTGAGAGCTATTGGGCGGATAATAATTAGTGTGCTGATTGCCACTTTTGGATTTTATTTGGCATTTATGTCCACAGTTGGACCAACCATTGCCCCAGAGGTGTGGGACGGTGATTTGGATATGTTAATACGATTAAGTGTTTTGGGGCTTGGGTTTTTAACCATGATTGGGGCAGTAGTTTGGTTGATTTTTCCTGTGGCGAAACGGGTATTTGCTATGCTGAATAAGTCGTTGTAATTTTATGATGGTATGTTGATGTTATTGTTAGTTAAGACAGTGGTTAAGGTGGTTTGGTATCACTATCATCAATGTGGTTAATGTGGCTAAATCAATGCCAAAATACCCTCAGCAATCCTTTTTATCAATGGTACAGTAACAGAGTTACCTGCCTGCATATATAGTTTACTCATCGCCATATTCTCAGGCAAGATAAAATCTTTGGGGTATCCTTGAAATAAAAAACACTCTCTTGGGGTTAGTTTACGAATACCATAATTGTCTTTAATTAAAGGCACATTATGCCCACCTGTTCCCATATTAGCTGTTAGGGTAGGGCAGACATTATTTTTATTTTCACGGACATACACCCGTCGCCATTGATATAAGGTATCTTGACTGGTCATATTTTTGATAAGTTCAGGATAGTATTTATGGGTTTTTGCATAATAAAACTTATCCTCTTTTTTATCATCAATATTGATAATATCATGAATGGTTTTTTTAAGGGTTATTGGTTCTGGAAATTGAAAATCTTGATGGTTTTTGACACTTTTAGGGTCAAAGGCGACAATAAATATTCGCTCTCGATTTTGTGGAATATTGGCATATTCCATGGTGTTTAATACTTGATAATAAACTTTATAGCCAAGCTTTGCTTCTAAGGTCGATAAAATCACTTTAAAAGTATTGCCTTTATCATGCCCGACTAAGTTTTTGACATTTTCTAAAAAGACAACTTTGGGGCGGTGTTTGGTAATGATTTGTTCAATATCAAAAAACAATGTACCACGAGTATCTGCAAAGCCTTTTTGATAGCCTGCGATAGAAAATGCTTGGCAAGGAAAGCCTGCACATAAAATATCAAAGTTATCTGGGATTTGTTGTTTGATGTCATCTTGAGTGATGTCGCCTTTGGGCTGTATGCCGTGATTTTGTTCATAGGTATGGCAGGCATTAGGTTCAATTTCACTGGCAAATACACATTGCCCGCCCAAGCTCTCTAATGCCAAATGAAAGCCACCAACACCTGCAAATAAATCAATAAAGGTAAAAGCCACGCCTACTGCCCCGTTGTTTGTTTCAGTTGTGTTCAGTTGATAAAGCGGGGTATTTTAACACACTAGCTACCAACCCACAGGGTCAATATCTAAGGTGAGTTTTAGATATTTTGCCGAAGGTAGTTGCAACACTTGCTCCCACCATTGTTGCAGGATTTGATGTAGGTGAGGGCGGTTTTTGCTCAGTAGTAATATCTGAGCGTGATAACGGCTGTTTTTTTTGTGCATTGGTGCATCAATAGGTCCTAACACTGCTAGCTCGTTTGGTGTGGGCAAAATAGCCAACGCATCTTTTAATGCCTGATTGGTACGCTCACTGGTTTTGCCCTCACAGCGAATCAGAGCTGCATGCGTGTAGGGCGGCAAACCCATGACTTGGCGTTCGTGTAGTAGCTGATGGGCAAAGGCAAGATAGCCATCTTTGACCAGTTTTAGTAGTAATGGATTGTCAGGTTGCACCGTTTGGATAAGCACCTTTCCTGCTTTATCGCCCCGTCCAGCCCGACCAGCCACTTGAATAATAAGTTGGGCAGTATGCTCAGGCGAACGAAAATCTGCTGACAAAAAACCTCTATCTGCATTGGGCAACACGACTAGGGTGACATTGGGAAAGTGGTGACCTTTGGCAACCATTTGTGTGCCAACCAAAATAGCAGGCTTGCCTTGATTAATCCGCCGATAGATATCTTCCCAACTGTCTTTACGGCGGGTGGTATCGCGGTCAATTTGGATAATGGGGTAGGTGGTTTTACTGGTCTGCGGATTGGAAAAAATAGCGTGTAGGCTTTCGCTCAGCCGTGTCGTTCCCATGCCCACAGGGTCAATATTTTGGCTACCACAATCAGGGCAAGCTTTTGGAATATGTGCCTGCCAGTCGCAATGATGGCATTTAAGATAAGAAGGTTTGTGCTGCTCAAGTTGGCTATGATGGACGGTCAAATGTGCCTCACAGCGTGGACAGTCTGCCTGCCAACCACATGCCCCACACAATAGCACAGGGGCATAACCTCGCCGATTTAAAAACACCAAAACTTGCTCACCTGCCTCTAATGTCTGTCGAATGGCGTTGATGGTGTCAGAGGTGAGTCCTGTATTTTGTGGTTGTCCATCTGGCTGTTGGCTGTATTCAGTGGGTTTGTCACGAGCATCCACCAGTTGTAGATTGGCGGTGGTGGCGTGTCCTGCTCGTTTAGTCAGTTGCAGTTCGGTCAGCTTGCCATCAGTGACCAATTTAAGCTGTTCTAGGGATGGCGTTGCCGTTCCTAATACCACTGCTATTCCTAACTGATAACCTCGATACAGTGCCACATCTGCCGCTTGATAGCGTAGGGTATCTTGCTGTTTGTAGGATAAATCATGTGCCTCATCGACAATAATTAAGCCCAGATTGGCAAAGGGATACAGTAAGGTTGAGCGAGTACCGATGACGATTTGAGCATGACCTTGACGGCAATCTTGCCAGCCTTGCATACGTTGGCTGTTATTTAACCCTGAATGTAGCAACAAAATATTGGCAGCAAAGCGACTGGCAAAGCGGGCTTTGGTTTGCGGTGTTAGCCCAATCTCTGGCACTAATACCAAAACTTGTTTGCCTGCCTCAAGCACAGGTTGCATGGCTTGCAGATATACTTCAGTTTTACCACTGCCAGTGACCCCATTGAGCAAAAAGCCTTGATATTGGTTTTGCTCACAGGCATGATGAATTTGCTGGACGGCAACTTGTTGCTCATCGTTTAAATCTAAGGGTAGTTTTGCCAAACTCACAGGCAGTGGGGCAGGTTTTTGTTCAAAATAATGCTCAATTAAGCCATTATCCTCAAGGCGTTTTAAAAAGGGACGCTCCATGCCTTCCATCAGCAAAATATCTTCACTTGCCCCATTTTTACCATGTAGCTTGAGCATGGCAAACTGCTGTTTTTGTTTTTTGGCATTACTATGAAAATCATCTTCAGTGACGTTAGGCAATACTCGCCAATGGCGAATCAGCAAATCCAGTGGTTTGCCTTGACGGATAAGGGTGGGTAGCATGACTGCCAGCACATCACCAAGCGGGTAATGGTAATAACGGGCAAGCCATCGGGCAAGATTAAGCATTGGCTCATCAAGTAACGGCTCATCATCAAGGACTTTTTTTATCGGTTTGAGTTTGCTAGGGTCAATGGGACAATCACTAGCATTGATATGAGCGACCACAATACCGATAAGCGTTTGTCGCCCGAATGACACTTGCACTCGACTACCTATTGGCGGTAGAGGGGCGTTGTTAGAGCTGGAAGAATGTGCGGGGGGAAGGTAATCAAACACCCGATAAAGCGGCACAGGTAGGGCAACACTGACAAGCATTATCGGGTTTCCTTAGACTATTTGTTTAATGAAATAAATTTAACCTTCTAGCACCATAATGGCTTCAATCTCTACCACTGCCCCTTTAGGTAGGGCTGCGACTTGTACGGCAGCGCGGGCAGGGTAGGGCTCTTGCAGACGTGCGACAAATACTTCATTTAAGGCAGCAAAGTCATTTAGGTCGGTTAAATAGACGTTAAATTTGACCACATCTTTAATTGAGCCACCAGCCGCTTGGCAGACTGCTTCGATATTATCAAAGACTTGCTTTGCTTGTGCGTTAAAGCCATCTTGTAGCTCCATCGTAGCAGGGTCTAGTCCAATTTGTCCTGATAAATAAACGGTATGACCACTGCCATTGCTGACTTTGACGGCTTGTGAATATGTGCCAACAGCAGCAGGGGCATTATCGGTATGTATGACTTCACGTGACATAAAAATTTTCCTTGTTAAGTTATTAAGTTTATAAGTTTAAATGATTAAATTAAGAAGCAGATGGACTGTCAGCTTCAGGTTTACTATTGGCTTTAACCTCACCTTTATTTTCAGGCTTGCCACCTTTGTTTTTATCAGCATTTCTGTCAGGGTCATCGTATTGATATAAGCGGGCGACGTTTGGGAAACCCAGATGTGGACGCAAGGCTCGGATACCCTCTGATAAGTGGTTGCGACTGCGTACTACCACATGAATGATGGTATCGCTGGTGCGCACATTGACCTTTTTTACCCCAATATTGACTTGGCGTAGCTCATAAATGGCTTGGCTAACTTGCTCTTCAGTTAGTGCTAAATTAAGCTTTAGATAAACGGTAAAGTGCGCTCGGTCACTGGGGTGCTTGATACGGCTATTAATGGTTTCTTCATCAAGCCAGTGTAGTTGAAACAACTGGTAAGGGGAAAAATCACGAATATTATCCAAAGAATAGCATTTATGACGGTGTAATACCAAGCCATCACGTGATAAATGCCCCATGATTGGGTCGCCGTATATGGGGTTACAGCACTTGGCAAAGTCAATCTCAAGCCCTGCCATATCTGCTAATAGTTGCTGAGGCAGTTGCATACCTTGTGCTTGAGCATTAGCCTGTTTTAGGGCAATTTCTTCACTAAATAAACGTGAAACGACCAGCTGTGGCAATAATGAACCGGCACTGATTTGTTCAAATAAGGCATTTTTATCATCAATATTGCGCCAAGTGAGTAGGCTTTGCCAATCTTCATCCGTTAGGTCGGTTAATGACTTGTCATAGGTTTTTAATGCCCTATCTAAGGCTTGCATACCATGTTGACGTTGCTCATCATTAGATAAATCTTTCAGCCAGTGGCGTAGTTGACGACGGGCTTTGTTGGTCACTACAAAGCCTAACCATTCAGCTTTAGGTTTTGCTGACTTATCGACTTCAATCTCTACCGTTTGACCATTTTTAACCACGGTTCCCAGTTTGGCAGGCTTATTATCAATATTAGCCCCTACCGCAATGTTACCAACCATTGGACCGACGGCATAGGCAAAGTCTAACGCAGTTGCCCCTCGTGGTAGCTCATATGCCCGACCTTGTGGACTATAACAAAGGATTTTGCGCTCGTTTAGGTAGCTTAATAGGTTTTCAATCACATCCACTGTTGAGGAAGGGTCTTCATCATCAATATCTGAGTAACGGTTGATGATGTCTTTCATATTACGTAGTGATGCTTGAATCACTGACTGGCTAACCTCTGAAGCATGCTCTGCACCAATGACCCCTAAACGTGCGGCTGCTTGCATTTTTTGGGTTAAAATAGTGACTTTGATGGTATCATTTTCATTTTCATAGGTCAGTGTCATTGACTGATTACCACCAGGACGTGGACGGCGGATATTGTCCTCAATATGCTCATCATCAATCTGATAGCGCTGTTTAAGGTATTCTAATAGCTTGTAACAATCATCTGTATTATCAAGTACAATTTCAAAGGCATATTGGCGTAGTAAGGTGTTCATTTCACCACGATTGCGAAAGAATTGCCGATACATATTGACCTTGTTATCTAACACTCGTACATGCCCAGTTAGTTTTAGCTTATCGAGTAGATGCGTTAAATAGCGCTGTATGGCATCTTTTTGAAAATTACGTCCCAGCCCTTGCTGTAACAGTTTATCTGACATTTTGGTATACATCACAGGGTCTTGGTTGCGATAACACAGTACTTCAATATAGTCAGCAATGTCATTTAGCCCCATGATACGAGCAAATGGCACATAAAACTGTAGTGTCTCTTTGGCGGTGGCTTTTTGTTTTTCAGGGCGTACCGCATCAAGGGTCGACATATTGTGCAGGCGGTCAGCTAGTTTGACAATCAATACGCGTGGGTCATCAAGGGTAGCGGTTAAAATTTTATGAAAAGTTGCTGATTTATTTTGTTGTTTGTTGTGTTTTGAGGATTTAAGCTTAGTGACACCATCGACCAATCGTGCCACCACTTCACCATAACGTGTCACCAAATCCTCATGAGTGACTTCCGTATCTTCTACCGTATCATGCAAAATCGCAGCAATGATGGTATCTCGGTCAAGGTGAAAGCCTGCTAAAATCTCAGCCACAGCGATGGGGTGGGTAATGTATGGTTCACCTGATTTGCGTTTATCTTTGATATGAGCGATATCACCAAATTGGCAGGCATCAATCACATCTTGATATTCTTTTGGGCTTAGATAAGCTACAGCACGGAGTAGGTTGAGTCGAGCCTCATCGACTAAATGATGGCTAAGTTTTGGTAGCTGAGCAAGCTCAGTTGCTGTCAGCCCTCGTTGAGGGCGTTTGGCATTATTTGTGATGACTGTATCTGCACCCTCTGTAGAGCTGTCATTACTAGATGGCTGTATAAGCTTAGCAGAAGGTGTGGGTTTGTTTGTCGAGTCAGTTGGTGGCTTAAACATGGCTAAACTGTCCTAATATTCTAGATTGTTTGGTAAAGGATGTGACAATGCGCCACTGGATTCCTTACCATAACAGTATTAATTTTTGGTAAAAAGTGATATCAATAATTAAAAAACCATGCTATTAATAAAGCTGAATTACTGTGGTGATGTGGTAATAAATACTTCAAAACACTTGACCATACTATCTATCTACAGATGTTACTTTGATAAATTCAGCGAGTGCTATTTATAATTCAAAATAGTTAATTAATAAGCACGTTTTTATTAGGGTTTGTTGAGTAGTCATCTTCATAGGAAAAATTTAGTCAATTTTTACATGAAAGTATAAAATAGCTGTATTCCTTGTAGATACTAGCCTAATGGGATAAATGCTCAACAGACCCTAGATTGAATAAAAAGTTATGCTCACTGCTTATCTAGGTTGTTTATTTCTGGTGCTTATTTATCTAATATCAGATTTATAGCATGCAACAGAACACCTTTATTAAAATAAGTAGTGTCAAAAAAGTCGCTTAGGTATGTAACCAATGGTAACAAACATAAGCGACAAGAATGATTGATAGCAATCAGTCGGTTAAATTGCATAAACTTAATAATTTGCATATTCATCATCTACAAATGAAAAAAATCATGCACCAATGCCAAAATAATAGACATCTGTGTCATGAGTTTTATTCCTATGCTCTTCTAATTAATCCTAAAATCCTGCTTGTGTCAACCCCAAATAACCATAATAATATATTTTTATAAAAAAATAGACAAAAAGACATTTTTTGTGGTTATCTGGCGTATTTTGAAGATTTCATTTACAAAATAGATGAAGATGTCAACGATTAGACGTAAAAAAGCCACAATAAGTGGTTTCTTATTGTGGCTTTTGTTATCAACATGATGATAGACGTGGCATGTTAAAAATCAGACAAAGTTGATTTGTAATAACAGTAGTTTATTGACAGTAAGCTATTAACTAAAGCATTAACTAAAAAGAGCCAGTCTTTTTTGCATCAGGCAACTTTAGAATCCATGTCCACTGCTTAGAGCCAAGTCTAAAGAGTTGGTCGTAAAATGATGCTCAGGTTGCTCTAAAATATCACTGGTGATATGTCCAGCTGCGATTTCACGAAGCGCCAAAACAGTGGGTTTATCATTATCAACCTCAACGGTTGGCTCAGCGATGCCTTTGGCGAGTTGATGGGCGCGTTTGCTAGCGACCAAAATCAACTCAAAGCGATTTTCAACATTATCTAAGCAATCTTCTACAGTGACACGTGCCATACTAACCTCTATTAATGAAACTTGATTTTTCTCTGTCTTAATATGAGCAGTGATAAAAATAAATAGTGACTGACCCGATTAAGAAGAAAATAAGAATAACTGCCTATTATACCAAAAATAGCGGAGAAAAACTGCTATAAAACTGACTATACAGGGCGATTGTATGCCTAGTTGGATAATAGTGCAGCAATGGTATTCTCAAAGCGTTGTTGTTGGCGTGCTAGCGTTTGACGCTTGGCGATGATAATGGACTTTAACTCTGCCAATGCCACATCAAAGTTATCATTCACCACCACATAATCAAAGTGAACATATTGGCGCATTTCATCCACAGCACCTGCAAGCCGACGCTCAATAACTTCGGTGCTATCTTGCCCGCGTGTCGATAAGCGTTGACGTAGGCTGGCTAAACTGGGCGGTAGAATAAAAATCATGGTGACATCATCAAAAATCTCTTTCACCTGTAGAGCGCCTTGCCAGTCAATTTCCAAAATAACATCTAGCCCAGCATTAAGCTGTTTGTTGACGCTTTCTTGCGATGTGCCATAGTAGTTGCCAAAAACTTCTGCATGCTCTAAAAATTGTCCCGCTTGAATGCCTGAAACAAAGTTGGCAACATCGGTAAAGTGGTAATGCTGTCCATCAACTTCACCAGTACGTGGCTGGCGAGTGGTATGCGAGACACTGACGGCAAGCTCATTAGTGGTGGCAATAAGCTGTTTTACCAGTGAGGTTTTTCCGGTTCCTGAAGCAGCAGTGATAATAAAAAGTGACCCAGTCATCGTGTTATCCTAATGGGTGAGTGATATTTGTAAAATTATGGTAAAGTGTGGGCATAAATATTACGTTATAATGGCACGTTGAATGTGCTGTACGCTTATTTTCACGACTTTTCCATGCTTTATATTGATATTAGGTATTATCATCAATATAAAATCGTTGAGTCATTATTGACCAGTTTTCGCTAAATTATCTATTGATAGGCATCTTTATGCAAATATATCTTGCCAATCCTCGTGGGTTTTGTGCGGGCGTTGACCGTGCCATCGCCATTGTAAACGAGGCGTTAGCCCGATTTCCACCACCAATTTATGTTCGCCATGAGGTCGTACATAATAAGTTTGTTGTGTCTGACTTAGCAAGACGTGGTGCTGTTTTTGTCGAAGAGTTAGATGAAGTGCCAGATGGTGCAATTGTTATTTTCTCAGCACATGGGGTGTCAAAAGCTGTTGAAGAAGAAGCAGAACGTCGAGATTTAACGGTATTTGATGCCACTTGTCCTTTGGTAACAAAGGTTCATATTGAAGTCTCAAAGTTTGCCAAAGATGGTATGGATGCCATTTTAATTGGTCATGCTGGACATCCTGAAGTAGAAGGTACAATGGGACGCTTTAACCGCAGTCATGGTGGACAGATTCACTTGGTCGAAAATGAACATGACGTTGCTAATCTAAGTATTCGAGACCCACAACGACTGGCGTTTGTTACTCAGACAACCTTATCTATGGATGATACGGCTGTTGTTATTGATGCCCTACGGGAAAAGTTTCCAGAAATTAAAGGGCCACGCAAAGATGACATTTGCTATGCCACTCAAAATCGCCAAGATGCGGTTAAGGATTTGGCTGAGCGTTGTGAAGTAGTGCTGGTAGTTGGCTCTCCCAACTCATCTAACTCCAATCGTTTGCGTGAGTTGGCGGAACGTATGGGCTGTCGTGCCTTTTTGATTGATAATGCTGGTGAAATGAAGCAGTCCTGGTTTACGGATGTTAAGCATGTGGGTGTGACAGCAGGGGCATCTGCCCCTGAAGTTCTAATTCAGGACGTTTTACAGCAGTTGCAAGAGTGGGGTGGACAGCTTCCTAGCGAGCTAGAAGGTATCGAAGAGAATGTGACTTTTAGCTTACCCAAGGCGTTACGTATTCCTGTAGAGCAGGTCTCGTAGAGTCAACTAGTCTTTGTAGTTTTGCTTAGTATGTCGTTATAGTATTTATGCTCCTTTTTATAAAATAAAAAGGAGCTTTTTTTATGTATATTTACTTATAAAATAGGTTGCTATTCATTTTCATTATGTTATTTTAAGTCATGTATGAACTGTTTATATTGGTAATTTCTTGCAAGTTTGTTGCAGTAAAATAGTGAAGCTATCACCTTTATTTTTATAAGTATTCTTTTGCTGGTTACTATCTTTATGACTATAGGTCTAAGCTTGTTATAAAAGTAGTTGGTGGTTCGCTAAGTTTATTGGTAACAAACGGATATTGCGTTCATTGTATTAGCGGTTCATCTATATGTTAAATCATAAGCATATTAAATCATAAACTTTATAAACTGTAAGTGTGACGTGTTAATCATTAACTAATGATCCTAAGTTTAGGGAGATGAGTATGAACCATAAATGGAAAGTATTGGCAATATCGGCGTTATTGGGATTGGCAGGGTGTAATCAATCTCCAGAACCAGCAGAAACGGCAAACGCAGTAGCAGTAAGCGACAGTTCAGAATCTACAGAGGTGGAAGCGCCTGTCAGTACCTTACCTGCAGATGCACCTGTTTATATTGTAGGAACGATTTCTTCATTTCCTCCTTTTGTATTAAGTGATGAATATGGAAAGCCGAAGGGATTTGATATTGATATTATTAAAGCCATCGGTGAAAAAGAAGGATTTGCTGTTCAAGTGATTATCTCTCCTTGGCAGGGGTTACTGGATATGCTCAATAGTGATGAGCGAGATATTATTGCAACAGGTGTGGTTATCAATCCTGAGCGTGAGCAAAAGTATGATTTTTCAGACCCATATTTAGATACTCAGTGGATGGGGATTTTACAAGAGAATCCTAGCGCAGGTAGACCAAAGTACGATAACTTTGCAGAGGCAGTACAGCAAAGCACTAAATTTACCACACAAGCAGAGTCCGCTGGTGTACCAGCATTAGAACAGTTATTGGCAGGACGTACAGATGCGAAAATTATTGAAGTAGACAGTCAGTTTATGGAGCTAGAGAAAGTCGTTCGTAATGAAGCAGATATGGCGTATGATATCTCACGAGTTCTACAGTATTATAGTAATCAGATGGGTGATTACAACTTATATGGTCTTGTCAATCCAGACTCACAAGTAGAATATTTTGGTTATGCTGTCAAAAAAGGACGGGATGATGACCTTCTACAAAAAATTAATAGTGGATTGAAAAAAATCAAGGCAGATGGTACTTATGATAAAATTTATACTAAATGGTTTGGGGAAGCGCCTACGAATTAATTAAAGTGTTTATTCAAGTCGCTATGTTATCCAGTTAAATGATTAAGTGACATAGTAATGTAATCAACTAAAATACTAACCAAATTAATAGATATCATGATTTTATCAATTAAGCCTGCTATTACAGCAGGCTTTTTTATAGATAATCAAATATTATTAGCAACAGTGCTTGAAAATTATCATAAGCGCCCATATTTGTTCACTCAGTAGACTGCTTTACTCATCATAGTATTATGTTGAGTTAACAAATGCAGTCATAGAAAATGAACCGTTTAACGATGAATAAAGGATTGAGAAACTTATGAGTGATAACAATCAACCACAAAAGCACGTCTTTGAAGCTGAAGTCGCACAGCTACTACATTTAGTGACCCATTCTTTATATTCTAATGCTGACATTTTTGTGCGTGAGCTGGTCTCTAATGCCTCAGATGCGTGTGACAAATTGCGTTTTGAAGCAACCAGTGATGACAGTCTTTATGAAGGGGATGCTGAATTACGTATTCGCATTGATATTGATAAAGAAGCCAAAACCATCACCTTTACTGACAATGGTATTGGTATGAATACCCAAGATGCCATTGAAAACTTAGGTACCATTGCCAAATCAGGAACCAAAGCCTTTTTGGAAAAGCTATCAGATGCACAAAAGCAAGATGGCAACTTGATTGGACAGTTTGGCGTGGGCTTTTACTCAGGTTTTATTGTTGCTGACACCATTACTGTAGAGTCACGTAAAGCTGGTGAGTCAGCCGAGCAGGGCGTACGCTGGGTATCAGACGGTACAGGTGCATTCACCACTGAAAGTATCAACAAAGACACTCGCGGTACCAGCATTACTTTGCACCTAAAAGAAGAATATAGCGAAGGTGAAAGTGACTATCTTGACCGCAATAAAATCAAGCGTTTGGTTAATAAATACTCTGACCATATCAGCTTACCGATTCAAATGCGTAAAGAAGTCTGGCAAGAAGATGTTGTTGAAGATGGTGAAGAAAGCGATACACCGGCTGGTGGCGAAATGGTCGTCACTGATGAGTGGGAAACCATCAACAAAGCCAGTGCATTATGGACACGTAGTCCATCTGAGATTGACGATGAAGAATACATCGACTTTTATAAAAACATTACCTATGACTTTGATGAGCCATTAACATGGACGCACAATCGTGTCGAAGGTCGAGTGCAGTATACTCAGCTACTTTATATTCCTAAAAAAGCACCTTTTGACCTTTATGCCCGTGAACAACAACGTGGTCTAAAACTATATGTGAAGCGTGTCTTTATCATGGATGATGCTGAGCAGTTACTACCAATGTACCTACGCTTTGTTAAAGGAGTGATTGACTCTGCTGACTTGCCACTAAATGTCAGCCGTGAGCTACTGCAAGAAAGCCGTGATGTAAAATCTATCCGTGATGGTAATGCTCGCCGAGTCTTAACCTTGTTGGCTAGCTTGGCAAACAGTGAAGACAGCGAAAAGCAAGATAAATATAAACAGTTTTATGCTGAATTTGGTGATGTCATCAAAGAAGGTCTTGGTGAAGACATGAATAACCAAGAGCGTATCGCTAAGCTGTTGCGTTATACCACCAGTACACATGAAGGTGTGGAAACCAGCTTTGCTGACTATAAAGAGCGTATGAAAGAAGGTCAAAAAGCCATCTACTATCTAACGGCTGAAAACTTAGCTTCTGCAAAAAATAGCCCTCAACTTGAGCTATTTAAGAAAAAAGGCATCGAAGTTATCTTAATGACCAGTCGTGTTGATGAGTGGGCGATGAATTTCTTAACTGAATTTGACGGTACACCACTACAAAATATCGCTAAAGGTGCGGTGGACTTGGGTGACCTACAAGATGAAGAAGAGAAAAAAGAAGCTGAAAAAGCACAAGAAACCCTAAAACCTGTGGTTGATAAACTAAAAACCACATTGGGTGAACGTGCCAAAGATGTGAAAGTGTCCACACGTTTGGTTGATAGCCCTGCTTGTTTGGTAGTGGGTGATGGTGAGCTGACCCCACAGATGGTACAAATGCTTAAACAAATGGGACAGCCTGTGCCTGATGTGAAGCCTACTTTAGAAATCAACCCAACCCATCCGCTGATTCAAAAGCTAGAAAATAGTGAGCAGTTCGATGACTTGGCACAAGTGATTTTTGACCAAGCATTATTGGCAGATGGTGGTCAGCTTGAAGACCCATCAGCGTATCTAAAACGAGTTAATGAGTTATTAATGAAATAATTTAACTTACTGTTTTTTTGATAGTAATAATGTGATAAAAAAGGGACTTATGATAAGTCCCTTTTTTTTATTTTATGTTGTGATTGATTCGGTAAGATTTAGTCAAAGGCTTGTGTATTAAGGGTATATGCTCTATAACCGTTACAAATTCTAATTATTAAGTGCTGAAATAATCCGTTACTATATCTATAGTAGCGTATGACCTTTTATTCCCTTTTTTTGACCTATGACTGATAGAGGTGTGTCCAGTTGTCCCTAGCATCACTCAAAGTCCCTTCTTTACAGCGCTTTCCATTGAACTTTGCTGCCAACCTTATAGCCGCCTTATGGATGCTAGTTGGCTCTACACGTGCTTTTGCATGGGTAAAGCCCACCTTTTTACAGTTTTTAATTTTCTCTGTACTGGCATTAGCAAGTAATACCTTATTTTCATGGTTAGCGGCTGATTATGGCAGTGTGTTTAATGAGCAAGGACTAGTCAGTTACTTAATATGGCCGATTATTGCTGTACTGGCTGGTATCATTTTGGCACGCCGTTCGGGAAACTATGCCTTACTGTTTGTTCCTGCGGTATTATGGCTGACAGCCGATACCATGTTAGCCTTGCTCCAAAGTTTGATTCAGTTTTTGGGAACGAGAGGATGGTTACCGTTATGGAGCTATTCATTATTACCAACTGTTTTTCTACTATTATTTTTATGGCAGACCGTAGCGTTGTTATGGATATTTGCACGCAAACTGCGAACGCCATGGTGGGAGCGTCTTTTAGTTTTAATTGGTGCAGTGGCACTATTAACAATGTGGCAAAAAAATGTCGCTGATCAGCCCATATTTAAAGCTGTACCCAGTATGCCTGTATTAGAAGAGTCTGCATTTTATGCTCAGCCTATTTTATTATCCAATGCGCTTAATGCCATACAACAAAACCGTATGGGAGAGACAGATTGGTTTTTTATGGGGGTAGCGGGCTATGCAGGGCAAAATGTATTTCGTTCAGAAATAGATGAAGTTCGGCAGTTATTTGATGTGCGTTTTAAAACAAAAGGGCATTCACTAAGTTTAATTAATAATACCTATAGTTGGAATGAACAACCCATTGCTACCAAGACCAGTATTGCTCAAGGATTAAAACGTATTGGACAAAGAATGAACCCTGATGAAGATGTATTGTTTATGGCATTGTCTTCACATGGTGATATTGGTGCCTTGCAGTTAGATAATCCACCCATGGCATTAGAATATATTGACCCAAAATGGTTGCGTCAGACATTAGATGACTCAGGTATTCGCTGGCGAGTGATTGTTATCTCAGCGTGTTATTCAGGCTCATTTATTAATGAATTGGCGTCACCAACAACGGTTGTTATTACTGCTTCAGCAAGTGATAAGACCTCTTTTGGTTGTAGCAATGAAGCGGATTTAACTTATTTTGGTCGGGCATTTTTCGCTGAAAGTCTGCGTAATAATAACAGCTTAGAATCAGCATTTTTAGAAGCCAAACAACGCATAGCTGAGCGTGAATCAGCCATGGGATTTGATGCTTCAGAGCCACAAATGGTGATTGGTGAGCTCATGGAAGTTGCATTACCTGAGTTTGAGCAAACATTATTTGAGCAGAATCAGCCTGAGTCAATCAGCATTAACATTCCAGCAGATGTCTTATTAACACCGCCCTAGTATCTGAGTAGTCTGAGTAGAAGGTGGGTAAGTGACCTTTTAAAACCTGTACTAATGAGAGTATAATCCTAACATATAGCCATCAAACACATAAATCATATATTAAACTTGAATTTTGAGTTTAATAATGGTTAATGTCTAGCCAATTTATTAAAATTATAGGTAATGCCTTATGACATCACAGTCTTGCACCAAAGATTACTTAATTGCACCTTCTATTTTATCTGCTGATTTTGCTCGTTTGGGTGAAGAAGTAGAAAATGTCTTAAAAGCAGGGGCAGATGTGGTACATTTTGATGTGATGGATAACCATTATGTACCAAACTTAACCTTTGGTAGCATGATTTGTAAAGCATTACGTGATTATGGCATCACTGCACCAATAGATGTGCATCTAATGGTTAGCCCTGTTGATGGTATGATTGAGCAATTTTTAGAGGCGGGTGCAAGTATCATTACTTTTCACCCTGAAGCGACCCAACATGTTGACCGCTCATTACAACTAATTAAAGATGGCGGGGCAGAGTGTGGTTTGGTACTAAATCCAGCGACACCATTGCACTATTTGGACTATGTCATGGATAAAGTTGACCAGATTTTGTTGATGAGTGTCAATCCAGGCTTTGGTGGACAGTCTTTTATTGATACTACTTTGGATAAAATTCGAGAAGTAAGACGGCGTATAGATGCTACTGGGCGAGCCATCCGTTTAGAGGTTGATGGTGGTATCAAAACAAATAATATTCGAGCTGTCGCAGAAGCAGGTGCAGATATGTTTGTGGCTGGGTCAGCTATTTTTAACCAAGATGACTATCAAGCAGTCATTACAGCCATGCGAGAAGAATTAAAGTTGGTTGGTTGTCAGTCAGCATAATTGTGAAGTGGTAGATAGTTATATGCAATCTTCAAAAGATATCACCAATAATCCTGCACAACAGCTCAAAACGAGCAAAAAAGTGAGCCTTGTTCCTAAAGGGATTACCATTGGCTTGGCGATAGCAACTTTGTGTTTAAGCTCAGCAATTTATATCTTTCGTCTGATATTGGGTGATGATCCTAATACAGTGATACGTCATGCACTTATCATCGTGCCTCTTTTTACATTGGGTGTACCTTTAGTATTTTGGTTAGGTGCATTAGTGATGAATAAGTTTAAAGGGATGAATATTCAAACCCGAAATGCGCTCACATTGGGCTGGTTAATGGCTTGTGTTGGTCTATTATGGCTAATGGGTGCTTATAGCTAGGGGTTGTTAAATATTCAGCTCATTGGGCTAATATCTACAAAGGATACAGCCATCTTTTGTTTTTATATAAAAACTGGCTGAACTTGCCTTATTCTGCGTTATGCCAAATGGTGATGCAACTTTCTCATAGGAACAAGCGTGTCTATATTCTCTCCTGATTCTGATTATTATATCTTTCCCAAAGACTTGCCCAGACCTTTGATGTTAAGCTTGATTTTTGCTTGTGTATTATTGGGGCTAGCATCTTTGCGTCATGGTCATGACTGGCAAAATTGGCTTAATGTTATCGAAAATTGGTTGTTGATGTTATTGATATTTCCAACCGCAACAGCAACGGTGGCCTTGCCTCTAAAATATCGTGACCCCAGTTTTGAGTTAAAACAAGCTTATTATCTAGGAATGTTTGTGGCACTCTTATTTACCTTAGCAAAGTTACGCTATTGGCGCTAGATATCAAAGCTAAATATAAAATAAACTGATTATTTTATATACCATAAGAAGCTAGAAAGGGCTTGAAGTTTGCTGTCATTGCCATCATTGTTATACATCAATACATATTTTTAGTAAAGATGACTAAGAATAGGCTGAAGAGGACGTAATATGACGCATGAACATGACCAAGAGATAAATGAGGCAGTTGAGCTAGAAGCAGAATCAGATACTAAAGGTAAAAACAAAAAGTTTTCTAGTTTTGGCAAAGAAACCATGTTAGAGCTGGTTGAGCTGGAAGGTGGTAAACTGGTCTTACGTGATGTCAATAGTAAACAAGACCCTTTAGTAACCATTGATTTCGCTGATAAAATCTATGATGTACTTGGCAAAGATGCTCAGTTTATTGGGCAACATATGATTCATGCCGCCATTCAGGTCATCATGCATAAGCAAATGAGTCAATGGCATGCACATGTTTATGATGAAGAGCCAAAGCACTATAGCTAAAGTGAAGTTGGTTAGGTTAATAGTGGGTAAATAGTACAAAAACCAATTCATACTTCATTGATATACTATATAAAAAAGGGATTATCTGATGATAATCCCTTTTTTTGATGCTGAATAGATGCTAAGAAATCAACTTACTTGATTTTAGCTTCTTTAAATACAACATGCTGGCGAATTTTAGGATCAAACTTTTTGATTTCCATTTTGCCTGGCATGGTGCGTTTATTTTTGGTCGTGGTATAGAAATAACCAGTTCCAGCAGTTGAGACTAATTTGATTTTATCTCTCATGATAATCTTCCTTCAGTAGATGGCTTATTAAGATAGCAGTGGTGACTATAGTATGTCAGTATTAAACTTTTTGACCCTGCGCACGCAAATCAGCCAATACTTTATCAATACCGTGCTTGTCGATAATACGCATACCTTTAGAAGAGACACGAAGACGAACAAAACGGTTTTCTGACTCTACCCAGAAGCGATGGTTGTGAAGGTTTGGTTGGAAGCGGCGACGGGTTTTGTTGTTCGCGTGCGAAACATTGTTACCCACCATTGGGCGCTTTCCAGTCACTTGGCAAACTCGAGACATGGCGAACTCCTCATATATTAGTAAGACATGTGCATAAAGCGCATTTTATCTTACTTATCCATAGTATCAACTCATACACTGTGGAATGGACACAATGAGGTCAAACTTGGATAAATATTGTTAATGGTAATTTGGCGGCCGCCTATCTTTACGCCACAACGAAAAGTAGCAGACCCACAAGAAAATTTAAAGCGCATATTTATACCATAAGATGCCAAATAACACAACTAAAAATTGATAATACCCTTTGAAATTACTGGTCAATGTATTGGAGTTTGGATGTAACGTCATTTTTCTCGACAGGAGGATTCCTCTGTCTATTTTAGTAAAGGTAGATACGGATGATAACATTTATAACCCAAAGAAGGTATTTTGCTAAATTTAGGTTGTAAGTTACATACAAAAACAGTAAAGTTATTATCAGGAAACTCAATAAAAATATTTGGTTACTAAGTAGTAATGATGAGGCTACATAACATACCAAGTAAATTTGAGAGGAAGCATTGCCCCAGTAACTTAGCGCATTGTTGTTATATCAATAAAATCTGTTGCTGTTTAGGGTGAGTTTATTTATTGAAACTGAAATAATCTCATAACAACTTTTTTAATTTGTCACAATTTTTTAGCACATAGTACCTATTTTGGGGTACGAATGCGGAGTCTATATTATGTCTAATACAAGCTTTTTGAGCACAATTACTAATAATCATAAGCGATCAGCAATTAAGTTCTTTCAGCTGACATCTTTATCATGTGCATTAGCTTTGGCTGGTTGTGGAGGCGGTGGTGGTACTGTTGACTCAATTGACCCTAGACCAGATCTTGGTGTAGGCGGAAGCACAGGCGGTTCAGGAAGTGGCACAGGAACAGGCGGTGGCGAGACAGAGTCTGAAGTGAAAATTAAAAAAAGTGCGTTGGTTGATGTTGATGGCAACGCTATTAATTCAATTGGTTTAGAAGGTGCTTATTATCAAGTTGAAGTGGTTGATAAGGCAAATAAGCCCATTGCTAATGCCAAGGTTTCTTTTAGTATTGACGCACAAGGTGTGGTGTTAACACAAAGCACTTCTGGTTCTGTTTTAACAGACACCAATGGTATGGCTCAAATTTTCCTAAAACCACAGAATGCAGAAGTTTCAGGAGCCTATACAATTTCAGCTTTGGCAGATTTTGGTAATCAAACAGCAAATAGTAATAAAACATTCTCAGTACAAGCAACGAATGTTGTGCTTAGTAAGCTGACTATTGAAAATAAACAGTTGCCATCTGGTGGACAAACTCCTGTAAGTCTACAAGTCACTGATACAAATGGTAAAGCGTTAAGTGGTGTATTGGTTAACTTAAATAGTAGTTGTGGTGATATTGTTGCCCAAGTGAGTTCTGATACAGATGGGATGGTACGTGCTGTTTATAAAGCCATTAATGCTGATAACTCTCTGTGTGGTGGCAATGTGCGTCTATCAGCAAGCACAGGTAATAAGACACAATCTGAGACGATTGAAGTTGCCTCTCCTGAAGCAACATCTATCATCTACACTGCTAATGATTTGACCATGGGTATTCAAAATAGTGGCTCTTCTTCAACAGGGCAAATTGAGTTTACTGTTTACTCAAACTCATCTCCACTTGCAAATCAGAAAGTTGAGCTGTCACTAGAAAAAGCACCTTTAGGGCTGACTTTTGGTCCTGAGAAAAAAAGAGAGAGCTATATAGCGACTACGGATGAAAATGGTAAAGTTCAAGTCAATCTTTATCCAGGTAGTACGCCTGGTCCTGTTGAAGTGAAAGCAACACTGGTCTCAGACGAAAATGTAAATGCATTATCAAAAAATATCACCGTTGCTAGCTCTCGAGTGACTCAAACAGGTCTTAGTATATCTTGGGAAAAAAATGTACTAGATTGGAGTGCGGATGGAAATACAGCTGTTATACAAGCACGAATGTCAGATAGAAATGGTAATAAAGTACCTGACGGTACAGTAATTAACTTTACAGCAGAAGGTGGGAAGATTACTTCGGACTGCTCTACAGTAGATGGTGTTTGTCAAGTAACGTTCTCTACCCAAAACTCACGCCCAGGAGATGGTCGAGTGAGTGTTTTAGCTGTGGCTGAGGGTGAAAAAGACTACATCGATACGAATGGCAATAATGCTTGGGATAAGGATGATATTTTTGTCTACAATATTGGTGATACCTATCGTGATGATAATGAGAATCATAAGTATGATCAGGGTGAGTTCACTTATCCCTCAAAAGGTGGTAACCAAGCGTGTGAAAACAATTTAGATCAATATATTAATTTAAAATTCCCAACCCTACCTGCTATCAAACGTACACAGTATAAAGCAAGATATGTGGCAGAGTTTGTCTATCCGAATCGACCTGATACATGTAATGATGGTTTAGATGCTGTAGTAAGATATCAAGGCATTACTTTATTATCTGATAGTAATAATGCTAGATTTGTATTAGGTGATGTAGAGAATAAAGTGTTTACACCTCGACCAGAACAAGTGGTTAAAGGTAGTGACAACCTCATTTCTGTACGTATGAATAGTGGTGGATTTTATGATTTAAATCCAATGCCATCAGGTACTACGATTACTGGTGTTGCTAGTGATGAAACCTCATCTAAGCCAACGGCAGTAATCGTACCTTCTGGTACAAACAACTATGTCATTAAGGTTAATGGTGCTAATGCTAATAGCTTCATTACAGTTAAAAAAGGTGAAGTAGAGTTTCCTGTAACAACCAATGCAAATGGATCCGGTCAAACAGCACCATTTAGTACAATCCCTGATGGAGATATTAGTATTGAGCAGGAAACTAAAGACTGTGAAGCTAGCCTTGTGGCAGGCGTTACAAAAGTCCCTGCAAATGTTGCTGTTGGTAAACCAGGTGATAATTTAGGAACTGTGACAACGTTTAAATTAAAGAACTGTCAAGCGGGAGATGAGTTTAAAGTAACCGCAACAGCACCTAATGGGAATGTGACTAGCTATACATATACTATTAAGTAAATATAGTATGCTGTATCTACAGCAGATAACATAAACACTGAGTATTTTTTGGTGCAATTAACTATCTGATAGATGGAGACCCTCAAGTATTCTTGGGGGTTTTTATTTATGTGAATACAAAGGCTTTTAGAAAGTAGATAGGGATAAAATATAAAACTTATTGTCTTTATATGTGATACAGCTTTACAATATTGCCCCTATGATAACTTGAATAGAATAGATTCTTATGAAAACAACATCAGCAAACTTTGCTACGCTACCAAGTGTGGCACCATCAACAAAAGAAACAGCCACTTTACTAGTACAATGCCAAGATCAGGCAGGTATTGTGCAGGCTGTCTCAGGTTTTATTTATGAGCAGGGCGCAAATATTATTACTTTAGATCAATACTCAACTGCGCATGAAGGCGGGCAGTATTTTATGCGTGTTGAGTTTGCATTGGCTGGTTTCTCAGAGGTGCTTAGTAGTTTTGAGGAACAGTTTGCACAACAGGTTGCTAGTAAATATCAGATGGACTGGCAGTTGCATGATAATACAGCAAAGTATCAGGTTGGTATTTTAGTTTCAAAGTTTGACCATGCACTTTTGGATTTATTATGGCGTCATCAGCGTGGTCTGCTTGATTGCGATATTACGTGTGTGGTGAGCAACCATGAAGATTTGCGTCAAGCGGTAGAAAACTTTGGAATTGAGTTTCATCATGTCCCTGTAACAAAGGAAAATAAAGCGCAGGCTGAGGCACAAATTCATGAGTTAATGGCGCATAATGATTTATTGGTTTTAGCACGTTATATGCAGATTTTATCAGCAGATTTTGTTGCTAAGTGGTCAATGCGTATTATCAATATTCATCATTCATTCTTACCAGCATTTGTTGGTGCAGACCCTTATCGACAAGCATTTGAAAAAGGGGTGAAGTTGATTGGTGCAACGGCTCATTATGTGACTGCTGAGCTGGATCAAGGTCCTATTATTGAGCAAGATGTACATCGAGTGACACACCGTCAAGGTGTTGCTGATTTACGGGCAATTGGACGTGATGTAGAGCGTAACGTCTTGGCTAGAGCTGTAAACTGGCATGTACAAAATCGGGTGATTGTCACAGGTAATAAAACCATTGTTTTTAATGAGCTTTAGGTTTTAGTATTCTTTGGCTGTACTGTAGATACAAAAAAGAGCTGTGTAAAAACAGCTCTTTTTTATACTATAAACTACCAAGAGAGGGTCAGATATTATTGAGTAACGGTGATTGAGATATCGCCAATATTAGGAAAAATACCTGTAAATGTCCCCGTTTCTAGTGGAACAGGGCTACCAAATGAGCCAGATGATATAAACATACCTGCGTTGATATGCAGACCATGTGAGGCAAGTTTTTGTACCAGCCATTGGATGGCATTGGCTGGATGATTAAGAACGATGCTGGCAGGTTCAATTAACAAGGTAGCATTATCTTTTTGCAGTTCACCCGTTGTTGAGCCAATGGCGTCATAACTTGCTTGGATTGGCTCGCCAAGGCAGACATATCCACCGACTGCACCATCAACACACAAATGCTCTTTACTCATATTAGCAAACCAGTTGTTATAACGAGAGTCTGGAATCTCTAAACAAGGCGCGATAAGACATTTTTGGCACAGTTGCTCTGGTGTGTCTGTGGGGAGTAGACGCTCTTGGGCAATAAATGCCAGCTCAAGCTCAATCAGAGCACTATGGACATCATGAGTTAGGGATAGTGGTTGGGTATGCTCCCAAACTTGTTGCTCACTCAGTTGACCATAAATTGGTTCTAGTGAGTTAAAGATTTTGAGAGTTTGCTCATTAGTCATACTGATTTTATAGCCTGCCAGATGTTCTCCATGTGCCAGTTTTTGTGCAGTAACCGCGTGCTGGATATGATATGCCTGCTCAAGTGTTAGATTAGGTATCATCTGGTTAGTATCAATGGTTGTATGGGTGTGATAGGCTTTAAAGATAATCTCAACCAATTGTGTGGGGGAGAGTGGCGTTGTCATCACAATATCCTTATAGTGTTTTTTATCATGGTGTTTTTATCAAAAGCTACTTTTTAGTTAAAGAATCGTATCAATCCATTGAGAAGCAAGTCTTCACGAATATGTAAAGGGTGGTCAATATGTTGTGCTAGGATAGATGCATCACCCCCTGTCATAATCAGCTCAAAGTTAGGATGACGACGGCTGATTTCATTTACTGCACCAACAATTGATAATAAGATTCCACGATGAACAGCATCGGCAGTGGTTGTGCCTTGGGCGATGCTATCAAATGTACCGTTTGAGATACTGATTTGTTTTGTGCCAGAAAATAGGGCTTCTCGTTGTAGATAAATATTAGGGAAGATATATCCACCCAGATGGTGTGCATGGTCAACCAAGTCAATAGTGACTGCAGTGCCACAGCCGATGACACATTGACGTTTTTTGCTATCAACAGCCCCTAAAAGCTGTAGCCAGCGATCTACACCAAGTTGACTTGGCTCATAGTCACTTTTGAGTAAGCTATGATTGGCATCAACATGTACAAACTTAAATGGAATAGATAAATGGCTTAGTGATTCTGCAATTTGTGTATTAATCTGCTCACCGAGAACAGAAGAAATGCCAATAAAAGCAGGGGCTAATTGTTGGAAGCGGTCTGTTAAGCCCATTAACAGCTCTGCAGGTGCTTGTAGGTGCTGTTTGGCATCATGAGCGACAACTTGAGTGATGTCATCTGTTAGCCAATATTTTAAGCGTGTGTTCCCTAAGTCAAGCCATAATTGTGTCATAACACGTTATTCCATTATCGTGATGGTGTGTGGTAAGAAGTTAATAAGTATAACCAATAATAACAAAGCTGATAGTGACCTCAATCAATGGTTCATAATAATCAAGCTTTGTTAGTAGGTTTGGTTTGTGATAAAGCTTATAGATTAGCTGGGTTCACGTGACTCAGCAGATAGGGCGGCAAGTGCCTCTGGAGAAGACCATAATCCCTCTAAATCATAGAACTCTCGGGCTTGTGGTGTCATGACATGAACAACCACTGCACCCAAGTCAATAAGTGTCCAGTCACTGTCTTTTTCACCTTCTCGTCCTAGAGGCATAAAATCTTCTTTTTTGGCAACAGCACCAACGTGATCTGCCAGTGCTTTGACATGGCGTTTTGAAGTGGCATCAGCAATGACAATATAATCCATGACATCGGTGAGATGGGCAACTTCAAGAACAGTAATATTTTTTGCTTTCACATCTTCTAAGGCTTCTTGAACCAGTGCAAGACAGTGATTTAGGCGTTCTGTACTCATTAACTTTTGGGTCATAAAAATTCGACTCTTTAAATAATTGCTGATAATCAATAACAAGTTACTTTGCTGTATTAACGTTTGATGTGTCTATACTGGATGGATTATGAATAGTGACATACAAGAATAGAGACATACAAAGCTTATTTGCATTTAAGTATAGCAGGATTAAAACATTAAAACATCGTTGATCAGTTTGTTATCAAGTTTACTATGGGTTTCACCAGTCAGATTCATGATATAAATCATGTTGTACAATGTAACGATAGACACTGACAGGTAAGTTAAGTAAAGGTTGATAGTGGTTTTGCTGATACTGGATGTTTATTTGTTTTCGGATATCTCGGCTAGAAATGCTTGGGGTGACTTGGTTGTCTATATAGATATGTCCATGTGTGGTAGTTTTCAAGTCTTGTGCTTGTTGACATACTTGTATTTGTAGTGCTTGAGGCAGAGCGTTTTTAATGTCTTGCACACTTTGCCACTGTTCCCGTGGGAATATCCATAAATGCGCTAGGGTTGTAAGTTGTAAGCCAGAGCGCCACTTTTCAAGGCTGTTAGCACTGTCTGCCCCCATGATAAAGATGATGCTATCGTCTGGATAGCGTTGACGTAGCACCTGTAGGGTGTCAATGGTATAGGTTGGAGGTGTTTGCCAAAGTTCTAACTCACAAATATTCAGGTTAATGCCACTATTTATAGACATTGATGAGTGATGATAGTCTGCAATGGCAAGCTGAATCATATGCAGGCGATGCTCTGGCGCAATGCTGGTCGCTTTAAATGGTGAACGTGCAGTCGGTAGAAATGAGGCATCAACAGGCGTTTGAATGGGCTCTGTTGTTAGTAAGCGCTTCGCTGTATGATGCAATAATGAGACATGACTGTGATGGATAGGGTTAAAAGAGCCCCCTAAAAATAGGCGAACTACAGGTGGTTTAACTGATGACATGAATAATGGTTGATGGGTCATAAATGACTGTCAATGATGATAAATGAGTCTGCGGGGTAAAGAAAGAGCAGGAAAAATATAATAAATAGACGCCCTAGCACCCAGATGATGCTAAGGGGGCGTCTATTTGGATTATTGTTCAGCACTTATACTAGCAAGTAAATAATAAGCAATTATTTACACCTCAGGGCTAGAAGCTTGTATTGCTGTTAGTGCAATGGTATAGACAATATCGTCTACCAATGCACCACGCGACAAGTCATTGACAGGCTTATTCAAGCCCTGCAACATCGGACCAACACTGATAACATTGGCACTGCGCTGTACAGCTTTATAGGTCGTATTACCAGTATTGAGGTCAGGGAAGATAAAGACATTCGCCTGTCCTGCTACGGGTGAGTCTGGTGCTTTTTGTTTACCGACACTGCTGACAAAGGCTGCATCATATTGCAATGGCCCATCTACAACCAGATGAGGAGCACGCTCACGGACAATTTGGGTGGCTTGTTTGACTTTTTCAACATCTGCACCAGTACCAGATGTTCCTGTTGAATAGCTAATCATAGCGACTTTGGGGTCAATGCCAAAGGCTTTAGCAGAAGCGGCTGACTGAATGGCGATTTCTGCCAACTCTTCAGCATTTGGGTCTGGATTGATGGCACAGTCACCATAAACAACGACCTGTTCAGGTAATAGCATAAAGAAGATAGAAGAGACCAATGAATAGTCTGGTGCTGTCTTGATAAACTGGAATGCAGGACGGACTGTATTTGCTGTGGTGTGTACTGCACCTGAGACTAAACCATCAACTTCACCTAGATACAGCATGATAGTACCGAGGACAACGGTATCTTTTAGCTGTTCGGTAGCAACTGGCTCAGTTAATTTGCCTTTACGACGCTCAATCATTGCAGCGATGTATTTTTCTTGGTTAATACTCTCTGGGTCTATGATTTCTATATCATCTGGAAGGTCAATACCACGATTTTTTGCCACTTCTTGCACATCTTCTTTTTTGGCTAGTAGCACACACTGAGCAATGCCTCGGCTTTGGCAGATAGCTGCTGCCTCAACTGTGCGAGGCTCAGAGCCTTCTGGTAAAACGATGCGCATATGGCTTTGCTGTGCTTTTTTGACCACTTGATGACGAAATGCTGAGGGTGATAAGCGTGGTTGGTGATGACGCTCAAAGTAGCTTTTGAGCCACTCAAGGTCAAGGTGTGCTGCCACAAATCGTGTGACATCAGCAGCACGTTCAGTATCGTCGCTGGGAATTTCATTACTAATATTAGATAGGTTCTGCACTGTTTCAAAGCTGTCTGTTTTGACACTCATCACTGGCATACCTGTTTTTAATGCTTGTCGGCAGAGGTCAATTACTGTGTCATTGGGGATGATGCCACCAGTTAAAACAATACCTGCCATAGGGATACCATTCATGGCAGCCAGAGCCGTTGCCAATAGTAAGTCATCACGATCACCTGGTGTCACAATGAGGGTGCCACGACTAAAGACACTACCAACACGTGAGACAGTACGAGCTGTTAAGCTGGTTTTTAGCACACGACGATTTTTTGCATCACCTTCATGTAGCCAAGTTGCGCCTAGCTCTTGGGCGATATCCCATGTTCGTGGTACAGATAATGTGTTACTAAATGGCACGACACCGATTAGGTGAAACTTGTCGGTACCAAAAGCAGGTGAGTGCGAAGCCATCGCCTGCAAAAAGCTATCATCAAGACTAAACTTGGCTTGACCAGGTGCAACAGGCTGTGTTTCAAAAGTATTTGGAATGTTATGCACACGCATCAAGATACAACCAAGTGTGCGACCACTAGATAGCCCACCATAGTCTCGCGCATACATGTCAAGTTTATCAGCCAGTTGCTCTGGATTATTAATATCCGCACTACTGACTAAGATGACTTTGGCATCTAGGGCATTGGCTAGGGCATAGTTGACATGAGTGGCGTAGCTTGCCTCAGTGGTAGGTACTAATCCTTCACAGATAACAACATCACAGTCTTCATCTATCTGGTTAAAGTTAAATACCACTTCTTCCATCAGTGTATCAAGTTGGTCATCACCAATCATACGCTCAATACGCTGGCGAGGAATAGAAGCTGGAGGATTGAGTCCAAAGGCATGCTTTGCCAAATCGCTGGTACTATCAAGGCTATGTTGTTTATCTAATGTATCATCTTGCAAAAATGGCTTCATAAAGCCTGCTTTGATACCTGTATAATCTAATGCTCGAATAAGCCCTAAAGCAGCAGAAGTTAAGCCAATCCCACGACTGGTTGGTACAAGTAAAATAGTTTGCATAATTTAAGTTCCTAATTTCACTTTTTTAAGTTTTAATTTTTTATCAATTATTGCAAAGTTGATTATGATTGCTACACAGAAACCATCATCATGACTTGCTGATAACCAACCTCAATTAATCAGCCATACCCAATGCTTCACGAGTTTCTTGAGCAATACGGAATTCTTCATCCGTTGGAATAACCCAAAGCTCAAGCTGGCTATCAGCATGATGGAAGCTACCTTCATTTCCACGAATTAAAGCAGCATTCTTGTCATTATCAATTTTGATATTAAAGTGACGCATGACTTCTAAAATATTACGACGAATAAGGTCTGAGTTTTCACCGATGCCACCAGTAAAGACAATACCTGTAAACTCTGGTAAGGCACAGCTTAATGATGCTAAGTATTTACCTGCACGATAGCAAAACATCTCAAGTGCCAGTTTTGCATCTGCATTACCTTCATTAGCAGCTTGTTCAATGGTACGCATATCATTGGATAGACCAGACACACCAAGTAGTCCACTTTGTTTGTTGAGCATCGTATCTATCTCTTCTAGGCTCATGTCCAACGTGCGTTTGAGGTGGATATGTAAACCAGGGTCAACATCGCCACTGCGTGTTCCCATCATCAGTCCTTCTAAAGGTGTGATGCCCATACTGGTATCAAGACTTTTTCCGTCATAAATAGCAGCCGCTGAGCAACCGTTGCCTAAGTGTGCCGTTAGCCAGCCATGTTTACCTGTAGCAGAGGTTAGGGTGCTAGCACGGTCTGATACATAGGCATGTGATGTGCCATGAAAGCCATAACGGCGGACCTTTTCTTCATCATATAGTGCTTTAGGGATAGCATAGCGGTAAGCCACAGGAGGCATGGTTTGGTGGAATGCGGTATCAAATACCACCACTTGTGGTAAATCAGGGTAGATGGCATTCACAGCTTCTATACCCAAAGCATTTGCAGGGTTATGCAGTGGTGCTAATACTTTAAGGCGCTTAACTTCTTCTAATACGTGCGGTGTCACCTTGACTGCTTCAGAGAATTCCCGCCCACCATGCACGACACGGTGACCTACAGCGATGGGTTTATATTTTTCAAGTAGTGCTAAAATCTTTTGTAGTGCCAGTTTATGACTACCACCAGCAATGTTAATTTCTTGTTTTTCACCATCTAAGTCAGTGTGCTTAATACGTGCAGTATCTAAGCCAAGATTTTCAGCCAGTCCTGTGATACGAGTTTGGTTGTCTTCACTAATCAAAGCATATTTGATAGAAGAAGAGCCACAGTTTAAAACTAGGGTGGGGTTATCGATTGTATGACTCATTGTATATTGTCCTAAATGTTTTGTTATGTTCAAAGCAAAGTTATGAAAGGTGTGTGTTGATTATTTACCCGTTTTGCCCATAATGTAGCATGTTTTTATAAACATCTCGACTGCCATCTGTGTTTCATACAGGAGAGTTAGGTAACAACATTTGGGCGTATTTAATATTTTAATAAAGAGGGTATCTTATCATGAGAAATTACAATTGGTCACATCGTATGGTATCAATAGCAATCATATTAGGCATGGGTAGCGCTTTATCTTTAATGGCAGGATGTGGACAAAAAGGCGCTTTATATTTGCCAGAACCTTCTACACAGCAAACCGTAAATAAAGAAAGCAATAGCAATGTAGACAGTAGTGAAGATATGGATACACAGTCAGTAGCTGTTGATGAAGATTTGAATGATTATTGAAGGTAAATTATCCATACTACCCATAATTGATAATATAACGTTGCGTGGTCGTGTTACAATCATAATATTTTATGGTTTGATGTCCAATAAAACCCTTAATTTAGTCAGTTGTGGAAGATAATTATGAGTACAAGTCAGCCAGTCGATACGATTATTTCATCGACCGAGGAAGGATTGCTTATTCATCCTGAGGAATTTGTGAATACATTGCCAAGTCTACAATACCAATATGAAGCTTTATGCATAGAGGATGTGTGCGTAGATACATTGGTACAGGAGTATGGCACGCCTTTATATGTATATTCAAAACAGGCGATTTTGTCTGCTTATGAGGCATATGAAAATAGCTTTGCTATGATAGATCATCAGATTTGTTATGCTGTAAAGGCAAACTCTAATCTCTCTGTATTGAAAGTTTTGGTAGAAGCTGGTGCAGGGTTCGATATAGTTTCTCGTGGTGAGTTAGCACGGGTTTTGGCTGCTGGTGGCGATGCTAAAAAAGTGGTTTTTTCTGGTGTAGGAAAAACAAAAAAAGACATTGAGGCAGCATTGCAGGCTGGGATTGGCTGCTTTAATGTGGAGTCAGTCAGTGAGTTGGAGCTGATTCAAAAAGTAGCGCGACGTTTAGACAAAGTTGCGCCGATATCATTACGTGTGAATCCTAATGTCGATGCAGGAACACATCCCTATATTTCAACGGGTCTACGTGATAATAAATTTGGAATAACACACGAAGAAGCGGTGGCTGTTTATCAGCAGGCAGCAGAGTTTTCCAATATTCAGGTAGTGGGTATTGACTGTCATATTGGCTCACAGCTAACAGAAGTTGCGCCATTTTTAGCAGCACTAGATAAAGTGATTGAACTGGTTGAGACACTACAAGAAAAAGGCATCACACTTGAGCATATTGACCTAGGTGGTGGTTTGGGTGTTCGTTATATTGATGAGACACCCGTTAGTATTGCTGATTTTGCAGAGGCTTTATTGCCGAAGTTACAAGCGTTAAATCTCAAGCTGTTTTTAGAGCCGGGGCGTAGTATCGTCGCCAATGCAGGTATTTTATTAACGCAAGTTGATGTGCTGAAACCAACAGCGCATAAAAACTTTGCTATTGTGGATGCTGCTATGAACGACTTAATTCGTCCGGCACTTTATCAAGCACAAATGGCAGTATTACCAGCAGTGCTTCCTAGCTCTCTGGGCATAGATACCTATAAATGCTGGGAGATTGTAGGGGCAATTTGTGAAACGGGAGATTTTCTGGCAAAACAGCGCTTATTATCATTAGCAGTCGGTGATGTGTTAGCCATTACTGGTGCTGGGGCTTATGGCTTTGTGATGAGTAGTAACTATAATACCAGAGCGCGAGCTGCTGAAGTGATGGTCTCTGAAGATCAGCATTGGTTAATTCGTCCACGTGAGACAATTGAGCAGTTATTTGCACAAGAGCAAGCATTGCTGTCATAAGGTTGGAAGGTAAGATAGAGAGATTCTTCGTTATCAAGTGTGTTATGGACGGATTTGTAATCTATTCTTAATTAAAAATTTGTTTGTAGCTAACAGCATTAGAACCCATAGACATTGTGTTTTATGGGTTTTTTCAGTTTTAATGCAAAATTTATATAAATTGATACATAATGATTCATGCTAGAATGAAGCTGCTTTTGAGAGTTGTTATAATAAAGTTAATAAGAGAACAGTAGGTTTTCTTGATTAACTAGTTGTAAATTAAGAAATTATACCTTTGTAATTAGGTTTTTTAGATGTATTTAAAGTAGGTATGATTGAGGTTGTCATAATAGAGTGTAATAGAGGTAAAGATATTTTGATGCTCAGAAATTGGTATTTTTAGCTAATTTTGTATTAGCAGATGAAGTGACAAGGATGTATTATGATTGCCATGATGAGCATGATAAGATAAGTTGACACAAGATAAATAATAGCGTAGGAATGACAATTATGTTAATAGAATTTACGAAAATGCATGGACTGGGTAATGATTTTATGGTCATTGATTTGGTCACTCAGCGTTTGGATTTAACACCTGAGCTGGTACAGTTATTAGGTGACCGTCATCTGGGTATTGGGTTTGATCAGCTCTTGGTAGTTGAACCACCACAGCGCCCTGATGTCGATTTCCGCTATCGCATTTTTAATACAGATGGAACAGAAGTGGAACAATGTGGTAATGGCGCTCGTTGTTTTGCCCGTTTTGTACAGGCACGTAAGTTGTCATTTAAACAGCGTTTACGGGTTGAGACAGCAGGGGGAATTTTAACACTGTCTACAGATCGTTATGGTTGGGTACAGGTAGATATGGGTAAACCAAGCTTTGAGCCTGAAGAAATTCCATTTACCCCCAAAGCCATTACTAAAATACAAAATGCGTATCATCTAAACGTTGAAGGTGAGCCAGTTCAACTGTATGTCGCAAATGTGGGAAATCCGCATGCTGTCATCAAGGTTGATGATATTTTAGAAGCAGAAGTGGAAAAGCTGGGTTCTGCTATTGAGTCCCATAGTGCGTTTCCTGAGCGTGTGAATGTTGGGTTTATGCAGGTGATGAACCAGCGTCATGTGCGCTTACGTGTTTATGAGCGGGGCGTGGGTGAGACACAGGCATGTGGTACAGGAGCCTGTGCGGCGGTTGCTGTTGGTGTGCGTGAAGGCTGGATAGATGAGGGCGTTGATGTGCGCGTACAGCTATACGGTGGCAGTTTATTGGTGCGCTGGCAGGAAGGTTATTCACTGATGATGACAGGTCCAACAGCCTTTGTTTATGAGGGTGTCTTTAGCCCAGATGGTTTGATGGCTCAAGCAGGCATAACACCAGTACAAAATAGCGATATTTGATGTTTAATCAGATATTGATAGTCTAGGTGAAGATGGTTACAGAGAAAATAGAGCTGGATAGCCAGATAGTCAGTGGCATACAAACTGAGTCTTTGGCATTTGATAAGTATGACTATACTCGTCTACCAAAACGTGAGAGAGAGTTATTTACACCAGTACAGCGCTGGTTAAATATCTTATCTGCGCGTAATTTGTCTTATCATACATTGCAGGCTTATTTCTCTGCCCTTTACCAGCTAGGACAGTTTTTATTGGCACAAAAACTGGTTTGGACACGCTGTGATAAACGTAAGTTTAGCCAGTATATTGCTAAGCGCCTAGAAAAAGACGCGTTAGCAACTGCCAGTGTTCAGCAAGAGCTATCAGCAATTCGTCACTTCTATACATGGTTGATTGAAGAGGAGTTGGCTCGTGTTAATCCAACAACAGGCTTTCAACTGAAGCGTGAACCTCGTCCATTACCCACAATTGCAGATGTTGACCTGTTATCACAGCTACTTGACCAGTCTATGCCAGATACCCCTGAGCAGGCAAGGTTGTGGGTGCGTGATAAGGCAATGTTTGAGCTGATATATAGCAGTGGATTGCGAGTCGGTGAGTTGGTTGCATTGGATGTGTCTGATTTAGAGATAGATACAGAGACACAACTTGGGCAAGTGCGCGTGCAAGGTAAAGGTAATAAAGTCCGTATTGTGCCTGTAGGTAGTAAAGCCATTGCTGCAATAAATGCCTATTTACCACATCGTTACTTGTGGGAAGAGCAGGGCGATAATGCGCTATTTATCAGTGAAAAGCTGGGTACGCGTTTAACTACCCGAGCTGTGCAACAGAGGTTAAAAGTTGCGGCTACCCGAGCTGGTATTGCGCAGAATTTATATCCTCATTTATTACGGCATTGTTTTGCCTCACATATGTTGTCAGGCAGTGGTGATTTACGAGCAGTACAAGAGCTATTAGGGCATAGTGATATCAGTACCACACAAATTTATACTCATGTTGACTTTGCTAAATTGACCCAAGTATATGATAAGGCACATCCACGTGCAGTACAGTCTGTGCAAACAGCTATATCTACACAGTCTTCTAAACAGTTTTCTAAGTCGACTAAGCCAGCTAAATCAACTCAACAAACCTAACCTAATGAGCCTAACTGAGCTAAGCTAAGAAAGTAAGATATTTGGGGTATATCTCATATTAATATTAGCTGACCATAGGTTATGGTAACTGTTATTTAGAGCTATCATTAAGAACGGTTATTAAGCAAGGCGGTGACACTGAAATAACGGCATATTTTGTCGGTATTGTTGCTGTGCTTGGTGGTCAAACTCAGCCAAAATTACCACTGGAGCAGTGGTTGTGCTATCTTCTTGCGCATTTGCAATGGTTTTTGCTCGTTGCGTATCATGGCTTGCGAGTATGACTCCATTGGCATCTACTATTGTGGCATGCCCCCAAGTATCACGATGTTTATTTTTGGAATAGTGATGTCTGCCTCCTTGAGAAGCACCAATAACCAGACATTGTGAATCTAGTGCTCGTGCTTGTAATAGCATACGCCAGTGGGCTTCACCAGTACGATAGGTAAATGCTGATGGTGCTGTTAGTATCTGTGCGCCAGCTTGTCGGAGTCGTTGAGCTAAAGCTGGAAAACGTAAATCGAAGCAGACCATCATCCCGATAGTAACTGGTATGTGGTTTAGCTCACAGGTAGCAACAACAGTATGTTCACCTGCCTCAAAGGTGGCTGATTCATCATAGCGACCATGAGCATCATTAACAGTGGCAGTAAACAGGTGAATCTTATCATAACGTGCAAGACACTGACCATCTGGTGCAAATAGTAGACTAGACTGGCGTAATCGACCATCCGCAATGGTAGAGCCATCAGGGCGGTAAGGACATGGTAACGTCCCTGCTAGTAGATGGATGTTATATTGTGTGGCGATATTGGCAAGTTTTTGTGATAATTCATCAAAGCGCTCAGCAGTAGCAAACTGATTACCCATACATAACGCATTCTCTGGTAGTACAGCTAGAGAAGCACCTTGACTGTGAGCAAGAGCGACACTTTGTTTTACGAGCTGTAAATTGGTATCCACATCTCGTTGGCTATTGAGCTGAATACATGCAACGATGGGTTTTGTCGAATCATTCATGGAGATATCCTCATGATTGATGAGTAAAATAGTTTAGCAAAAGTTACTTATATTATTTTCTTTGGTATAAATTTTGCATCAGTTTTTTTGTTAAAGATAACAATACCAGAAAATGGAAAACATCTAAATAATAATTTTTTGTCGGTTTTTTATGACATTTAGGACATTAAAATATTTATGAGTATGTCATTTGGCTTAACTGCCAACCTGAGTACAACACAGAAGCTAACGCCACAGATGCAACAAGCTATTAAGCTGTTGCAACTATCTAGCCTTGAGTTGGCACAAGAAGTCCAGCTCAAGCTAGATAGTAACCCGATGTTAGAGCGTATAGAAGAGGATGAGATTTTTGCTGACTCAGAGCAAGAACAAGAAGATATGCGTGACAATTTGTCTGAGTCTCAAGCAGAGTCTATCTCACCAGAGTTAGAATATGAAGGTACATCTGTGCCAGATAGTGCTGAGCATCTGGCACAAGATAGCATTGGTGAGTTAGAAGTTGATAGTAGTTGGGATGATATCTATACACATGCACCCACTGCCTTAGCCAGTCCAGAAGTACAAGATATGGATGACTACCAAGGTGCAACCACAACCAACTTACAAGACCACATACGCTGGCAGTTAAACTTTAAGCATCTATCTGAGATGGATATGCTGATTGCTGATTATCTGGTCGATGCCATTGATGATTCTGGGTTTATAAATCTGGTATTAGAGGATTTAGAGCGTACATTAAATACCATGGCAAGTTTTTATCAATGGGAAGAAGAGGTTGATATTGAGCAGATTGAAATGGTTTTACATATCATCCAGTCCTGTGAGCCATTAGGTGTTGGTGCACGCAACCTTGCAGAATGTCTACAATTGCAACTAAAAAAACTACCACAAGATACCCCTTATCGGACACAAGCCATACAATTATTAGATGGGCATGAGCATCTGGTTAGTAATAATATTAAAGCGTTAATACAACAAACAGGCATCAAAAAAGAAGACATTGCTGATGCACTGGCATTGATTCGTACATTAAATCCAGCACCAGGATTAGCCTTTACCAATGCTCAGCCAGTTTATGGTAATGAGCCAGAAAGCTATGATGTACCAGATGTATTGGTAAGTGCTGTAGTGGATGAAAACACAGGGCAAACCAGTAGCTGGCAGGTCAAATTAAATCAGGATATCTTACCAAAACTGCGTGTCAATCAAACCTATGCCAGTTTAATTAAACGTGGTGATGATAGTCCTGATAATGTATATCTACGTGATAACCTAACAGATGCCCGCTTATTTATCCGCAGTATTGAAGAGCGTAACCAAAATTTACTCAAAGTAGCGACATGTATTATTAAGCGTCAGCAAGCCTTTTTACAGCAAGGCGCCGTTGCCATGCAACCCATGATTTTAAAAGATGTGGCTGATGAAGTGGGTCTGCATGAATCTACCGTCTCAAGACTTACAACCAGTAAAAATATTTTAACCCCGCAGGGCTTATACTCTCTTAAATACTTTTTTTCATCACACGTTGCTAGCAGTGATGGGGAAGTGTCCTCAACGGCAATTACCGAAATGATTCGGCAGATGATAGCCTCAGAAGACCCTAAAAAACCACTTTCAGACAGTGCGATTCAAAAGCGCCTAGAGACAGATGGTATTGATATTGCCCGACGTACAGTTGCAAAATATCGTGAAGCCATGAATATTGGTTCTTCAACACAACGCAAACAAAAATTTTAATGATGCTGTATTCATCGTCTAAAGCAAGGCACTTTTGATAAAATCTTGATAAAAAGTTTCTATGTTCGGATGTTCGGTGCTGAATAGAAGTGGTAGACGTTGAGTATGGGGTTTTATTGCTTAAAGATTGAGAGAGAATTTTTAACAGGTGTTTATCAACCAAGATAGATAACTATTAGATAAAAAACAAAATTTTGGAATTATATATAAAATAGAAAAAAACGGAATAAGGAATTACATTTCTTTACATAAAAAGTGCTTGCGTCTACTGCATTTTCATGACAAATTAAAGACACATCCACTCATCATGACAAACTTAACTACTTAAATATTTATCAGGGATGTTAAATACAATCATGTCAAATACAACAGATGATTTTTTTGGATGTACGCAAGTATCTATCAAGACAAATGTTTGTCTAAGATACATAATATGATAAACACATGACACCCTACGATGTCACAGTAAAAGGAAGACAGAGTATGAACATTTCTATTAGTGGTCACCATATCAGCGTTACAGATGCCATGCAACAATATGTTATGGATAAGCTAGCCAAGGTTGAGCGTCATTTGGATCAAATTCAAAGTATCAAAGTCATCTTATCACTGGATAACCATCATAGCCAAAGTAGCCACGCTGGACAAAATAACCACAAAGCCGAAGCACTTCTACGTGTTTCTGGACAGGAAATGTTTGTGCAAGCATATGATGACGATATGTATCGAGCCATTAATGAAATGGCAGAGAAGCTAGATCGCCAAGTGCGTAAGTATAAAACCCGTCAAGACCGTATGACACGTACTGCTAAGCGTGAAGCACGATATCAATCAACAGATATGGATGATGAAGTTGCTTAACCTATTTTCTGGATTTTATTCAGGATGGGACAAAGCAAGTCAAAAAGCACTGATGTTAAAGTCAGTGCTTTTTTTATGACATATATGGAGAGCTTTTTATAATATGAGCATTGAGTGTATACGGCTTTAGGTGGTATGCTCACAGATGGCTATTAATCATTACTAATTCTGTTTAATTACTGAGCAGTTTAGTGTGTTAGCCTCCACCAACAGCTTGTACCACTTCAATGACCATACCATCTTGTAGCGTAACATTGTCTAGTTGTGATTTTGGTATCAGCTCACCATCCACTTCTACAGCATAGCGTCCCTTATTGAGTCCTAACTCATCTAGTAGGGCAGGTAATGCTTGGTGTAAAGTCTGCATGGTTTTACCATTGACACTAATCTGGCTCATAAGCTTCCTTATTTACGACTTACTTTTGAATGGTTGATGACAAATAGATACTAGATGGATAGTTGTCATGGTGCTAGTTTTGATAACGTAAGGCAGTAAATGCCAACCATAACCAACCAACAATCATTAATGTACCACCGATAGGGGTAATAGCACCAAACCAACGTGGTGCACCCAGTGTCATCAGATATAAACTACCAGAAAACAGAATGATGCCTGTTTGAATTAGCCATGCGGGTGTCTGGGAGATATGACCCAATCGAATGAGAATACTAATAAATAATAATCCCAACGCATTATAGAAGAAATATTGAGTGGCTGTTTGCCACCATGCCAGTTGCTCAATACTGGCAATGGCTTTGATGGCATGTGCACCAAATGCACCCAATGCAACGGCTAGAGCCATATTGATGGCAGAGATAGCAGTCCAGTTCATATATGTTTTTCCTATATCTCAATTACCTCAATCTACATCTACATACTCTATTTAGTCAGGCATAATGACACTATCAATAGTCATGGCTTCCCGAATTTTATCCATGGCATTTTTTTCAATCTGACGTACTCGTTCAGCAGAGATGTTATAGACAGCAGCTAACTCGTGTAGGGTAGATTTCTGCTCAGATAGCCAGCGCTGTTCAACGATATCACGTGAGCGCTCATCGAGAGTATCCATGGCATTCATCAAGGCATGGTTGTTATTCTCTTCCCAGTCTGCTTCTTCGACCACTTCTGCTGGGTCAATGCTGTCCTCTAAAAATAGCTGGGGGGCATAACGTCCATCGTCATCATCTGTTGTCTGTGTCTCAAATGAAGCATCATATGAAGTGAGGCGAGACTCCATTTCCAGCACTTGTTTGCGGGTGACATTAAGGTCTTTTGCAATGGCGTCAGCCTCTTCTAAGGTTAACTGATTGTTGGTCTTTTTGAGACTGCGCAAGTTAAAAAATAATTTACGATGTGCTTTGGTGGTTGCTACTTTGACAATCCGCCAGTTACGAATCACAAACTCATGAATTTCTGCTTTAATCCAATGCACTGCAAAAGAGACAAGGCGAACGCCTTTATTTGGGTCAAAGCGTTTGACCGCTTTCATCAAACCCAAATTACCTTCTTGAATTAAGTCAGCTTGAGGCAGACCATAGCCTGAATAGCTGCGGGCAATATGAATGACAAAGCGTAGATGTGACATCACCAGCAAACGTGCTGCTTCAATATCTCCATCATCATAATAACGGTGCGCCAACTCTTGCTCTTGCTCAGGTGTCAAAATTGGAATCTGATGCACACTATTGATGTATGCGCCAAGGTTGACGCCTGGTGCTGTTAGGTTGACGGGCATTGCTGGTACTAGGTCCCGTGTTTTTGTATCTGGCATGGGGCTGATATATTTTGCAGGTAAATGATTTTCTGCATCAAGTGGCGCTTCTATGATGTCATCAAACTCTGTATCAAAGTCTGAATCTATATCCATATCCACATCTATATTTTTATCAGCTTTTATTTTAGATGATGATTTTTTAGCATGAGTAGATAGGTCATCATCTTTCTTAGTTTTGTTTTTGGATTTATTTTTTTTAGGTGGAGACAGTGGAGGTGTTGAGTTTGCCATAAAGTTAACCTTAATGAAAGTATGTATCAGTTAGTATCAGAGTTTATCCAGTTTCATTATTATGTATCAGTATTTATTGTGTCTGGATATCTAACACTTTTGCCATAGATTGTTTGATATGTTCGAAGAATAGTGAGAACTGACTCTATGGATAAAATGCCATGATTCTATTGTAAAGGATAGTTGATAGAAGTTGCTGAAGGTTTTGGTAACAGATGTTTGCAATAACCTTATCATTAAGCGATGATAAATAATGATGCTGTTTATTGGGATTTTAAAATAAAAAAATGATAAACAAAACCTTCTGTTGTGTCATTAGGTGTCGTATATTGGTACAACGGTAGATTGGACTGGCGACAAAATGCTTGGATATCTGTTTGTGAGTTTGGGTCAGTTGCCAGTAAATACAGCATGTTACCCATATTGACTGTGCGTAAACCTACTTTAGTTTTCAGCAGGGGCATTGGGCATGCAAGATTGCGTCCATCAATAAATGTCTCAATGGGTGCGGTCAATGTTTCAGTTATCTCAGTTGGTAGCTTAGCAAGCCATGGTTGAGCATCAGTTGGAGCAGTATGAGCTGATAATGACATAGTTGACAAAGACATAAAAATTAACAACGTGGATATAGTTTAACAAGGCAGATAAGCTATGCTAGAGTTCGTTATTATAACAGGTAGTTATGATAAAGCGATAATGAATTCAACTTATGATTGATGATGTGATGGAATATAGATAATGAGTCAAATAATGCAAAAAGATAACCACCAGTATTTCTCCAATAAGACTTCATTTAAAGTAGGTCTTTATAGTATATCTGTGGCTTCTCTGATTTCATTATCTGTCATGTCACAGTCATATGCTCAGGTAGCTAGTGAGAAAGGATATGTAGCGTCATCTCAACCGAAGTCGTCTGTATTTATCAATCAAGGGCGAAGTGATTTAGGGCAGGATAGTAATCATTTGCAATCATATACTCAAGCATCTGGGAGAAACTATCTTTCTGTCGATGGTCGTTCAAATATGCTACATAATCCATCCAGCACGACATTAGATACATTGGCATTACCGGAGCTGAGTGAAGGTAGGCGCTTTGTTGAGCAGTATCATCATCAGGCATTAGGGAAGTGGTCATTACAGCAACTTAATCAACATGTGAATACTTTAGATGATGCATGGGTACAAGAAGTTTTAAGCAATGTATCATGGGATATTAATGCACAAGCACGGTCACAAGCGCCTTTAGCATTGGTAATTATTAATGATACGTCTATTAATGCCTTTGCCATACCTGGTGGCGTGATTGGTCTTAATGTGGGTACGGTATTGCAAGCCAATAGCCTAGATGAAGTAGCCAGTGTTTTGGCACATGAAGTGGCTCATTTAAGTCAACGCCATTATGAACATAGCCAAGATGCCAATACCCGAGCGATGCTGATGCAAATAGGGGGGTTACTTGCTGCTATTGCTGCTTCAAGTGCTGATGGTGATGCGGCGGCAGCCATTATGATGGGTAGCCAGACAGCAGCGATGGACAGTCGTATGGCTTTTAGTCGTGATAATGAGCGAGAGGCTGACCGTATTGGTATGCAGATTTTAGCACAGGCTGGATATGACCCTCGTGCCATGCCACGATTTTTTGCCACTTTAAATCAGCAAAACCAGTTAAATCATAATAAGCAAGGTTTTTTGCCAAGCTTTATTATGAGCCACCCATTGAGTGCAGAGCGCTTAAGTGAGGCGCAAAGTCGAGCCAATCGTTATCCAGTATTACCTCTTAGCCAGTCTCAGCGTCATCAGCAGATGTTTGACATTCTTAAATGGCGGATAAAGGCTTCTTCGCAACAAACGACCGAAGCTGAGTTAATTGCAGGTGCTAAGCAAAGTGTGGGTGCAAAACTGGCATTGGCATATTGGTATGGGAAAAATGGACGATATAGACAAGCTAATAATTTGCTAGCAGAGCTGGCACAACTTTCCACACAGCAACAACAAAAGTTACAACCTCTTTTAGCGATTACTCAAGCACAGGTTTTTGGATATCAAGGTCAGTGGCAGCAAGCTGAGAAAGTTTTGCAAGCCCAACATGCACTGTATCCTGAGCGTAGAGATTTGCGTTTATATCTGGCAGATGTCTACTTACATTTAGGAAAGCCTCAACCAGCGCAAGCATTGCTTAAACCTTTATTATCTCGACAGGCACATGATATTACTGTTTTATCGCAGATGCAGCAGGCAAGTGAGCTGTTAGCAAAGCAGTATAATACAGAGGAAAAATCTGGGTTAGCGCAGATAGCAACGATTAATGCGTTACGTTATCGTAGTCAAATTCAGATGTGGCGAGCAGATTATGAGCAGGCACAAGTTTCTTTACAGCAAGCGAAACGGTTGGCAGAAGAGTTGTTAGCAGAATGGAATCAAGCGCATACAGATGACCAAAATACAAGCTCTAGTAATTCGCTAAATCATTCTGGACAAATTAATCCTCGACCATTATTACTGAGTATTGAGGGTGAAGTAGAGACATTAAAAAGAGCCAAAGCATTTAAGCCTTAGCTCATTGTTCTTTGATACAAATAAAAACTTAATAGAAGTTTAACCTTGTAAGGCTTTTTTAACCAACTGTGAAATAACCGCAGGGTCAGCACGTCCAGCTGTTTTTGCTTTTAATGCACCCATCACTTTACCCATATCTTGCATTGAGCTGGCATTTTGTGTAGCAACTTCTTCATTGACAAGTGCTGCAAGCTCTTCTTCGCTCATTTGCTGAGGCATAAACTCATTGATGACGTCTAGCTCAAACTGTTCTTTTTGTGCCAAATCATCACGACCATTGTCAGTAAATACTTTTAAAGACTCTTGGCGTTGTTTGATTTGTTTTTGTAGTATATCTAATATCCCTGCATCATCTAGCTCAACTTTCTTATCAATCTCAATTTGCTTAATCACTGCCTGCACATTTCGTAAAACTTTGACTTTGTCTAGCTCACGAGCCTTCATTGCTTCTTTGATGGTATCAGTAATAGTTTGTTTAAGTGCGCTCATAGAAGTTCCTTTTTTTGTTGCATAAGTAATGGAAATTGTAGCATAAAAAATGCCACTTTAATCGTAAGACAAAAGTGGCATTTTGGTATTCGTGGTTTTAAGGTAATAAAAATATTATTTGTTACTACTTATTATTACTTAAAGAAAACGAATAATCTGTAATCTAACGTACAGTTTTCATGTAGTACTTATATTTTAGTACTTACGAGTGGTACGAATAGACTCACGTTGTAGCTTTTTCTTATAACGCTTAACGGCTGCAGCTTTTTTGCGCTTACGCTCTTGAGTTGGTTTTTCATAAAACTCACGCTTACGAACGTCAGATAGTACACCAGCTTTTTCACAAGCGCGTTTAAAGCGACGAATTGCGATATCAACTGGTTCGTTTTCTTTAACCTTAACTGAAGGCATGAAGACTCCTTGGATTGAAATGAGACGTGAATAACATTAGTTTGGCTGTATCGTTAGTATTAGCTTTACTTGTCTCAATAATAGTAAGGCATCAGCTCAAACTAGGATTAATAACTGGCTATCTATATCTTTAGAATCTTTACCATTTCATGATGAAAAAATTAGATATAGTAGTGCAAGGGTGAAAATTATACAGGAATCATAAAACAAAGTCAAAAATGACTGCTGTGATTTACTGAGGTTTAAAGAAAAAAGTTATGATAAAATGAGCGTGAAATTAGTAATTCAACAATTTTTTTAGGGATATTAATATGACTGTTTTTACTAACACCAATATCAAGAAAGCTCTGTTATCTGTTGCTGTTGTACTGGGTATGAGTACATTAATGACGGCTTGCTCAAAAGAGCATCATGAAGTACCAGCAGTTGATAAAGTAGAAGAGGCACAAGAGATAGCATTGGCAAATGCTCCTGAGCCTGTGATTGTAGATTTGCCAGAAGCTACAGCAGCTTCTACAGATGAACAAGCCACTGATGGCACTGCAACAGATGAGGCAAGTGCTGAGGGTGCAGAAGGTACTGCAACACCAGAAGATATGGAAAAAGAAGCAGATGCTATTGAAGAAGCTGCGTCTTTGGGTGAGCCTGTGCCTAGTGACGTTGTTGATGGTGGTACAGAAGAAGCTGCTCAGTAGTAAAAAATGTCAACGTGGTGCATAAAAAATGGCTATCAAGCTGTTTAGGCATGGCTTGACATAGACAGACAGCAAGCGAAAGTAAAACCCAAGTAATAGTCAGCTCAAAATTTAGGTGTTTTACTTTTTCTATAACAGAGCTTTTTCTATAAACAGAAGTTATGTGATTAGAAATTTTAGCTAGCAATTTATCCTTCATGAATATAATACTGAGGAGGTTATGTCATGAAATATGTCACAATCAGTGTCATGTTCTCTTTGAGCTTGATGCTTTCAGCCTGTAGTGATAGTCAGGAAGCTGCCCAAACAAGTAAAACAGAGACAACTCAGCCAGAACAAACAACAGTTCAGCAAAATGAAGCACAACAAAATGACTCTGAAGTACAAAATACAGAAGAAGTATCTGAGGCGACACCTGAACAACCTGAATCTAAGGATGATGTTGCTAAAACAGATACATCATCAGAGCAAGAAAGCTCTGAGCCTGTTGAGGTAGCCAAAGAAGCACCACAATTAGATGCAAATGCTGGTAAAGAGCTATACGAAAAGCAGTGTAAAATCTGTCATGAGTCGGGTATGCTTGGTGCGCCAAAATACGGCAATCAATCAGAGTGGGCATCTCATATCGCTAAGGGTAAAGATACTTTGTATTTGCATTCTGCCAAAGGCTTTAACAAAATGCCACCACAAGCAGTGAATGGAGTAACTGAAGCTCAAGTGCAGGCAGCAGTAGACTACATGGTGGCAGGGTCAAGCTAATCTGTGTGCCAATCTATCCGCATAAAATGAGTGAAATTTGCTAAACTACCGTCATTGTCATATCGGCAATGGCGGTTTTTATTGATTTGTCATATAGATAAGGGGCGTTGTGAAAGTATTAGGTTTAGAGACTTCTTGTGATGAGACAGGGTTGGCAATTTTTGATAGTGAGCAGATAACCAGTGATAATCAAGGACTGATTGGACAGGTGCTGTATTCACAGATTGAGCTACATGCCACTTATGGTGGTGTGGTGCCTGAGCTTGCCAGTCGTGACCACATTCGCAAACTTGTGCCACTGTTTAATGAGCTATTAGAGCAGTGCCAAATAAGTAAGTCTGAGATTGATGCCATCGCCTATACCAAAGGGCCGGGACTGATTGGGGCATTGATGACAGGGGCATTATTCGGGCGAAGTTTGGCGTATGGATTGGGTATTCCTGCCATTGGTGTGCATCATATGGAAGGGCATTTATTAGCCCCATTGATGTCAGCAAATCCGCCTGCTTTCCCGTTTGTGTCATTGCTGGTATCGGGTGGACATACCTTATTGGTAGCGGCTCGTGGTGTGGGGCAGTATGAGATTTTGGGTGAAAGTATTGATGATGCGGCAGGGGAGTGCTTTGATAAAGCAGCCAAAATGCTAAATTTACCTTACCCCGGTGGCCCAAATGTGGCAAAACTTGCTGAAACGGGTAATCCAAATGCATATGAATTGCCGCGTCCGATGCTACATAAAGGCTTGGATTTTTCATTTAGTGGTATGAAAACGGCAGTGCATAACTTGATTAAAGATACTGAAGGTAGTGGTGATGACCCCAAAATACGCGCCGATATTGCTGCCAGTTTTCAGTATGCGGTGGTGGATACTTTGGTGAAAAAGTGTGTCAAAGCCTTAAAGCAAGCTCAGATGAAACGTTTGGTTATTGCAGGAGGCGTTAGTGCCAATAGCCAACTGCGGCAACAACTGGCTGATGAGCTGGATAAAATAAATGCCACTGTGCATTATGCACCGCCTGCATTATGTACTGATAATGGGGCAATGATTGCCTTTGCAGGCTATCAGCGTTTGCAGGCAGGGCAGTGTGATGATTTGGCAGTTAGCTGTGTGCCACGATGGAACATTGATGAGCTACCAGCAGTGTGAGCAATCAGCGTTTAAGCAATAAAAAGGAATAAATAAGTATGCAATGGCAAGCGTTTTTATTGGTGGGAATTGGGGCAGCATTTGGGGCGTGTTTGCGAGCATGGCTGGCTCGTTTTAATAGCAGTTTGTCGCATTTGAGCCAGTGGTCTTGGTTGCCTGCGGGTACGTTGATGGCAAATATGTTAGGTGGCTTGCTTATTGGTATGGCGTTGGTGGTATTTGAAAAAATTCCTGTGGAGCATGCGTATCATGGGCATCTAAAAATGTTTGTAATAACGGGATTTTTGGGGGGCTTAACCACCTTTAGTAGCTTTAGTGCTGAGGTGTTTACTTTGATAGATGGCGGACGCATATTAGCAGGATTGGGGCTGATTGCGTTGCATTTAGGACTGACATTATTGGCAACTGCGATTGGGGTTTATTTATTTAAGATGGTACTACATGTTTAAGTAGGAATGTAGTGTGATCCTTTACTGATCCAGCCAACTTTATTGCTATATTTAATAATGAAAAATGATGGTGCGTATTTATATAATTAATTACAATAGAATATGCTTAATGGAATAATAATTAAGTATATATGTGTACTAGTCTCAACCTAATCTGACAATCACACTTTAAAAAAGAGTGTGTTACCCAAATTGATGAAGATGTCTAAACTTTATCAAATAAGGAATAACACACATGAACCATTCTAGCACAAATAGTAATCCAATCATCAAACACAGAGCAGGCTTACTAAACTTAGCTCAAGAGCTAGGTAACGTCTCTAAAGCTTGTAAAATAATGGGGGTCTCTCGAGACACCTTTTATCGCTATAAAGAAATGGCAGACAACGGCGGTATAGGCGCATTAGTGAATCAATCAAGGCGAGTACCTAACCTTAAGAATCGAGTTGATGAGTCCACAGAACAAGCTGTCATACAACATGCCATAGACTATCCTGCTCACGGTCAGCACAGAACCTCTAATGAACTTAGAAAAGTAGGTATTTTTGTTTCAGGCAGTGGTGTACGTTCTATATGGTTAAGACACAACCTAGAAAACTTCAATAAACGTTTAAAGGCATTAGAGGCAAAAGTAGAAGCCGAAGGCATCCTCTTATCTGATGAGCAAATATCAGCACTTGAAAAGAAAAAACTAGACGATGAAGCATCTGGTGAGATTGAAACAGCACATCCAGGCTACCTAGGCTCACAAGATACTTTCTATGTCGGTCATTTAAAAGGCGTTGGACGTGTTTATATGCAGACCTTTGTAGATACTTATTCGAAGGTAGCACATGCTAAGTTATATAATACCAAAACACCGATTACAGCTGCTGATTTACTCAATGATAAGGTATTGCCGTTTTATCAAGAGCATGAGTTACCGATGCTTAGAATATTAACAGATAGAGGTACTGAGTATTGCGGTAAGGTAGAACAACATGATTATGAGCTTTATTTGGCTATCAATGATATAGATCATACTAAGACTAAAGCCAAATCCCCGCAAACCAATGGTATTTGTGAGCGGTTTCATAAGACTATCTTACAAGAGTTTTATCAAATTGCTTTTCGAAAGAAGATTTACGATAATCTAGAGTCTCTACAAGCTGATTTAGATGATTGGCTTGTTTATTATAATTATGAAAGAACTCATCAAGGTAAGATGTGCTGTGGTAGAACACCTATGCAAACGCTTACTGAGGGTAAATCCGTTTGGGCACAAAAGAATTTAGCTCAAATATAACCTGACATCTTGACCGTCAATTTGGGGGTACTGTCAGATTAGGTTTGAGCTAGTACA
>NZ_VEWM01000042.1 GCF_020662265.1 Psychrobacter sp. I-STPA6b
CCAGGAGGACACAGCGCGGTAGATCAGCGGGTTGCGGCACCGCCAGCAGTGCGGGTAGCTGTGCTCGTAGCTGGCCTGCCGGACCAACCGGCCCTGGGCGCGCAGCACCTGGGTGATGGGCTTGTTCGCCTCAAATACCTGCAGGCCCACGATGGTGTCCAGGTCACCGCCACGGAACAGCGGCAGGAACTTGGCGCCCTCGTCGACGGAGAGGACCACCGGGATGCCGGCTTCCTCGCAGACCTTCTGGTCGTCTTCGCCGTAGGCAGGAGCCTGGTGGACGATCCCGGTGCCGTCGGTGGTGGTGACGTAGTCCGCCACGAGGATCTGCCAGGCGTTTTCGGTGCCGTATTTTTCGGTGTCGCTGAAGTCGTTCCACAGCGGCTGGTAGGCAAGCCCTGCCAGGTCGGCGCCAACGTAGGTGGCCACCACGGCGTAC
>NZ_VEWM01000029.1 GCF_020662265.1 Psychrobacter sp. I-STPA6b
ATAGCTGTGTCAGATAATCATTTTCTTGGGTAATAAGTAGTGATGCTTGTCGTTACGGCTTTGTTTTCTAGTTTTATATATCGTCATGATGCCTCCTAGAAGGTCTAGACCGCAGGCAAGCCATGTAGCGGCAATCATTTTGGTAGACTCATGAATTTGGGCAGATTTTTCCCCTTACCAGTTGTTTCTGCAACTACCTCTATAGGCTTGCCCAGCCATGTCGTAGTTCGACACGGTTGCGTTCATAGAAACGAGTATGGGTATCGACTTAAGTTGTCATTTGGTGACAGACAGTTGACCCTATGTGTTGTTTAATTTTTGAGTCACCTTTAAACGCTTAGCGCTCAACTTGCTCCCAACATATCCAAGGCATTTTTGACAGGAGCAAAACTAATGACTCCTTATGTTTTGGTGTTATATTACTCACAATACGGCAC
>NZ_VEWM01000115.1 GCF_020662265.1 Psychrobacter sp. I-STPA6b
CAGTTAAACACCTTGGTAACATCGGTTAAAAAAAATGAAAATGGTTTTTTGGTAGGCTATAAAGATGGTGAAATTCAAACCCAAAATGTTATTGTAGCTACCGGTCCTTTTCATATTCCGTACACGCCACCTTGCCACACTAAAATTTCTGAAAGTGTTTTGCAGATGCATAGTAATTTTTATAAAAATGACAGTCAATTACAAAATGGTGATGCGCTTGTTGTGGGTGGAGGCGATTCTGGTTATCAAATTTTAAACGAATTGTCGAAAGATGGTTCTCGAACGGTTTATTTTTCGGGAGATACCAATGTAAAGTCGTTACCACAGCAATTTTTAGGAAAAACATTATGGTGGTGGTTTACACTTATCGGTTTTTTAAGTTACAGCAAATATAGCTGGATTGGTAAAAAAATAAATTCATCAATACAGCCTGTTAT
>NZ_VEWM01000114.1 GCF_020662265.1 Psychrobacter sp. I-STPA6b
CCTTTAAGATTAACAGCTCTATTTTTAGTAAAAAAACCTCCTTTAAAAGTTAGTGATGATTCTTTATTTAAAATTGCAACAGATCCATCAGGAAGAGATTTTGTAAGTATATTGTTTGCCGATTGAACATTTACATTACTTGCAATTGTGTTTAAATACACAAACCAACCCAAACCACAAACTACCGTAATGATGGCGGCAATGCGGAAAAACTTCAAAAACCCATTGCTTTTATTCTGCTGAATTAAACGTATATTTAATCGCTCTAATGCTTCATACTCGTTAATACTTTCATCATGCTGAAGTTTACTTTTCTCCAGAATAGTTTGTAAATCCTCAAAATATTTTTGATTTAAAGGATGCTCGTTTACCCACTTATCTACCTCAAAACGCTCCATTTCCGAAGCCTCATTTAGCAAATATTTGGCGAGTAAATC
>NZ_VEWM01000100.1 GCF_020662265.1 Psychrobacter sp. I-STPA6b
GCGCACATTCTATCCGACCGGTCGCTATGCTGAGCAAGCCTTACTCGATATGATGTATGCGCAGTTTGAAATAAATGAATACGAAGCTGCCGCCAATAGTTCCAATCAGTTCATTAGCCTTTATCCGTCTAATCCTCAAGTTAGCTATGCTTACTATGTACGTGGCGTAGCCAATATGCAAGGCTCATCTGAAGGCATAAAGCTATTCCCGGTCAATCAAGCAGAGCGTGATACGGCATATTACCGCCTAGCATTTGCTAATTTCCAAGAGCTTATTGGCAAATACCCCAATAGTCCTTATGCGCCAGATGCAGCGCAGCGTATGATCTTTATCTATAATCAATTTGCTGAAAGTGAGCTTAATGCTGCGAATTGGTATATCGAGCGTGAAGCTTATGTCGCCGCAGCCAACCGTGCTAAATGGGTATTTCAATAT
>NZ_VEWM01000141.1 GCF_020662265.1 Psychrobacter sp. I-STPA6b
CATGGCTTTAGATTTTGATATAAGTTTTAAAGAAGATAAAATTGTAGGTTTCTTTTTAAAACAACATCAAGAGGTTAATGCAAACGATTATAAAATTAAAAGTGGAACAATTGATTTAAAAGGAACTTTATTAGAAGCTGAAAAATCTTCTATTTTAGTTGTTTTTATTCATGGTTCTGGCACAAATGACAGAGATGAAACTATTGGCCCGAATAAGCCTTTTAAAGATATGGCAGAAGCTTTTCAAAAAGAAGGAATTGCTTCTTATCGTTTTGATAAAAGAACAAAATCTAATCCAGAAACTTTTTCTGATGAAAGTACAGTTGAAGATGAAGTTGTAGTTGACGCTGTTGCGATTGTAAATCATTTTAGAAGTTCTGAAAAATTTAAAAACCATAAAATAATTGTTTTAGGTCATAGTTTAGGTGCTTTTATG
>NZ_VEWM01000032.1 GCF_020662265.1 Psychrobacter sp. I-STPA6b
TATCTACATTAAAAACCTTTAACAAAGGTGTATTTTCTACATCGGCAGGAAGTGGTGTTGCAACATCTGCTTGCGTAATGTAGTTTAAAGGCGATGGATCTGTATATAGAATATTGAATTTAAAATCTTCTTGTTGCAATTGATAGCCACCAGGAATTTGATAAATATTCTTCATCATTAAATTCCAAATTGGTTTTTGCACATTGGTTAAACTACTTTTAAGCATTTTTAAGATTAATGCTTGCGAAGAAGGAATTCCATTAGGATCTACTTGTGTAGCATCAACTCCATCGGTACCAAATTCTCCAACTTGATACACTTGATCACCTATAGTATATTGATAGGCAACAGCAAGAACTTCGTCGTTAGCCAAACGTTGTTGCAACGAAACATAACCTAACTGTGGATGAAAGATATATTCGTTTGCACTAAGT
>NZ_VEWM01000036.1 GCF_020662265.1 Psychrobacter sp. I-STPA6b
TATCTCGACCGGTAAAACCGCCGTGATAGGTAATGATCGGATAGCTTGCGAGGGTGGGCAGATCAATCTCGGTCTCACCGGCAAGCTCATGATCTTTGGGCACGATAATACGGTGTGACCAGTCATAATAGCGATGGCAGCGCAGGTAGCTATTATGTAATAGAGACTCTGTTGCCACGCCGATGTCTGCCTGACCACGAATGACCATTTGGGCGATGGTCTCAGGGTCTGCTTGCTGCAAGATAAGATTAACTTTGGGATAGCGCTCGCTGAACTGTTTGACGACTTCTGGTAGCACGTAGCGTGCTTGTGTATGTGTCGTGGCAATGGTGAGAGTGCCTGTCTGTGGATTATTAAAATCTAGACTTAGATTTTCTATTGTGCGGATCTCAGCGAATATTGCTTCGATATGTGGTAATAATGACTCTCCCAT
>NZ_VEWM01000118.1 GCF_020662265.1 Psychrobacter sp. I-STPA6b
AACCTAATTAACGGGAATAATTGGCGTTAAACCATACTTTTTTCCAAACTCTTTTTAAGATTAAAAAAACAACAGTTTTTACGTAATAATCAATATCGGAAGTATCAATTTTTTGTGTCATTTCTTCAGGAACATCAATAATATATAAAAGAGTTTTATAAGTATTCGAATCTGTAAGAATTAAATTTTTTATAGCATTAGTCAGTACTTTTTTTAAAGTATCAGGAGGAGTTTTTTCTGAAATTTTTAAATCAGAATTTGCTAAGCCAAAATCTTTAGTAAGCTGTAAAATCAGCTTACTATACAATTCGTTTTCTGCTACATTTATTAATAAATCGTTGCTATTATTGTAAGTTGGTAGCATTTTTAATTCAATTTATATTTAATATGTTGATTTTCTAAAGAACTTAAAAATTCATTAGTTACTTTTAC
>NZ_VEWM01000071.1 GCF_020662265.1 Psychrobacter sp. I-STPA6b
CTAATTGTACAAAACGCTCATTGGCAAAAGAGGCAAAACCACGTGTATTTACCGATTTAAATGTTAATCCACTAGCGTTTATATCAACTCCTTTTAAGTTTTCTAAGCCATCATAAAAAGAGGCAGAAGCCGTGTTTTTAATAGCCCTTGAATCAAAACGTTCAATCGTTACTGGCGATTCCATTACACGCTCAGGAGTTCTTGATGCCGAAATTACAACCTCGTCTAAAGAAGTTGCATTTTCGGTTAAACTAACCACCACAACTTGATTATTTTTTGTTATTTCGATGGTTTTAGAGTGATATCCTATAGATGAAATTTTTATAGTAAAAGGTGGAATATCAACAACTTTCATGGTAAATTTCCCATCAAAATCAGTAGAAGTTCCTACAGCCTTCCTTAAAACCTTAATGTTTGCTCCTGGTAATACTC
>NZ_VEWM01000022.1 GCF_020662265.1 Psychrobacter sp. I-STPA6b
TGTACTAGTCTCAACCTAATCTGACAATCACACTTTAAAAAAGAGTGTGTTACCCAAATTGATGAAGATGTCTAAACTTTATCAAATAAGGAATAACACACATGAACCATTCTAGCACAAATAGTAATCCAATCATCAAACACAGAGCAGGCTTACTAAACTTAGCTCAAGAGCTAGGTAACGTCTCTAAAGCTTGTAAAATAATGGGGGTCTCTCGAGACACCTTTTATCGCTATAAAGAAATGGCAGACAACGGCGGTATAGGCGCATTAGTGAATCAATCAAGGCGAGTACCTAACCTTAAGAATCGAGTTGATGAGTCCACAGAACAAGCTGTCATACAACATGCCATAGACTATCCTGCTCACGGTCAGCACAGAACCTCTAATGAACTTAGAAAAGTAGGTATTTTTGTTTCAGGCAGTGGTGTACGTTCTATATGGTTAAGACACAACCTAGAAAACTTCAATAAACGTTTAAAGGCATTAGAGGCAAAAGTAGAAGCCGAAGGCATCCTCTTATCTGATGAGCAAATATCAGCACTTGAAAAGAAAAAACTAGACGATGAAGCATCTGGTGAGATTGAAACAGCACATCCAGGCTACCTAGGCTCACAAGATACTTTCTATGTCGGTCATTTAAAAGGCGTTGGACGTGTTTATATGCAGACCTTTGTAGATACTTATTCGAAGGTAGCACATGCTAAGTTATATAATACCAAAACACCGATTACAGCTGCTGATTTACTCAATGATAAGGTATTGCCGTTTTATCAAGAGCATGAGTTACCGATGCTTAGAATATTAACAGATAGAGGTACTGAGTATTGCGGTAAGGTAGAACAACATGATTATGAGCTTTATTTGGCTATCAATGATATAGATCATACTAAGACTAAAGCCAAATCCCCGCAAACCAATGGTATTTGTGAGCGGTTTCATAAGACTATCTTACAAGAGTTTTATCAAATTGCTTTTCGAAAGAAGATTTACGATAATCTAGAGTCTCTACAAGCTGATTTAGATGATTGGCTTGTTTATTATAATTATGAAAGAACTCATCAAGGTAAGATGTGCTGTGGTAGAACACCTATGCAAACGCTTACTGAGGGTAAATCCGTTTGGGCACAAAAGAATTTAGCTCAAATATAACCTGACATCTTGACCGTCAATTTGGGGGTACTGTCAGATTAGGTTTGAGCTAGTACACGTAAAGCGTTACGTTAGTTAATGGTGTCATGATTAAGGTAGTGAAAGTCAAAAACAGCCATATCCCTTATGGATATTAGCCTAACGTGGTGAATGTTTAACAGACCTCACTCTTCTTTGACTATAGCTGTGATTTTTTAACAGATATTTAGCCTCTAAATTATCAAAATAAATAAATGGTTATCATCAATTACTGGATGATAGGTAAAATTTCACTTGTTAGATTGTTAAGAGTTGCTGATAATATCAGGCGGTTTTTATTTGAATAAAATTTAGTAGATATTTTACAGTATATTTATTATCTAACTATTTGATTTAACTTTTTATTTATCATTTTGAAGATTTTGAGGAATATATCATGCACATGAGTGATGCACTAATTTCCCCAGAGGTTGGATTGACGGGGATTGCCATTGCCGCAGCAGTGGTGGCTTATCATGGAATGAAACTGGATAAACAAGAAGACATGCTACAAAAGTTGCCACTTATTGGCATTATGGGGGCATTTGTTTTTGTGGCACAGATGATTAACTTTGCCATTCCTGGTACGGGGTCGAGTGGGCATATTGCAGGCTCACTGATGCTGGCAATTATTTTAGGCCCGTCAGCGGCGATTATTATTATCAGCTCGATTTTGGTCATCCAAGCACTGCTATTTGGTGATGGTGGTATCTTAGCACTGGGTACAAATATTATTAATATGGGTATTGTGCCATGTTTTATTATTTATCCATTGGTGTGGAAAACCATCGTTGGTCAAAATCTCACTCGCAAAAAGGTGCTTATCGCCAGTTGTGTCGCAGGTATGTTAGCGATGTCGATGGGAGCATTGGGTGTGGTGGTTGAAACTTATATTAGTGGTATTGCTCAGATTCCATTGACCGAGTTTGTCTTATTGATGATACCCATTCATGTATTGATTGGTTTGGGTGAGGGGCTGATTACTTCGGCGGTGGTGTGGTTTGCCATGCAACAAAATATGATTCAAAATGATAATCTGACCCGCCAACCACTCAAAAAATCTACTGTGATTGGGGCTGTGGTCGGGCTGATGATACCTGTGATTGCGTTGACATGGTTTGCGTCTTCTCAGCCTGATGGTTTGGAGTGGTCATTGGAGCGTAGCTCTGCTCAGCTTGCTGAAGATGCACCACCGACAGCGATACATCAATTTGCCCAAAATCTACAAGAGAAAACGACCATCATGCCAGATTATACGTTTGGTAGTGAAGCAGAGTCAGATACTGCGGAGCAGGTGAATTATATGCTGATTGCTTTGATTGGCTCAATGATTATGGTGGCATTTTTAAGTGTCATTAGCGGTGGTATTTATTTATCTCGACGTAAAAAGATAGCGAAATAAGTAACTTACACCATTACATGACACCAGTACAAGACAGCATACAATCATGATAAAAGTTGGGCTTAGGAGTTTTATAAGAGCATGCTAGACTTGCAAAAAGCCCATATCGCTTGGCAAAAGGTAGATGATTATGCGTTGCGTCGTCATCTACTCTCAGAAGTCGACCCCAGAGTCCAGCTTGTTTTGACATTTTTGTTTGTCTTTATGATTGTGCTGTCCTCACCTCATCGCCCTCAGCAACTTTTGTTGTTTTTTCCTTATATACTGCTACAAGCCAAATTGGTTGGCATGTCTTTACGTTGGCTGGTACGGCGGATTGCCATTATTTTACCTTTTGTGTTGTTTATTGGGATTTTTAGTCCGTGGCTAGAGCGAGGTCAGCAGTTTGAGGTGTTGGGTTATTCGCTATCCGTTGGCTGGCTAACCTTAGTTTCTATTACGTTACGTGCCATATTGTGTGTGTCATTGGGTATTATTTTGTTGGCAAGCTGTGGCATTATCGGTATTAGTGAGGGTTTGCGAAAGCTGAAATTCCCCAAAGTGTTTTGTTTGACGCTATATTTTATTTACAATTATTTTTCATTATTGTTGCAAGATATGGCACAGGTACAAAAGGCGTATTTGCTCCGTAAATTTTCCAAAAAGCAACGCATTGCATGGCGAGATTACCAAGAGATACTCAAGGCGTTTTTTATCCGTAGTTGGTTGCGTAGTAATCGTATCCATCAAGCGATGCAGTGTCGCGGGTTTGATGGTCGTTTGTATCAGCACCGCAAGTATGACCGTTATGCGTCGCTGGCGTGGTTGGGGCTGTCGCTGGTTTATTTGGGTGGGTGTTATTTGTTTTATGTTTATACAAGTTAAGGAGAGCCAGTGAGCCATCATTTAATTACGTTTTCGGATGTTTGTTTTAGTTATCCAGATGGCACACAGGTATTAAAAGGGGTCAGCTTTCAGATACATCATGGCGAAAAAGTGGCGTTGGTTGGGGCAAATGGGGCAGGGAAGTCAACGCTGATTAATTTGCTATCAGGCTTTTATCAGCCCAGCTCAGGCTATATTGCGTTGGGTGATATTAAGGTAACGCCTGCCACCATTGAGACTGTAAGACGTACGATTGGTTTTACGTTTCAAAACCCTGATGACCAGTTATTTATGCCGACTGTGTTTGATGATGTGGCGTTTGGCTTGGTAAATATGGGCGTTGAAGGGGAAGACTTGGAGCGACAAGTTATGTCAGCCTTGCGTCGAGTTGGGGTGGAGCATTTGGCAGAGCGTCCACCGTATCGCTTATCAGGTGGACAAAAGCGGTCAGTAGCATTGGCAGGGATTTTGGTGATGGAGCCATCGGTATTGGTGCTAGATGAGCCGAGCAATGCCCTAGACCCGCAAGCCCGAGAAAACCTATTGGAGCAGTTAACCGCATTTACCCATAGCCAGTTGATAGCCACGCATGACCTTGATTTGGTGCTAGATATTTGTGATAGGGTCATTGTATTGAGTCAGGGTGAGGTGCTGTCTAATGCCACCCCAGCCGAGACATTCAGTAATTTGGAGTTATTACAAGCCAGTTCGCTTGGTTTGCCATTAAAGATGCAGGGCAAAAAGATATAGATATAGGGTGTATAGTCAACGAACTTGATAACTGTTACGGTGTTAGGCTCGCTTGCTGTACAACCGTACTATCTGCACTCGCCTGCCTTGTACCAGTTTATAACTTCGCTGACTATAGGTATAAGCTAACTGACTTCACTGGCTATGGTTAACTGCCCAATCAGATGTTGGGCTTGCTCTAGCTGTTCTCGGTTATCCACAACCACTTTGGTAATAAATCCATATTTGGCATGTTCAGGTGTGCTAATAGTAGCCTTGATATTATGCTCGCTAAGCATCTGCTCTACGGTGGCGACATTTGCCAAACGTTTGAGGGCAGGCTTAAACACTTTACCCACTGGCGTTAGTGGCATTTCATCAATAATATGAATCTCTTTGGGGATAGCGGCACGTTCACCAATGTTTGTTTGGCAGTAGGTTTGTAGTGCCTCAATGTCGATGGTGGTATCAGGTTTGGGTTGCACATACAAAATTGGTAACTCCCCTGCATAGACATCAGGCTTACCGATAGCGGCACACAACGCCACCCCCTCAAACTGATACACTGGCCCTTCGATAAGTTTGGGGTCGATATTATGCCCACCACGGATAATCAGCTCTTTTTTACGCCCAGTTAAAAAGAAAAATCCATCACTGTCTTGGTAGCCTAAGTCGCCTGTATTAAGCCATCGATTACCTGCATCATCAGTAAACCAAATATCAGCATTTTGGCTGTCAATATAATAGCCGACAAACACATTATCACCACGAATGGCAACCACGCCAACTTCATCTACATTGGCATGACGCTCAAAGTTGCCCGAGTCATCAATAATGGCAACCGTCATTGGCTGATAGGGGAAAGGTCTGCCGATTGAGCCAATTTTACGTTGACCATCTTTGGGGTTGGTTGAGCTTCCGCAGTTACCTTCGGTCATGCCGTAGGCTTCCAAAATGGTGATGCCCGTTTGTGCTTCAAACTGTTTAAACACTTCAACTGGCATCGGAGCGGCACCACAGAGGCAATACTCCAAACTGCTGACATCGCACCCTTCGCTCGCTACATTCAGTAAGGCACTGTATAGGGTCGGCACACCACTAAAGAAATTGACCCGATAATATTCAATGATACGCCAAAAGTTATCAATCATACCTTCGCCACGGTAGCCTTGAGGTGTGGCTAGCAGAATATGCCCGCCTACAGACAAAGGTAATGCACCTGTCACCATTAACGCATTGACGTGAAACAATGGCAAACCACACATGACCGTTTTGCCATGTCCGACCACATCATCACCTAATACTGCTCGTACTTGCAACACATTGGAAACTTCATTTTTGTGCTGACGCATGGCGATTTTGGGGCGACCTGTTGTGCCTCCCGTACAGAAAAATGAAGAGAAACTTTCAGCATGACGGTGTTTTTGTGGATTATTGGCAAAGGTGAGTTTGTCTTTGGGTTGTGTCGCTAGGGCGATTGTCCAGTGATGATGCTGAATGTGTGTAGGCAGTCCTGCTTCATAGCCAAATAGTAGCGATTGCCAGCCATTTTCTGCTAGGCTTTGCTTGTATTGTAGTAGTTTGGCAGGTAAGGATTTTTTACCCAGTACATGGTCAGCCAGATTGATGGTAATAATGTGAGCCAATGTCGGCACATGCTTGGCGATGTATTGTGCCTTTTGCCAAATCTCAACTTTGGGGAAGGGAGCAAGGGTAATCAATGCTCGAGCTTGAGCGGTGCTGAGTAGGTCACTGATAACTTCAGGTTCTAGCAAAGGGTTGATTGGCATGATGATATGGCGAGTTTGTACCCCAAAGATGCTAATAAAGGCTTCGGGCAGATTGGGCAATAGCATGGCAATGACGGCATCATTTTCAAGGTTAAGTGAGTCGATAAAGTTGCCCACTTGATGTACTTGTGCCAAAAACTGAGCATAGCTGAGCGATTCATGCGTTTGGTAATTATCATCAGTGGCTTGCAAAAAGTAGCTTAACGCAGGGGCGGTGGGGTCGATGTCATGCCCTGTTTTGAGTAGCTCATAGGTGGTTGGGGTGTCGCTGAGTTTTTGCTGATAAGTGGCACTGTCCATAAATTTGGCGACATCAGTAGTTTGGTCAGTTTGTACGGGCTGTTTTAAAGTGCTCATATTCCCTTATCCTTTGTCCTATTTTGAAGTGCTGAATATACTTTAATATAAAATACTTATGCTTAAGATACTAGGATCTGTTGAACATTCACCCCGTTAATCTAGTATTTTCAAAGGATACAGTTGTTTTTTTACTTTTGTGTAAAAATTGGCTAAATTTGCCTTATTCTGCGTTAATGAACTGGTTAATATCTCTGCTTTTATTAACAAGAGCTACCTGCGTTCATTGCCTTGACTAAGGCAAATTTCCCTCAATTTTTTCTATGAATATTCAACAGACCCTAGGTCTATATTATCTTGAATTGGTTATAGAGCCTAAGTCAATCCCAGATAAATCAAGCTTCTATCGGTATAAGCTGAGAAAAATAGATATAAAATACATCTAGCTTTTGTGAGAGTATATTAAAAATGTTATGATATGCGGTGCTATGGCTCATGGTGGCAGATAGCATCAGATTTATTTTATGGCGTTTTCGTTATACATAAATACATAACACACTAGGCAAACCTTTACCGACACTTTATAGATGATTTCTATAGTTTAAGCTTCATTGTCGCAATTAAGATTACCCAAACCCCATCATTTATCGCATTAATTAGGCAGGTTCTGATTGATACGATAGAGTAGGGGTATTTTTTATTGTATTGACAAAAAATCAAACAACTCCAGATAGGGACGGTTACATGCGTTGCGGTGCTTTTATAAGCCTTTGCAAACATTAACTCTACACAGTAGTAAGTTAATCAGATAAGGTAGTAAAGAGACAAGAATGACAAAGTAACTATGAACCAGCCCTAAGTTTTAGACAATTTAGCGACTTCAAGCCAGTATGGGTAGTAATACTTACTGACTGAGTCCACATTTAAGGATAGGTATGATTGACACAGATTTTTCTCCAGACCTCACACTACACCCTGCTTTTAAACTCATTGAGCATCGTCACATTGATGCGTTGTCATTAGATGTGTTGATTAGTCAGCATAGCCAGACGGGAGCGATGCATTATCATCTAGCGCATCCAAGTAGTGAAAATGCGTTTTTGGTAGGTTTTCGTACTCAGCCGATGGATTCTAAAGGTGAGGCACATATTTTGGAGCATGTGGCATTGTGTGGCTCAAAAAAATACCCTGTACGTGATCCGTTTTTTTCGATGATTAAGCGTTCGTTAAATACTTTTATGAATGCGATGACGGCTGCAGACTGGACAGCTTATCCTTTTGCTACCCAAAATAAAAATGACTATTTTAACTTGCTGTCAGTATATTTAGATGCGTCCTTCTTTCCCAATATTCATCCGTTAGATTTTGCGCAAGAGGGTATCCGTGTTGAGCTAGATGAAAATGACAATGCGCAGTTTAAAGGCATTGTGTTTAATGAAATGAAAGGGGCGATGAGTGGTGAAATTGACCAGCTATATCATACCGTAGCGCATCATCTATTTCCAACAACAACCTATCACTATAACTCAGGTGGTGACCCTGCGGATATTCCTGATTTGACTCACCCTGAATTGATTGATTTTCATCAAAGTCATTATCATCCTTCAAATAGTGTGATTATGAGCTTTGGTAATATTCCTGCTGTGGAGACTCAGACACGGCTACATGAAGATGCGTTAAAGCAGTTTGAAACTGGTAAAAAACATATTTCCCGTCCAGAGCATCGTTTTACTGCTCCGATTGCTGTGACAGAAACCTATACCGCAGAGGAAGAAGGTGCTGGCAAGACGCATCATGTTATTGCATGGTTATTGCCTGCTATTACTGACCCAAAACAGCGTTTGGCGTTGCGTTTACTTGAAGGGCTGTTGATTGAACATGCAGGGTCACCATTACGTGCATATTTAGATAGCCATGAGCTTGGTAGTGCGCCCAGTCCATTGCTTGGGCTTGATGACAGCCATTATGAAATGGTGTTTTATACAGGGCTACGTGGCTCAGATCCAGAGCATGCTGAAGCGGTAGAGCAGGGGATATTGGATTTACTCAAGCAAGTAGCAGACAATCCGATTGATGATGAAAGTATCGAAACAATTTTACACCAGATTGAGATTGACCAACGCCACATCGGTGGTGACAGCATGCCTTATGGTCTAAACTTAATGTTGGAAGGCTTTAGCACCGCCATTCATGATGGCAATCCGATTGATGTTTGGGAAGTTGATGAGCATCTGGCATGGCTACGTGAGCAGGTTAAAGACCCAAGCTGGCTACCAAGTTTGATTCAAGCTCATCTACTTGATAACCCACATCGTGTGCGGGTTACCTTGACACCAGATGCACAAAAATCAGCAAAAATCGCGGCGGCAGAGCAAGCGCGCTTAGATACATTGGTTGCTTCTTTATCAGATGCAGAAAAACAACAGTTACGTGAGCAAGCATTAGCGCTAGAAGCACGACAAAATGCAGAAGATGACTTGAGCTTGCTTCCTAAAGTTGGTATTGAAGATGTTCCTGAAACTGTGAAGCTTAGTGAGGGTGTGCAAAAAACGGTCAAACTTGAAGGGCGAGATAGCACCTTATTTCAATATGAAGCAGGGACGAATGGACTGTATTACTACCAAGTCATTATTCCCCTAAACTCAAAGGTTCTGGTCAGTGCAGATAGTGCCCATCAGCTACCAGCAGACGATGTTATTAATCACCCATTATTACCTTTATATTTAGGCTTACTTTCTGAGTTAGGTACAGATACCATGAGTGCGCGTGAAATGCAGGCTTTGCAAGCGGCACATTCATCAGGTGTTACTGCACGTATCAGTCAGCGTACCAGTATTGATGAAAGCAATCAGATTGCCAGTTATTTTGTGATGGCAACACGTGCGCTTAATCGTAAAACAGAAGCGGTAGATTTGCTTAAAGAAGTCATGATGCATACTGTCTTTAGTGAACAGGCTCGTATCAAAGAGTTATTGCGTCAAAAACAAGCAGGTTGGCAGTCGCGTTTAGCTAATGCTGGACATGCTTATGCACTACAAACTGCCAGTCGTAATATGAGTCGTCAAGCACAGCTTGAATATGTACGCAGTGGTCTACCTGCGCTCAATGCACTCACTGCATTTTTGGCAGATGCAAAAGAAGATGACAGCAAATGGGACACATTGGCAAATAGTCTGATGGCATTGCATCAACATATTATTAACTTACCCAAGCATGCTTTGATTATCTGCGAAGCTGACCAAACCCAGCGTCTCAGTGATTTAATTGTCCAAAGCTGGCAAGAAACAACACCTGCTAAAGCGAATAGTGTTAGTAACGAAATCAATACTGGCATTCCAGAAGAGTTTTGTGAGCTGGCATTAGCAGAGATAGCAGATGAAGTTGTTTTAGATGAAGACATAGCGTGGTTAGTAGCGACCAATGTTTATCACAATGCTTCTGTCTATCCTGCTGTGCCTGCTGACCATCCAGATACTGCACCGTTGATGGTACTTGCCCCTTACTTACGCAATGGTTATCTACACAGTGCTATTCGTGAAAAAGGCGGTGCTTATGGTGGTGGGGCAGGCTACGATGCTAACGCCTGTGCTTTTAAATTCTTTAGCTACCGTGATCCGCATTGTAGTGAGACTTTTGCTCACTTTGAGCAAAGCGTACATTGGCTACTGAATGAGCCACAAAATGATGCGCAACTAGAAGAAGCAATACTTGGTATTATCTCAGCGATGGACAAACCGGGCTCACCTGCTGGTGAGGCAGTCAAAGCTTGCTTTAGTGGATTGCATGGGCGTGATGCACAGTGGCAACAGCAAATGCGTGCTAATATTCTAGCGGTTACTTTAGCCGATTTACAACGAGTGGCAACGACCTATCTGCTAGATAAAGCACATAGTAAGGCAGTGCTTGCACCCTATGATAAAGAAAGCACCATGAGTGAGCTTGGCTTTGTGGTACATAAAGTTAAAAGTTAGTATCTAGTATTCACTGATATATTTTTCATAGTAAAAATGAAGGCAATGAGTTTTTAATTTGTTGCCTTTATTTTTATTAGCATTCAATTTCACCAAACACCATTCCTTATCAACTTATTTTGATGTCAACTGCTTTAGAGCTCTTAATAAAATACCCTTTTTTTATGCTTATAAAAATAATCAATACAATCAATGACTTGAAATTTAAGGTTAATTAAAGGGTGAAATAAGGGTTTTGCCCCGAATGTCTTGTTATGATTAACTTCTTGGTAGTATACTTCTGTTATCCATCGCATAGATGGTTTAGAAAATTTCAGGGGGGTTATGCTGTATGTAGCGTTTGTTATCCATCGCATAGATGGTTTAGAAAAACATCTCCAAGACGGCTAAAGAATGGTTTAAGTTATCCATCGCATAGATGGTTTAGAAATCAATCGTATCTTCATCACGCAACTCGCCTAAGTTATCCATCGCATAGATGGTTTAGAAATACTGTATATAAGTTTTTATTCTATAGTATAGTTGTGTCTAGGAAGATATATTTTTAACACCTTATAAATTATATTGTTGAAATTGGCACAAAATACATATTATCATTAATAAATATTGTTATCCAGATAGTGAAAAACTTATAAAAAATTAGAAGAGACTTAAATGTATAAGATATATTTATTTTCTAATCAAAATAGGATGGTATTTTCATCAGTGAATATTTCTTATCCATATAAAGGTAAACTGACGATATTATTGCTAAACAAAAAATTACAACAGGAATCCCTACCTGATTTTAATAGGATTGAAGTTTTTGTAAAAAATAATCTAGAAGTCACATCTAAAATAATATCTGCTAATATAAACAAAGTTTCTATCAAAAACTTCTATGTTTATATTGATTTTATAGAAAGTATGGATACAGACTACATATTTGGAAATAATATTTTTGAAAATATAAATATGATTTTGATGCGCAAATATAGATTATGGCTTGGTGGTAATGAAGATAAAAAATTTCATTGGTTAAGAAGTTGCTATTTTTATAATAGACATCATAAATCTTATAATAAAAATATCACAATTGATGGTCGGTTTATAAAAACAAAAAATGACTTTTTATGTGAGTTTTCAGAACAGCTAATTGGTGTTGGTGGCTACTTTGGGTCTGATTTAGATGGCTTTGCTGATTGCTTTGATACCTATGACATAAATGATGTTCAAATTATATGGCGTGATTTTTATAAAAATAGTTTCCCAGAAAAGAATATTATTCTTGAGATGCTAAGAGCTTATAATTTAAATGTGGTTGTATAAATATATCTATATTACTATCTAATTTCTTCTTATTTAGTCATACTAATTACAATAATTTATTTAAGCTGTTTAAGAAATTTTCTATCTCTTCTGTATCTACTCTTGCTCGCAATCCTATCATACTTGCTCCTTGATGGTGATATGCCACATTGATATTAAAGAAAAAAATCAAATCTAATATGCCTAATTTTTCAATAGGATGATACGCACCTGTATCAGCTATAATCTCTATATCATACTCAGAGTTTACAAAGCTGTTTTTATTAAGCTCTATATCTTCTGTTGTATGGCTATATTGGATAAGTTTTTCTATTTTATCTGATAAGAAATTAATAAGCCTTAACAAATCTGAAGAGTGAAAATGTGTCTGGTAGTTTTCAGGCAAAGCAAAAGTTATTTTTTCATTATCATAATGGGTAAAAGTTAATGAAAATTTATAAATATTTTGGGTTTTATCCAGTCTGGTCTTTTCTAGTAGCTCAAAATGTATCAAAAAAGGCTCAGCAGGTAAGATTATAATCATAAACACGCCTTGATTTCGAGAATCGGTGCATTATATCTGCCTAAAGCTGATATAATGATGGTTAATAATAAAATTATCTACTTCAAACTAATAGACCATTATGACTAATTCTATCATGCGTATTACCGAGAAAACTCTGCCATTTCGGGCTTTATCAATTTATGCGCTTCCTTATATTGCCATTATATTAATACGCTTATGGTTAGAAAACTTAGGTTATCTTAATGCCCTAACTGGTGGTTTATTGGCTTTATTAGTCATGGTTTTTATTAGTAGTGTTTTGGTGGTTTATCTCTTCAAGGCCCGTCATCACAGAGCATTAGAAAAAATAGAATGTAGCCGTATTGGTATTATTACCACGACGGTTGGATTAATAACGATTCTTATATATTTGTCGATATTTTTTAATTCAGTAGGTTTAGATTGGCGGGTGCTTACTGACTTAGGTATTGGTATGAATATTATGCTATTTATAGGGGTCGTTTTTAGCCTAATAATTCAATATGCAGTGGTATTTTATGGCTTATGGCATACTCAGCAGTGGTTATTAAAAAGATAAACGAGGTATGTCCATTTCTATTTTCTGCCAAATCATTTCACCAAGATAAAAAAGGTAGTGCTTCAAGATTGGTTTAAGCAAGAGATACAAAAAAGTGCAAAGCAGTTTTTGAGTGGTACAGCTTAACTGGTATAAATTAAGCAAAATGTAATAAAAGCGAGGGCTGAATAAATCCTCGCTTTTGATTAGTGAGTAACTTTAGTTATTAACTACTGCAAAGCACCTGCTAACTCAACCAGTTTGACAAACTCACCACGACTGCCTGTACTGTCTGTTCCAATGCCTTGTTGTGCTAACTGCTTGCTATCGGCATACGTCCAGTTATGGATATATTTGCTGTTGCTGAGTAGTTGACCATAACCTGCCACTGCCATGGCAAATTTGGTATCACTATTGGCTGTACTGACCTGATTGGCAATCGGATAAGTGACCAGTTTTGACGTATCTCCATCTGGTGCTTTATAGCGAATCTTTAAAAATCCAAGCTCATTGGATTTGTCATTATTGGTATTGCTAGATGTGGCAGAAGCTTGCTGATAGCGACTGTCATCAAGTAGCCCTTGTGCACCAACTGGGGTAACTTCAAATAGGGCAACTACAGACTTTCCTGCACCCAGCTCGCCTGCATCGACTTTGTCATTATTAAAATCTTCGGTAGCGAGTACACGGTTTTCATAGCCAATCAATCGCCATTCAGATACAACGGCAGGGTTAAACTCCACTTGTACTTTGACATCTTTAGCAACAGTGTTAAAGGTCGCTGACATCTCGTCAATCAATACTTTTTTAGCTTCAGATAAAGAATCAATATAGCTGTAGTTGCCATTACCATTATCAGCAACCTGCTCCATCATATAGTCATTATAGTTGCCTTGTCCAAACCCAAGTGTCGATAGTGAAATACCTTTATCACGATTGTTGCGGATAATATCGAGCATCTCATCTACACTTGAAACACCAACGTTAAAGTCACCATCGGTCAGCATCAAGATACGGTTAATGCCGTTATCTTTAAAGTTTTTACCAGCTTGTTGATAGGCAAGCTTGATGGCAGCCTCACCATTGGTTGAGCCACCTGCATTGAGGTTATCGATGGCGTTTAGAATGGTCTGCGTTTCATTACCTTTGGTGGCAGGCAGTACTATTTCGGTGTTACCTGCGTAGGTGATTAGGGTAATGGTATCTTCGGCACGGAGCTGTTTACTGAGCATCTTCAGGCTAGATTTTGCCAGTTCTAGTTTGTCAGGGTCAGACATTGAGCCTGATACATCCACTAAGAATACTAGATTGGCAGGGGGAAGAGTCTGGCTACTGGAGGCTTGTTCAGTGGTGGTATCACTGGCTTGAATACCAATTTTGACAATACGGTTAGAGGTATGCCATGGAGCTTCTACAACTTGGGTATCAACCAAAAATGGTACGCCTGCTTTTTTGATGGCATGACTAAAGTCATAATGGAAGTAGTTAATCAACTCTTCGATACGCACCGCATCGCTAGGGGGCAATTGTCCTTGATTGATAAAACGACGCATATTGGCATAACTGCCAGTATCTGTGTCAATACTTAGAGTAGCAATGGCATCTTCACTGGTTTTATGTACAGCATTGGGGGTGATTTTTTGATAGTTTTCAGTATTTTGTTGTTGGGTCGTAAGCTCTGGTGGACTGATAGGTGCAATCATCGCTGAGCGAGAGAGGTGCGCAGGTGCTGCCATATCAGTGGCATGAGGGGCTTCTTGGGTAGTAATGACTTCCTTAGCAAGGATAGTGTCCTGCGAGACGTGGTCAATTGCTTCTTCTTTTTGGCTACAGGCAGTGATAAATAATAGTGCTATTAGACTGGCAGTGAGTGTGGTTTTGCTTGGATGTTTTTTTTGTATGTTAGATGTGTGTTTGTTGGTATATGGCATGATTTACTTTCCTTTTTATATAAACTTTAAATATAAAATAATAGGATACAGAATAAATATTATTACATCTGGTGTATTATTTTAAAAAGGGTATCACTAGGAAGGGTATTAAAGTTAGGTGTTTTGTAGTATTTTCATAAAGGTTTTTAAGTGTTTTTATGAGGTCGTCATACTAATAAGAGAAAATTTTTTAGAGTCTGTTATCATTTGGGTTAAACTATGACACTTCTGCTGTTGTGTTGGTTGCTATCATGAGGTTCCTAATTATATTGTGTTATTTTCTATGCACTAATGAATTCTAATGATTATAAAAGTTAAACACTTTAAGGATGCTAAATGGCGCACCAGTTTTCATCATTTCTGACTGTTTTTAATACATTTAATAGCCGTTATTTAAGCAATCTGCCTTTGTTTGTCAGTATGGTGCTGGCATCTTTGGGTGTTTGGTATTTTCATGCCATTGATGAAAGTATGGCATTGTTTTTGGGTATTATCGCTGGTGGTTTGGTTGACTTGGATAACCGTTTTACTGGACGACTGCGTAATACGTTTGCAACCTTGCTACTTTTTGCACTGGCATCATTGGCAATTCAGCTTTCTATTAATCATTCAGGTGTGCTGGTTATATTATTAACAGCATCGGCGTTTATTATTACCATGGCTGGGGCATTGGATATGCGTTATCGTACCATTGCATTTGGTACGTTGTTAGTAATGATTTATACATTATTAACCTATTTGCCTCATATTCCGTGGTATCTAAATCCAATGATGATTGTCTGTGGCACACTGTTATATAGTGTGTGCAATCTGATATTTTATATTTTGATGCCTCATCGTCCTGTACAAATAAGTATGGTACGAGCGTACCGTAGTTTATCTGCTTATATGATGGTTAAGGCGCAGTTTTTTGACCCAGATGAAGCCGATTTTTTGGCAGATAAAGAAGTGCCTTTGGCAATGAAAAATACAGCAGTGGTGACGGCTTTTAATGAGTGTCGCAGTGCATTATTTTATCGTTTACGTAGTCAATATCGTCATCCTGTAACAGTACGAATGTTGCAATATTATCTGATTGCTCAAAATATTCATGAGCGTATCAGCTCCAGTCATGTGGACTATCAAACATTTGCACGTGAGCTACAACATAGTGATTTGATTTATCGTATCCAGCGTTTGATTGTATTGCAAGCGCAGGCATGTCAGCAAATGGCAGAGGCGCTATATACCCAGCAACACTTTGTCACGGATAAAGTATTACAGCGAGCCAGTCGTGGTTTAAAGCAAGCGTTGCAACGCTATATTGATGAAAATACAGTTGATGTTGAGACAAAAGGACAGTTGCATTTACATAGTTTACAGCAGTTGGTTGCCAATATTTTAAGCATCAGTGAGCAGTTACAGCGCATAGAAAATGTGAAGTTTAGTGATATGCAAGATACGGTGGGTAGCCGTATTGCGGGACAGGATGTAGAAAGTTTGCGTGATGGTTGGCGGATTATTGGTCGTAATTTGACCGTCAATTCTGCGGTGTTTCGTCATGCAGTGCGTATGGCATTGATAACAGGGATAAGCTGTATTTTGGTCGAGGGGCTAAATCTGCATTTTGGTTATTGGATTTTGCTAACAGCAGTTTTGGTATGTCAGCCTAATTATTCAGCGACCACCAGCCGATTACAACAGCGAGTGTTGGGAACAGTTTTGGGGGTTATTGTTGGCTCGTCATTGGCTTATTTACAGTTATCCTTTGTTAGTCAGTTATTGGTGATTGTAATCGCTACCACATTCTTTTTTGTGTTTCGAACAGCTCGTTATAGCTTTTCTACTTTTTTTATTACCATTCAGGTCTTGGTGGGTTTCTCATTAATTGGTATTGATACCCATGTTGCAATGTATTCACGAATTTTAGATACCATTATTGGCTCTGGGCTGGCATGGTTTGCAGTGACATATATTTGGGCAGATTGGCACTATTTGACGTTGAGCAAAACAGGATTGAAAGCGATACAAGCTGATTCTGGTTATTTACAACAAGTGTTACAGCAATTTCGGCAAGGATATACTGAGCATTTGTCTTATCGGGTAGCAAGGCGTGAGGCACATGAGCGGGCATCATCGCTTAGTAATACTGTCTCAGATATGTCGATTGAACCGAAAAAATATGCTGATAAACTACCTAAAGGCTTTCAACTGTTACAGCTTAATTATTCATTAATTAGTAGTATTTCAGCACTAGGGGCATTGCGTGAGCAGGTCGAAACTCAAATAGAGCCACAAAATTTAGAAAGTAACCAGCCTAATGATTTAACCAGTTCTAATGATAATCACAATATCCAATTTCTTCCTCAATTTTTTGCCATTGGTGATGAGATGGTCGCTCTTATGCAACAGATGGATAAAGAGCAATTAAGCGAGCTTGAACAAGCCATTGCTGATATTGGACAAGCCATCACCCAATTACAAAAGCAAGCTGAAAGGCTAGAACAACTGAATAAACAAACTGATAAGCAACAACAAAAACAGGTTGAGCAAAGCTCAAACTTTGCTCAACCTGATGACATTAATTGCAATGATACTCAAACTAACAATACTCAATCCAATAAGCCAACCAGCCAGCACCAATCCAATCATGACTTACAGCAAACCCAGCTTATTTTATGTACGCAATTAAGACGTATTAATGAGCGGTTATTGCCATATGCAAAGGTTTTGTCTACTTGCCAATAATGGTTTTGAGCGACTTAACAACTGATATAGCTTATCTTATAAAGTTATAAAAGGTTATTCACCATTGATTTCTTGGTCTTCAATAGCCCCAATCATGGTTTGGTCATTTTCTTTAGCATAGTTAATATCGCCTTGGGTGGGCTGTTGCTGTTGACGCAATTTTTGTTCTTCACGAGCTTTAATTGCTCCAATCATCGCTTGGTCGTTGGCATGAGCCACCGCCGCTCTACTTCTTTGTGCTTCTTGAGCTTGGATTGCTCCCACCATGGCTTGGTCGTTAGCATGAGCGACCGCAATATTACCTTGCGTGGGCTTGGGTAATGGTTTGCTATTAGAGCACCCCGCTAAAGCAGTCAGTGCCAAACTTGCACTAAGGATAGAAACGGCTAAAGTGGTTTTATTTTGTACGGCTGTTTTTATAACTGTTTTCATATTAAAGTCCTTATATAATAAAATCGTAATAAATTTTAATGTTAGATGCTTTATTAAAGTCATGGCTAACAGATAATAGGATTAGAACTTTTCACAATCCTCATATCTTTATTTACTATAACTAATTTATGGGCGTTTGACTATAGGCTGATAAACTCATAGACTAATTGGCAAACTAACCCCAATCAATTTATGACAGTTTTGTAATATTAATATCAATGGTGAATAGCCAACTTTTATAACAAGCATTTTTATATAAAGTTTTTTAACATATTTTTAAAATAGGAGTTTTATATGAGTCAAGCCAACACCCCTAACGACATTCAAGCCTATATGCAACAGGTTGGCAAACAAGCCAAAGCTGCCTCACGCCAACTCGCTGCTGTCAATACAGGCGATAAAAACAATGCCTTGCTTGCCATTTATGATGAACTGCTGTCTGCCAAAGACGATATCTTAGCGGCAAACCAAATCGACATGGACAATGGACGTAAAAATAACCTAGAGTCTGCCTTATTAGACCGCCTAGAGCTGACCGACAGCCGATTTGACGGTATGCTACAAGGGCTAAAAGACGTGGCAAACCTGCCTGACCCCATCGGTGAAGTGACTGACATGACTTTCCGCCCATCAGGTATCCAACTGGGCAAAATGCGTGTGCCTTTGGGTGTGGTCGGTATGATTTACGAATCTCGTCCTAACGTTACCTTAGAGGCGGCATCACTGGCATTAAAATCAGGTAATGCCATCATTTTGCGAGGTGGTTCAGAGGCGTTCGAATCCAATCAAGCCATCGCCCGTTGTATCATGCAAGGATTACAAAAAGCAGGACTACCTGAGCATGGCGTACAAGTATTATCTACCACTGACCGTGCGGCGGTGGGTGAGCTTATCACCATGACTGACTATGTGGACGTTATTGTGCCACGAGGCGGTAAAGGACTAATCGAACGCATTAGCCGTGATGCTCGTGTGCCAGTGATTAAGCATTTGGATGGTAACTGCCACACTTATATTGACGCTGATGCCGACCCTGAGATTGCCATCAAGGTTAGCGTTAATGCCAAAACCCAACGCTATGGCACTTGCAACACCATGGAAACCTTATTGGTCGATACTGCCATTGCCGACAGCCTATTACCCAAAATCGCCACTGCCATTGTCGAAGCAGACAACGCCATGCAACTGCGTGTTGACACCCAAGCCAAAGCTATCTTGGCAAATGAATCTGCCTTAACTGACCATCTAAGCGATGCCACCGATGAGGACTGGGATACTGAATATCTTGCCCCAATTTTGGCAGTCAAAGTGGTATCAGGACTTGATGAGGCGATAGAGCATATCAACACCCACGGCAGTCACCATACCGACGTTATCATCACCAATAACTACACAAAATCGCAATGCTTTTTGCGAGAAGTGGACTCTTCAAGCGTGATGATTAATGCCTCAAGTCGTTTTGCTGATGGCTTTGAGTATGGATTGGGGGCAGAAATTGGCATTTCTACTGACAAAATCCATGCCCGAGGACCTGTCGGTTTGGAGGGCTTAACCTCTCAAAAATGGATTGTTTATGGACATGGGGAAGTGCGGGGTTAGGATAAGTTTCTATTATAGTGAAATAAGCCCAATATAGGATAATAGCGTAACCTAAAAGTGTTAAAGGTTTAGTGGGTTACGCTATTACTAATTACAATGACTAGTTTTGTCCTTCTCCTAAGTAGTTAAAAGAGCTTTAGGTATTTAAAAGATAACTATGTATACATTTAAACAGTTACTTCCACTAATTCAAAAAAGTTATGGGCAAAAATGTTGCAGAAAACGTATAGCAGATGGACAAACTTTAATAGTCGAATATGGTAATAAAATCTATCATGGAAAAAATAATAGATTAGATTCGTTTGTTGGAGAATGGAGTTTTGGAACTTATAGTAGATTTTGGAGAATAGTAAAAAATGACAAGGTTTTACTTGGAGGAGGAAGTAGCTTTCAGGATAAGAGTATGGACTCTATGCTACAAAAGATTGATTTCGGTAGATTAAAGAAAGTTACTTTTGAAAGAAATCTTGATTTAGTACTACACCTTGATAATGAAGTTTTAATAGAATTTTTATCATTGAACCATAATGAAGAGAGTTTTCATATTTATACACCTCATAAAAAAGCCATGGTTTATTACACTGATAGAGGTTGGCTTTATGGAAAGACTGATATTCCATGGCCAAACTCTTTAAATCTTGATTTTTAGGTTTTCAAATTTTTTAGATTGAAAATTATAATCCGATATCTTAGTTGATGAAATAATACCAATATGGTTATGATTTCTGAGGTACTTATTTTGTATCATTTTAACCGTTTGCATCCATTTATATTCATTTTTTAAAGTTTGTTTAGGTTGGCTGATAGTAGTTGTTTATGTAGTAATATAATTCAGTTAGGTTATCCATATTTTATTCATATTTTGACCTGCTAATTATTCGGGATTCTCAGCCTGTCATTTTGGAGCTTTTTATGTGTTCTGGGGTGCTTATTCTAAATTCAGGTTATATAAAGAAAAGCTATTTATTTACAGAGGGCTAGTGTCTACTAGCCTTTTTTGGGTTTTATATGATTTTAAAAAATAAACAGCTTCTAAAAATTGCAGAAAAAAATCTAACTGGCATGCTGAGAAATCATAGTTATCAGGACTTAGATTTACCCTGTGAGGTGTCTCAATTAGATAAAAGTGATTGGCAGATACAATATCATATCAATACAGAATATTATGAGATGCCAGTCCATATTTTATCAGTAAGTTTTTTAAGCCAAAAAAATATCATTGCATCATACAAGCTGTATTTAGATAACAGCCTAAATTGTATTGATGAGTTTTTCGTGACTTACTAATAGCATATAAAATGGAGATATTAGAAAATTCAAAAATACCCAAATGAAATAAGAAATCTAGTACTTACTCAATGGCGTTAAACAGTACAGCTAGGGCGGGTTAGCAATCGCACAACCTTAAAGCTGAAGTTTGATATATTATGCAGTCTCTAATGATGCTCTAAGGATAATAATTTATCCTATTTGAGTATGGCATGGAGCAGTTTATGAATATACCTTTACCCAAGCTAGAAGGTAGATAATATGAAATTATGGATGAGTGCAGAGTACAGTGGTGATATTGGTCATGAAATGAGAACCGCAAGGAATTTTGTAGAAGATGAAATCAACTCAATAATTGATGGAAAAAACTATGATATTGATTTAAAAGGTTGGGATTGTATAGCGATATACCTCTTACAAAAGTAGCGTAGGGATTTAAAATAACAAGCCTACTTCTATCAGATAGGAAAACATGCTTTTACATCTTTTAAAAAACCTTGTGATGGTCAGTTATTAGACTTATGTAAGCACGCTAATCAATATTTTGCTAAGTTTCGTATTACGGTTGAACATAAAATTGGTTTAATTAAGCTGTTCAAGATTGTTGCTAATAGGTATCGGAATCGCTGTCAGCATTATGACCTCAGAATGAAGCTATTTGCTGATTTTATTAATTTTGAAATCTCTCTATGATTTTTGCAAGAGGTCTAGTATAGTAGATTTTTTAAAAGCAAAAGTCTCTATATATGCAAAGTGTTTTTTCACTAATTGTTTATTATATTTTATTATGCTGTATATCAGTAATGCTAATTAACAGTTGCTGTCCAATGAGGCGATGTACGTATTTTTATGCAATAGAGTATGCTTGGTTGGTTTTATTGTGTATTCCATTTATTTACCAAAATATCTTTCTTCATAAGAAAATTACCAAATTAATTGTGTTTCTTATTATTTTAATGAGTGTGTGTTTATATGGAATACTTTCATCAATAGCTTTTTTATTTTTAGGAATAATTTTTTTCTATAAAGTAAGTTCAAAGTTGGATTATTTTTTCTATTTCATCACTGCTTCTCTTTTGAGTGTATTTGCTTATGTTTTTTATATATTTTACATCAAAGGTGTTTTTGTTTAATATTGCTAATAACTCACCAAGTTAACTGCTTAATGTGGTGGTCATGTATTTGTTAACCTGCCTTATGAATGCTATATATCACCCTATATACAAAATAACATCAATAATTGATGAATAATGGAGTGAGATAAGCCAATGTATATGATTCAATTTGGTGCTCAATGTGGTAGTTCCCAAGCTGGCAAAGCAATAGCTCATTACCATGTTCTTCTCAATAGAATATTCTATCAAAAGCAAGATAGTAGTGATTATTTTAAGACCTTACTGTTTTTATCGATAGTATTGCGAGTCAGTGGCAAACATAGAGATTTTGGCTCTGAAGGGGCGGAGTTTCTACAAAAATCGGATAGTCGAAATGTTTATACCATTGACTTTGCCATACCTGAAGAGCGTTGGCAAAACAAAACCGATACACAGTTACGTACATATATTGCTGAGGGCGTTAGAACCTGCTATCAGATGCTAAAAGAGAAAGTTATGACTCTTGATGAAGTAATTGATGAAGACAAACTAGACCATGATTTTGAATATGGTATGGAGCAGTTTATGACCTTACCTTTGCTCGAACTGAAAGATAGGTAATGATGAGGATTAAACAATGACTAAAGCAGAGCTATACAACATTCTAATAGATAACGGTTGGACGATACGCAAAGGCATTGATGACTGTGCTTATAAGCAATTATCTGACCGACAAATACAACTCATACCTAATATTAAAAAATTGATAGATAAATATAAGATTATTATGATACCAGGTGTGAGTACCAAAGAATTTAGTAAAATAGCTGAATATATACGCCACAATAAAAAGTCAAGAAGAATCGTACATTCTTGTATAATTAATAGTATTTTTGATGGAGGGATAGAACAAGGTATTGACGTCAAAGTACCGACAAGACAAATTGTCGAAGACTATCTACAAAAAATCGAAACATGGGCACAACAGCAGGATATAGAAGCGGGGTTACAGAAATACCGTGAGTTGCCAACCGATTCCAAAGGAACTTACCCTGTTTATCACTTAGCATCATTAGCTATAGCAGGACAGACCACACAACTAGCCGAGTATCTTGAAAACTTTAAGCAAGGTAATCGAATGGGCTTTGTACCCTATATCAAACAAGACTATATTGAACGGGCATTAGAAGAAGCTAAAAAGCATCAATAATCATCTTAAAAATAAAAGGCAATGATACAAATCATGTATCATTGCCTTTTTACGCTTAGCTATTTTTTTACTTTTACCTAATCGCTTTTACCTAATATAGTTAAGCCACGTCTGCCAACCATCTTTTTGTAAGCTCAAAGTCACCTTATCTAAGCTAGGATTGGCGGTTTGTCCTGACTCAGTTTTGGCAGGCACATTTAAGGTTAAAAGCTCATCTCGGCGAAAGGCATGGCAAGTGATATTGCCATCTTCATTGCCAGTTTCCAAGTTAGCTTGTTGACGCTCGGCAACCCGTTGTAGTTGTTTTTTATTGGCTTTTAGCCCATCAATGGCAATGATGACATCATTTGCTGATAGCCCTGCTTGACTTGCAACACTGTCACGTAAGACTCGGGCAACTTTTAACCCCATTGCCGTTTCTTCAACTCGAATGCCCCACGGCAGTTGATTTGTTTCATCATCTGTTTTGTCATGATTTAGACTCACACCATTATTTTGCAATAATCGCTGTAAGGGCAGTTCACTGACACCATTAATATAATGCTCAACAAAATAACGCCAGTCGGCAGGGTCAATAAATTGATGAATCACCTCCGCAAGATTGCTATCTGTCATACCAATACGGCGGTTATCTTGCTGTTTGGCTTGCGTATAAAAGGCTTTGACCACATCAAATAAGCGATATTTACCCTCGCTTAGCTCAAGTAAGGTCAAGTCCAGACATAAGGCAACCAATGCCCCTTTGTTATAGTAGCTAATACCTGCATTGCCTGTATTTTCATCGCTACGGTAGAGTTTTATCCATGCGTCAAAACTTGAGTCCGCCACACTTTGTTGGGTACGTCCATGCGTTTGTTGATAGCGGTTGATTTGCCCTGCCAGCAGTTTTAGATAACTATCAGGGCTGATAACACCTGAGGCTTGTAGCATAAAATCATCAATATATGAGGTAAAGCCTTCAAATACCCATAGCAAAGGCGTGTAAGCCTCAGCCCGTAAATCCACTTCCATCATCACATCAGGGCGCACGGTTTTTACCCACCACGCATGAAAATATTCGTGACTACATAAGCCCAAAAAGCGTTGGTAGTTCTCGGATGGCTCGCTTGGCTCATTGGTTTTGGGCAAATCATCTCGGGGGGTAATCAGGCTAGTGGAGTTGATATGCTCAAGCCCGCCGTAGTCATTGCCACTGGCATAAGTCAAAAAGGTATAATCACTAAATGGTGCGTCACCAAGCCAGTTAAGATAGCTTTGGCAAATTTTGGTGACATCGGTTTGCAGTCGCCCTAAGTCGGCATGGTGTGTGCCTGAGATAAAAAAGCGGTGCGGTAAGGTGCTTTGCTGATTGTCATTGATGATAAAGTGAAACTCATCTTGTTTGGCGATTTCAAAAGGATAATCAATCAAATGCTCATAGCTATCCGCTTGTAGATGATAGTGCTGTTGGTCATTGTTACTAGAATCAGAGCTTTGCAGGTGGGTATAAGGTAAGCCACAAGCAAATTTGATATCATTTTTATTAATATCACTGTCTTGGCTATCATCAGACTGATTAATATTAAATTGATAAAAGCTCTTGGGTACGCTTAAAGTGACATTAACCGCTTGTTGTTCTTGCCCTTCAATGGCAAGTGCCAATGAGGTAAAGTTACCAAACAGGCGAAACTGGTCAACATAAGCGGTACGCACCGACAAATCATAGCTGTACACTTCATAATGCACACTGACACTATCACCTGCTTGTACGTTGGTGAGTAGCCATTCATTTTTGCTGATTTTGGGGGCAAGGTGGGTGGATATTTCGGTTTTGTCAGAATCAGTATTAAAGTTATGATAATGCACCGCAGTGATATGACGAGAGAACTCACGCATCAGATAGCTACCGGGAATCCATGAGGGTAGCCACAATACTGGACTGTCAGTATCCGCAATAAAGGTGAGGGTGACATCAACCAAATGCTGAGTAAATCGCTCAAAGCTGATTTGGTAGTGGGGAGTTTGGTTGGCTGTTGCTTGGGGATTATGGGAGGTTTGTTGTGTCATAGCTCATTATCTTAAGTTTGTATGGATACTGGTAATTTTAGAAACTAAAAGTGTGTCTTTTATCAATTCTAGTAGATTTATTGCTAATTTTTTAGTGTTTTTTCTTGAAACTCATCATAATCATCACAATTAATAGCAGTAATTAGGATAGATTGCTGTATGATATATATGATATTAGGTATCTGAAGATACCCTATCTTATTCATGCTTACCTGCCATAAAAATAATGACATGGATTCAATGAAATTAGATGGATTCGACGGTTTTTTTTATTATGCAAGTTTAGTATGCTGTAGCTGTATATCAGCACATTCTTAATTTTATCTGAACTTTTTCTCTAAACTAGGATTTTTTATGACGACTATTACAAAAGATACTGCGGTATTATTTAATTATACATTAACTGATGAGGACGGTAACGTTCTTGACCAGTCACAAGGTGAGCCATTAGCGTATTTGCATGGTCATAACAACATTATTCCAGGTCTTGAAGCACAGCTTGAAGGTAAGTCTGCTGGTGAAAAGCTAAAAGCTGTTGTAGAGCCTGCACAAGCTTATGGTGAGTATCAAGAGCAAGCAGTACAAGAAGTACCTCGTGAAAACTTCCAAGGTGTTGAAGATATTCAGCCGGGTATGCAGTTTCAATCACAAGCAGGCGGTCAGGTGATGTTAGTGACAGTTAAAGATGTTCAAGATGATGTTGTCATCGTTGATGCAAACCATCCACTAGCTGGTAAAACCTTGACTTTTGATGTTGAGATTGTCGAAGTACGTGCAGCTACTGAAGACGAGCTAAGCCATGGTCATATCCACGGTGCAGGTGGTGTTCAACACTAATCCTTGATTAGTACCCTGTTTTATGTTTGTTATATAATGACTATACAGTAGCATATATCAGGTACTTAATTCGTTGCCTAGAATTAGTTACATCAGAAAAGTCAGCATATTGCTGGCTTTTTTAGTATATATACACTGTATGATGGGTAAATTCAGTGATACTAAAATGAGAGACTATCGTTGCCATAAATATATTCCATATTTCAAATAGTCCTATTTTATGAGACAATACAGTGTTTTTACCTTCTTTTTTAGCCAATGGAATCCGTCTACCCCATGCTTGATACCTCACATACTTTAGCCAAACGTCCTGTTGCTCTTGACTTACAAAACATTCATAAAAGCTACGGCTCACTTGAAGTGCTAAAAGGGGTTTCATTGACAGCATATGATGGTGACGTAATTTCAATTTTGGGGTCTTCCGGCTCTGGAAAATCTACTTTGTTGCGTTGTATCAATTTGCTAGAGCATCCAACACAAGGGGCAATTACGGTAGGTAATGAGTCTTTACAACTAGTTGCTGATAAGTCAGGAGAGTTAAGGGCTGCTAATAAGCGCCAACTTGAGCAGTTGCGTGCTAAGGTCGGTTTTGTATTCCAAAACTTTAACCTATGGCCACACATGACTATTTTAAAAAATATCATTGAAGGACCAACACAAGTTTTAAAAATCAGTAAAGACCAAGCCATTAGTGATGCTGAAAAACTATTGGATAAAGTCGGGCTACTTGATAAAAAAGATGCGTATCCTGCTAACTTGTCAGGTGGTCAACGTCAGCGTGTTGCCATTGCCCGTGCTTTAGCGATGCGTCCGCAAGTGCTTTTATTTGATGAGCCGACCTCTGCACTTGACCCTGAGCTGGTCAATGAAGTATTGGCAGTAATGCGAGAGCTTGCCGAAGAAGGGCGTACCATGCTTATTGTTACCCATGAGATGCGCTTTGCTCGAGAAGTCTCCAGCCAAGTGGTGTTTTTACATCAAGGGCGGATTGAGGAAATAGGCACTCCTGAGCAAGTATTTGATAACCCAACGTCACAACGGGTACGCGACTTTATGTCGTCACATCAGTAGTGGCTCATAAGTATTAAAGACTACCTATCGTTTTTTATAGTTAGATATTAGTACAATTGTTATGATTTATCATGCCATGAAAGTCTTCGTGGCATTTTTTATGGTTGTTCATTTTTGTGTTCTAGTATCAAGTGTAGACTCTATAAGCTGGGATATAACGGTAGCTACAGTTAAAGAATGATTCAACAGCGATGGTGTTGTCCTCACTGCTTGTATAACCGTTTCTATACAACTGTACTATTTTGTATTTATTGCTGAAGAAGATGGATAAAGAAGGCAATGGTGTGTTGAGTGGGTGATTTATCATTGTTTTATGACAGTTTAGTGAACTTAATTTATTAAATCGTTTGTTTTTGCAACAGCGCTCAGGTATTATTTTTAGTCATGACACCGACACTGGGGTTTATTGACAGTGGTTTTTTATTTGGATAAGGATTCTATTCTATGTTGAAGTCTAAGGTATTGTGGTCATCATTATTGATGGCTGGTGCATTGAGTATGAGTGCATGTAACTCGGCGACAGAGGAACAGTCAGCATCAGCAACAGCCGATGATGCAGCAAGTGCGAAAAAAACACTTCGTATTGCAACAGAAGGTGCATACCCTCCATTTAACTATACCAATCCTGATGGTAGTTTGAGTGGTTTTGATGTTGAAGTTGCACAGGCTTTGTGTGATCAGATGCAGGCTAAGTGTGAGATTGTGGCTCAAGATTGGGATGGTATCATTCCTGGACTATTAGCTAAAAAATATGATGCTGTGGTTGCAGGTATGTCTATCACACCTGAGCGCTTAGAAAAGGTAGATTTTACAGAGCCTTATTTTGCTAATACGATGGTGTGGCTAGCCAAAGGTGATAGTGGTTTTGATCCTGCTAATGTTAGTGATAAAAACTTAGGTGGACAGCGTTCAACCACACCCGGTACTTATCTACAAGAAAACTACGAAGGTCAAAATGGCAACCATGTTAACTTGTATGATAGTTATGATAATGCTTATTTAGATTTGGCTTCTGGTCGTAATGATGCTGTATTGGCAGAGAAAGTATCTGCAAAAGATTGGCTTAAAAATAATCCTGATTTTGCCATTATTGGTGATGAAATTGACAATAATGACAATATTGCCATCGCTGTACGTAAAGGTGATGGATTAAAAGCAGAGTTTGATCAGGCATTAACTGCTATCCGTGAAAATGGTGAGTTAGCAAAACTTGAACAAGCTAACTTTGGTCAATAAGGTTAATGAGCTTATCTTATGAGCTTAGTTGTACCAGCATATTGTTATCAAGAAAGAATGCAACAATTTTTTATCAGTCAGAGACAAATAGCAAATATATTGATGTTTTGATTTGCTCTGGCTGACCTGTATTAAGGATATTATCATGTCATACAAACTTGCTTTACTTCCTATTACTTTATCAGCACTGCTGTTTGCAGGCTGTAATAGTAGCCAAAATACGGAAGCAACAGATGCACAAGCTTCCCCTGAAGCAACTGCTACTGAAGGACAAGAGATTACCATTGCGACAGAATCTAGCTATAAACCATTTAGCTATACAGACGCTGATGGCAAGCTTATTGGTTATGAGATTGACCTTGCCAATGCACTTTGTGAGCAAATGAAAGCCAAGTGTGAGATTATCTCTCAAGACTGGGATGGTCTGATTCCGGGGCTAAAAGCGAAAAAGTTTGATGCCATTATCGCTGGCATGTCAATTACCCCTGAGCGTCAAGAAGTGGTTGATTTTACGGACCCTTACTTCGAAAATAGTTTGATATTTATTACCAAAAAAGGTGATGATTTAAAAATTGAAGATTTGGCAGACACGGATGGTGTACCAGTGGGTGCGCAGCGCTCTACTATCTCTTCGCAATATTTAGAAGATACTTATCCAAAAGCAGATGTTAAGCTGTATGATAGTCAAGATAGTGCCTATCTAGATTTAACTTCTGGACGTATTCGTGGTTTGCTGTCTGATAAAGTGATTGGTTTGGATTGGTTAAAAACAGAGCCGGGTCTAGACTTTGAAGTAAAAGGTAATGAGATTAATACTGGTGACGATACGATGGGGATTGCGTTACGCAAAGGTGATCCATTAGTTGGTCAGTTTAATGCTGCATTGGCAGAGATAAAAGCCAATGGTCAGTATGATCAAATTGGTCAGTCTTATTTTAATCTAGATAATGCAGACAGTAATACGGCGACAGATACGGCGAACTAAACTGCATTTATAATTGGTGCTAATGTTTAATAGACTCTGCTATTAACATTGATATTTGTATTGCTTAAGTCATCAACTAAAGACGTGTCTAGCAAATGCTGCACGTCTTTTTTATTTATTGATAAAAAATAGATTAAAATTATTTTTAGAGTAGGGGATAGGGCTAGGTTAATACAGTCAATGTAGCTATTTGTTGCAAATATCACCTGTTGTGTTCAGCTCTAGATTAGTAACAAACTTAACAATTATGCTAAAATCGCTGCTCTGCTCTATATATCAATGACAATGCCAGTATTTAAAGCCAGTATGTGCAATTTTTCTTTGAACATATCAGATAAACCATACTGCATTGATCTTTATATATGCTGTGCAAATTCCTTTTGCATTGATACTTTTTCACTCAAGATAGGTCTTCCCCGTGTTTGATTTACAAGGTTTTGGTCATCTCTTGCTCAAAGGTACGGTTGTGACCATTGAGCTGGCTTTAGCTAGCTTAGTCATCGGTCTAATTTTTGGACTACTTGGTGCAACGGCTAAGTTATCGAAGGTATGGATTTTTCGTAAGTTAGCAACGATATATACTTCGACAATGCGTGGTATCCCTGAGCTGCTTTTAGTACTATTTTTATATTATGGTGGCTCTATCATTCTGATGAGTGTCATGTCACGTTTTGGCTATAACGAGTACATTGATATTAACCCATTTATTGCAGGGGTAGCCGCTTTATCTCTGGCTTTTGGTGCTTATGCGACCGAAGTATTTCGCATGGCAATTCAAGAGATACCTGATGGTCAGTGGGAAGCAGCACAAGCCGTCGGTATGCGTCCGATGCAAATCTATTTTCGTATCATCATTCCACAAGTGTGGCGTTTGGCACTACCAGGGTTAGGTAATCTATTTTTGGTACTACTCAAAGATACAGCACTAGTATCTGTTATTGGTTTACATGACATTATGTATCAGGCAACACGTGGTAGGCAGGCAACTCAAGAGCCTTTTACTTTTTATATGGCAGCCGCCGTTCTTTATTTGGGTTTAACAGTGATTGTTACAGGGGTGATGATGTGGTTAGAATGGCGAGCCAATCCTGCCGAGCGTTATAGTAAACGTCTCAAAAACCAAATGAACAAGGGTGTGAACCCACCCACGAGTAAAGTTTAGGAGGCGTTGTTATGGATTGGAGCTGGCAAGTTATTTTTGATTATTTCCCAACATTGCTAAGCGGTGTTCCGCTAACGGTACAGTTGGTATTAATATCAGGTATCTTAGGATTAGGGCTGGGTTTGATACTGGCATTGCTGCGTATCTCGTCCAACCCACTTGTACGTGCATTGCCTTTTGCCTATATTTTCTTTTTTCGTGGTACGCCCCTGCTGGTACAGATCTTCTTAATCTATTTTGGGTTGGGGCAGTTTGATTTTATTAAAGAATCCTTTTTATGGGAGCCTGTACTCAAACAGCCGTTTTGGTGTGCCATCATTGCCTTTACTCTAAACACCAGTGCTTATATTGCTGAGATTATCCGTGGTGCGATTCAATCTATTCCAAAAGGTGAGCTAGAAGCGGCTGATGCTATTGGTATGTCTTATCGTCAAAAGCTGACCCGTATTATGTTGCCACGTGCGTTTGGTATCATGCTACCTGCTTATAGTAACGAAGTGATTTTTATGCTTAAAGGTAGTGCTTTGGCGATGACCATTGCACTAATGGATGTGACTGGACAAGCAAAATACATCAGCTCAAAAACTTACACTCCGATAGAAATATATTTTGCAGCAGGTATTATTTATCTGGTGTTGTCATGGGTGATTTTGCTGACTTTCCGTTTCTTAGAAAAGCGTATGAATCGTCATACCAGCTATGTACCACCAGATGTAGCAACCAGTACCATTCCATAATATAAATCGTCTGATTGGCTATTGATGATATGGCTTCACAGTATAGATAGGGCAGATAAAATAATGACAGATTTGGCGATAGATATCGGTAAAGTAGTGTGCGTGGGGCGTAACTATGTAGCACATGCAGCTGAGCTTGGCAATGAAGTGCCTACTCAGCCATTATTGTTTATCAAACCTGCTTCTAGTGTGTGTGCATTTAGTCAAGCGTCGATTGCTTCTAGTTTTGATGATATCCCACGTAACCATAAATACGATGTGCATTATGAAACAGAGCTGTGTATACAAATTGGTAAAAATCTAAATAATGCCAGTATTAATGAGGTTAAAGACGCCATCAGTGCAGTCACAGTGGGACTGGATTTGACTCTACGTGACTTACAAACCAAGCTTAAAGATAAAGCACATCCGTGGGAGCGGGCAAAATGCTTTGTTGGCTCATGTGTATTAGGTGAGTGGGTCAGTCCTGAGAGCTTTGGCGACTTTACCGATGTGCAGTATCAGCTATATATCAATGACACCTTAACTCAAGATGGTGATACAGCCCTGATGCTGTTTCCTGTGTATGAGCTGTTGGTTGATATTAGCCATGCGTTTGGACTACAAGCGGGTGATGTAGTGATGACAGGTACGCCAGCAGGCGTAGGTATGCTAAAGGCAGGGGATAAGCTAAAGCTAGTACTGGGTGAGTATCAATGGCAGGCAAGTGTGGCGTAGAGCAGGTATAGTTAAGGAGTGACTATATTAGACACCTGTTTTGTTTTAGGATTATACAATCAAAATCAAGATGTATTAAATCAATTTGGTCATACTTTAATAGAAAACTGTTATATTATTGATATAAGACTACTTTTTGTTATCTACAAACCAAGAGAACATTAAAAAATGAAAAACATAGCTGAAAAAATTTATAAAGAGTGGCATGAGTTCGCAAAGACACGACAAACAGAAAATTTAATCGAGTTATATGCCCATAATGCTATTTTTGAAAGCCCATTAGTGCCAATAATTATGAAAAAAAATAATGGTATCCTAAATGGGCGAGATGAAATACTCGAATTTTTAATCGAAGGAACAAAAAGACGACCAAATGAATTAGTAAAGTGGTACAGAACTGACAATTATTTAGTAAATGGAAATACTTTAGTTTGGGAGTACCCAAGAGAAACACCAACAGGAAATCAAATTGATATTTTGGAACTAATGGATATTGAAAATGATAAAATACAGCATCATCGAATATATTGGGGTTGGTTTGGAACTCAAATGCTGATTAAATCAGCAACTAAAAAATAAATAAACACTGGTTAAATTCTATTTTTTACCTTATAGTTAATTATCAATCTTATATTTATCATTTAGCCTGTGCCATTCTTATGATATGTATATGGGCTAAATGGTTATTTACTTTACTTTTAGTATTAGCTTTCTATAAATATATTGCTCAATAATAACTGCTAATCTACCAACTCCAACCTATTTTTACAATCCCATCACTGTCCCTGCAATCCCCACAATTTCGCATAAATCCCTTGTTTTGCCAATAGCTGTTGGTGAGTGCCTTGCTCTGCCACCGTGCCATTATCCAGCACCACGATATTTTTTGCCCCAACAATGGTTGATAGACGATGGGCAACAACAATCACCGTTTTATTTTGTACCAGCACGTCAATCGCTTTTTGCACTGCTCGTTCGCTATGGGTATCTAAGGCGGCGGTGGGTTCGTCCAAAATGATAATCGGGGCATCTTTTAGCAATGCTCGGGCAATGGATAGACGTTGTTTTTCTCCCCCTGATAGATTATTACCAATATCACCGACTCGGGTTTGATAGCCATCAGGCAACTGCTCAATAAAGTCATGACATTGGGCGGATTTGGCAGCCATTATCACTTCCTCATCACTGGCGTCTTGCCTGCCCATACGAATATTAGCAATGATGGTATCATCAAACAGATACACATCTTGAAACACCACCGCCATCAGATGATTTAGCTGTTCAGGCTCAATATTACGAATATCAACCCCACCAATGCTAACACTGCCTTGCTGAGGGTCGGCATATCGCATTAGCAAACGAATAAGGGTGGTCTTACCACAACCTGATGCACCGACCAACGCCGTCATGGCATTGGCAGGAATATCTAGGCTAAGTTGATTTAAAACAGGGGTGTTTTGGTTAGCTTGACTAGCTTGACCAACTTGAATGGGGTGAATGGGTTGAACAGGATTATCGCTATTTTCATACGCAAAACTTACCTGCTCAAAATGCACATTAAAGTTATCAGGCGTTTGTATTGGCTGACGTTGGGGTAATGGCTCAATGGCAAGTAACGCTTGCAAACGGGCATAACCTGACCGCACCATCTCAAAGACACTCATCATACTAATAAAGGTTGATAACGGCTCGGCAAAACGAACCACCGCCACCAAAAGCCCTGCCATCAACATAAGTTGTATATCGCCTTGACTGACCAACCAAAGCCCCAATGCCACAATCAACATCACCCCTAATTCTACCGCAGAGGTTAATGCCAGATTGGGTAAGGTTTCATCTTTCATCGCAGTGATTTGCTCTTGCTCAATATGTTTGACCGTTTGCATATAGCGTGAGGCTTTGTCTTGCAAGCTACCAGTGGCTTTTAATACAGGTAAGCCTTGCAAATATTCCACCGTCTCGGCACTTAGCTCACTTAACACCCCCAACAGCCTTTGTTTATTGGCGTTAAGACGAGGCAACACATAAAAATAAATCGGCAAAATACTGGGAAATAACAACAAAATTGCCACGCCCAACCGCCAGTCGTATGCAATCGCCAATAACCCCACCACAATCGGTGTCACCACCGCCGCAATCAACATAAGTGCCAGCGTCATTGTATATTGAATGACATCATCAACATTGCCTGCAATGGTGGCAGTCAGCTCGCCTGAGCGTTTGGCATACAACTTTTGCAATGGGATACGGCGTAAATGTTGCCCCAATTCACGCCGCATTTTATCGCTGGCAAGGGCAGCATGACCTTTATAATCATAATCTCGGCTAAACCAATCACTGATACTCGATAGCACAATCAATGCCGTCATCACTCCTGCCCACAATAGTAACTGCCCACCATCACGACTTGCCACTGCCAAAAATAGCGGAATAAAACAAGTAAACGCCATACCTCGCAACACCGCCGTTAAAACACTAATGGCAATACAGCGTTTTAATATCGGAGCTTGCTCGCCAGCCGATTGCATGATGATATGCCATAACTGACCAATGTTTGTTTGTGAGGGCGGTAAAGTTTTGGGCGTTGTTGTATTGGCTTGCGTATGGTTATTTTTTAGATTTTGAGAATAAGACATGATGATTGTCCTTATATTGAGTTCATCAAGTTATCAAAAGTATCTTGCCCCCTCCCTGAACCTTCCCCCGAATGTGGAGGGAACTTTCTCCACTCCCTAAGGGAGGGGCTGGGGGAGGGCAAAAAAGAGGAAATATGGCAAAAATAGCGTTCAAACCCCAATTAAATCAGCAGTTTAACAAGGCTCACCAATCTGCCAATGTTGGGCTTGTTGGTACGCCTGCCATAAATCCGCATACGCCCCATCTTGAGCCAAAAGTTGCTGTGGCGTGCCTGCCTCAACCAAATTGCCCTTATCAAACACCAAAATTTGGTCAGCGTCCTGCACACTTGCTAAACGGTGAGCAATCATCAACACCGTTTTGCCCTGCATTAAATTGTGCAATGCTTGCATGAGTAGTGCCTCATTTTCCGCATCAGCAAATGCCGTTGCCTCATCAAGCACCAATATCGGACGGTCTTGCAAAATCGCCCTTGCAATGGTGATACGTTGCCGTTGCCCACCAGATAAACTCGCCCCACGCTCACCGACCAGCGTGTCATAACCTTGTGGCAACGCCTGAATAAACTCATCAGCTTGAGCCAACTTTGAAGCCTGTATCACCTCATCAAGCGACTTATCGGGCAAACCCAAACGGATATTGTCCAAAATACTGCCCGAAAACAAAAAATTATCCTGAAATACAAACGCCACCTGTTGCATCAGCACCTCAGGGGCAATCTCACGCACATCAACCCCGCCCACCTTTACCGCACCACTATCCACGTCCCAAAAACGTGGGATTAAACGAGCCACCGTACTTTTACCTGCCCCAGAGCCACCCACCAAAGCCGTAAAACTGCCACTAGGCACCCTAAAACTGACCTCATTTAACGCATTTTTTTGCCGATTTTCATAACAAAAACTCACCTGCTCAAACACCACCGACCCATCTTGTGGCGTTTGGGGATTGCGACAAATTGGTAACTCTGCCAAATTTTGCACCTCAACAATCCGAGCAATCCCTACCTTCGCTTGCTCAATCAAATGATACAACGCCATATACGGCATAATCGCCTCAGCCATACCCGTGCCCAATAGCAAAATCGCCAGCCACGTATCAAACGCCAACTGCCCATGCCACCACCAATACAGCCCAGCCCATAATATCGCCACCAACGTTGGCAACGGGTGCAACACAATCATCGACAACCGAGATGCCGTCCCCGAGCGTTTCCACCACGTCATCAAAATCTGCAAATAATGGCTTAACGCCTGCTCATAACGCCCAAACGAGGCTTGCCCGCCATCAAACGTACGTACCACAGGCATCGCCTGCACAAACTCAACCACCGCCTGCACCACCTGCTCACGAGCCGAATTATATTCTTTTTGAATATCGACCGACTGGCTCATCACCAGCGACAGCCCAACCATACCCACCACCAGCACCGCCAACGCCACCAAAGCCAACCGCCAATCTATCCATAACATCAACGCAAACGCCAACAATGGCGACGCATACGCCCGAGCATATAACGGCGTACTATCCGCCACAAAAGCGTGCAAATCCTTCACATCATCTTGCAACACCTTAGACAACGCAGACGTTCCCTGCATACTTAATGTCCCCAACGGCAAGCGAGCCAAATGCTCACTTAACTGCTCACGTAGCACCACCTCTAACCGAAACGCTGATAAATGCGACCGCCTAAACGCCAAGCCCCGAAACAAAAACCCCAGCACTACAAAGCCAACTGCCCACCAAAACCAATGCCACTGCACCACAGCGTCCGCCGAACCAATCCCAAAATCAGCACCAGAACCAGCAAAGGACGAGCGAAACAAAAACGCCAACGCCAGCATTGCCCCCAACGAACACGCCACCCCAAGCACCGCAAATGCCATCGCCACATAAATTCCTGACTTCACTGGCTCAATGATTTGCCAATGTGAAGGGGATTTTGCAGATGGTTTTGAAGGATCTTTTGATGAATTATTTGATGGTGGTTGGGAAGATTTTGTTGTTGTGGACTGGCTCATATCATCACCTACAGTTATTATTCTAAATAACCATTCTACAGGTAAATGATATTTATTCTCAATAAAACCATCATGGGCAATTGGGAAAAATGATGGGGGAAATGGGAAAAGTTGCTACAATATAGTGGGGTAGCATGATTAGCATATTTTATACGTGCTAATAAAAATAAATGGGAAGTAGATGATGAAAAGCAGGATTATAGTAATACCAGTTTCAAAAGAAGCAGAGAAAAGACTGGATTGTGACTACTACTACCTTCATAATCCATGAAATCATCATGAATTGTCCATACTAATGACCTTAATATATAGGGGATAAGGGGGAGTTTCTAGTTTATGCTTATTATGTAACTATACCTATAGTAATCATTTTTAGCCTTTTAGAGCCTTCAAACTCAAAATGAATATATTTATTTTTGTCTATGTAATATTTTATATAGTTATTTATCATTATATCTGGATTGCCAATTGATTTTATTATTGAGTCTTTATCATGAATGTTGATAACATTATCAAATAGTCTATTAATAAAATAATACTGGCTATATTTTTTTACTTTAACTGCATATATAAATATAGCCTTAAGAATTTTATCTTCAAAACTAAATTCAATCCCATTGTCTAAAAACATATATGTATCGTACTCTAATCCGTCAATACACATTGAATCAATTATAAAGTTAGTTCCGGGTAAAACCATCGCATCTAAAATACTAGAATCACCTTCTGACTTACCTACACACTTTAAAAAAACTTCGACCTCACCTGTTGGATTTTTCATTCAACCTCAATCTCCTTATTTTTTAATATTATCATCAATAAATTTATTTACACCTTTTTTATTATAACCATCATTAGTTGGGTTTGCCCTATGACTGTCTAAACTATATATTTTTGCTTTATAAATATTTTTAGTATCGTTTACTATTTGTGTTGTGGTATTCTTACCTCGATATGTTCTCCCAGCAGTACAAATATCTTTTGCTAACTCTATAAGTTGTAGCATTATTTTACAGTTCTTTTTTTCATTGCTAGTTAATTCATGATCTGGTTCTGTCTATTACCTGACTCTGTGATACTGCTATCTATATTGTGATGTATGATACTTTATTAAAATAAAGGGTAAGCGACTTCTCGTCCTTTACTGGACGAATCATTTGTCCAGTATATTCCTCAGACTAACAAATCCTTTGGTTTCATCTCTTAAATAATTGACTATTCATGTAACATATCCATAAATTCTTCAAAAGAGTCTGCTACATGATTAATCGTTGCATAACTGGTTCCATCATCTTTTTCCTGATAATCATCATGGTAAACAAGAACAACCTTGGGGTTATTACCTGTTGGATTATCTCTATAATCAAAGCAGATATTATCACCGTTTGCACATATACCAAATGCAACTAGATGCGGAGTTCCATAATGCAAAGGATTAGAAACATACTGAGATTCGTAAATATTTTCTAACTCTTCTTCTTTTAGACTTAAAAAGTTTACATCTCTCTCATCAGGTTGATTATAAACATTAGTAAAATCAAAAATATTGTTAACTGGAGTAAGTAAGTCATACTTGCTTACGACACTAATAAAACTTTCTGGTAAACGATATTTAAAACTATCAATAAACTTCTTTATATCCTTGTGACTGATAGGAGGTTCATGCCACATGGGCTTAATATCTTTCATATTGATTTACCCTATTTTATTGAGTTTTGTTCTGAGTGTGGAACAGCTTTTTTATCATGCAATTAACGAAGATTAAGATATATGGCACTATAGATAGCATAGCCCTGTATCGTGATTAATACTATAAAACTGACATGTCACACGATGACAAATACGCCCTATAAACCCACCCCTCACAACTCACTTGGCAAATAACCAAACGCTTTTTTAAAAATCTGACTAAAATGCCCCACATCGCGATAGCCCACATAATACGCCGTTTGCTGAACACTCATACCCTCATCAAGCAATAATCGCAACGCCTGTTGCAAGCGTAACTGGCGGATATAAGTCGCTATTGTCTGCCCTGTGCGTGCCTTAAAGCCCTGTTTTAGGTAACATTCATTAATCCCCACTTGCCGAGCCAACCCCGAAATGGTCAACGGTAAATGATACTGCTCATGGATAATATCGATTACATCATCGACTTTATTTTTAATCAGTAGCGATTTTTTAGTCGTGGTTTGCGTCTGACTTGAAGATGCACCATCAGATGATGGTGATAACAATCGACCACATAATGACAACGCTAAACTCTCTAAGGTCAGCACATCTGTCAACGTATCGCTTGGCTGATTGATAATTCGTAAAGCTTGTAATATCAGTGCAGGCTTGATGGGCAAATCAGACAACAACATCAGACCGCCATCATCACCCCTCATACCATGCTTGGGTAGATTGAGCCAATCGGGTAGGGCAAAGTCCTCTTGCCAACGTAGCAATAATTCTTCGGGGAAATCTAGGCTGACCACTTGCTGACGGCTGTTTTCTTGCCAAGTGGTACAAATCTCACCAAAATTTCCATAACGTCCCCAAATCTGTTTTGGACGTGCTGATATTGTCTGTTTTAGATTACTGGCAGTTAAATCATAATTGGCATCAATTAGAATATGAATCCCAAAAAAACAGCGAAACGGCATACTCTCTTCAACCACGCCAGTACCGTTATAAATATCCCCCCGCCCAAGCAATAAGCCGTTGTTTAAAAAGTGATAATCACCATAGCCCGACCAGTTTTTACGCTTTGGGGCAACCCGAAACGACTGCTGACTGACATCGGTTAATTGCCATGCCCCCAAATCCAGCTCAAAATAATTACTCACTTGATTTAACATGCTCAATCACCGATTAAAAAAGTTTGGATAATAAACTAACCATGTTTTTATACTGTTTTTATACATTGTTCTTATGCGTTTGCTGATGGTTTGTTATTTTACCTATTCTATCCTGTTATCAACTAACAAAACGTGTTATAAAATATTTTAATGTCTTTTAAGTTTTTTATTAGGGTCTGTTGAACATTCACCTTCATAGGAAAAATTGAGATACTGATTTTAGCAAGAAGTGACTTAGTCAAGGCAATGAATGCAGGTAATATCGAGATATTAACAAGTTCATTAACGCAGAATAAGGCAAATTTAGCCAATTTTTACATGAAAGTACAAAATAGCTACATCCCTTTCAGATATTAACCTGACGTGGTGAAAGTTCAGCAGGCCCTAAAGCGTCTATTCAGCAATTTATCAAATTATTTGTTATGTCTGTTGCTTAAAATGACCATAGCCCCTAAATTTAATCAAAAGTCCATAAGCAATAAAAAGTACAGAGCTTGATTGTCTATAACAATGCTTATGACCAATATGAGTAACCACATTATGAAAAAGTATACGATAAAACAGCCGATGCTAAACATGCTAAACATGCTAAACATGCTAAACATGCTAAACATGCTAAACATGCTAAACATGCTAAACATGATAAACAGCCAACCACGCAGACCAGCCGTGATAAAAGCAGGGCTATGTATGCTGGCAGTTGCCATGCCGTTAGCGTTTAGCAGTGCCAATGCTAATACTAACAGTGCTAATGCCAATACCAACAATACTAATACTGCCAATCCAACGTCTACCACTACAACTATCACAAGCAATCTCACCCCCGCAGAGATACAACAAATAGCACAGTTACGCCAACAGCTTGATGCCCTACCAGCGACCAATGACCCGATTGAGGATGATGCACGCTCATTGTTTGCGTTTTTGTTAACAGATAAGCCACAAGGGACGATAGCGTTTAAGACGGTGTATGGCACCGCCTTAAAACAAAAATATCCAGACCTTAGTGAGCAGAAAATCTTAAGATACTGCACTTTGGCACTCAGAGATTTTATGTGGGAAGATATGGTAAAAGATGGACAATTTTTTATACCAAGTCTACTGACGGCTGAACAAAGGGCAACGATAGATGCACAGATGCTAACAAATGGCGACAATACCAGTGACATACGGGGAAGATATAATAGAGAAATGCTCGGAGATATCAGTGTCTATGACACAATAGACCAACACAGGCAGAATGCTGAGCAACACAGGCAGAATGCTGAGCAATACAGGCAAGATACAAGAGAAATAGAAGAGTTTCGTAGAAGAATGGGTTGGGATTAAATAAATGCTTAGTAGTTAGCCTCACTTAGCCACAAAAGTGAATGTAGTGAATGCGGTAAATGCAGTGATTGGGCTGATTGGACTGATTGGAGTGAATGGGATAAAAATAGAGTGAAAAAAGTGTGGTTGTTGTTGTCATGTTTATACAGCTTATTTAGGCTTTGTTGCACTTTTATCCTACTTTTATCCTATTTGCATCCTACTTTTTTCCCACCCACTTTTATCCTACCTTTATTTTATTAAGCCAGTAAAAGGTAAGGCTCAATAGACCCTAGTCATCAGCAAATAAAGCATTTATTTGTGTCTGATTAAAGTGATATAACGCCCCACAAAATCCGCAATCCATTTCAATTCCGCCTTGCTCTACGCAGATATCTAAGGCTTCGGCTTGACCAATCTGGATAATGGCAGTTTGGCACTTTTCTTCTGAGCAGGTACAGCCAAATTGTAATGCCACTGCCTCAGGAACAACGACGTCTTCCTCATGATAGAGGCGATAGAGTATTTCGTTGGCAGTCTCTTGGGTTAGCTCGCTGTCTTTGACCGTGCGTGTGAGCATGGTCAGGCGTGACCATAAATCATCGTCTTCGCTGATGCCTTCATTCAGCTCGGCATCTCTTTTTTCTTCGGCAGTTTGCGGTAGCATCTGTACCAATATGCCCCCTGCTTGCAAGCCATCACAGGTAAGAGAAATTAGGGTCGGGATTTGTGCTGATTGGTATTGATAGTGTGCCAGACAGTCTGCCAGATTGTCATGACCACGCTCAACGATGCCTTGATAGGCTTCCCCTTTTTCAGGCTGGATGTTGATAAATAATACCCCTTGCCCCACTGCACCAAGCTCAGCAAAGGCTTCATTAGCCGTGGTTTTTTGTTGCCATGCGTCCGCTTGTGCATCGGTTTCATGTTTCCAACTGGCAAGCGCACGGATAATACCTGTATTGTCACATTCTGCCATTGCCCAGTTAAGTAGGCTGTCAGGGTCAGAGGACTGGAGCTGTATTGAGAGCCTGCCGTTGATTTTGAGTGTGCCGATAAGTAGGCTTGATGCAGTGAGCATCTCACCAAGTAGGCGTTTGATGGCTTCGGGATAGTCTTTTTGTGCAATGATACTGCCATAACTGCGCTCTAGGCGTACGACATCACCACGAACAGGTGAGTTCTGCACAAAAAAACGCTGACGTAAGTCATTGGTGGCAGGAAGTGGGCTGTGAGTTGCTTGTGTTTGCGTCATAATTTCTCATTCAATGCTAAAATGGTTTTTGTGAAAATATATTTTCAGGAATTAGATATTTAATGGGGCTTTGCTGTCCAGAGTTCAACACAGCTTCATGGTTTTATATGATATAGTCAATTCAAGATAATACTGTTATCAGCAAAACGAGCGTAGGTGTAACAGCTCTTATATTCTTATAAAAGCAGGTACTGCAAGCGACTTTGACGATGTAATAGTTTTGTATTGATTTATATTGAGCCGACTAGCCGACTATAGGTTTTCCAGTATGGGATTGCCAGTTTATGCCCTCCGATGAGGATGCCAATATGACCGAGATTGCGATTTCTCAGATGTATAAAGAGCGCACAGCCATGCCGTTGTTGACAGCATTGCTGGACAGTGTAAAGGCACATCGTCAGCAGTTGCGGGGTAGGCGAGTGTGGCTGGCGTGTAGTGGCGGACGGGATTCGCTCAGTTTGTCAGCCATTTGTCAGCAGTTATATCTGGCGGGGCAGTTGCCATTTTTGCCACAGCTACTGCATGTCAATCATGGCTTGCAGTCTGCCAATGCCACATGGGCGACACAGGTGCAAGCATGGGCGCAGTCGCAGGGATTGCCGTGCCGTGTATTAGAGGCGCAGTTGACAGGAAGCAATGAGCAGTCAGCCAGAGAGGGGCGTTATACTGCCATGATGCAGGTGATGAACCAAGAGGATGTACTTATATTGGCGCATCATAGTGACGACCAAGCTGAGACGGTGCTGATGCGCTTATTTAATGGGGCAGGGGTATCAGGACTGGCAGGTATGCGCACATGGTCAAGCAAAAGCCACGCAGGAAGACACATTTGTCTATGGCGACCGTGGTTAACAGTCAGCCGAGCGCAAATTACTGCTTATGCTCAGCAAGCCAATCTCCCTTATATTGATGACCCGACCAACACATTAGCAGACCCAACACCACAAATAGAAATGAATGCTCAGCGCATAGCAGAGCAAGGTAATGAGCGTGCATGGTTGCGCAGTGTTATTTTGCCACAGTTGCACCAACGTTACCCACAGTTGAGTAATAACATTGCCCGTAGTGCATTATTGTGCCTTGATGCCAGTCAGATAGTCACTGAGCAGGTGCAAGCCGATAAACAGAAGCTAACAGAGCTAGGGCATCGACAGAATCGACAGCTTGCTGACTGGCAAGCAGTGCTGGATATTGAAGCCTTGCTACAGTTGCCATCTGCTCGTCAGTCTGCATTGGTGCATTTATGGCTTACCCCGCAGTGTCAAAATCGTGCTTCTTCATCGGCATTGATGGTGGGATTGCCACCGCCAAAACGTCTGGTCGATGATGTTCTACGGCTGTGTCAGCGTACAGATGGTGACCACCAAACCTGTCTATATTGGCAAAGTGGCACGCAGTCGTATCATATTCGCCGTCATCAAGGGCAGTTATATCGGCTTCGGGCTGAATGGGAAGACTGGTTAGCACAGCGACCAAATGAGCAACAGCTTGTACTAACGCCCCAAAAGTCACAGATGATGGATAGCGTCCTTTTAAAAACTGCCCGTTGTGATAGCATCCAGATAGAGTGGTCTATCCAAGGTATGTCTCAACTGGTCTATCTGACTGAGATATGCGCTCAGTCAAAGCCTAGGGAGATACGATTAAAGTTTGAGCCATTGCCCAAAGACTTGCCATTAAGACTGGCAGGGCGTAAAGGTAGCAAGTCGGGAAAAAAGCTACTGCAAGCACTACATCAGCCCGTATTTTATCGTCCTTCAGTCGTATTATGCTCATTATGTGTGCAAGAAAATACAGAGCAGGACAAAGTAGACAAGTATGATATACAGAAGTGGCAACCTTTGTTTCTTGTCAGTATCACAGGTATTGCAGTTTTACAAAGCGACTATGCAGAGCAGTTAAGCGCATTGGTGCAGTCCCATCAGCTTATTTCACAAGTTGATGCTCACGGTTGATGTTCATGACGAAGTAACCTGCGATATGCTACACTAAACGCCATTTTGACAAGATATCAACTTGGATATGAGTAACGATGTAACCTATGCAATATCTGGTGATATTTTGTTTGATTGTAAAGTTTTTAATATAAACTTAGGGGCAAAGCACTATGTTGGAAGATAAAAAAATCAGCTTTATTGGTGGTGGCAATATGGCTCAGGCACTGATTAGTGGTTTATTGGGCAAAGGCGTGCCACCCAAGCATATCACCGTCGTTGACCCAAACTTGGATAAAAGAGAATATCTACAGAATAAAGGGCTTAATACTGCGACACCAGAAGAATGTATTGCCCAAGCCATTGAAGGTGCGGATGTTGTCGTATTGGCAGTCAAACCGCAAGTGATGAAAAGTGTGGTTGCAGAGTTTGCTTCAGCATTAAATAATCAGTTGGTTATCTCTGTTGCTGCTGGCTTATCAACTCAAAGCTTGAGCCAGATGCTTGGTGGTTATACACAAATTGTTCGTGCCATGCCAAATACCCCAGCAATGATTCAAATGGGTGCAACAGGGCTATATGCCACAGATGATATCAGTAGTGAGCAAAAGCAACTGGCGACAGAAGTGATGGCGGCATCTGGATTGGTGCTATGGGTAGAAGACGAAGCGCATATGCATGCCGTGACCGCAGTTTCTGGCTCAGCCCCTGCTTATATCTTTTACTTTATTGAGTCGATGATTGAAGGTGGCGTTGAGCTTGGTTTATCTCGCAAACAGGCATCAGCATTGGCAATGCAAACCGTATTGGGTGCAGCACAGATGAGCATCACCAGTGAGGATACACCTGAAAAATTACGTCGAAATGTGACCTCACCCAATGGTACAACCCAAGCTGCCATTGAATCGATGCAAAGCGATGAAGTTGGTGCATTGATTCAAAAAGCCATGCAAGCATGCTATACACGTAGTCAGCAGATTAGTGATGAGATGAATTAGTTATCATAATCATGACTAAATATGAACGAAGAAAAAGTTACAATTAATCAAACCAGATGATGAGTAAGCATGAATGGATAGTATTTTGAGTGATATATTTAACATGGTCATTAGGTTTGCCATGTTGCTGATTTTTATACGTTTTATGTTGCAGTTTGCGGGTATAGACCGTCGTAACCCTTATGCAATGCCAGCATATAAAGCAACACAGGTAGTGGATTTGTTTGGGCGTATTTTTCCAACCATCGCCCAAGGTCGGGTCAGTTTAGCGGCGATTGTCTTGATGTTCTTATTACGTCTGATTAGCATCTCTGGTAATGCTGCATTGGGCGGGCAGGGTGTTTCACCAATTGAGCTGTTTTTCTTTGCCACCACCACATTAGCCTTAGACTTTTTAAGTATGTGTCGATATCTGATTATGGGCTCTATCATTATCAGTTGGATTGTGGTTTTTACCCAAAAGATGCACCCCATTTTAGGTATCATCATGCAGTTGGCTGAGCCAATTTTAGCACCGTTTCGTCGGATTACCCCCAATCTTGGTATGTTGGACTTATCACCCATCGTTGCCTTCTTTGTCATCTATTTGGCAGAGATAGTCATACGTACCGTGGGTAGTAATATGATTCCAATGCTTGGCTAATCATACTTAACAATACAATGGATTTTTATAGAGGCGTGGTAATAAAATAGTTACCACGCCTTATTTTATTCTTCAAATCTTGGTTGGTAGGTTATTGCAGACATACCGAATGAAAGACAGTATCAGATAGTTTCTGTATGATGCGCAAAGCGATTGGGTATTAGCTGTGCTTTATCATCTTGTGGATGTGGCACATCAGCATGTGATAAGACATGATGTATCCAGTTATCTGCCTGTTTAACAGCCTCAATCAATGCTTCTCCCTGAGCCAAGCGTCCTGCCAGATAGCTGGCAAGTGAACAGCCAGAGCCGTGAAACTCACCCTGTAATCGAGTCAAAACACTGTGATGTACCATCTCACCATTCACATATAAATATTGGTCAATATCTCCAGTCTCAAAGTCATGTGACGTTTTGACCAATACCGCCTTGACACCCTGAGAGCATAGTTTTTTTGCTGCCATATGTAAGTCTTGCTCACCACTCAAGGCGCGTAACTCGTGAGTGTTGGGTGTTATTAAAGTTGCATAGGGGAGCAACTCTGCAAAGGCAGTAACTAAGGTCTTTTCATCACCAAGACTACCCCCACTATTGGCAACTAACACAGGGTCTAATACAAAAGGTGTCGATGTGGGAATAACGCCTGAGCGAAATAGCTCAGTAAGCATGGTGATATTATCGGTTGAGCCGAGCATGCCTGACTTAATGGCAGCGACAGGTAAGTCATCAAGGACAGCTTGTGCTTGTTGTTTGACTAACTCTGCCGAGCAGGTCTCAAAGCCAAAGACTTGCTGAGAGCTTTGAACGGTAATGGCAGTACATGCCACTGTTGCATGTGCGCCACTTGCACCGATGGCTTCAATATCAGCCTGTAAACCTGCCCCACCAGAGGGGTCTAATCCTGAAAAACACAACACAACTGGACGCATAAATCCTCCTTTGATATAAAGTTTAAAAGTATCTGTTTTCGTATTCTTCAACTATAAAGGTAAAATACCCATATTTACGAGAAGTCATTTATTAGAAATCTTAGCACAACACTTGCAATTTATTTTTGCTTTGTTATAATACACGCCCACAGCATATGATGATATGAGTTAATCATAACAACATAACTGACCACGGTGAAGTGGGTGAGTGGCTGAAACCACACCCCTGCTAAGGGTGCATACGTTAATCGCGTATCGAGGGTTCGAATCCCTCCTTCACCGCCATTTATCTATTTGATGATTTTATCAAGTTATAAATAGACAGAGTGTTATTTATAACGGTTAAAATAAAAAATAGAGTAAAAAGTGGTTGACACAGTGAAAATAATCACTATAATAACCAACTCATTATCCAGTAATCAAAATTAATATTTGATAACAGATAATGAAAATAGCAATATCATGCGCCCGTAGCTCAGCTGGATAGAGCACTTGGCTACGAACTAAGGGGTCGGGAGTTCGAATCTCTCCGGGCGCACCATTTGCTAAATACACCCATCATATATGATGATATTGAATCGCCAGTTAATGACTTCGGCGATTTTTTTGTGTCTAAAAATTATTAGCTCATCATCATACTCTTCAAGATGCACTTGATACGAAGGATTGGTTTCTCTATGCCAGAGTTGCTATAATCCAACGCGTATCAACGCATATAATTTTTCATACCATATAACCCCTTTATCAGGCTATTGATACGCCTGACTCTCTTTTAGGTTACCATCTATGCAGACGTCTCGTAGAAATACATCCGATGAGCCAAAAATTGCTCGTGCTAGTACACGAATGATTGCCATTGTATACGATGGTATGTTGATTTTGGCGTTGCTTTTTTTGGTTGGTACAGTATTAACTGTCATTGGTACAAACTTAACGATGGATATCGGCGTTAACTCTGATGAGGCACAAGAGCTACCAAATTGGTACCAAAACTTGGTGATGACCCCTTCGTTTGTATTAACCTTGATTGGATTTTATGGCGTATTTTGGCGGCGCTCTGGACAGACATTAGGCATGCAAACATGGCGATTAAAAACGGTGACAGCTCAAGGCAAATTACTTGACTGGGGGCAAACTATCAAACGTATTTTATCAGCGTGTGTGATACCTGTACTGTGTGCCATCGTTGCTGGTTTATTGCATGGTTTTTCTAGTGAAGCACGGGCAGCCATGTTAAGCAGTGCTTTTTTTGGATTAATTTTTAACTATGCCTTTTGTCTGTTTAATCGGCGCGGATTGGCAGTGCATGACATATTATCCAATACCGTGACCTTGAAAATGCCAAAAATTCAGCATGAAAGCTTATGGCAATCCTTTAAAAATCGCAAAAAAAAGAATAAATGATGTCTGGCAGCTCATAGACTATCGCATGTGATAGCGCTTAGCACTAATATAAATAAGAATGGCTTGCGTTACTCACACTTTCACATAAAACTGAAGTAATGTCATGACAGTGTTTATTGTGTAAATCAGCTATAGTATCTTTTTTAGCGATATATTCTAGCGAAGAGAGGAAATAGCCATGAATAAGCAAGCCAGTGTTGATTTAGAACAAGATATTTTTGCAGCATTGATTGCCAATCACGAAGTACAGCGTGATATGTGTGAGCAGTTAGAAAGTGAGCAAGATTTCCAAAAGCGCAAAGCCATATTTTCTGAGCTAAAGCTAGAGTTACATGCCCATGCTGCCGCTGAAGAGCGTCATTTGTATATCCCTGTGATGCAACATGATGAGGGCTTAGAGTTATCTCGTCATGCCATTACAGAGCATCATGAGATGGATGAGCTGATTGAAACCTTAGAAGATGGACGAGTCGGGCAAGAGACTTGGGATGAAGCATGTGCCAAGCTGATTGATAAAGTGCGCCATCACCTCAAAGAAGAGGAAGATGAGTTTTTCAAACAAGCCAAAAAAATCCTCGATACAGACTTACAGCAGCGTTTGGGTGCATTATATCAAGTCGAGCATGAAGAATACGAAAAAGCACATGCCAGCGAGTAAGTAAGCAGTTGTAGCCTTACCACATGTATTTTAGGTAGGGATATGAAGAGCATAGGTGAATAACAGCAAAAAAGCCATTTACTAAATAAGTAAATGGCTTTTTAATTGGGAGCGTACAAAATGTCGTTTAAGCCACTTGTACAGGGATGATATTGGCAGTATCTTTCACTGTATTGTCTTCATTGCAATAAACCAGCTTTGGCTTATGGTTATCTGCTTCAGCTTCATCAAGCTGTGCATAGGCACAGATAATCACAATATCACCAAGGTCAGCCATATGTGCCGCAGCACCATTTAAAGAGATGATACCTGAGCCAGCTTCAGCACGGATGGCATAAGTACGAAAACGCTTGCCATTATTGACGTTATAGATGTCAATAGACTCATTTTCTTTAATGCCAGCCAAATCTAAAAGATTACCATCAATGCCACAAGAGCCTTCATAATGGAGGTCTGCATGAGTGACACGGGCGCGATGTAGCTTGCATTTGAGCATGGTAAGTAACATAAGGGTTTCCTTGATAGGGTACACAAAGAGTAGTAAAACAATAACACGATGTGGAAAAGTGGTGGTAGTAACTTCTTTATGGGGGTAGCATTTGAGATTTAAAGTCATTTGCTACTATCATCATTATACATCATGATAGGCTTGGTGGACTGTGGTACTAATCTGGAAGCTTAAAGCCGTTAATGTGGTTGCGTGCTTTTTCAATATCACCGCTGATAAGTAGCGATAGTGCATCATGAGCAGCATCTAGGGCAGAATTAATGGCAACCTGATCATCAGGTGATGGCTTTGAAAGAACATGACCACTGACTTTGGACTTATGACCTGGATGCCCAATACCGATGCGTAAACGATGAAAATCATTGCCAATATGTGGTGTGATGTCACGCAGTCCATTATGACCTCCGTGTCCACCCCCTGTTTTTAGCTTAATGCTACCAGCAGGAATATCTAACTCATCATGCGCAATCAAAATTTGGGTATTGGCAATATCATAAAAATTTACCATTGGTACAACAGACTGTCCGGACTTGTTCATAAATGTGACGGGCAATAATAAGCGCACATCATGGTCAAAAATCCGCCCACGTCCAGTCAGCCCGTGAAATTTTTTGTCGAGTGATAAGTCAATATTAAACTTATCTGCCAGTTGCTCGACAAACCAAAATCCTGCATTGTGACGAGTCTGTGCATATTGTTGCCCTGGATTGCCTAGACCAACGATAAGTTTTAATGGTGACATGCTGACTTCCAAACGAAATATTTTTATAAAAGGTAGATACAACTAAAGGCATATCATATCCATATGCCTTTAGTGGGGTCAAGTATGAGACTTGACCAAGATAAAACGACAGATAAATGACAGTACTTTTGCAAGTAATGCTATTTACGATATTGTGAAATATACAGAATGATTATTCTGCGTCATCACCTTCGCTGTCTTCAGCGCTGTCACCACCTTGCTCAGTGGCTGGTACTTCATCTGCATCAACATCTTCAGCAGGCTCATCAACTTCTTCCACAGTAGGTGGCTGCATGTTGACGATAGTACGGTCTGTACCGTCTTCAATTTCAAGCTCATGAATAACAACGCCTTCTGGTAGCTTGATGTCTGACAAGTGGTAAGAATCACCAATAGACATACCTGATACGTCGATTTCCAAGTATTCTGGCAGTTGTGATGGGATACAAACGATTTCGATATCTGATACCAATGTAGATAAGATACCACCTTCTTTTGTACCAGGCGCTTCTTCTTTGCCCACAAAGTGAACTGGAACATTCATGTGAATCTTCTGACCTTTTACAACGCGCTGGAAGTCAGCATGCATTGGGTAGCCTTTGGCTGGGTGGCGTTGTAAGTCTTTGATAACTGCTTGATGTTCTTCGCCATCAGCATTGATGGTTAGAATGTTTGAGAAGAATGCTTCGTTATCAAGAAGTTTAACTAGCTCATTGGCACGGATAGCGATAGCAGTTGGCTCTTCATTACCACCATAGATGATGGCAGGAATTAGGTTTTGCTTACGCAGGCGGCGGCTCGCACCTTTGCCCTGCTGTTCTTTAGTACGAGCAATGCCCGTTACAGTGTATAGTTCGTTACTCATGGGAGTATCCTTAATTTATGAAAGGGGATGCACTTAATATAAAACTTGCGACCAGCTTTGCTATTGTGTACATCAAAAGTTGTTGCATGCGATGGATATGAGTTATCAGCTAGGATAAGTGTATCTTGCATCGGCATACATACCCAAGCTCGCAGTTGCTGATACTTGGATAAAAGAAGAGGCGGTATTATACGCCTTTTATTAAAAAGAATCCAATAAAAAACCGCTATCTATAAGAGATAACGGTTTTTATAACTCGTTTTAAAGCACTTGAATTGTGTTTATGAGTCGTGCTTAGTTGATATATTCAAACATCGCACTGATAGACTCTTCGTTATTGATCCGGCGTAAACTTTCTGCCAGCATTGAGGCAATGCTTACTTGACGGATTTTATCACAGGCTTTGGCTTCAGCAGATAATGGGATAGTGTCTGTGACCACAATCTCATCCAGTGCTGATTCACTGATATTTTTTAGGGCATTACCAGATAAAACAGGATGAGTGATGTAGCCAAGTACTCGGCGTGCGCCATTATCTTTTAGCGCTTGCGCTGCTTTGCACAGAGTTCCTGCGGTATCGACCATATCATCGACAATCACACAATCACGATCACGAACATCACCGATGATATTCATCACTTGTGACTCATTTGCACGTGCGCGACGTTTATCAATAATCGCCAGATCGGTATCACCAAGCTGTTTTGCCATGGCACGGGCGCGCACCACACCGCCAACATCCGGTGAGACAACCATTAAGTTATCATAGTCTTGCTGTAATAAGTCTCTTAATAACACAGGTGTGCCGTAGATATTATCGACTGGAATATCAAAGAATCCCTGAATTTGGTCTGAATGTAAATCTACAGTCATGACACGGTCAATGCTAACGATGTTTAACATATCAGCAACGACTTTGGCAGAGATAGGTACACGAGCAGAGCGGGGACGGCGGTCTTGGCGAGCATAACCAAAGTAAGGCATGACCGCAGTGATACGCCCAGCACTAGAGCGACGCAACGCATCTGCCATGACCATGATTTCCATCAAATTATCATTGGTAGGCGCGCAGGTAGGCTGTAGGATAAAAACGTCTTTACCACGAACATGTTCTTTGATTTCGACAGCAATTTCGCCATCAGAAAATCGAGTAACATCAGCTTTACCAAGGGGTATATGAAGGTGGTCGGCAACGGTTTTTGCCAGTTCGGGGTGGGCATTACCAGTAAAAATCGCCAAATAAGGCATGACAAACGTCCTATTGATTGACTCAAGCAGTGACGACTAAGCAGTGTCTAACTGCTCAAAATAAGAAATATGATTAGAAAAGTATACTGAACGCAAAGGATGATAAAAATGGCAGGGGTAGCTGGACTCGAACCAACGAATGCCAGGATCAAAACCTGGTGCCTTACCAACTTGGCTATACCCCTGTAAAGGTTGGAAAACTTATTATTACAGAGTCTAATATAGACATTATACTGTAATAATTCCTAGTGGCGTTCGTTGCGAACTATACCGAACTTAGGACTAAGTTGTCAATCATAGTGGTTAATTTTGCTTAACTACTGTGATGGGTGATACAAAAAAGTATAAATGGCAGGGGTAGCTGGACTCGAACCAACGAATGCCAGGATCAAAACCTGGTGCCTTACCAACTTGGCTATACCCCTGTATGGGCGACCTATTATACATATATTTTTTTTGATTGCAAGTTTTTTAATCTGGTGTTATCACATTTTTATCTTATTAATAGGTTCTTTATTGTCAAAAGTTGCTATTTTACTTTTGACTGAAAGTATTGGTGATTGTGTTTGTAATTATCGCTGTGCAGGGAGCTTGATGGATGGCATCTTTGATATCGCTCAAATATTGTGCCTCAAAAGGCAAGAAGACACAGCTACCTGAGCCAGTCATTCGTGCTGTGCTATGGGTAATACCTTCAAGTGTGCGTAAGTAGTCTAGTGCCTGTTGGACAGGGTTACTAAGTTGGCATACGACAGGCTCAAACACATTGCAATACGGTGGATTGAGCTGATATAGATAGTCTGTATATTGATGGTGAATGTCTGTCAGTGGCACAGACGACATGTTGCGACATAAATCGGGGTGGGCAAATAGCTGCGCAGTACTAATGTGAGCTTGAGGTGTGAGCAAGACGTAGTGCTGTGCTGGTAGGTGGATGGCAGTTAACTTTTCACCAATCCCCTCAGCAATGGCATCTTGACCATATAAAAAGATAGGTACATCTGCACCGACGGATGCGCCGATTTGTTGCAGTTGTTTGGTGGTTAAATTAAGTTGCCAAAGCTGATTTAGCGCCAGTAGTGTGCTGGCGGCATTAGATGAGCCTCCACCCAGACCTGCGCCGGTTGGTAGCTGTTTATCAAGATGAATCTTGATAATAGGCAGCTGTGTCGGTAGACACTGGTGTTTGTATAGCCACTGCAACAGATGTTGTGTTGCTTTGATAATTAGGTTGTCTTGCGGGTTGGTCGTTAGCTCAATATCACAGTGTAGTGTGATGAGTTGTGTACTTAGCTCTGTAGCATCATTCACGGGTGTTAAGTTCGGGCTTATATAGTGTGAAGTCTGCCAAAATGATAAGGTATCGCCCCAGTCTAATAAACGAAAGACCGTTTGTAGGTTGTGATAACCATCATCACGTCGCCCTGTAATATGTAGAAACAGGTTGAGTTTAGCAACACTTCGCATGTGTAATGATGGTGGCGTATCAAACTGTTTCATTATTCGTCATCACCCGAGATATCAGTATTAGCAGTATCAGGGATGCTGTTTTCTTGTGTTGATGTAGGCTCATTGGCAGTTTGAAAATCTGGTTCACTATGCGTAATGGTCATAACCACCTTATGACCATCTTGTTTTTTGACTGTAATTCGATTGGGTAGTGTCGTATTAGGTGTATTGCTGTTCGGGTATTCGAAGCTGGCAACCCAGTCACCATTGGTTGCGCTGGTTAGCTGATTCTGATTATTAAAGTCTAGGTCACTATCCGAAGGCGTTGGGCGCCCAGATATCCAGTAGGGAAGTTGAGAGATGGGTGCTTGCCAGCCAGTGGCTTGTTGTAGCAGTTCTTCAGGACTATTGGCAGTGATGGTACCTGCTTGTTCATTGATTAGTGTTGCCGTTTGACCATTATACTCTATGACGGTATGCCCAATGCCTAAAGCTCCCGTGAGATCTATGGTAAAGCGGTCACCATCTTGCGCCCACACATAAAAAGCACTGCCTGACTGTGCATTGTTTTGGGTATTTTGTGGCACGATAATACCAATTTTTCCACGGATACTGAAAGCCTGTAGACGGCTGGGCGTCTTGCTATCAGCTAAGGTGCTGGTTGCAGTTGGCTGATGTAAACCAGTTGTGGTTTGGCATCCAGTTAGTCCAAGGAGTCCAAACATGGAGGCTGTAATAACCAAGCGACTGTGTTTAAGAATAGGCTGAATAAGAGAAGCATAGCGTTGATGTATATTTTTGTGGGTTATATCATACATGGTCAAAATCATCCTAAAATCATATGAAGTGTTAAGTGTATTTAGAGTGGTTTAGTGTGAGTATTTTAGAGCTTTGCGTTAATATGACTGTATTTGGTCAGCGACATTTTTTTGTCCAAAGGCAAAGCGGTTTTGCAAATCTTGTAGCAGTACGCTGACTTGTTCATCGTTGCCTAAGCCTTGATAAGCACGTAACAGTAAGACACCTGTTTTTAAGGTTGGCATGACTTCGTAAGGAATACTGAGTCGGTCAATGACTTCTTGGTATTTTGATTGGGCTAACGCATCTGATGCTAATAAATTAAGCGCTTGCAAATAGCTATCGCTATCATAGTTTGGATTACCAAAAGGAATCGCAACGATATCACGAGCAATGCGCAATCCTTGTGCGCTGTCTTTGCCCGATTCAAATAATAAAGTAGCATATGCCAGTCGGTATTCTGTATTTTCTGGGTCTAATGCCAACAAGTGCGATAGTACCTTTTGTTTTGCATCATAGTCTGCTTTATTATCAAATAGTTGTGCTTGAGCAAATAGAACGTCCACATCGTCAGGGTAGCGCTGGCTAGCTTCTTGTAATACTTGCTGTGCTTGCTCTGTTTTGTCCAAATGCCGAAGTATCTCAGCCTGTAAAACAGCACTTTCGGGAGCATAAATATCAAACTGTGCGCTCAGTTTATCAAGTGTTGCTAGTGCTGCATCAGGGTCATTATTAAGCAGTTGGATAGCGACCACTTTGCGCCGTGCAGATAGCACTAAATCCTCTTGCATCACTTTCGATAGATAGCGCTCAGCCATGGCATAGTTATGTTGCCGTTCAGCACTGATGCCAAGATAGTAATATGCCTGATCTAGGTAATATGGTGAGGTTGCTAAATCAAGTAGTAACTCGTCCGCTTGTGAGTAAGCTTCGATATCAATACCCACTAAGGCTGCCAGCAGGGTAATCTCTTCATCTTGTTTAAAGCGTTGATGCGCTTGTAGAAGTAGCTCCCATGCTTGCTGAGACTGCTTTCGTGCAAGTCGATAGCGGATTTCATAAAGATATAATCCCTTACTATCTGGTAGTCGTTGCCTTTCTGTACTGATATAGTCAATGACATCCGTAGCAGGCAATATTTTTTGTAAAATATCTGCTTTTAGGGTAATAAAAGGTTCATTATCCGGTTGATGCTTTAGTGCTTTACTAATATTAACTAAAGCAAGCTCTGGTTGACCGAACTGCAATTGTAAACCAGCTTGCATAACAAGTAGTGATGGATTTTCATGATCAGGCAACTGTTGTAATAAGGATAATAGTTGCTGTTGGTCACTTGCATTATTGGGATAAATACCAATTAATATTTCACTTAAATCTGCTTGTGGATCATAGGTAAGTATTTGGTTAAGCGCATCACTGGCAGTATTGTAATCATGGGCTTTGAGTGCTAAGTGCGCAACATAAAACCATGCAGGAATGTGATCAGGGTTTTGTTGTTGCCATGCTTGAGCAAATGCAAGTGACTCTTGGACAGGCTCATTTTTTAATGATAGATTTAATGCGCGCTCAAAGACAGCGGTGGCGTTATCATTAAAAGCTTGCTGTTTATAGATTTGTAGAGCCTTAGTAATATCTCCACGATCAGCATCAAACTCAGCCTGCAACAGTGCATATAAGCTGGGTTGGCGAGTAGGTATTATATTTGCTGAAGTCTGGCTTGTTGTTTGTTGAGAGGAGTCATTCATTACATCTGTTGTAGGATTTGCTACACTACGGATGCCGCCACTCTCGGTATTATCATTTTGGGTTGTGTGTTGCTGGCTATCTGTATCAGGCTGGTCAGTATCTGTTTGGTTACCTTGTGAATAAGAGGGCAGTAAGATTCTTAACAATGAGTCAAATACATTGGCTTGGGCATGGCTTGGATAAAAACTGCTACTTAGTGTGATACAAATCCCCATCATGAATGGCATAAGTTTTTTTTGAGAGGAGTTTTCACCATCTATTATTTGGGAAGATGTTGCTGTGTTGGGCAAAGACAGTCTGTTTTTTAGCCCAATAGCTGTTGCCTGCCCAAGAAGATGTTTAGGCTGGTGCTGTGGATGAGAAGATAAAGTTGATAAAGACATAAGTAAAATAAAAGCTGACAGACCAATTGGCATTATATAATTATGGATGTGGGATACAATAGTGAACTTGTTAAGATAAACACTGATAAGGTTAACAACCTGTAATATTATGAACTCCTTATTTATTCAGTGGTATAATTGGCAGTTTTTAATTTAACATGTTTTTATCAATTCATTTTAATTTTGGCTAAATTTTTAAATATTGGATAGATATTTAAAAAATTACTATAACTGACATCGATATGGTCTATTTCGCATATGAGATTAGTGGTCATTGGGGTTAATCACAAAACAGCGCCTGTTGCTTTGCGTGAGCGCTTGGCATTTGTGGGTGATGAACTGACGACAGCCTTACAACAAATCGACCATTTTACCGATGGTAGCGTGATTGTCTCTACGTGTAATCGTACAGAGATTTACGCCCTTGCACCCTTATCTTTATCTGCTTTAAATGAGTCAGCAACTTCTCAAAATAAACAGCCAGATAAGAAGATAGCGTCTGAGACAGCATATATACAAGATGGACATGGTGGCTATGAGGTTTTGATAAAAGCCACCATTACACGGCTGATTGAGTGGTTAGCTCACTTTAAGGGACTGACTATTGAAGATGTTAAGCCCTATTTATATATCCATACCACCACACAAGCATTAAATCACTGGTTGCGGGTGGCAGCTGGTTTAGACTCAATGATTCTGGGTGAGCCACAGATATTTGGTCAGATAAAACAAGCCGTGAATCTGGCACAACAAGTGCGTGATATGTCCAGTGAGATGCACTGGGTGATTGAGCAAATTTTTGGTGCTGCCAAACAAGTCCGTAATGATACGGAAGTTGGCTCACAGGCAGTCTCTTTAGGTTTTGCTGCTGCCAAGTTGGTGACACAGATTTTTGATAAGCCAGAGCATACCACACTGTTGGTTGTGGCGGCTGGTGAGATGAACCGTCTGGTCGCAACCCATATTGCAGAGCTTGGTGTCTCTCGGATTATTATTTGTAATCGTAGCCCTGAGCGTGCGCAATTATTAGCTGACCAGCTTGCCAGAGCAGGTAGGCATATTGAAGTTTATCCATTATCACAACTGGCTGAAGTCTTACCACAGGCAGATATTGTCAGCAGTTGTAGTGGTAGTATGGATGCTCTGATTGATAAAAATATGACACGTCATGCACTAAAACAGCGTCGTTATCAGCCAATGTTAATGGTAGATTTAGCTGTGCCTCGCGATATTGAGCCTGCCGTTAGTCGTATGGATGATGTGTATCTATACTCCATTGATGATTTACAACATGTCATCGAAGGCAATCTGGAGCAACGTCGTCAGGCTGCGGTTGAAGCAGAGCTTCTGGTCAGTCATCTGGTGGTGGAAATTGAGCATCGTTTTCAAGTGCGTCAGGTGGGTAGTGAGATTCATGAATATAGAAATGCTGCGCACAGTCGAGCAGAGCAGTTATTAGCAGAGTCCTTAGTTCAGCTTAGACAGGGCAATGAGTCACCTGAAGCTATTATGACCGAGTTGACTCGGCGTTTAACCCAAACTTTGACCCATGCTCCCTCAAAGCTAATGCGTAAAGCTGCCAGAGAAGGAGATAGTGAAATGCTTGCATTGGTTGTCACAGGGTTAAATGATGCGTATCGTCAGCGTTTAAAATAAAGTTGTACTATTGATGAGTCATACTTACAATATTAAGTATGGTTGTTTACATTTAATATTTTAATATCAAGCAAGTAATTTTGCGACATCGTCAGTTGTGAAGCTATTTTTGTGTTTCACTATTTTATTAGATTTTATTATTACATCAGATAAGGAGTATCTTATGCCAGCATTACGCCAAGACATCGATCCCGATGGATTATTAGAATATTCAGTGGTTTATACCGACCGTGCATTAAACCACATGTCGCAAGTCTTTCAACAAGTGATGCGTGATTTATCAGCCAATCTAAAAGAAGTCTATCAAGCCGATGCCGTTGCCATTGTCTCAGGCTCTGGTACGTTTGCAATGGAAGCAGTTGCTCGTCAACTTGCCAATGATAAAAACTGTCTTATTATTCGTAATGGTTGGTTTAGCTACCGTTGGACGCAAATCTTAGAAAAAGGCAAAATTGCCAAATCCAGCACCGTATTAACAGCCAGTCGTCAAGAAGATGATGTTGAAAATGGTGAACCTGCTCCCTTTGCACCAGTCGCCATTGAAGAAGCAGTGGCTGCTATCAAAGAGCAAAAGCCAGATGTGGTCTTTGCCCCACATGTTGAAACTGCATCGGGTATGATATTGCCAGATGACTATATCAAAGCGTTAAGCGAGGCGGTGCATAGCGTGGGTGGTTTATTGGTCATTGACTGTATCGCCTCAGGTTGCATTTGGTTAGATATGAAAGCATTGGGGATTGATGTTATCGTTTCTGCTCCACAAAAAGGCTGGAGTAGCACCCCTTGTGCTGGCGTGGTATTGCTAAATGACACGGCTGTAGAGCGTGTAGAAAATAGTGAATCAGACAGCTTTAGCTTAGATTTAAAACAGTGGTTAAATATCATGCGAGCCTTTGAAAATGGCGGGCATGCGTATCATGCGACCATGCCAACCGATGGTTTACGTCAATTCCGTGATGTGTTGCTAGAAGCAAAAGAATTTGGTTTTGAAAACTTGCGTGATGCACAGTGGGAGCTTGGCAATCGTATCCGTGATTTGCTAGAAGATAACGGCTTTGAAAGTGTCGCAGGGGAAGGCTATCAAGCCCCTGGTGTGGTGGTTTGTTATACCGATGATGATGACATTCATAAAGGCAAAGCCTTTGTCGAGCAAGGCGTACAGATTGCTGCTGGTGTGCCTCTACAATGCGATGAACCTGCTAACTTTAAAACCTTCCGTTTAGGCTTATTTGGTATTGATAAACTTAAAGATGTGGACGGTGCGGTGAGTCGTTTTGAGGAAGTGTTGAAAAAGGTACTTGCAAAGTAACATTGCACTTTTTAGCTACTAACTGCTAAATAAAAAGGTGGGCTGTTTAGATAGCCCACCTTTTTATCCATCCAAATTAACAAAAACTTGTTAAAGCTCAAGCCTTTAATGCTTAACCTTTGGCTCTTCATGTGCCAAAGACTTGGCAGCTTGTCTTAGCTCAAATTTTTGTACTTTACCCGTACTGGTTTTGGGGGTTTCAGCAAAAATAATATGCTTAGGAACTTTAAACCCTGATAAATGCTGACGGCAATGCTCCAGCACCTGTTCACGCTCTAGACTGCAACCCTCAGCAATCTCAATAAAGGCAACTGGGATTTCACCCCATTTATCATGAGGGGCGGCAACTACCGCACAACTGACGATTTCGGGCATTTTATACAAGATATTTTCCACCTCAATACTAGAGATGTTTTCACCACCAGAGATGATGATGTCTTTGAGCCTATCCATGATTTTGATATAGCCATCAGGATATTTTACCCCCAAATCCCCTGTACGAAACCAGCCATCACGAAATGCCACTTCGGTATTTTTACGGCTTTTTAGATAGCCTTTCATCACCATATTACCACGCAATGCCAGCTCGCCCATCTCTTCACCATCAGCAGCCACAGGCTCGGTTGTGCCTTGTTTAAACACCTCAAAGCCTGCCATCAAATGCGATACCACCCCTTGACGTGACTTTTTGGCGGCACGTTCAGATATGCTCAGCTCGTTCCATTCGTCATGCTCCGCACATAAGGTCACAGGGCCATAAACTTCGGTCAGCCCATAAACGTGGGTGATATGAAAGCCAATATTTTCCATTTTCTCTAGCATAGACTCCGATGGTGGTGCACCTGCCACCCAGCCTTTAACTTTATGGCTGATGGCATTTTGTAGGCTGGCATCACCACTGGCAATCATATTATGCACCACAGGAGCGGCACAATAATGGCTGACCTTATACTTATCAATTAAACGTAAAATCAAATCTGCGTCAATCTTACGCAAGCACACATTTACCCCTGCACGCTCGGCTATTGTCCATGGAAAGCACCAACCATTACAGTGAAATAAAGGCAACGTCCAAAGATAGACAGGGTGCTTGGGCATGTCCCAATCTAGCACATTAGAGATGGCGTTAAGGGCTGCCCCTCGATGATGATATACCACACCTTTGGGGATACCAGTTGTGCCAGAGGTATAATTTAGAGCGATAGCGTCCCATTCATCATCAGGTTTTTCCCAATTATCTAGCTTATCACCACTAGCGACCAATGCCTCATAGCTCATTTGTCCAAAAGCTGGACACTCAATAGCAGAGTCAGTGGCGTGAATGAGGATTAAATCTGGGAAAGTCTCTTCAATCACCTCGACAAAACGGGCAAATTCACTGTCCAAAATCAGCACCTTCGCCTCAGAATGTTGCAAGCAAAAAGTTAGGGCGTTGATGTCCAAACGGGTATTTAGAGTACATAACACTGCCCCTGCCATCGGCACTCCAAAGGCAACCTCAACCATAGCAGGTACATTGGGCAACATTACCGCTACCGTATCATTTTTATCAATCCCTAATTTACGCAAACCATCGGCAAGCTGACGACAACGGGTAAATGTCTGCCCCCACGTTTGCGTTAGCTCATTATGTTGTAGATCATCATAAATAATGGCAACTTTATCAGGATAGATAAATGCACTGCGTTCGATAAAGTCAATGGGGGTAAGTGGTTGAAAGTTGGCAGGTGTCTTGCTCAGACCAGTATGGAAGTCTGTCATTGGATAGTCCTTTATCTGTCGTCAAAGAACCGTAAATCCGTTACGGTATCAAGCTTGCTTGCTGTACTATCTATACTCACTTTTTTAGTAAAATAAGGTATCGGAGTTACCTTTCTTTGACGGAATTTAATAAATACATGATGAGTGTGTGGATTACACGCTTTGATTATAGCCTATCTTTTGGGAAAAGTGAAAGTAGTAAATAGTAAGATAAGCCATTGTTAATATTAGTATTGTCGGCTGAAATACTGATAACAGATAGACACGTTAATTACAATTAAAAAATGCTTTTAATATACTTGTAACCATTTGATTTTAATATTTTTTATATAAAAGCTTATATTAGGGAGAATGGGTGATGAAAAATAAAAAAATAGATTGGTTTTTTCTTAGCTTAATAACTGTCATGATGGTGATAGTGGGTTATCTGTTCTTTGAGAATATCTTGTCAGCCATCATATTTGGCTTGGCGATAGGGGTAGCCAATGCTTGGTTATTTTCTAAAAAAAGTGACAAGGACATAGTAAAGAAATCTGAAAAGGACGATTAAAACCAGTATTTATAACTCATAACCATTACTTATTCACTCACCAGTCGTTTGTACAAATGGCGGTGGCTTTCCTGCTTATGATAGCATAGGGCAATTTTAGCATTTGCAACTGTTTATTCAGACTATTTTAGTCAAACTATTGTCAGTATAAACACGCAATAAGCCAAGTCATAAGGATAATGAGATGAGTACCAGCCAATCAGCCACCAATGCTGTCGCCAGTTCGAACCATATTCACAGCACCACGCTCCCTACTAACAACGCTACTAATTCTACTAGCAAACAAAATGCTAGCCAATCGCCTTATCCGCACATTCTTGAGCCACTAGATTTGGGCTTTACTACCCTAAAAAATCGTATCGTCATGGGCTCAATGCACACAGGGCTAGAAGACCGTTTTTATAACTATGGCAAACTGGCGGCCTACTTTGCCGAGCGTGCTAAAGGTGGTGTGGCAATGATGATTACAGGTGGTATCTCACCCAATCGTGAAGGTTGGCTACTGCCTGCAGGTGGTACGATGAACACCAAAGCAGACGTGCTAAACCATCGCCGAGTCACCCAAGCGGTGCATAAACACGACAGCAAAATCATCATGCAAATTCTGCACAGTGGACGCTATGGCTATCACCCATTTTCAGTCTCCTCAAGTGCCATTAAATCACCAATCACCCCATTTAAACCACGCAAAATGAGCATTAAAAACATCGAGCAAACAGTCAAAGACTACGCTCGTTGTGCCACACTTGCCAAAGAGGCAGGCTATGATGGCGTGGAAATCATGGGTTCAGAAGGCTATCTGCTCAATCAATTTTTATCCCGTCATGTTAATCAGCGAACCGACGAATATGGCGGTGATATTTATGCCCGTATGAAATTCCCATTAAATGTGGTGCGAGCTGTACGAGAGGCGGTCGGCTCAGATTTTATTATTATTTTTCGTTTGTCTATGCTGGATTTGGTACAAGATGGCAACGTCATGGACGAAGTGATTACCATTGCCAAAGCCCTAGAAGAGGCAGGGGTCAACATCATTAATACAGGCATTGGCTGGCATGAGGCACGCGTTCCTACCATCGTCACCAGCGTACCACGAGCCGCTTTTGTGGACTTTACCCACGAGGTCAAAAAGCACGTTAACATCGCCGTTATGGCAAGTAACCGCATTAACATGCCAGACACTGCCGAGCAGATAGTCGCTGATGGTCAAGCCGACCTTATCCAAATGGCACGTCCATTTTTAGCAGACCCATATTGGGTGAACAAAGCCAAAGAAGGCAAAACCGACCGCATTAATACCTGTATCGCCTGCAACCAAGCCTGCCTTGACCACACATTCCAGCACAAACGCTCAACCTGTCTGGTCAACCCGCAAGCCTGTTATGAAACCGAACTGGTGTATAAAAAAGCTAAAGTTGCCAAAAAAGTCGCCGTTGTTGGTGGTGGGGTTGCCGGTATGTCAGCCGCCACAGTTGCTGCCAAACGTGGGCATGATGTTACCTTATTTGAGGCAAAAGACCGACTGGGCGGACAGTTTAACTATGCCAAAGTTATCCCCGGTAAAGAAGAATTTTTTGAAACCATTCGCTACTTTACCAACGAGCTTAACCATCAAGGCGTTACCGTCAAACTAGACACCAAAGTTGACAAAGCCATGCTAGAAGAGGGCAAATTTGACCACATCATCATTGCCACAGGGGTTGTCCCTCGTAGCCTAGTGGGCAAACTTGAAGGGGCAGACTTGCCACAAGTCATCAGCTACGCTGACCTATTATCAGGACAAAAATCGGTCGGTGATAGCGTTGCCGTTATCGGAGCAGGGGGCATTGGCTTTGATGTCAGCGAATACCTCACCGCCCACCACACCCAGCCAATGGACGAAATTGACCCTGACCTGCTCAAAGACCTAAGCTATCGCCCAACCCCACAATCCATTGAAAGCTGGCGAGAAGAATGGGGCGTAACCTTAGATAGCGACTATCAAACTGACGGTGGACTGGTAAAACGTGAAAAAATTACTCCCATGCGTCAAGTCTATCTGATGCAGCGTAGTGCAGGGCGACTGGGAGCAGGGCTAAACAAAACCTCAGGTTGGGTACATCGAGCCGCCGTCAAATCGCATGGTGTGATACAACTATCAGGCGTACAGTACGAAAAAATCACCGATGAAGGAATCTGGGTCACCAACCCACAAGGGCATAGCCAACTATTACGGGTTGATAGTGTCGTCGTTTGTGCAGGTCAAGAATCAGTCAATGAGCTAATGCCCAATGTTGGCGACGCCCCCAATGCTCAATATCACCTCATTGGTGGAGCAAAACTGGCTGCCGAACTGGACGCCAAACGAGCCATTCGTGATGGGGCAGAAGTGGCGGCGACGATTTAATATATTAGGAGATTTTTGTAGCCATTCCTGCCGTCCGCTATTATCTGCCAGACTAGGCAAGGCGGTGACACAGTTTGGGGCGTTCCATCTAAACGAGCGACCACCCCAAAACCTAGCCACCGCAACTTGCCTAGCCCGACAGGATAACCGCTACCGTCAGGGCTAGCGGTTACATCTGAGTACTTACAACCATTTATCGTGGTTTGTATTTCGCTTATGGTTTTCGTATCCAACCACATCTACTTTACCTACCTTACTCACTTAAGCGACCCTAGTAAAATACCCTTCTTTTTACGCCTATAAAAATAATAATTAAAATCAACAACTTAAAAATAAAGAAGAAATAGAAGGTAAATTAAGGGTTTTTACCCCGCACACCTTGTTATTAATGACTTTTTAACGCTATAATTCTTGTTATCCATCGCATAGATGGTTTAGAAACAAATCAGCAAGCTGTAGATAATGCGAATAATGTTATCCATCGCATAGATGGTTTAGAAATAGTAAAGGTGAATTTGACGGCAGAGCATATGGTTATCCATCGCATAGATGGTTTAGAAATTGTAAAACAAATCAAAGCAAGAGCAATGGAGGTTATCCATCGCATAGATGGTTTAGAAACGAAAATTATGTTAATGATGAAGTTATTGTTAGTTATCCATCGCATAGATGGTTTAGAAAAGTTAAAGCATTTTGTATGGACGACAGAACACGTTATCCATCGCATAGATGGTTTAGAAATTGCTATCAACAGTTAATAACCCTGTTGCCATGTTATCCATCGCATAGATGGTTTAGAAAATTCTGCGTAGGTGCTGTTTTTACTGGTTGAGGTTATCCATCGCATAGATGGTTTAGAAATTTGATTAGATGTTGTTAGTGTTTTTGCTGGGGTTATCCATCGCATAGATGGTTTAGAAATCCGCCCCATACTGCTAAGGCTTGCCACCCGAGTTATCCATCGCATAGATGGTTTAGAAAAATTATCTAAGGCACTATCTATAGCAACTGTCGTTATCCATCGCATAGATGGTTTAGAAAGTAATGTTAAAGAGCATTACAACACCCTTTATGTTATCCATCGCATAGATGGTTTAGAAATTTGCGGGAACAATATGTGCAAGTTGTTAAAGGTTATCCATCACATAGATGGTTTAGAAAATCTTGCAAGGCTGACTTAAATGGAGCAGTATGTTATCCATCACATAGATGGTTTAGAAAACCAAATGGCTATGGCTGTCATTGCAGTGTTAGTTATCCATCACATAGATGGTTTAGAAATAGAAAGTGGTAAAGGTCGCAAGCAGGGTGTAGTTATCCATCACATAGATGGTTTAGAAAGTCTGTTGTATTCAACACGCTCCAGCATGCGCGTTATCCATCACATAGATGGTTTAGAAAATGTTCTATAGCGTAAATCTTTCCGTCTTTGATGTTATCCATCACATAGATGGTTTAGAAATTTTCAACAAAAACACCTCCGATACTTTCCATGTTATCCATCACATAGATGGTTTAGAAATGACTTTATTGAAGGATTAGATGAATTTATATGTTATCCATCGCATAGATGGTTTAGAAAGATTTGTATTGTGTATAATCTGTCATGATATAGTTATCCATCGCATAGATGGTTTAGAAAACAGAAACAGGGAGGAACTAAGTGATAATTTCGTTATCCATCGCATAGATGGTTTAGAAAAGAGATTATGTGCAATATAAATTAAGCAAATAGTTATCCATCGCATAGATGGTTTAGAAACCCTGACTATAAAACCCCAGTTTCAAAGTATGGTTATCCATCACATAGATGGTTTAGAAAACAAAAAACAAGAGTGGGTGTGCGGTAAATATGTTATCCATCGCATAGATGGTTTAGAAATGTATCGTGGGCTTACGGCTTTGCTCAGTGTAGTTATCCATCACATAGATGGTTTAGAAAGCCGTATTCTGCTCCGTGAATGCCAGTAAATAGTTATCCATCTAAACCCATAAGATGCTATGTCGGATTACTAACCAAGCAAAAAGCCAAATTTGACATAGCATTTTTAAAAACTTATACTTTGGCGAAATTTTGTACGGCCAAACCACTAATCAAACGATCAATAAAGTTATCAATCAAACCAATTAATTATGACACAAACTAATCACAGCACTTACTTACCATTAGCTTATCTGGGTTATTTATACCCAAGATATCGTGGTTCGTTTGTGCCTAAAAATTAGTAAAATTTGCCTTACTGATTAGAATAGCAAAAGCGAGCCATTGGGCTCGTTTTTTTGTGCCTGCTATTTTTAATTAGGGTCTGTTGAACATTCAACTTTCATGGGATATATGTACGTGAGGCGGGTAGTATTGATTAATATCCATAATAAATTAATTTAAATAAATTTAAAAAATTTGTTGACTTTTAAAATTCTATGTCTATAATGACAACCATCTTATTAACACTTATGAATATACCGCTTTGATAAGTGTAAGAGAATATTATGTTGTACTGTATTAAACAGTCTTATTTAGCAAACAGCTTAGTAACTGGCTTACTAAGCAATGCTTTATATCTGGGTAACTTATATTCAGGCTACTCAAGTTATTTGGGCTACTCAAAATATCATGGCTTATCTATGCAAAAGTCTCAGCGTAATTGCTGAAAACTAATTTGCAATCTGATGAGCCGAAAGGCTCTTTTTTTATGCCTATAATTTATTGATTTTAATTATTTTTTAAAACAGCAAAACATGGCGAAGTGGCAGAGTTGGTCGAATGCACCAGACTGTAAATCTGGCTCCTAAAGACACGTTGGTTCAAATCCAACCTTCGCCACCATTTTTTGATAGATTTTATACGGCGTTTTTATCGTATTAAGTTGCGGTGAATAACATCATTATCACAGTAGTGATTTAATCTAAAACCGCTCCCATGGTGAAACAGGTAAACACAGCAGACTTAAAATCTGCCGCCTTTGGGCTTCCCAGTTCGACTCTGGGTGGGAGCACCATTTTTTATAAAAAGATAATAAATCTATTTACATATAGCGATTAAACCTTCTTTTATATCAATTACTTATTACTTTTTTATTGTGTGATAGTAGTGCAATATCTGCTATGCTGTTTGATAGTATTTAGTCACCTATCAAACAAAATAAGGAAAATAATCCGCATGCAACCCATCAAAACATTACTTGCCATATTGATTGCCAGTAGTCTAACCGCTTGTGCTAGCCAAGTGCCTAGCTCATCAAATGGGACAACGACAACTCAAAGTACTACCCAGATTCAGTCGCAAAATGACCAAAATATGCAGGTTATATTTTTGGATAAACAAGCTGGGACGCAACTACTAGCCACAGAAGATGATTACCTAAAAGTGTTAAGCCCCTTTGATTGGTTAGCTAAATTTAAAAGTGAGCGTCCACTAAACCAGCAGGAGCTGCAAGATTATTATGCCAAAGCAACGGTCAATTGGGATGCTGCTTCTAAACAAAAAGTAATGACGGCTGTTGAAGTGCTACAACGTCGAATTGCAGATATGCATTTTAATAACCCACCGACCTTAAAGTTTGTACTAACTAATGGTTTGGTGGAGTCAGGTGCTGCCTATACTCGAGATGACTATATTGTGTTAACAACCAGTTTTTTACAAGAGTCACAAGCTGATATTAACCACTTGGTAGCACATGAGTTTTTCCATGTGTATTCTCGTTATAATCAAAGTCACCGTGATGCCTTGTACGGTACAGTGAATTTCAAAAAAATTCCCCCTTTAGAGTTACCCTCACAGCTTGATGACTTACGAATTAGCAACCCTGATGCACCACGTATGGATTATGGCATTGATTTGCAATATCAAGGTAAAACTTACACTTTTGTGCCTATCTCTTTAGCTCACACGCCTTATGATGTGCAAAGTAATTTGCCTTTCTTTGCATATTTGGTTAATGGACTGTTGGCGGTGACGACAAAAGAGGGTAAGTCGGTACCAGTATTGACAAATAATCAGCCTATAATTGTTGATGCAGAAGATACGAATTTTTATTCTGTTGTGCAGCCAAACTCTGAATATCTCAATGACCCTGAAGAAGTATCCGCAGAAAACTTTTCTAACTGGGTAGTTGGTAATGAGTTAAAGCATCAACAACCTGTCGATAAGTTGCTAAGGGTGATGCAAGATATTCAATAGTGACTTTTAATAATAGAAGATTGACAACATCCACCAATCATTATTTAATGACAAAAATACCACGGTATTTTTAATTTTACTTTTCTTAGCCATAACAAAAGGAACTTGTCATGAACAAGCACATATTAGCCAAACAAATTTCCCTTATTATCGGTGGTTGTGTCGGTATTGTGGGTATAAGCCATGCCGCAGGATTGGAATATACCAAGCAGTCGGTTGCTCCGTTATTTGAAGAGGGTAACTATGCTGAGCTGTCTTATGCCTATGTTGACCCAAAGATGGAAGGTAAAGATGTCGCTGGCAATCGAATTGATGATGTCATGGATGACTTCAATCTTTCAGGAGCAGCGGTAAAAATTGCTCCCACAGCGGATACAGCGTTGGCATTGATATATGAAGAGCCTTTTGGTGTTGATACCATTTATCCAAAAGGCAGTATTTTTCATAATGAGATAGGGGCAACCGAAGCCCGAGTGCGTAATAAAAGCCTAACTTTATTAGGCAAAGGAAATGTGACTGATAATTTCTCTATTTATGGTGGTTTAGAGTATCAAACCATTAAAGGTCATGTCACAGGGGCACAGCCAGTTGGTTTACCGACTGCTTTAGCCAAGAGTGGCATTACTGCTGAACAGTATGCACAGTTATTACAGCAGGCTGCTGCCACTGGTAATACAACTGCTATTGATGCAATTCATCAATTAGCTGCTTCTCCGACACTTTATTCTCTAGACTTTGATAATGATCATACCTTTGTACCTGTGGTCGGTATGGCATATGAAAAACCAGAAATTGCCTTGCGTGCAGCGGTGACCTATCGTGCGCCAGCCACTTATCAGATGTCAGGAAAAGAAAACCTGCAAGTTGTTATACCAGTAGCATTGGGAGGCGATGGTGTGACTCCGACACCAGCAGAGGCAGGATTGCCTATGGCTGGTAAAACAGAGGTTAAATTTCCGCAGTCTGTTAATTTAGACTTTCAAACAGGTTTAAGTGAAAAGCATCAATTGCTTGGTATGGTGAATGCACGTTGGGTAAATTGGAGCAAATTTGAAGTGAGTCCACCACTTGCCACCCAAGAGACACAAGAGCCATTAGCAAGCTACCCAGAAGATGGTTATTCTGTCGAAGTGGCATTGGGTAAGCAGTTTACCCCACAGCTTTCTGGTGAAGTGCGTTTAGGCTATGACCATGGTACAGGACAACCCTTAAGCTTACTAGGACCTTATGGAGCAGTAAAAACGGCAGGTATTGGTGCAAAATACCAGTTTAATAAAAATTTAAGCGTGTCAGCAGGTGGTCAGTATATGTGGCTTGATGGTGGTGATATTGAAACCAAAGCCGATGGCAAAGTGGCAACCATTGATGATGGGTCAGGCTACGCATTGGGTATGAAGGTAGGCTATCATTTTTAATAGATAGGAATTAGTTTTTTAGCCTTCCCCTTATTGCAAGGAGAGGGTTTGGAAGGGGTTTTATAAAGGCTTATCATTTTAAAATGATAAGCCTTTTTTATGCTGTCTTTTTATGGGTTGTCGTATTTAGGTATTTAATCTTTAAGTGTTTAAAAACTTCTGTGCTAACCACTCATTGATAAAGACATTGTGTGGGTCATATTGTTGGCGTAGTGCCAAAAATTTTGGCAAATCAGGGTATAAGTCCAATAATTCCTGATGACTGAGTTTATTGACCTTGCCCCAGTGTGGTCGCCCTTGCCACTGTGCCATTTGTTCTTTGACCCAATTAAAAAATGGCTCACTATCAATGCCTTTATAGACATGAAAAGAAAGCACCACACTGTCATTGCCTTGGGTTGGACTTAAAAATCCTGTTTCGGCTTTATGCGAGCGTACCTCAATGGGGAAGTGTGAGCTTTTGGTGTCTTCAAGCAAAGCCTCATTGATGTGTCGGATACAGGCATCAAAATCGCTATATTTAATAAAGTATTCCGACTCATTAAACCGTACCCCTCGTGGCTTGGGGAACACCTCATAACTATAGCCCTCTCGGATAGTATTGGGGATATTATCGGCAGAAAGCTGACTGACTGATTTGGTGTATTTAGGATTTTTGCGTGCCAGCTCAGAAGCCAAATAAAACGCCCCATTTAATACCACTTTGCTTTCTACTTTATCCTTAAATTTTTGCCATTTACTCATGGGTTTAGGCTCAATGACACTGAGTATTTTTTGTTGTAGCTTATTGGTACCGGGGAATAAAAACCATTCCATGTGCCGATTGGCACGCATCGCCTCATCAAACTGTGCCAACCCTGTGTCAAAATCAAAGACGGCACTTTCTTCTCGCAGTCCGTATAAATCTACCACTTTTAGGGTCAAACGCGTAAAGATGCCAAGCATCCCCATATGAATATGTAAGGCATTGGATAAATCATCATCACCGCGTCGATGCTGATGCAAATTACCGAGTCCATCGACCCATTCCCAAGCGACAATTTGGCTAGATACTGAGCCAAGGGTGATACCTGTACCATGTGTGCCAGTACTGATAGAGCCTGCCACAGTTTGGTTTTGTATATCGCCCATATTCTGCATAGCAAAGCCATGTTCACGCAATAAATCGCCCATCTCATAAAGATAAGTGCCTGCAAACACGGTCACTTCTTTATTGATGCTATCGACACTATCAATACCCCGTAGATGGTGTAAACTTACGGCAATTTCTTCAGGTTTGGCACAGCCACTAAAAGAATGTCCTGCACCAGTTACCCGCACCCGTTTGTTATTTTTCACCGCATTTTTGACGATGTCTTGTAAGGCCTCAATCGACTCAGGCGTGAGTTTTTGCTCAGGGGTAGCGGTCACATAGCCGACCCAATTTTGCCAATGGGGTGAGTCTTGCCACTGCTTTAATGAAAACATTGTCCATCTCCTCGGTAGGTGGTCATACTTCCTTGTATTAGGTATTGATTGTTAATCTTACGATAGGTAATCAGCTCATTAAAATGCTCACATAACTCCCCTGCTTTGGCATGGCGACACCATACATAATCACCAATACCAACGCTAAGTTTGCCAGTGGCCTGCATTGGGGTTTGTACTTCGCCATAGCCTTCATCTTTAAGGATACTCAAATTGTCTGGATAGATAATTTGTGGTGTTTTATCCGTACCCATTACCCCTGATGCCACAAATCCGCCACTATGACAGGTAATCACTTTTGGCTCAGGTTGCCGAGTGACAGGCAATACAAAGCCTGCTGATGGGATGAAACTTGTCATGCTGTCCATATAGCTAAATAGAGCAGGGTAGTAATAGGCAGAGCCAACCGTAATTTCGGTGATTTCAGGTTGCAGGCAGGTAAATGCCATACTGCCACTACCGCCACCATTAACTAGTGTCAGTGGGTGGTTATTTTTGTTAAGCCAATGGGCTATTTTTTGCCGACGTTTACTGACTTGTTTTTTTGATAATGCCTTTAAGGCACGAATGGCAGGGGCAAGTTTTGCTTTATCAGGCAGGTTTTCGGGCAGTCCTGCGATTTGTCCTTCATACCCCATCATCGCTGTTAGCTTGCTGTGTTTAAATTTTTTGGTTTTTTTGAGTAGTTTTTTGATATCACTGATACTAAATAGTGCTGAACGCTTGGTACCAAAGTACAGCCTTGGCAGAGGCATCGACATATTAATATCTAAACACACTTGTAGGGTTTGATTGTATTGGCGTCCAATATCTTCAAGCAGTTGCCATTGCTCAAAACTATCAACCATCCAAATCATGGTTGCACCGTTTTGACAATAGGGTAGGGTTTTGATAATACCTGCACGGTCAAAGGTTGGATAGGCACACAACACATTATCAAAACCGTTGCTAAGCAAGTAAGCAGACTCTTGGGCGCAAAAGCTCATGATACCAATAAAGTTTGGCGTTTTTGCTTGAATATATTTTAAGACATCTATTGAGCGTATGGATTTAGAAGCAATGCGTAGATTGACATTACTGGTCATTTGGTTGACCTGATGGATATTGGCATCTAATGCATCAAGGTCAAGCCATGCTGACGGGGCATAAGGTGGGGTAATATGAGCAAAGTCCATATTGCAGTCCTTTTTATATTCTGCGGATTAACTTGTCAAAGTTACTTTATATCCTACCAGACAAAGCAATACGATGGAAAATGAGAATGAATTTTAATCATATTTTATAAGCAAAAAATATAAAACAGGAGATACTAAAAAAGTAGTAAATAGTGCAAAGGTGTTTTTGTTTGTAAATATACCTTGATAAATCATAGGTATATAGCCATGTTTGAGATATTCAATTCAATATCGTCAAATCAATACTTTCTATAAATAGTTAAGGTAAAACAACATTTAAGGTAAAACCATGGCACACGACATTTTATTTCAACCTCTAAAAATGGGTAAGCAAACCCTAAAAAATCGTATTTTTATGGCACCATTAACCCGACTACGTGCCATTGAGCCTCAAGATATGCCCAATATCTTATCAGCAGAATATTATGCACAACGAGCAGGGGCAGGCTTGATTATCACCGAAGCGACGCAGATGTCTGAGCAAGCTAAAGGCTCAGCAGGTGCGCCTGCTTTATATACCGATGAGCATATTACCGCTTGGAAGGTCATTACCGATGCAGTGCATGCCAAAGGCGGTAAAATTGTGGTGCAGTTATGGCACACTGGTTTGGTGTCGCATAAAAGCGTTCAGCCTAATCGCCAAGCTCCCATCTCTGCCTCTGCCATTGAAGTTGGAGCACGTACCTCATTGCGAGACAGTGATAATCAGATGATTCGAGTCGATGCCACCCCACCACGTTCAGCCAGTATTGATGAGATTAAGCAAGTCATTAGTGATTATGCCTATGCGGTTAAATGTGCCAAAAAGGCAGGTTTTGATGGGGTAGAAATACATGGCGCACATGGTTATTTGCTCAGTCAGTTTTGGGTTAAGCAGACCAACAAGCGCGATGATGACTATGGTGGCAGTCGTGAAAACCGAGCCAGATTAATGCTCGAAGTCATTGACGCTTGTGTGCAGGCGTGGGACGCTGAGCATATTGGTATTCGTCTATCACCTTGGGGAAAATTTAACGAAGTCGATGCAGGCTATGAAGTTGAGGATAATATCTGGTTAATTGAGCAGATTAATAAACGAGGCTTGATGTACTTGCATATCTCTGAGCCTGATTGGGCAGGGGGTAAACCTTATACCGATGAATTTCGTCAAAAAATTCGCGATGCCTTTGATAATTTAATTATTTGTGCAGGCGATTATGATGCCAACAAGGCAGAAAAAAATATGCAGGCAGGTTATATTGATGCAGTTGCCTTTGGTCGCAATTATATTGCCAATCCTGACCTTGCTGAGCGTATCCAACAAGATGCCCCACTAAATGAGCCTCGTGCAGAGTTGTTTTATGGTGGTGGCGTAGAAGGTTATACCGATTACCCGTTTATGGATTAAGTTTGTGTAATATGTAAAAAGGTTTAACTGATATCAGTAGATAAAACAGTAAATAAAAGACAGGCAGGACAAACATCACATGGATGCTAATAACTGCAACTCTTGACTGATGTTTTGTCTTGCCTGTTGCTCATGGGACTGGCGATAACTTGAGGTAAAATATAAGTAAGGCTTGGAGAGCAAGTGTTGTAAAACTTGTTTTCGACCTTGCTGATATTGAGCGGACTCTATTTGTATATATTCAAGACGTACTGCTTTGGCATAAGCCTCATACTGCCCCCAAGGCATACCAAGAATGGCTAAATCCATGTCTAAAAATAATGAAGCATCGGATTTAAACTGCTGTATGCTTGGATATAAAACTGCCTCAGTTTTATCATCTATTTGTGGGGGTTCTAGCGAATGTTTAGCGGTCATCTCTATCAAACTCACCACTACCTGTATCTGCTGTGGGCTTAGCAGATGAGCAAAGCTATCAGCAAAAAACCGTGCACTTTGATGCTCATTATCTTTGTGTAATGGCTCATAGATGATGTCATGATAATAAATCGCCAATGCCACCATATCTGCATCAATAAGCTGACTTTGATATTTTTGCCACTCATTTATTAAAAATACAATGTGGTTTAACGTATGATAATGCCGATGTGATTCTGTGTAATACTGGCTTAATGTCTGCCATAATCGTTCACGGTCATCTGTTGATAATATTGGTACACAGCGAATCATGAGCATATCAAAATGAGTGGCTAAATCTAAATGACCCATTGATTATGCGTTATATTGTTGTTGATATGCTAATAACGACTGTCGGAATAAATCCCCCAATAGTTTTACATCATCAACTCGTGCATAGTTTAAGCGAGTCACAAAGGCGATACGGCGATGAGGACCTTGCTCTGCCAAAGGAATCGTTTTGACATTAGCACTTTGAGCATGTACTTGTTGTAGTGCCATTTCAGGAATAAGAGTAGTACCCATACCTGCCAATGACATCTGTACCAGTGTATTCAAACTGGCATCAGAAAAACTTGACTTCATTGCATCATGATCAAAGTGACATACAGATAAGGCTTGATCGGTCAAACAATGTCCCTCACCAAGTAACATCAGATTGGTGTCATTTAATTCTGAGGCAGAGATATGTGATAATTGGGCATGTGGATCATCCCCTGAAAATACCGCAAAAAAGTCTTCTGCCCAAAACTCAAATGTATGTAAGCCGTCAACTTGATAAGGTAGGGCAATAATGGCAGTATCAATATGACCATAACGTACTTGCTCTAATAAACGTTCTGTTTGCTTTTCTACCAAAGTCATACGGAAATCGGGATAATGATTTTTGAGGTCAGGCAATACTTTGGGTAATAAATAAGGTGCAATGGTAGGAATAATGCCAATGGTCATTGGATAAGCTAAAGGTGTGCGGTGACTATGTGCACATGCGGTTAAATCATTAATCTCAGAAAAAATTCGTTGGGCTCGAACTAAGATATCTTCACCGATTGGTGTAATCAGAACTTGTTTGTTATTACGCTCAAATATCTGAATATCAAGCTGTTTTTCCAGCTCGGCGATTCCTAAACTTAAAGCAGACTGTGAAATATTACAGTCTTCAGCTGCACGTTTAAAGTGGCGGTGTTTTGCAACTGCTAAAGCAAACTCTAATTGGCGTAAAGTAATCATGGACTCTCTCTTTATCGTTGAATTAAGAAACCACCAGATATAGAAGGTGTAGGAATATACCCTGATTATATAATGGTTTTTTGCTGTTTACCAAGATTGATAAAATAAAATATTATATTAAGAACTTTTAACTTTATTAACTATAAAAATCAAGTATAGTAGATATTGTTAATTAGCAAGGCACATGCAAATATAAGTGTTGAAAACTGACATTTAAATGACATCAACAGATGTTAACGTAAAGTGCTAACTAAAGTCTCTAAAGACTTTAAGATAGTAGTAATAATCATAATATAATATGAATTTTGCTGACTATAAAGCTAAAAATTTCAATAAGTTTCACAATAAAAAGGAGCCAATCATGGCGGCTATTATTAACCAAGAAATCCCTGAATTTACTACCGAAGCATTTGTAAATGGTGAGTTCAAAACTATCTCATCTGAAGATGTAAAAGGCAGCTGGGCTATCTTTATGTTCTACCCACATGACTTTACTTTCGTTTGCCCAACAGAGCTTGAAGACATGGCAAACCATTACGAAGAGCTAAAAGGTCTAGGTGTAGAAGTATATGCGGTATCTACAGATACTCATTTCGTTCACAAAGCATGGCATGACGCATCTGAAGCCATTGGTAAAGTACAATTCCCAATGCTAGGTGATGGTACTGGTAAAATCACTCGTGGTTTTAACATCATGATTGAAGAAGACAACGCTGCATTACGTGGTACTTTCTTAGTTGACCCAGACGGTCTTATCAAAGTTGCTGAGATTCATGACCTAGGTATCGGTCGTAGCGCAAAAGATATGGTTCGCAAAGTAAAAGCTGCTCAATACGTTCGTGATAACGACGGTGAAGTATGTCCAGCTGCTTGGGAGCAAGGTCAAAGCACACTAAAACCAAGCTTAGACTTAGTTGGTAAAATCTAATTATTGCATGCTGATGTCTAAGCTATCAGTGATTTAAACTTATAGGTAGTTAAATCGCTTTAAGCTAACAAACAGCCAAATAAAACCCCACAAGTATATTTACTTGTGGGGTTTTTGTTATGATACTCAAAAAGCGATGAAATCTAGTTTTTGGTGATTATAGCTTGATATCAACCGTACTGTCTTTTTCTTGGCTAATACGCTTAGCATCAATCTCTTTTGAAACCTCAAGCACAGTTGTTTCATTGGCTTTATCAAGATATTTTTGTGCCTTATCTACTTCTGTTGTTAAGGCACTGACGGTTTGCTTCATATTATCCAATGCTTGTATCTTATATGTGCTAATCATATCCATAGTTTCATAGACATTATTAAACGCATTTTGTAGCTTATCTAGCTCAATGGTACTTGAAGTTGCTTGTTCATGAATCTCTGTAGATTGACGTTTCATCATCGCTGAGGTAGATTCGATTAAACTACTGGTAGTTTTATTCAGCGCAGTGATTTGATCAAGCACCAATTTTTGATTGGTCATCGCCTGCGCAACAACCACAGCCGTACGTAGTGCTGAGATAGTCGTTGTTGTTGCTCTATCAACGCCCTTAATCAGCTCTAGATTATTTTTACGAATGGTATCTAATGCCAAATAACCTTGAATATTGACAGCAAGCTGAGTCAAAAAGTCCGTATTTTTCTGACGCACATAAAATAGCATTTCTTCTTTGATAATGCGGGCTTTTTCAGGGTCAGTCGCTTCTATTTGATAAACCTTCTGCTCTAACTGTTCATCAATTTTTTTACCCACATAAATATATTGTCGAATTGACTGCATCAGATTCCACATATTGACTTTTTCTTGCTCAATCATGGCATTATCTTTAAGCAGTTCATCTTTACCATTATAAAGACTGGTAACAACAGCATTGATATGTGACTGTGCTGATTCATATTGGCGGAAGTAATCTTGTACTTTATTACCGAAAGGAATAATGCCAAAAAGCTTGCGTGAGCTGGTCAGCTCTTTTTTACTAGGGTCTAAATCTTCCACAATACCACGCAGCTCAGTCAATGACTTAGCAATAGGGGAATTATCAAACAAGCTTTTATCTAAGCTTTTGGCAGGCATTTCTAGCATGCGGTTTGATACTTGCGCTGATTCTCGAATCTCTTGATTACCGAGATTATGAATAGACTGTACATTTTGTTTAAACTCTTCACTTTGTACAGGGTTGGTGATGACATGATTCACAAAAGCATCGACTTTTGCATCTAGCTCAGGTATTTGACTGGCATCAAGCTTCACCATTTGATCGGCTTCACTCGTCGCAACCTCATGTACTGGCTCAGGTGGTGTTAAGCTAATAGAAGGTGTGTTGGCATTTTCTGGGGGTGTGAGTTCCTGCATAGTTTTATCCTTGAATTGTCGTCATAGCGTTAGTTGCTAAATGACTGAGATCTTAATATCTTAAAGTTTTAATGTTCAATTATGGTGCTAAGACACATATAAAATATATAGGCACCTAGTGTAAACCATTATTAAAATTTAGATTATTTAACAGACCTTAGTATAGTATGAACAGTACAGAATGATAAGTATACCAAGTTTGCCCTAGCATATAATGACAAAGACCACCATATGTGTATACATATAGTGGTCTTTATTTTACCATTCTAACTTTCATGCTTAATTAAGCACTTAAATAGACTAGGAGACGATAAATTTACTTTTTACGAGTAGGGCCAAGTAGCATACCCATCTGGCGACCTTCCATCTTAGGAGGTTGCTCAACATTAGCAATCTCAGCAGTATCCTCAATAATACGCTCAAGTTGCTGACGACCAAGGTCTTGGTGTGCCATTTCACGACCACGGAAGCGAATAGTTACCTTAACCTTGTCTTGGTCTTCCAAAAAGCTGACAATCTTGCGTAATTTTACCTGATAATCAGCTTCTTCAGTACTTGGACGCAGTTTCATCTCTTTAAGCTGAGTCTGCTTTTGGTTTTTTTTCGCTTCTTTAGCCTTTTGTTTTTGGTCATACAAATAGCGTTTGTAGTCCATGATTTTGCACACAGGCGGTTTAGCATCAGGCACTAACTCGACCAAATCTAGATTCTCATCACGTGCCGCTTTCATCGCGGTATCAATATCAACCACGCCCATTTGTTCGCCGTCTTCTTTAACCAGACGGACTTCTTTGACGCTGATATCTTCGTTGATGTTCAAACGGTTTGACTGTTTAATGGGTCTTACTCCTCATCAGTTTTAGTTTGTTGTCGCCCCTTCTGAGCGACGGCTTGTTGTAATAACTTAATAAAATCAGTAACAGACATCACACCGAGGTTTTCTCCCTCACGGGTACGCACATTAACCTGTCCCGATTCGACCTCTTTATCTCCTAATACTAGCATATAAGGAATACGTTCAAGAGTTCTTTCTCGTATCTTAAAACCAATTTTTTCATTACGCAAGTCACTAATGGCACGAACCCCTGCATTTTTCAGCTCAGTGACCACATTTTCGCATGCCTCAGCTTGTTTATCAGTGATATTCATCACCACCACCTGCTGTGGTGCCATCCAAACAGGCATCCAACCCGCATAATGCTCAATTAACATACCAATAAAGCGTTCAAACGAGCCTAAAATTGCACGGTGTAGCATCACGGGTCTCTCACGCTCACCTTGCTCATTAATAAACTCAGCATCTAAACGCTCAGGTAAATTAAAATCTAGCTGTAGCGTACCACATTGCCAAACTCGACCTAAACAATCTTTAAGGCTAAACTCAATCTTAGGACCATAGAACGCCCCTTCACCTTCTTGTAGCTCCCACTCCAGACCGGCAGTATCAAGTGCATCTGCTAAAGATTTCTCAGCCTCATCCCATAACTCGTCAGCCCCAACCCGCTTTTCTGGACGAGTTGACAACTTCATAGCAACATCATCAAAGCCAAAATCTTTATATACAGCTAAAGTCAGTTTAATAAAGTCTTGAGCTTCTTGCTTAATTTGAGCATTGGTACAGAAAATATGCGCATCATCTTGGGTAAAGCCACGCACTCGCATGAGTCCATGCAACGAACCCGATGGCTCATTACGATGACACGAACCAAACTCCGCCAAACGCAGTGGCAAATCACGATACGACTTTAAGCCCTGATTAAATACCTGAACATGGCAAGGGCAGTTCATCGGTTTAATCGCATAATCACGGCTTTCACTGGCAGTCGTAAACATATTTTCTGCATAATTTTGCCAGTGACCAGAACGCTCCCACAAACTACGGTCCACAATCTGTGGTGTCTTAATCTCTTGATAGCCGTTATCTTGTTGTACCTTGCGCATATACTGCTCAAGTACCTGATAAATTGTCCAACCATTTGGATGCCAAAACACCATCCCTGGTGCTTGCTCTTGCATATGAAACAGATTTAAAGCCTTACCAATCTTACGATGATCACGTTTTTCGGCTTCCTCAATACGCTGAATATACGCCTTTAACTGTTTCTTATCTGCCCAAGCCGTACCATAAATACGTTGCAACTGCTCATTTTTAGCATCACCACGCCAATACGCACCGCTCATTTTTGTCAGCTTAAACACCTTCAAAAAGCGAGTATTCGGCACATGCGGGCCACGACACATATCCACATACTCTTGATGGTGATATAGCCCAAACTCTTTTTCCTCAGGCATATCATTAATCAACTGTAGCTTATAACTCTCATTACGGCTCTCAAAAATCTCAATCGCCTCCGCACGAGGAGTCATCTTCTTAATCACATCATAATTTTGATTAATCAGCTCCATCATACGTTTTTCAATAGCTTGCATATCATCAGGTGTAAATGGTGTCTCACTATAAATATCATAGTAAAAACCGTCCTCAATCACAGGACCAATTACCATCTTCACCTCAGGGTACAACTGCTTCACTGCATGTCCGAGCAAATGTGCACAAGAATGGCGAATAATATCCACCCCATCATCATCTTTAGGCGTCACAATCTCAACCGACGCATCCTCAGTAATTGGATCGCACGCATCAACAAGCTTACCATTCACACGACCAGCCACCGTTGCCTTTGCCAGACCCGCACCGATACTCTCAGCAACCTGCATCACCGAAGTCGCACCATCAAACTCTCTCACACTGCCATCAGGCAAAGTAATCGCAACCATAATCTTATATCCAAACAATTAACGAATAATATTTATATCACTATTATATAGCAAAAAAAGCCAACATATCTTGTTAGCCCTCATATATTGTCATTATAAACTATTATAAGAAGCAAATCCCGCTATTCGCTCATATCTACCCGACTGGGCGGAGCGAGGGCACGAGCTGAGACATTGCTGTTGTCTCGACACTATCTCAGACTCTAGCCCTCGCACCCCGCCCAGCCGAGTAGGATACCGCTACTATCGGGGCTAAAAAGCCTTATCCGGACCGACCATCACCTTAAAAAAAGCTATCGCAACAGAGTATTCCACAGTAACAACACCAAATCATACCTATATCCCTATATTAATAAATATAATGTTCCAATTATTCCATAAAGCATACTACCTCAACCCTAACCTCTAATCCTCTACACTTACATGAACATAGCTCATCTGGTTGAATATATAGATATATCTTTTCAGATTGAAGGGGAGACTAAGCGTAATTCATTAATAGCCAAGCATACTTTTTGAAACACATAATATAGCCACCTCAGGCTCTTTAGAGCACCTCGAAAATAAAATAAAAATTTTTTTGCAAAACCGCTTGACCCAACTTTAAAACTGTATATAATGTGCGACCTGTTGAGGAGGAAGGCTAGCTTGGGAAATTGAGTTAGTGGATATTTGAAGTTGGGTGGAATTATTCAGAGATGGATAAAAACAACCAACTAAAAATAAAGATAAAAAACTTCTTGACAGTGAGGGAGATTAGCGTATAATACGCACCTCATCGGGACGAGCTAAACACTTTAATGAAACAATTGATTAATTGTTGAATGGAAGGGTTTAGATTGAAACGAAGAAAAAAAGAATTGAAAAAAAGCTTGACAGATATTAAAAACATGATATACTGGATGGCTCACTAAGCAAGATAAACACTCAAATATGAGTAACTTCAAATTGAAGGCTATCTTAGTTTAGATATAACATACAATGGAAGACATTGTATGTCAACTATTTAAAAGCAAACTAAAGAACAACTTGTGTGGATTTTTGCTGACACAGAATGTTAATGAATTAAAGTTGGTCAAAGACTAACTATAAAAAGATTATCATTCTTTAAGGCAAGAAAACTCAAAAGTTAATTCATTACGAACATACGAATGAGCAATAAAATGCCAGTAGTCGAAAGACTATACGATTAAAGAATGAGCCAAGATTAGGAATCATCTTAAAAGATTCCAAGAAGATTAAACTGAAGAGTTTGATCATGGCTCAGATTGAACGCTGGCGGCAGGCTTAACACATGCAAGTCGAGCGATGAAGGTCTAGCTTGCTAGACTGGATTAGCGGCGGACGGGTGAGTAATGCTTAGGAATCTGCCTAGTAGTGGGGGATAGCTCGGGGAAACTCGAATTAATACCGCATACGTCTTACGGGAGAAAGGGGGCTACTTGTAGCTCTCGCTATTAGATGAGCCTAAGTCAGATTAGCTAGTTGGTGGGGTAAAGGCCTACCAAGGCGACGATCTGTAGCTGGTCTGAGAGGATGATCAGCCACACCGGAACTGAGACACGGTCCGGACTCCTACGGGAGGCAGCAGTGGGGAATATTGGACAATGGGGGGAACCCTGATCCAGCCATGCCGCGTGTGTGAAGAAGGCCTTTTGGTTGTAAAGCACTTTAAGCAGTGAAGAAGACCTTATGGTTAATACCCATAAGCGATGACATTAGCTGCAGAATAAGCACCGGCTAACTCTGTGCCAGCAGCCGCGGTAATACAGAGGGTGCAAGCGTTAATCGGAATTACTGGGCGTAAAGCGAGCGTAGGTGGCTAATTAAGTCAGATGTGAAATCCCTGGGCTTAACCTGGGAACTGCATCTGATACTGGTTAGCTAGAGTAGGTGAGAGGGAAGTAGAATTTCAGGTGTAGCGGTGAAATGCGTAGAGATCTGAAGGAATACCGATGGCGAAGGCAGCTTCCTGGCATCATACTGACACTGAGGTTCGAAAGCGTGGGTAGCAAACAGGATTAGATACCCTGGTAGTCCACGCCGTAAACGATGTCTACTAGTCGTTGGGGGACTTGATCTCTTAGTGACGCAGCTAACGCAATAAGTAGACCGCCTGGGGAGTACGGCCGCAAGGTTAAAACTCAAATGAATTGACGGGGGCCCGCACAAGCGGTGGAGCATGTGGTTTAATTCGATGCAACGCGAAGAACCTTACCTGGTCTTGACATACACAGAATCCTGTAGAGATACGGGAGTGCCTTCGGGAATTGTGATACAGGTGCTGCATGGCTGTCGTCAGCTCGTGTCGTGAGATGTTGGGTTAAGTCCCGCAACGAGCGCAACCCTTTTCCTTAGTTACCAGCGGTTTGGCCGGGAACTCTAAGGATACTGCCAGTGACAAACTGGAGGAAGGCGGGGACGACGTCAAGTCATCATGGCCCTTACGACCAGGGCTACACACGTGCTACAATGGTAGGTACAGAGGGCAGCTACACAGCGATGTGATGCGAATCTCAAAAAGCCTATCGTAGTCCAGATTGGAGTCTGCAACTCGACTCCATGAAGTCGGAATCGCTAGTAATCGCGGATCAGAATGCCGCGGTGAATACGTTCCCGGGCCTTGTACACACCGCCCGTCACACCATGGGAGTTGATTGCACCAGAAGTGGTTAGCCTAACTTAGGAGGGCGATCACCACGGTGTGGTCAATGACTGGGGTGAAGTCGTAACAAGGTAGCCGTAGGGGAACCTGCGGCTGGATCACCTCCTTAAAAACGACATTCGGTCAGCAAGAATTCACAACAAGTTGTTCTTTAGTTTAAGCTAAGCTCGGGGTCTGTAGCTCAGTTGGTTAGAGCACCGTGTTGATAACGCGGGGGTCATAAGTTCAAGTCTTATCAGACCCACCAAATAACTACGGGGCCATAGCTCAGTTGGTAGAGCGCCTGCCTTGCACGCAGGAGGTCAGGAGTTCGACTCTCCTTGGCTCCACCATGATATAGAGTGAAGCGAAAGCAGAACAAAGTAATTTTATATATAGATTATTTTCTTCTGTTTTATACAGATGATAATGACCTGACGAAGGCATTATGATTATTTAAAAACATAGATATGAGTCTGGGTTAAGTTATATATACACAATATATAATTTAACCTGATAATCAACCTTTAATGACATCAGTTGTTATCCCAAGGGTTGGTTATCGAAAGTAAAGAGAACTGAATCAAGCGTAAACATAGGTGATATCGTTATCATTACTACATAGAATCCTAAGACTAATTGGGGTTGTATGGTCAAGTAATGAAGCGCACATGGTGGATGCCTTGGCAGTCAGAGGCGAAGAAAGACGTGACAGCCTGCGATAAGCTTCGGGGAGGTGGCAATATCCTGCGATCCGGAGATTTCTGAATGGGGAAACCCACCTAGCATAAGCTAGGTATCCTAATTTATTAGGAAGCGAACCGAGTGAAGTGAAACATCTCAGTAACTCGAGGAAAAGACATCAAATGAGATTCCCCTAGTAGCGGCGAGCGAACGGGGAGGAGCCGACGGACTCTAATGTAGAAGAACAGTGTGGGAAAGCTGACCATAGTGGGTGATAGTCCCGTATTCGAAACATTAGAAGAAGCATATTAAGTAGTGCGGGACACGAGAAATCCTGTATGAAGATGGGGGGACCATCCTCCAAGGCTAAATACTCCTGACTGACCGATAGTGAACCAGTACCGTGAGGGAAAGGCGAAAAGAACCCCTGTGAGGGGAGTGAAATAGAACCTGAAACCGTGTGCGTACAAGCAGTGGGAGCGGACTTGTTCCGTGACCGCGTACCTTTTGTATAATGGGTCAGCGACTTATATTCTGTAGCGAGGTTAACCGAATAGGGGAGCCGTAGGGAAACCGAGTCTTAATAGGGCGTCTAGTTGCAGGGTATAGACCCGAAACCGAGTGATCTATCCATGAGCAGGTTGAAAGTGCCGTAACAGGCATCGGAGGACCGAACCCACTGTCGTTGAAAAGCCAGGGGATGACTTGTGGATAGGGGTGAAAGGCTAATCAAACTCGGTGATAGCTGGTTCTCCCCGAAAGCTATTTAGGTAGCGCCTCGGACGAACACCATTGGGGGTAGAGCACTGTTTCGGCTAGGGGGTCATACCGACTTACCAAACCGATGCAAACTCCGAATACCGATGAGTGATATCCGGGAGACACACGGCGGGTGCTAACGTCCGTCGTGGAGAGGGAAACAACCCAGACCGCCAGCTAAGGCCCCAAATTCCTAGTTAAGTGGGAAACGAAGTGGGAAGGCATAGACAGCTAGGAGGTTGGCTTAGAAGCAGCCACCCTTTAAAGAAAGCGTAATAGCTCACTAGTCGAGTCGGCCCGCGCGGAAGATGTAACGGGGCTCAAACTAGGAGCCGAAGCTGCGGATTTGAAAATTGTTTCAAGTGGTAGGGGAGCGTTGTGTAAGCCTGTGAAGGTGTGTTGTAAGGCATGCTGGAGGTATCACAAGAGCGAATGCTGACGTGAGTAACGATAATGCGAGTGAAAAGCTCGCACGCCGGAAGACCAAGGGTTCCAGTCCAACGTTAATCGGGGCTGGGTGAGTCGACCCCTAAGGCGAGGCCGAAAGGCGTAGTCGATGGGAAATTGGTTAATATTCCAATACTTGTTTATGATGCGATGGAGGGACGGAGAAGGTTATGCCAGCCTGGTGATGGTTATCCAGGTGGAAGGATGTAGGTAGAGTGATTAGGCAAATCCGGTCACTTAATACTGAGATCTGATAGCAAGCTGTACATGTACAGCGAAGTGGCAAATACCATGCTTCCAGGAAAAGCTTCTAAGCGATAGTCATAAACGAATCGTACCCGAAACCGACACAGGTGGTCAGGTAGAGAATACCAAGGCGCTTGAGAGAACTCTGCTGAAGGAACTAGGCAAAATGGTACCGTAACTTCGGGAGAAGGTACGCTGTCGATGGTGAAGGACTTGCTCTGTAAGCTATTGACAGTCGCAGATACCAGGCTGCTGCAACTGTTTATTAAAAACACAGCACTCTGCAAACACGAAAGTGGACGTATAGGGTGTGATGCCTGCCCGGTGCTGGAAGGTTAATTGATGGGCTTAGCGTAAGCGAAGGTCTTGATCGAAGCCCCAGTAAACGGCGGCCGTAACTATAACGGTCCTAAGGTAGCGAAATTCCTTGTCGGGTAAGTTCCGACCTGCACGAATGGCATAATGATGGCAGCGCTGTCTCCAGCAGAGGCTCAGTGAAATCGAAATCGCAGTGAAGATGCTGTGTACCCGCGGCTAGACGGAAAGACCCCGTGAACCTTTACTACAGCTTTACATTGAACTTTGACCTGACTTGTGCAGGATAGGTGGGAGGCTTTGAAGCAGATACGCCAGTATTTGTGGAGCCATCCTTGAAATACCACCCTGGTCATGTTGGGGTTCTAACTCAGATATAACAGTATCGAGGACAATGTATGGTGGGTAGTTTGACTGGGGCGGTCTCCTCCTAAAGAGTAACGGAGGAGTACGAAGGTGCGCTCAGAACGGTCGGAAATCGTTCAAAGAGTATAAAGGCAGAAGCGCGCTTAACTGCGAGACCCACAAGTCGAGCAGGTACGAAAGTAGGTCTTAGTGATCCGGTGGTTCTGTATGGAAGGGCCATCGCTCAACGGATAAAAGGTACTCTGGGGATAACAGGCTGATACCGCCCAAGAGTTCATATCGACGGCGGTGTTTGGCACCTCGATGTCGGCTCATCTCATCCTGGGGCTGAAGCAGGTCCCAAGGGTATGGCTGTTCGCCATTTAAAGAGGTACGCGAGCTGGGTTTAGAACGTCGTGAGACAGTTCGGTCCCTATCTACCGTGGGCGTTGGAAATTTGAGAGGATCTGCTCCTAGTACGAGAGGACCAGAGTGGACGAACCGCTGGTGTTCGGGTTGTCATGCCAATGGCATTGCCCGGTAGCTACGTTCGGATGGGATAACCGCTGAAAGCATCTAAGCGGGAAGCCCACCTCAAGATTAGATTTCCCCTAAGAGCCGTTCAAGACTAGGACGTTGATAGGCAGGGTGTGGAAGCGTAGTGATACGTGTAGCTAACCTGTACTAATTGCTCGTTTGGCTTGACCATACAACACCCAATTGGTTTTGTATAAACAAGTCTTGATAACGATTTTATATCATCCGATTTTACTTAGCTTGATTTAGCTTAATATATTTAACACTTTAGACTCATATCTAACCCCCTTTGCTGACGACAATAGCAAGATGGAACCACCTGATCCCTTCCCGAACTCAGAAGTGAAACATCTTAGCGCCAATGGTAGTGTGGTTCGCCCATGTGAGAGTAGGTCATCGTCAGCTCCCTATACCTAAAGCCCCCTTTAACATTCGTTAATGGGGGCTTTTTATTG
>NZ_VEWM01000133.1 GCF_020662265.1 Psychrobacter sp. I-STPA6b
CACATGTTCCGCCCGCAAGGCCGAGCGGTATCGCAGGGCCTGGGCCGCGCGACCCTCCATGAAGCCCTCATTGGCGACATAGGCATTGGCCCATTGGTTGACGCGGATGAAATCGGCGCCCCCCGCGACGGCGGTGGCAAGGGCGGGCAGGGGCGCATTGGCCAGCACGTTGATGCCGATGGGCAGGCCGAAGGCGCGCTTGATGCGGTCGGTGACGACCGACAGGAAGGCGGGCGTTTCGGGGCCGATCTCGTCGGGCTTGGAAAACGGGATGTCGCCGTGGTTTTCTATGATCAAGCCGTGCATGCCCCCTTGCACCAGACGTTCCGCATCGCGCATGCAGGTGTCGTAGATATCGTTCATCGACGCGCCACGATAGCGCGGCGCACCTGGAAAGGCGGGGCAATGGATCATCCCGATCAGCGCCTTGT
>NZ_VEWM01000035.1 GCF_020662265.1 Psychrobacter sp. I-STPA6b
AGATGAACTCATAGATCGTTTAGAAGATGCCGTAAGCTTCAATCGATACCATAAAGACTTCATTAATCTTGCCAACATGTTAGGCGTTTCTGATGCAATCAAAGACGAAATTTTTGTAGAAGGAAATAAAATTGAATAATTATGGGAATATTACTTTACATCATCGCCACTATCTTATGGATAATTTTAACGCCAATTAATTGGGTAATAGTTTCGTTTAAACACGGTTTAAGTAACTCTTATTTTAAAGAAACTGCAATTGATATTGATAAGTTTGGCAATAGAAACTTTCGAACGTTTTTAAACGCCACTATGGTAAAAGTGAAAAAAGAATACTGGTCTTACGATAGAATAATTGAAATAGAACCGTACAAATTCGGAAATGTAAACGAAACAATTAGCAGCGCATTAGGAAAAAACCAACGTAATAA
>NZ_VEWM01000129.1 GCF_020662265.1 Psychrobacter sp. I-STPA6b
TGGCACCCATTCTCACCGCACCCTGCCGCCGTCGTCCGTCTCGACGCGGCGCCACCGACAAAAGCTGGGAGGACGGTGGGAATTCCTGCAAGGACCACGCAAGGGGGCTTGAGCAAGTGCTCTGAATTCATTAATAGCTTTTCGCACCACTCCTTGATGCAGGTTTTACACACTGGGGACAACAGTTCGTCGAGCGTTGGAGGAGCCAATGACCATCACGTCAGAAACCGCAGTGGAGTCCCCCTACCTGACCGTCACGGCAGGTAGGGACGCGCAGCCAGCCACCCGCCGCGCCTCCATCGCGTGCGTCATCCCCGCCTATAACGAGGAGGAAAGCATTGCCGAGGTGCTGACCGCCCTGCTGGCCCAGACCCGACTCCCCGACGTCATCCACGTGGTCATCAACAACACCGACGACGAAACCTTCTACA
>NZ_VEWM01000125.1 GCF_020662265.1 Psychrobacter sp. I-STPA6b
CAATAGGAGTTACCAATAAAATAGGTTGTTTATAATCTAAAATTAAGGCACCAACCCAAGGAGCAAATCCACCATCAATTCCTATAAAAATAGATTTAGGAATATGACCTTTTTCAAAATCGTCTTGATGACGAACATCTAGTATCAAAGCATCCGTTTCATTGGCAACCAATTCGAATGTTTTAGCATCAAAGGCTTTGGCTTCGCTAATTATAGTTTCTACATTTTCATAGCCTTCTTTATTCAACTTGACATTCATAGGGAAATAAGCTGGCGGTGGCAATAAACCATCGGTAACTTCTTTTACAAATTCTTCTTTGGTCATATTTGCTCTCAAAGCATAATTAGTTGCTTTTTGTTCACCAATACTTCCAACAGTTTCTTTGCTTAAATTTTTTCCGCAGGCACTTCCGGCACCATGTGCTGGAT
>NZ_VEWM01000046.1 GCF_020662265.1 Psychrobacter sp. I-STPA6b
GGCAAGTGAGCTATTTGGATAACTATATGTATTGTAGAAAAAATATAATTAGAACATGGAAATTCAATTTTTACCTGACCAAATAGAAACCGACAATGATAGTGAACTACAACTGCATGAATATTTTATTTCGAAAAGTATCATCAAAAACAAGGTGCAGCTTTCTAAAAATGTTTTTAGTTTTCTGCTCAACGGAACAAAAGAACTTGTTACTCAAAACCATACAACACGCATAGAAAACGATAAATTTGTCATTATCAAAGCAGGTAATTGCTTGATGAGCGAAAGCATTTCTATGAGTCAAAATAACCGAAGTATGCTGCTTTTTTTTTCGGACAAAGCCGTTGAAGACTTTCTAAAAAAATACGATTACAAGAACAATCACAAGCATAATAACGATCCTTTTATTATCACAGAATACGATCGTGT
>NZ_VEWM01000028.1 GCF_020662265.1 Psychrobacter sp. I-STPA6b
GACTAAACTGATCGCTTCAAGCTTGAACTCTCGGCTATATCTTTTGCGTTTACTGGTCATACTGTTTCTCCTTTTTTACTGGTAGTATAACCTCTTATTTGTTGTCTAACTTTATTATGCCACTACAATGTGACCGTTATCAGGAGGAAAGAAGCAATGATTAACTGCATTTCTTGCATTAGCTAACTCTGTCCATGCTATTGCTCTAGTATTCAACTCATTAGATTTCATGCCATATTTACACTTACCTAAAGTATTTGTAGTGGACTCAGCAGCCTCTTTTCTATTTTTAAAAATAAAGTAACTTTCTCTACTACAAATCCAGCAAGCTCCTGATTTTCCCCTTATACCACTCTTACAGACACAGTCTTGTAAATTATCAGTTGTTTTTATTTCTTTTATTTCTTTATAGTTACCATAACTATTAACACTAAAGAGAGCAAGACTGGCTACCATCATAGCTTTTATAGACTCGGCTGCTAGAGGAGCGAGTTCTGGTATTTTTAGCATTTCTCGAATAGATGGGACTAAGAGGCTTATAGCAGCTAAAGTAAGAATTATCTTTAATATTGAGCTAGTTCTTTTAAACTCACATTCCAACATACCAAAGAAGTTTACTTTGAACTTCGTTGGTTTTACCTCTGATAAGACAGCCATACCTGCTAATGCCAGATCAGTATCTCCATCGCTCGCTTGTGCAGAGCCACCATTTAACCCTCCACTAATCATATATGCACCGCCACCACCATAGACTGATTCTAGTATATAGCCGCTGCCTGACCAACCTGCATATTCAATAGGACGTTCTGATACGGTGACGTATTTACCTTGATTTAGAGCATTAGCAATATCCTTCATAGTATCACTATCATGACTGATTTGTGGGAGGATTTTATCCTGCTCTGCTTTGTTGAAATAAAAGATTTTCTGCCCTTCTTGCATAGCAATTTGTAATGCCTTAACAGCACTTATGGCTTTTACTTGATTAGGTTGCTCGTCAGTATTGAATAAAGCCTCAGGGATTCTGTGTTCATTAGCACTCATTTGATAACCTTGAGCTTTCAAAACACTTAAAGCATTTGCCACATTGTGAGTGATATCTACGGTAATATTTTTAATAACATCAATATCCATGACCGTACCAGTTGATGCGGTTCTAAAGGGAAGTCCATATCTATATTGTGTATTTAAATTAGTTGAATATGTACCAAAGCTCATATAGGGATATTGTAGAATATTAGATTGACCCTGCATGAGTTTAGATTGCTTATCGTTGAAAGCAAAATATCCTTGTATCCCTGCTTGTAGTATTTGTCCAGTAGTATCATGTGCAGAGTTTTGATTTGATTGTGTTGGGTCATCAAGTTGTTGGTTGTAATTAGTGGATATCTTCCCAAGTTGAAAGTCACTAATTCCCTGTAAGTTATAACCAATGGCATGATATTCGCCAGCAGTGACTTTTTTACGCGCTAATCTATTACTACTATTTGGACTCTGATAACCCATGTAGAATGTCGTATCATAACCTAATTTATAAGTTTGATTAATTGGCTTTAGTACTTCACCATCTAATGTTATTTGAGCCCTTAGATTAATATTGGTTGGTAAACTTTTAGATTTAGATAATGTTTCAAAGTTAACTGTACCATTATTGTTAGCTTTCACTATATTAGTCAGTTTTAATTTCTCATTATCAGAAGCTGGTAAAAATGAGAGTGCTAAATGTTTACCTTGTAATTGTGATGTAGCAATTTTGATATTAGCAATGGGTGAAGCTAAATCAGGATATCCTGCAAATCTATCATCAGCATATGCCTTAATTATGAAATAATGCTTGAGACTCTCAGGCAGTTCATGGTAATCAGAAATCAAGGTTTTTACCTTATACGGTAGTATAGGACTAAGCAAGTCACTGGAATAAGGCGTTATTCTTGTTTTATGTATATATTGGGTTGAATCATATTCAGTATTAAATACTAAATTTTTGTTATCTATTTTTTGTATTTGTTGTTCTAGGACTTGTTCTAAGTTATCACTATTAAATCCTTGGAAGCTATTTTTTTCAGTATTAAACTCAGTGCCTTTAATTAAATTGTTTAAAATGTCATCACTTTCTAAATTGAATTCATCAGATAAATTTGTACTTGAGAAACTAACCTTTTTGTATGAGCCATCAAGAGGTATCCAGTGGCTATTTAACTGACTAGGTTTTATACCATTTCCCAAAATATCAAAATCAATATTTCCTTTGGATGGTATATAAGGAATATAAACTTCTGACCATATATGCTCAAGCTGAATACTCTGAATTTTGCTTCCATTCATGATAAAACGATGTGGAATACCGCCTTGACCTAACAAATTTCCTATGGCATCCATGTTATCAATACCGAACCAGTTAATAGCCATGTCGCTAGGAATTTCAATTGTCCCATAAACATATCTCGCGGGGATTTCACTGGCACGCATTAAAGCAATCAATAAACTTGCAGTATCGGTAGCATTACAACGAGATGTTTCTAAACAATATTCAGAGCCTTGGATACTGCCATAAGTGGGGATATATTCAATATTGTCATGTACCCATTTATAGATTTTGGCAGGATTATAATCTAAAGAAAATGCTAAATTTTCAATATTTTCACTAATATATACATCAGGTGTTTCTGCTAGGTCAGCAGGTTGTACTTCAGCAGGTAGGGCATTGAGTACCGTCCAGTTACCTGCATCGGTTTGACCAGCCAAGCCAGCGACTTTTTGAAAATCAGTTTGTACTATATCCCTATTGAGTAATAACTGCCCGATTTGATACTCAGTATTGCGCCATTGATGAATGGCAGAGTAAGGTATTGCTTGAGAGTCAGTGTAGCTGGCATTTTGTAAGACCACGCTGTCTGCTTCACTGACGATGGGCTCACGCACTTCACTATCAGGCATCCCCCATGGTAGATTTTCTACATCGGTTTGAGACTGGGGTGGTTGCCATTGTTGTAGTTGGGTATTCAGGGCTGTGATAGCATTTAGTGTCTGCGCTGGTGTTTGGCTTTGTGCTACCTGTTTCAGCAGTCCCTGTAGGGTCTGATAGCGTTTATCTACCTCTAAGATTAAATCTCGATGATCTAAAAAGGCTTGTCTATCAAAGCCTGCTTGTTGCATTTGTGCAGTTTGATCTCGCAAAGTCGCAATGAGGGTGCGTTGTTCAGTGGTTAATTGCTGTTGCAAAGACTGTATTTGCTCACGAGTTTGTTCGAGTAGCTCAGGGTCTATGGTATCAACCACTTCATTATCATCAGTAAAAAGATTGGTAATACCGTCTATGGTCTTTTTAAAGATGCTACGACCAGATAAGTAATGTTGGCGCTGTTGTTGGTAGCTTTGTTGCTCCAGTTCATATTTACTGGTGAGATTAATTAGTTTGTCATAAGCATCATTACCGACAAGGCTTTGCTGCGCCTGATAGGCAGCTTTGGCTCGTTCATTCACGGCGGCAGCCTGTGCTGGTAGACTCATGACATTAAGTAGCCCTGCGGTGCAAATGATACTCAGTGCTTTAGACAGCTTAGTTGCTTGGTTATATTCAGGCTGTTGTGGGTTTGGTCGAAAAAATAGGTTCATGGTTGTTCCTTAGTATTCTTTTAGTCTATTTCGTTAGTTATCTCTATTTTCTGCTGTCAGTTTCTGCTTATGAGTGTTTATGGAGGAGGAATATAACCATCACGCTCAATGTACCAATCTATTTGTAATGCTCGCAGTAACTCATCGACTTCTAGACGTATGGCTTGAATATCACGGTCAGGTAGGCTTTGCATACTGGATAGGGTATTCCCCAGCCTTGCTGCCTCGTAGACAGTCAGCTGTTTTGCACCGTTATGGTAGTGTGTGTTAATAAGATTGATTTGAGTTTTAGCATTGAGTGCTAAGTAGCCATCTATGCCAAATACTCGCCATGGTTGTATGTGTTGTTGTAGTAGCTGAATACGGCTATCAATACCTCGCACCAGATAACGAGATTCTTTTTGTGCCAAGATATGCCCGCTTTGTTGATTACTTTGGTTGTTAATATCCAAGACAGTGATGCGAATGGCATGAGTGCCTGAAGCTTTAGGAAGGCGAACGGTAATGACATCATTGAGCTGTTGTTGTGGCTTTAAGGTTACTTGGTAATGAACGGTGTCATCACCTGCTAAGGTATCGTCAGTGCCACCTTTATAGCCTAGCCATTGACTACCCGTTGGTAAGTTGATATCCACTTGTATGCGTTTGTTTGCCTGTCCTTGGTTATGTAAGCGGATGGGGATGCGTACGACTTCTTGTGGTACATAGTCTGCTTTGGCAACTTGTCTTTTATCTGTCAGTAGTTGTTTTAAGGTGTTATCCCAGCGCAGCTCTTGTACATTGGCATTATTATTATAGGGTGATAAGTTGTTAGCATGAGTTGCCCAATATAGACTGCCGACCAAGTCGAAGCTCAGAGCGACTGGCATGCCATTACCATAACGTTGGGTGGTGATGGCAGGATAGTCTTTATAGGCTTCTTGATGCTGGGCAATATTGGTTAGGCGTCTTCTTTGACCATTCATGGTCGCCCAGACTTGGGTTTTGTTGGGGTCTGTTGGCTCTAGCCACTGCACCCACATAGAGTGGTAAGGGCTACCCATCTGTTTACGTCCATCAGCTTTTAATGGGGTATTGGCGATAATAGGGTCATCAGGTGGTGTTAATTTATTTGTATCAACGGTTAAATCAGCATGGTTAGGTAATACGCGCCCTTTGTGTTTTACACCAGCCAATAAATACAAGTCTTGGTTTAACCAGCTATTTAAGCCACTGTCTACGACGACATTATCACCACTAAAAGCCAACTCGGTAATTTCTTTTTTGGTATGTGGGCGCAGCTGCTCGATTGAGCCAAGTAGCCAATATTGTCCATATTTACCACTTTGCATCTCGTTAGCAAAGTTCTCTGGACGTTTGACCAGTTTGTAAGGCACTTGGATACGGTCTAAATAGCGCTGTAGTAGGTTTGCTCTTTGATCAAAACAGCCATGTTCAAATATGCCAAAGCTGAAATTTTGCACATAAGTATGCCAGCCTTCAGCACAGCTATAATAGACCAATAAGCTATCGCTGATCTGCTCTTGCTCATTAATTTGTACAGTGACGGGAGGCTCTAAAAGAGTGACCGTGGTTTGAGCCAATCCTTTTTGCTTGCCAGCAAAATTGGCAAGTAGTACAGCACTGACTTGACTATTGGCTTGTCCTGTACTTACCCAAGGTACACTGCCTGTCAGTTTACCTGAGGTGTCTAAGGAGATAGAAGATAAAGGCAATGTGGCAAATGGCTCACTCTCATCTTGTCTAAATAGGGCAATAGACAGTGGTAAGTCGGTTAAACCTTCATTGCTATTATTAGCAACTTGCCACTGCCAATTCACTGTTTCCCCAAGGTTGACTTGAGGCTGGGCAGTAATCTGACCTGTAATGCCAAAGCCTGATTCGCTGGCGGTAAGCACCTTAAAGCTTTGTGTCAATATTTGTGGAGCTTGACTACCATCAGTGGCTGTAGTGGTACTGGTAACGGTATAGTGACCTGACGGTGCATTGGCAAGGGGTAGGGTAAAGTATTGGTCTTTGAGTGCATTTGGGGCAAGCTCATGATAGTTATAGTCTTGTGTCCAGATAATATCACCATTAGGGTCGGCAACGGTTAAATGAACCTCTCGTTGTGTTGCCATGGCATTACTGGCAGTATTTTGCAGGCGTGAATGAATCTGTACCAGATCTGTCGCAAAGTATTGCGTTTTATCGACATATAGCTGGCTGGTTGTTTGTGCATTTAGCCCGTTGATGTCATCAGCGACAATGGCAAAAGGTCTATCTAGACTGGCAACAACTTTATCTTGATAGATTAGCTCAATATGAGCATGGTAGTTGCCAGTGCGGGTTTGTCCTGTTTGCCATGTGTGGGTAACATTGGCACTATTAACAGGAGGATTGCCGATATTGGTCAATGCCACGCCCAAGTCAACAGGTGTGTCTGCAAATTGCTTGACCACATTACCCACACTATCAATGATACTCACTCGCACATCAGGGGTGGTTGGGAAGCTTCCTAAGTTGGTTGGTATGGCACTAATGGTAACGGTTTCGTCAGCTTGATAATGTGTTTTATCTACCTCGCCAGCAAGACTAAAACGCGTGAACTCCCCTGTAATACTAATACGAGCCAGATTATTATGACGGGTATATTCTTGAATAACACCTTGTGTATCTGCTGATGTATTGGGGTCATTTGGATCTGTCGGATTTACAATGCCTGTGGCACTGTCTATACCAGCACCTGCATCATTTGCGATAACGATAAGCTCACCAAAGTCAGCAAGACTGCCATTTGCTGGTGTATAGTCAATACTGATATCAACATAGTCACCACCTGCTAGGGACTCAGTTAACGTGATGGTTTCAAGTAGCTGAGCTTGGCTGTTATCTGCTCCTTGTGGAAGACGATAAAAGCTAATCGGTGTGCCTTTGGCAACGGTTTTGCCCCCTGCATTACCAATGCGGGCAGTAAAACGACTGGGTGTGGTACTGCCATTATCAGATATTTGTAGATAGGAGGTAGTAAGGTCAGTAGCAGCTATAGGATTAACACCGAGAATGGTATTTAATCGATAAGTATTATGTTTTAGCCAACTAGCTTCCTCATAAGTTGGCACAGTCATATCATCATTAATATTAGTAATATGATAGTTATGTTGATTCCAAATATGTCTGGTATTTGCCCAGTCCTTATTCTTACTGGAAAACATGCGTACACCAGTAGTACCTAAGTGACGACGAGAGTAATTATTCGAAACTACAATAATATCAGCATGATCATCATTATCTGCATCAACAATAATTGGTGATTCATATAAAGTACCAGAGATATTATTAAATTGAGTCTTTATCTCACCGTTTGTACCATTAATAATTCTTAATTTCTGTTCGTCTGCATATACTACTTCAGCATTATTATCATTATCAAAATCAAATACCGTTGAGCTTGTTACACTTGAAGAATAGTCAGATACAGGAATAGACCACATTAATGTTCCATCTAGTCGAAAAGCCAAATAATCATTTTCAGTGGCTATACCAATATCTGGTATACCGTTATTATCCATATCTGCAATGATAGGAGAGCCAGCATTTCTATTCGTTATTCTAATTGGCCCCCACTTTTTTGTACCATCCATCTCAAATAAATACAAACCTTGGCTTGATGCAATAACAACTTCTGGTGTCTCATCATTTCCTGTATTCACTAGAGCAGATGAAGTGTAGGAGCTTGGTAAAACAAAATCATGAAGTTTAGTAAATCCATCTAAATTATATAAAGCACCATTTATAACAGCCAAACTTTTATTTTGATAATGAAAAGCATTAGATATTTGAACTGAACCCCTCCATCTACTAGAGTCTTGATAAATAATATCTCCATTTTTATTTAAAATATTTTTACCAATTATTATTTCAGGAGAACTATCATTTCCAATATCAAAGACTACAGGTGCAGACATAGATATTGGCTTCCAATAACCTTGTTGTTTGACAATATCTGTATGCCATACCAAACCATCCTCTATGGTGTAACAACTAATACCTCTTTCAGTTGTAACAAGAATCTCAACTACACCATCACCGTTTAAATCAGCTAAAGCAATATTTCCTGAAGGGGCAGGTGCAAAACCTTGAGACTCCTTTATACCAAAACTTTTTAGCTCTTTACCATTATTAGCATTTATTATTCTAAGAACACCATTTGCACTATGATAATTGCCGTTACTGAAACTAGTAAATAATACGAATCTTTCATCATCAATATCTATTTTATTATTTTTATTAGAATCATATAGGGGTGCAACTACAGGAGAAGCCATCACTTGATCATAACTTGGGTATGGCGTATTAGAACCAGGTTTCCAATGCCAAACCATCTCAGCCTCAAGCGTGCCTTGCTCAGGCTTAATCTCCACACCATCACTGGTTAAACGAACATTATTACCATCTTCTTTTTCAGCGATTTTTTCATCGCTATCAACCATGACAGCGATTGGTGCATCTCTAAAATCTACCTTGCCTGATATATCAATATCAACTTGAACCGTACCATCTATGGCTAATGTATCGGTTAGGGTAGTGCTACCGACGATCTGCTCACCCTCATCAAGTTGCCGGTTATTATTTTTATCAATAAATGCAGTTATCTTAATATCGTCTCTAACCTCAGCATTGCCTTTATTGCTAATGCTGGCGTGTAATGTACCTGTAGTAATTAAACTCTGTTGCTCTGTAGTTAAGTCTGTGGTATCTAACTGGCTTACTACAAGGTCAGGCAGAATAACCTGTGCTGACTTTGGTCGTAAGCGAATCTCACCCAGATTCACATTGGTTGTAGATTCAGTTTGACGGTTAATGTATCGCGTCGTTGATAGATATAAAGGCGGTGTAATCTCAAGACGAAGATTACTGGCTGTTAGATTGCTCGGGATACTAAGGTGTCCGTTTGTATCTGTTTTACCATTGTATAAAACTTGGTCATTATCATTATTAATGACTTGAAATGGTGCATTGGTAATGGCTTGGTTAGTTAAGGAATCAACAACATCAGCAGAGAGTGCATAAGGATTTAATGTCAGTGCAGGTGCAAAATTAATACTTTGTGCATCTGTTAAATTAAAAGTTTGATGGTTGGCTTGATATGCAGGGTGTGAGACTGTCAGTCGCCATTTACCAGTGGGCAACTCAATACTTAACTCAGTCGCTAGATTTTGTTCATTATTTGGGGTGAAAGATTGCGTTTGAATGACGTTATTACTTGCATCCAGCTTTTCTGCAGTAACAGTAAACCCTTGTACATGCTGTCCTGTTTGAGCATCTGTAGGAGTAATAACAAACGTGCCAACTTTTGGGGGTAGGGGGTCACTATTGGGATCACTCGGGTCACTTCGTTGAATGGCAGATAAGTAAACATCACCTGCATTATAAGTTCTAGGCTCATTAACAACAAAGTTTAGGGTTGCAATCTGAAAGCCTTCTTTTTGTATTTGCCATGTCTGCTGACCTGTATCTAGTCCAGAAATACTAAACAAACCCGACGTATTGGTAGTGGTTGTATTGTTTGCATTACCCTTATTAACAATCAATACATCGGAGATGGGCTGACCAGATTCATCCAGTATACGCCCTGTTAGTAGTGCTTGTGTGTGGGTTTGTAGCTGTAGAGCAGGGCTAAATAATACTGAGCCACCCGCAGGAGCAATGCCAGTACCTTGCGTAGGTGCATAACCTGTTGCCCGAACATCGACACCAAACCGTCCATTAGATACTTGTTGCTGTTGCTCGGTCAATACAATCTGATACGCACCTTGAGCATTGCTTTTTGTAATAATAGGGTCAATATTGCTCAGTTTCTTACCATCACTATCTACCAAAACCACAGTAACTGTAGCATTGGCAATAGGGCTACCTGATAGCTTGTCTGTTACTACGCCCTGAATCTGACCATTACTGACTGCAGTGGCTCGGCTAAGCTTGACTTGACCAAGATTGATTTGCTCACCTTGCTGTAAATGCAAACGGAACTGCACACTGGCATAGCCATCTTTACTTAGGTGGAAGACGTAATCCCCTTCGCTGACATCTTGTAGCAACAGATTGCCTTCGGTATCACTATGAACTTCTATAGCCTGCGCACTATTGCTAGCACTCGCAGTTAGATGCACATTTGCCAATGATAAATTGGTCTCTGCATCAATGACCGATAAGCTAATTGCTGATGTAATTGGATTAATAGGATGGTGGCTTAGCTTTTCAGATGCTCTTAATACAAGCGAGGTTACGTAAGCATCGTTTTGCCAGCTACCATCATCTGCTTGTAGAGCGATGACTCTATTATTAAAAGCTTGCCGAAAGTCATTTATTTGATTGCTGGCTTGATAAGGATATAAACTCTCTGCGACCAGTGCATCTAAAAAAAGACCTTTATTGTTACTTTGATTTGACCATGTGGCAGGTGCTGTTTGTTGAGACTTTAAATAGGTAACTAGACTTTGTACCGTAGGAATATACTGTCCATAAGAATTTAAATAAGGTGTAAATGCGGATAATACATAACTACTGGTATATAAGTTATCCAGATGGGAAATACGATAAGCACCATCGCTATGTTGCTGTGAAGCAAGGTAGTGTAGGGCAGAGCTAATACGGCTTTGCCATTGCTGGCGACTATGGCTATCTAACCCTGATAAATAATCCGTCTCAGCTAAGGCAACTAATACAAAAGCTGTATCTAGTGGATTGGACTGCCAACCTTCAACATGTGCAAAACCACCATCATCATTTTGATTATGAACCAGTTGTTGCCATGCAGGATGTAGCACTTCATTTTGGCTGTGTGCTAATAAAATTAACCGTACCAAGCCTTCACTGCTTTTTTCTTGAGCTAAAAGGTCTGTTAAATTTGTATTTGCTACTTGTTGCTGTAATAACTGCAATGTCTGCGCAACTTCTTGCTGAGTCTGTAATGGATTGGCAATAAAACTTTGAGGATGGGCGCTTGAAGCTTGTTGACTCAGCCAATCTTGACCAGCTGCTATATCAGCAAATGCTGATGAGCTAGAAAAGAGGGCGAGTATTCCTGTACTGACAGCAGAAGATAAGGTGAGTTTTGAAAAGCTTTGGGTGTGTGGCTTATTGTGTAGTTTGTGTGAATTTGTATCCATAGTTTATACCTATTAATCATTTTTGATTTATTACAGTAATATTATTGCTATTATGTGAACAAGTGTATGCGTAAAAATAATATTTAATATATATTCACTTGTCAATTAAATTTAATCTATACTTTATTATTATTTGACCATGGAAATTGAAATCTGAAGAAGTCTAGAAGTAGGGGAGAGTCTCGATCATAAGGTGAATATATTCAGCATCTTCCCTAGTCAGCTCAAATAATGTGATGATGAACTTAAACAAGGTAAAGGGGTTTGTTAAAACTAGGGTTCTTTATAGATTTCCCTTCCCATGTCTGTAAAGCTTATTCATTGGCTCTAAAGTTTTACCAGTTTTTTACAGTCATCACGAGCAGTAACCATGCTTTATATTCCTCGTTATTCAATAGTAAGATAAAACTTAGACTCAAAGTATCTGTTAGTCTTTTGGATTTGTGAATAAAACAATAAGAATAAGGTAGTTTTTATAAAGTTATTGCATGGTATCTTTTATTTAACATAATATATATTATGCGAAAACAAACCAATCGAAACAGGGGGCTTGTATCCAATAAAACCAATAACTTATATTCGCTGTTATAATATGGATTTTGTCTCACTAGGTCTTACAATGAATCAGTTCGACAGCCAACACCTTTGGCATCCTTATGCCAGCTTGCCACCAACATATCCTAATATTGTTATCGACCGTGCCGATGGTGTTTATCTTTATACTGAAGATGGACGACGTATGATTGATGGTATGTCATCTTGGTGGTCAGCGATTCATGGTTATAATCATCCAAAGCTCAATGATGCCATACACCAGCAAGTCGATAAAATGTCACATGTGATGTTTGGTGGCTTAACCCACCAGCCAGCAATTGAGCTTGGTAAGTTGCTACTATCTATAGTGCCTACTGGGCTTGATGCCATCTTTTATGCTGATAGCGGTAGTGTCTCGGTTGAAGTTGCTCTAAAAATGGCGTTGCAATATCAGGTTGCAAATGGCAAGCCTTTGAAAAACCAATTCGCCACCACACGCTCAGGCTATTATGGTGATACGTGGCATGCAATGAGCGTTTGTGACCCTGTGACTGGCATGCACGGCTTATATGGCAAACAATTACCCATTCAGAACTTTGTGAAAGCACCACCTATGGGCTTTAATCAGCCATTATCTGCCAATGTTAAACAAAATCTAACCGACTTTTTCACTCAAAATCATCAAAAATTAGCTGGCTTTATCATTGAACCAATCGTACAAGGTGCTGGCGGAATGCGTTTTTATAGCCCTGAGTATTTACAGCTATTACGCAAACTTTGTGATGACTATAACGTACTCTTGATTGCAGATGAAATTGCCACAGGATTTGGACGTACTGGTGAGATGTTTGCCTGTCATCATGCTCAGATTTCACCAGATATTATGACCATTGGCAAGGCATTAACAGGTGGTTATATGACCTTTGCTTCTACCTTATGTACCCGCCATGTGGCAAAAATTATCCGCCATAGCGACTATCCAGCACTGATGCATGGCCCAACATTTATGGGTAATCCCCTAGCCTGCTCTGTGGCAAAAGCCTCAGTTGAGCTTATTATTGCTAACGATATTCCCAGCAAAGCACGTCACATACAAAAATTACTCCAACAGTATTTAGCCTCTGCTTTTAACTTATCTGAGGTTGCTGATGTACGTTGTCTCGGTGCAATTGGTGTGATTGAGCTACAGCAAGTAATTGATATGCCGAAATTTCAAAAATTATTATTAGAATCAGATATTTGGGTACGTCCATTTGGAAAGCTGGTATATATTATGCCACCACTTATCATCACAGATGACCAGCTTGAGCATTTATGCACAACATTAGTAGATTTATTGATTGATTATTTTAATTGATTCTTAAATATTTTTATAAAAATCATATTTAAAGGTAATTAAGGAATAAACCATCATGGCAGTGCTATTTATTACTGGGATTGATACCGATATTGGCAAAACCTATGCCACAGGCTGGCTTGCCAAAACCATGCAAGCACAAGGTAAAAAGGTGATTACTCAAAAACTAGTACAAACAGGCTGTATAGGTATCGCTGATGATATTTTAACGCATCGACAAATGATGGGCATTGACCTACAGCAAGTCGATAAAGATGGTATCACCTGCCCTTATGTATATCCAAAACCCGCTTCACCACATTTTTCAGCTTCCTTAGTTGGTGAAAAAATTAACCCAGAAATTATTCTCAAGGCAACTAAACAGCTTGAGGCTGAGTATGATATCGTACTATTAGAAGGGGCTGGCGGGGTTTTAGTGCCATTAAACGATGATTTATTAACCCTTGATTATATTAGTGACTGTCAATATCCTGTGGTATTAGTAACTTCAGGTAGATTGGGCAGTATCAATCATACCCTACTTAGCATTGAAGCGATTAGCAATCGGGGCTTACAGTTGCATAGCGTTATATATAATCACTATTTGGGTGGAGAGTTAGATACTGATAGGGTTACTAATAGCGATAACAGCATTTGTAATAGTACAAAGGACTATTTACAACGCTATTTGCAAGCTAATTACCCGCAGACACAGTGGTTAGAATTACCGCTGATGGTTTAGTTAATGGCTTAAACAAATGATTGCGAGTTAAAGAATTTGCCATAAAAAAACCCCAGTTATTATCATAATAACTGGGGTTTAGTATGTTGTTGATTTACCTCATAACTGGGTACATGGAAGACTCACTGACCTACACCTAATAGACCCCCCTAGTGTAATTAGTTCAATCACGTTTGCGTGATTGCGCCAGCGAACTAATACACTAGGGGGGTCTATTAGGTATTAGTAGGGCTGAAACAGTCTTCCTTGTGTCAAATGTACAGGCTTGTCTCGTGGACGACGCAACATCGCCCCTCACTGCAAGCAGTGAAACGCTAAATCTCACAACGGTTATTATTGTGCAGTAGTCAAAGATTGTTGTCAATGCTGTTTTTAACTTAGGTTAAACAGTCACGACAATCATTGACGCGTTTATTTAACGCCACTGTAATTAACTATTAAAAACCACTACTTTTTATGCTATAAAGAGTGTCATCATCAATTATTATCATTTAGTCATAAAACCTATTTATAAAATCAACAATTAAATATTCATTTTATTTTAACAAGGCAGTTCATCATGACACTGACATTTTCGCAAGTATCACATGCTTGGCAAGTACAAGACCCTACTTTGGTAGATAAACTTCTGACTTTAGCTTCCCAACCAGACCCAACAATAGACAAGCCAATTCCCGAAGATGAGCTGACCTTTGAGCGATTTTTAAGCAAGATTTTTAGCGTTGAGTTTCGAGAAAAGCACCCAGAGGTGCAGTTTGCTGAGCGGGTGGCGATGATTGCCAAACTTGAGGCAGATGAAGGCGTCTATCCCCTACCCGACCGTTTTAAGATTCATCTGATTTTAACTGCCTTATGGGACGATGGCAGTGCCTATTCTCGGCAGGTGTTAAAACAAGCGATTGCTCGCCTACCACTTAGCTATGGGGTGTGGAAAGGGTTTAAGTATATTTATAAGCAAGCTGAATTTTTGCATGATTATGAGATATTTGGTTGTTTAACTGCCAAAATTGACGCTCATCGCTTTGATAATAGTATGAGAACTCCTGTCAGCAAGGCGACCAAAACTTATATGAGCCTAAGGGCGTGGCGGTATTTACGCACACTCGGTCATCAGTTGCCTGTTTGTTATATTGAGGCAAGTTGTGCGGTGTTGGTGGCGTACGATGAGGATATCAATATCAATGGTGAGCAACAACGTAACAGTTGGGTGCTTAATCATATTTGTTTTCATAATAGCAAAGAGCAAAATTATGGGGTGAGTCGCTTTGGTTATAAGCACCGCCAAAAGCTGTTTGATAATAAGTCACGAGCATTTGCTGAGGCGTGGCAACAAGACCCTGAGCCATTATTTACTGTGTTAAAACAAGCCAAAAATGAGGCAATTCGCCAGTTTGCCACTGACAGTTTAAAGCATGATTTTCAGACACAGTTGCGTGATGTCAGCGTACAGACCATTCAAGAATTATCATCAGGGCATAACCATAGCCAAGCTCGTGATGAGATGATTGTGTGGCTATTGACCCAATCGCCAAATTTTGAAAAAGCCCGTTTTAGCGAGTTAGGCTTGCATACGGTGGTGATTAAGCTGTTGTATTCTGATAATAAAGACGCTTATGAATACGCCATTAGTTATGCCAAAAGTTACGCCCAAGATTTGCCATTAAACGAGCTGATGTTTTTGGCAATCTCTGAACATGCCAGCGTGCGTAAATTTGCCATTGAGCAGATTTTAAGTCGTGACCCACGCAAAGATGTCGGTATTGAGGGTTGGGGTCAGCTTTTAGATACCGATTATCATCATAAGGTGGCAGGCGAGCAGTTAAGTAAGCATTTTAATCGTCGAGATTTGACCCCTGAGTGGTTTTTTGAGCGGTTAATCAGTGGTAATAAGCATAGTGTCAATTTTGCCAGTAAACAGTTGCCCAATTTATATTCAGCAAAAGAGTTAGGCACAGATTATTTTATCAATATCAGTCGTTATATTGATGTTACAGATAATAATTATGGTGGTGGTTATCTCGATTATTACAGTGCTTATAATAAGGCGATGCAACAGGCTAAGGCAATGAAACAGGCGATGGCGTTTGTTTTAAAACAGTTAAAAACGCTGGATTTAAATGCGGTTGATGCTGAAGTTTGGCAACGGCTATTATTGCACCCCTTATCGCAAGATACCATTGAAGAGTGGATAAATGAAGAATTAATCACTGCCAATCGTTTGCCAATAAGTTTTTGGCAAGCATTGGCGTATGAGCCTGATTGGAATAGTAATGAGTGGATACAACAGCTTATCCATGGTGATACTTCTACAAATATTGATAGCAATGAAAATAATGAAAATGCTGATAATCCTAATAACCAAAAAATTGCCACAAATTGGCAACGCCATTTAACCTTTAATGAGGACTTAGCATATAGCGTACGATATTGGCTGTCTGATGTGCGCCGTTTTGCCCCTACCCAATTGGGTTTTGATTGGCTGATGAAATTGGCACAAAGTGAAAAAAGCGTTTATCGTGAATTTGCCATTGATAGGATTAATAAAGGCTTTTTACCTGCCGACTTTGCCCCAAGCAAGCAAACAAATCAGCAAGACAATGAGCAACCCGAATCGCCCACCACTAATGCTAATACCGTAACAACAGTGACTGTCGATTTGTCAGGGCAACGCTATTTGTTCACTGGTAAGATGAATAGTATGAGCCGAGGTGAGGCAGAAAAACTGGTGAAAGAGGCAAATGGCTCGATTAGCAGTGCGGTCAATAATAAACTTGATTATTTAGTCATTGGTGATGAAGGTTCACCGTTATATGGCAATGGTCGCAAAGGCAGTAAGCAGTTAAAAGCTGAGGATTTAATTGCCAAAGGGGCAGAGTTAAAAATCATTTCAGAAACCGCCTTTTTGCAAATGCTCACAGGTCAAGTGCGTGAGGCAAGCGAAGATGAGGTGCTGGCAGGGGCAACTGCCTTATGGAATATGGCAACCGACGACCCAACCGATCCCATTAGTGAGTTGGCAATTAGCTATTTAAGCCATCACCATGCCGATATTTGTTTGGCATTGACTGACCGCCCTGTCGACCCTGACGCCATTATTCCTGCTGAATTTTTTAGCCCTGAGCGTGTCATTCCGCTACTGCAACATGGCAACACTCGCTTGCGTGAGTTTGGTTTGTTATTAAGTAAATATGAGTTGGCAAACTGGCAACCTGACAGCAAGCAATGGGTGATGATGGCTGAGTCCACCCATAGCGAGGTGCAAGAGCTATTAACCCAAGCCTTTATCAGTGAGCAAACCGCTGAAAACCGTCGTTATCATCTAAGCCCAAGTGAGCTAAAACAACGCTTAAGTGCCACTACGTTATATGCCTTAATTGATAGCAAACGCCGTTTTGCTCGCCAGCTTGGTATTACTTTATTACAGCGTTATCCAGAGTTTCAACAGGTGGAAACCTTATATTATTTAACCCAAAGTAGCGACCGTGAAGTACGATATTCTGCGGTGACTATGCTATGGCAACGCTTTAAAAATCGTCATATCAGCGACAACCAATTGCAAGATTACCAAACCAATAAACAAACACAAAGAGCTGATAGCACTGATACAAAATCTAATCAAAAAAATGATAAACAAGCTGGTAAACAAAACGACATCACTAATACAACAAGCCCTGCAACAGCTATTTATGAGCCTGCCAGTAGCTTGCTAGATAATGTACCTGCTGATTTTGAACAGCTATTAATTTTGTTAAGACGGGGATTGTATGAGTTGCCCCCTGCCCGCTTACCTGCCACGCCTGAGAGCAAAGCTGAGAGTAAGGCAAACGATAAGCAACAACAAAAACATGGCAAATACAATCAGCAAAGCAATAAGGCTGATGAGAAAAAAGCTCATTTAAAAGTCATTCCTGCCAGCCAAGCCAAATTGGCATTGATTGAAACTTTTCGTGATGTGGCATTGGCTGACCGCAGTTTTGCTCAAGTGATACTGCCCATGCTTTATACCTTTACCCATTCGGCAGGCAAGATGGAACGCCATGCTTGTTTGGTAGCGGTCACTCGTTTACTTAACCGTTATCCTGAATTGGCAGAACATTTACAGGTAAGTTAGCCCACTCCCACCCCAAACCATATTCCAAAGTAGAAGGAATTGTTCCCCCTCCCGTTGGGAGGGGTTAAGGGGAGGAATAAGTCAAATATTAAAAAATTAAAACCGAGATAATCTTATGAAAAACAGCACATTACCTTATTGGGGGCAGATTAACGCCCTTGTCAGTCAAGACAATACCAGTATATTTACTACTCGCCAGCCCAATTATACAGATAGCAACAAACAAACCAGCCCAATGCTGTATCGTATTGACAGCTCAAAAGAGCCATTAACGTTGCAAACCACTGCCATGCCTTGTGCCATACAAGCCATGTGTGCATTGGCAGACAGCACCATTATAATGGTCGGGCAAGATGGTCATTTGTACCAAAGCGATTGGCAAGCCAAAAAAATCAAACAAGTAAGCAATACCTCTGCATTTGATAAGTTGGCGGAATTTGCTGATTTTACAGACACAAATAACAATGATAACAACCATAAGAAACACAATCCTAATGCCGTTGCTATGGCAACTTTGGAAGGGGCAATCGCTGTTTTATATCCTCGTCATATTGTGGTTTGGCAATATCAAAAACATCAGGTTGGTGATTGTCTGGCAGTTTTACCATTAAGCCAACAGTCGCAATCAGACAACACCTCAGACAATGCAACGGACAGCACTGCCAATATCACCAATACAGGCACAGGCGTTGCCACCACTTTTGCAACCTCTAGCGATGGTAAATGGTTGGTAGTGGGAAATACTTTGGGTCAAATCAGTAGTTATCAGTGGTTGGGACAAGATTTGGGTCAAAGTGATGATACAGATGATACAGATGATACAGCCACCACTGCCAATTTTGCCTTTAGCAGTCAAGCCACACTTCATGATGGCAAAGTCAATGTGGTGTGTTTTGAGCCTGTTGGGCAATATTTCTTTTCGGCAGGAACGGATAAAAAATTACTGCGTACCCATGTGCAAGGCGATTTACACCCCTTAGATAGAGCCAAAGCCAGCCAGCATAGCGAGATGGTCACTGCCTTATTGGTGTCGGACAGCCGTTTATATACAGGGTCGGACGATAAATCCATCAAATCATGGGCATTTGATAAGGGTCAGCCCAACAGTTGCAAAGAGGATTTGAGCAAAATTCGCCAATTAAGCCTTGTCAATTATTTGGGGCAGTCAGCGATTGTGGCAGTTGGTACTGACCAAAGCCTACGTTATGTATTAATCACTGATAGCAATGCAGGCAAATTGGGTGAGGTGGCTCATATTGTCAAAGATGGCTATCAACAGGTAAAAGATTTATTAACAGACACTTCGGCTCATGCTGACACTGCCTTTAACGAGGCATTAGAGCTGTTAAATGGGCAGGTTGATAAGCAAAATTTAACCCTTGTTAGTAACGTTTTAGACAAATTAACCGCCAAAGATAGCCATAAGGTTGAGCAATTAATTACATGGATTGCTCAAAGTGGGCTTGATAATGGACTGGATAAAGCCCCCAGTATTTTAGAAAAACAGCTAAATAAAGCCCCAAGCAAACGTGGTCGGCAAATAGCGTTTGAGGCGTTGGCAAGCCTTGCTTATCAGCAACAGCAACAACAAGCAGATGAGGCTCAAACCCTTGATAGCTATGAATATTTAGACATTGCCCTAAAAAGTAAGCATGAAGACGTTGTGACTTTGGCAGTCAATGGTTATTTTGACGTTGCCAAGCAATCTGAAGATTTACAGCGTCTAGTGTTGCCAATACTGCAAGAAGTATTGTGCCAAAACCAATTTGCCAATGTGCGTAAACAGGCTTTGGTGATTTTAGAAACCTTACTGCCTGAGGACAGTCCAAAAGCTGATTTGATGGCGTTAGAGAGCAACCATAGCGATATTAAACAAGCAGGATTAATCCGTTTATATCAACGTGGTTTGCTAAACTCAATAGAAGTTCGCCGTCAGCTGATGTTATTACAAAATAATGAGGCACAAACGGTTCGCCAAACTGCCTTTTATGTGTCCGTTTTGGCAGAGCCTAAACTTACTGAGGCACTTAAACACGCTTCACAACAGCTAGGTGATAATCAGCTACAACGTATTTTGCAGGACTTTAATGATTTTCGTTTGTGGTCAGATGCCTTAATATCCTCGGCAAATGAGCCAACACAAAAGCAATCTGCCTTACAAAAACTGTCACAAACTTTAAAAACTGTTGCCAATAAGGTCACTGGCAAAGACACCAACCAAAAAGATGATAAAAACAATGCCAGTGGCAATAATAGCAGTAGTAACAGCAACACAGCCAACACAACAGTGACGCTGGATTTTACCACCCAAGACTTTGCCAATGTTAACAATGTTAACCACACGAACAATAGCATTGATAAAACAACGCCAATACAAACTGCCAAGCTAAGCAATGCCGAGCTTGAGCCACTATTGCAAGGTTTGGGTAATCCACATGCAGACATCTGTTTTCACTCTGCCTATGCCCTAGCTTGCCTACAAGACAGACGGGCATTTGGCTCACTGATTCGCCTAATGCATGACCAAGATAACAACATTCGAGCTGGCGTGGCAGTGGCATTGGCAAACCTAGGTGATGTTGACGGTAGTGCTGAAGGTAAGGATATTTTACCTTTATTGCTTGATGATAAAGTGGACAACGTACGCCAAACGGCAATGAATGCTTATGGCAAATTGGCAGATAGTCCATTGCAATGGGCGTCCGTTGGCTTTGCCAGTAAACATCAAGACATTCATGAGCGGGCATTGGCGATTTTCTTAACCCAAGCCAATACAACAGACAGCAAATCTACTAATAATGTCATTAGCGAAGAGATGACTGCTGTCTTATTGCAAGCATTAAATAACCCCTTTGAAAGTATCCGCCAAGAAGTGGTGAAAGTGCTGTTAAATCGGGTAATTAATCAGACGCAAAATGCTGATACTGCTGATACTGACAATAGTGTTGATAACAGCCCTGCCCCACTTGCCAAGCTGATTGATACCTTAAGTCATAGCCAATTTGAAGACGTGCATCAAGTGGCAGTGGCAGAATGGCAACATCAGCTATTGCAACAACAAGAAAAACGAGGGCAAACCACCGCCGAGCAAAAACAAGCCCAAGATGAACAAAATCAGCAGGTCTTAAGCCTATTTTTAGCTGATAAATTTAATAACATTCGCAGGCAAGCCATTGATATTGCTCTAAAACAAAAGCACATCAGCATTGCCAGTGTTATCAACTCTGCCCTTGCCAGCCCATTTTTGGACATGCGTAAATTGGCGTTACATGAAGTCAATAAACACGCCAGTGCCAAACTAACTGAGCAGGTGTTGCCAACTATTAGCACCTTATTTGATGATGACAGCCAGGAATTGCGAGAAAAGGCATTAGATACCGCTTTAATACTTTGCAAAACGGTGAGCAATCAGCAATATCAAAACATGCTCACCTCAGCGTTAAGCAGTCCTTATGCTGAAATTCAGCTTAAATCTGCCACCTTATTGGCACAACAATGCCAATTGCAACAGCTTAGCAATCATGTGGATATTGATGACAGTGATAGCATTCATCACATTGTTGACGAGCAAAACAGTAGCAATGCAAATCAAACTAACCAAAATAGCCAAGCCAATCAGGCTTATGCCGTGTTTGAGCAGTATTTAGCCAAGCCTATGCCAACACTAAAAAAAGATAGTGAGGACTATCGCCAATGGCAACGCCATATTGAGCAGTCTTTAGAAGGGTTGGCGGTGTTATGTTCGTTCTCTGCTGATGGTTTTTATCAGTCCAATGCTCACCCTGACCAGCAATCACAGCCAAAGCAACAACAACCACAACAAAAACATTGGCATGCTTTTGACTGGTTTGTGCATTATCTTGACCATGCAGACGCCGACTTTCGTACCTTAGCTCCACAGCTTATGTGGGTTGCCCGCCCCAATACCCTGCCTGCCCATCGTGATAAATTGATTGACTGGCAAAATGATGAGCGAAATGTTGTCAAACAATCTGCCAGTATTGCTTTGGCAGTATGGGGTGACAGTCATGGCGAGCAGTTATTTACAAAAGATAAACGAGGCTTAAAAGCCATCAAATACCCATTAACCGAATTGCACTGGTTACAAGCCCGTAATGGTTTAGGTATTGCCAATGCCAATATATTGGCTGATGCGATGAATGATAATGGGTCTTATGAAAAGTTAAATGAGGCAAGCCGTTTATTGCTGGTATTTTATGATGTGCTATCTATGTATAGTAAAGATAACGAGCAATCTCAGCCCAAACGACTGATTAGCAGTTTAAGTTTTGCTAGTGACAAATCAGCGGTATTTATTGCCAATGTACTGGCACGCTTTGAGCAAAACAGCCAGAAAGATAGTCAGCATAACAGCAACAATACCACCAGTACAAACACACCCTCAATTCAACCACGTATTTGGCAGTATCTTAGCGATTATCTGCAACAACAGTTAAAACATATATTCAATGGCTATATTAACAATAAAGAGCAACAAGAACTATTAACCATCATCACTGCCGAGCGGTTATATCAGTTGGCACAGCAAATCATATTTGCCAATCCGTTACGCAAAGCCCATGCCATTGAAGTGTTATATCGGTTATCAGAATTGTTAGGTTTGCCAGAATATAGTCGCAGTTCCATTGTTGTCAAAGAAATGGCTCATGCATGGCAACGAGGCTATGTGGCACTAACTGACAACCTTAATAACTCTTTAAATGACGACAATAGCGACAATGTTCATGTTGGCGTCAATATTGATGTCAATGCTGATGACACTGCTCACTATCCATATCAAAGTTTGGCATTTGGGGCATGGCTGGATATTATCCGTCAAGACAGTTACCAGACCCATTATGCCAATACTGCCATTCATGGCTTAATGTGGCTCACCAAACAACCGCAACCAAACCAATCACACAATTCAGCGGATTGGCAAGACAGCGTTCGTCGGGTGTTGTTACCACTACTCAATTATCGTCATTATGATGTGCGTGAATTGGCATGGCAAAGTTTGCAACAGCTGAACGCCCCTGCACAAAAACTAAGCGAGCAAGCCATTAGCTCACCGCATTTGGACATGATTAAAAAAGGCTTAACGCTGTTAGTTAATAATGCTGACGCCAGCGAAGCACAGATTAACGAGCAACTAACCGAGCTATTGCAAAGTAACAGCCTGCAACTTGCTCTTGAAGTATATAAATTGCTTCAACAGCGTGTTGGCAACTTGCCAGCGTCGTTATCGGCACTGACCGCTTATAACGTCTCATTACGTCAACAAGTAGTAACCCAGTGGCAATCGGTAAAAGCGGTTAATACTACTTCTAGTGGCACTGATAATAAAGATAAAGCCACTGACGACAAACTGACCTTATTGCAAACCGCCATGCACAATGATGACTTGCAAACCCGCTATTTGGCATTGTGCCAGCTTGCTGATAACTATATTAGCCAGCAACCCACTGAGATTTTGACCGCCTTATTTAAGCTATGGCGAAATATGCCAGAGCGTTATTCACAAAAAAATATCTTAGATAAGATTTATACGGCGTTGGATTTCTTACAAAACACTCAGGACAAACCTCAGTACCAAGCCGATTATCAACGCTTTAGCCAGCAATTACTAACGCTTATTGATGCACCTGAAAACAAAGGCGAAGTTGATAGCATTTATCAAACCATTGGTAAATTGCGTGATGTCAGCCTTGTGCCTGCCTTGTTAAAACAGTTGCAAGATAGCTACCAAAACAGTGGGCATAGTGGACGGAAAATGAGCAAACACGCCCGTAATCAACTTATTCAATGTATCGTCACCATCAGCGGTTTTGACCAAACCATCATGGATTATGAAGACTTACAAAGTACTGAGCATTGGCAAGAAAAACAGCATGCCCGCTACCCTAATGTATTGCTAGACTTATTTAACCATCTATTGGCGGTTGCCGATTATGATAAGGTCTATGAATTATTAAGCTCGATGGCATGGGTAGGTAAAGAGATAGACAAAGACAAGCCAGAACAAGCACAAAAACAGCCACAAAATATAAATCAGCAAATTGACCTTGCCTTACAACGGGCGTATGAGCAAATCCCCGATAGCAAACCACAGTACCGCCGTCGCCTGATTGAAACCATGGTATTTCGTGCCGACAAACGTCAAGGTAGCCTAACCAGCTTACGCAAAGCCTTACAAAGTCGTGAGCCTGAGATTCAGTTTTTATCAGCAGAAGGGCTGGCAAAACAAGGTAGCTTTGAGGGTTTGAGTATTTTAATGGCAACCATTGATTACAATACTGATGGCGAGTTGCGTCGTCGTGGCGTATTGGCATTGGGTGAATTGTTAGGCAATGCTTATGACAATACTCATCAGCAAGACATTAAAGATGCCAAGAAAAAGCAGACTACCCAAAACGCTCAATATATTCATGCCATCGAACAAGCCTATGACAAGCTGATTAAACTGGCTCAGGATAATGAGCATTATCTGCAAGATGTGGCAAGTGAGGCATTGGGACGCTTAAGCCAAGATGGTCAATTTGAGCACAGCGACACCATTTTTGCCTTATTAAAAACCCAGTTACAAAACTTAGAGGTTTGGGACAGTGCCCTGATTCATTGTCTCAATGGTTTGCGTTGGCTAAACACCACCCCTGCATGGGAAGAGATTCGCCAATATATCCGCCGTTATCTACAAACAGAATGTTTCTTTGCTCCACAAGACCACGCAGTGACACTGCTACGTTATGCCAGCAAACCCATTGACATTGAGGCAAATAAAACCTTACTGCTTGATATCATCAAACAATCAGGTGAACAAGACAGCGAGCTTGACGATGACACCGTAATCATCGCCTTTAAAACGGCACAAGCTCTCTGGAATGAAAAAGACAATGAAAATGAAAATGGCAATAAAGAAGGCAACGAAACGGAAAATGAGCAACAGCAAAACAACGTCTATCCTTACGATTGGGCAATGCTATTAAGTTGTGACCCATTGTGTGAGGACGAAACCATCGGCGAGCAATTAAGCCTAAAACGCATTTGCCAACATGCCAGCATTGATGAGCTAACCGACTTTATCAATCGTTATCAGCGTCGCCTTGATAGCACCATCAAACAGCGATTGGCGGACAGCATATTGGCTCGTCAAGATATGCCTGCCAGTAGCTTACAACAGCTTATCAGCAGTGACACTATTACTAGCAAACATATTGGACTGCGTTATCTTAATCAATATCCAAATAGCTATCTTAATGCCGACAATGCGGATAACACCAATATTGTTGAGTTGTTATGGCAACAATTTGAGCTAGCTAAAAATCAATGGGCTGGCTTATGTAAAGAGGTGAGCCAACGCCCTGCTCTAACCCAAAACGGCTCATGGCTAGAGCGTAGTGAACAGATTGCTGATACCATCAAGCAACTGCTATGGCTACTTATCCGCCATACTGACAGCACAAATAACACTGCAAAACAACGTCTAAATGAGCTATGGACATGGCTGATTGACAACCAAAATAACCCTGTGTTATCGGCAGTTAAATCGTTGGCAACATGGGTAGATAACTGGTGGAATCAAGCCTTATTAGCACAGCTTGCCAGCTTATCTTCTACAACTACAAATACTGCAAACATTGCCAAGCCATTAGAGCAACTATTACAGACCTACAATGTTTCTCAAAGCAGTGATGGGAAAAAAGGTATCACATGGCTAAATAGCGACACACAACAGCTATTGGGGCAAATACAGCAAGTTATCAGTTTACAACAAGCAGGTAAAGTGGATAAAGCAGATAATGCAATCTCTGCCAATAAAGCCAATGACACACCAACCGACAGCTTTGTAGAAAAATCACCTAATCAACAACTGCTGGCATGGATTAAAGCCGATGACGCTGAAAGTTTGATGAATTGGGCATTTGATAACAGCTTAACTATTAGCTTACGCTTGCGAGCCATTGAAAGCCTGTCGCAACTGCATGACCCACGTATTGAACAGTGGCTACAAATGTTGATTGACAGTCATCAAGCGGACAGTGTCGATTATGTTAATAGTGTAAGCCAAGACAATGATGTTCGCCAAGAAATTGCAAAAACCGCTTATAAAGTATTACGCCGTTGGCAACGAGCCATAAGCCGTCAACAACAAAAACGGGCGTTACCTCAGTCACAATTATTGACACAAGCACAGCCCCTTACAGACACGCCAGCCAACGCCACCAACGGTAAAGGAGAATAATAAATGAGCAATGACCAAAAAAATAACACGCTAGACAGTGCAAATGACATGAATACAAATAATGACGTCAATAATAACCTAAATGCTGATGGCGTGATGATGAGAATGGATTATGCTCGTCCAAGCCAAGTGATAGATAGTCAGGTAATTGATAGCCCTGTTAATACAGACGCTTCACTTAGCCAAGATAACAGCGAAAAACTAACCCAGCATGTGGCACTATTTACCGAGCTAAATCGCCAAGATGTCAAATTCCATGCTAAGGTCAAATCGCCCTTGCTGTTTCGCGATACCTTATCAGCATTGTTTGATGTGGTGAGCAGTGATTATCGTTATGTTCCCAAAGACCGCTCGGCTTATAGCGTATTTATGCAAATGCGACGAGCCAATGCTAATAAAAACCTGTTTACCGCCCAACGGCAATATTTTGAATGGCTGTTTAATAACGACCCACTAGCCTTTTGTATCCTTGACCCGATTATCCAAGTGCATGAGCAAGGCATTAGCTTTGAAGTGTTTAGTCGTGACGAAGGCTGTTATGCCCAGTTGACCTTAAGCCATGATATTTTTGATAGTCAAAGCAGTGCAGGCGGTGCGGATAGCATTAACTATGGCACAACCAGTATTGACTATAGCAGTGCTTTATACGAAGGCATTCAACGCATACGCGACTACACGCCAACCAGCCTTGATATTGGGCATGAGGCGGTTAGTTTACAACGCCTAAATGAGGCAACAAATAACGACAACCAAAAAGTAAACGGTAAAAGTGAGGCTAATAACGAAACAAACGAAGTTGAAGTTAATGAAGTTATCGAAAAACGCATTAACGTTCCCAAAAACTGGATACGCTCGTTATTACAAGTGCAGTCAGCGTCACAACTGCCCCAAGACAGCATTGAGCTAGACCCCATCGCCTTATATAACGTCTTGTTTGAATTGCGTATGCATGCCGACATCAAAGGCAAACGCCGAGGCTTGCTTATCGAACTGCGTCCCCAACAACAGCCAATTATTATCCTAGAGCCGTTTAATATTGCCGTTACCAGTCAAGTCAGCAAACACGCCCGCTCTTATCAAGGCTCACAAGCCAAACTTATCCGCCTTTGGGGTCGTCGTCGCCTTGCCCTACTCAAACGCCTATTGCCCCATTGCAAAACGGTTAATGTATCCTTGCTTGGACAAGGTATGCCAAGCTATTGGACGCTGGCGGGTGACGGTTTCCACTTTACCTTTGCCATGACAGGCTTTAGCCAAAGCAACTGGTCGCAAGCATTGGGCTTTGACTTACTATTGCCTAAACGCCCACAAAGTTTGAGCGTTGAGGGTGACAAGATTGATGGCAATGTTAGCAGTAAAAATGATGACCAATCAGACCTACAAGCCCTACTTGAGCAGTTGCAACAACAGCCCAGTAGCCTTACTGATTTAAGCAAAGATAACAAAACAAACAAAACCGCTATCCGTCAACAACTCTTGACCGCCAGTCAGCAAGGATTTATCCGTTATGACATGGCAACGCAAACCTATTACTACCGTCCATTAACGCAAACACCACTGGATATGCAAGCGTTTGCCTATCATAATCCTGCTGAAAAACAAGCCTATGACCTTGTTAGCCGAACCGATGCTATCCGCAAATTTTCGGTGGATAACCTTGCCAGTCAAGGCATACTTATCCAAGCGGACATTCACGTTAGCGAGGACAGACGCAGTTATCACAGCCAATTACAACTCGGCGACGAAGGTATCGTCAGTCGTGCCGAATGTAGCTGTCCGCAATTTTTGCAACATCGACTGACGCAAGGGGTTTGCTCACACCTTATCGCCCTACGTCTGGCATATAACGACTTTGACGCCAGTCATGACCCACAAGCCCAAGCCAACTGGCAAGAAACCCGTATATTAAGCAAACGTATTAATATTAATACTAACAGTACTAATGCTACTAACACTCAAACCGATGAGCAAAGCAATGCTAACTTTAATCCTATTTTGGATTTAACCGCTTTATCAAATAGCAACAGTAAAGACAACCGTAAAAACAATAGTAAGGACGATGGCTCGCAAGACAGTAACAACCAGAACAGCCATGCAGGTATGAGTAGCGTCAACATACAGCAAGTGCAAATCACCCTAAAAGCTAAAAAAGTGATTATTGAATACCTTAATCACGACCCACGCAAACGCAAATATCAGCATTATCAACGCCAAAACGGGCAAGGCGAAACCACTGGCGACAGCAATAACAGCAACAGCAATGCCATCAATACTGCTACCAACACACGCCAGCAATTTATCTTTAACCAGCCCAAACAAGCCAAACAAGCCTTTTTACAACACATTGCCAAATTTGAAGCCGATGGCTTTATTGAAAATCAAGGGGTGTAACCGATGAGTAAGCGCAACAATAACAGCAACAACAACCAAAATAACGCACAACAGCTGTCACAGTATATCCATAACAACCAAGCTCATCATGGCAACCTAATCAACCCCAATGGTGATGAAAAGCTCAACGAGCTACAACAGCTTTGGCAAGACATTGAACAAGCAGGCGGGCGTTATCAGTACGTCCAGCAACAGCTTGTTAAACAAGGATTTTTGGTTGAACGTCAGCCCATTGACAACATGAGTCCCAAAGAGCGTGACCGCTACAAAAAACAACTCAAACAAGAAGCCCTTGAAGCCAAAAAGCTCAAACAACAAGCATGGCAAGCCTACAAAGCCCAGCACATTGTTTATCTTGGGCGCGATATTTACTGGACGGACGACACCAGCCCCGACCAATGGGACGTAAAAGACGCCAGCAATCGGCTGATAGAAAACCAACTGCCCCTTATCGACAAGCCCCAAAAGCTGGCAAGCTCCCTAAACTTGACCATACCACAGTTAAAAGGCTTGTGTTATCAGCGTGACGTTGCCACCAACTTAACCTACAACCACTTTACCATCGCCAAACGCAACGGCACGCCTCGGCAAATCTGGTCGCCCATTCCGCGCCTAAAATATGCCCAACGCTGGATACTGGATAATATCCTCAATAACCTGCCCATTCATGGCTCGGCGCATGGCTTTGTGCAAGGCAAATCCATTGTTAGCAATGCGTGTGTGCATACCGATAGCGAACTGCTGATTAAACTGGATATCAAAGACTTCTTCCCCAGTGTGCATTGGCGCAGGGTTAAAGGCGTGTTTCGTCATGCAGGCTATCATGAGCAAATCGCTACCTTATTGGCACTGCTTTGCACCGAATCACCGCGTCAAATCGTGCGTCAAAATGGCGTGACCTACTATGTCGCCTTGGCTGACCGCTGTTTGCCACAAGGTGCACCCACCAGCCCTGCCCTTACCAACATCGTCTGTCTAAACCTTGACCGCCGATTGACGGGACTTGCGGATAAATTGGGCTTACGCTATAGCCGTTATGCCGATGACTTAACCTTTAGCCTACCCAAAACCGACACCGCCACTTCTACCAACAATAACAATGAGCAAAACCAGCTTATCGGGCAACTGCTTGGCTCAGTAAGTAAAATTTTGAGCGAGGAAGGCTTTGCCATTAACAGTGATAAAACCAAAATCATTCGCACAGGCAATCAGCAAAACGTCACAGGCTTGGTGGTCAATGGTGACGGTACGCCCCGAGTACCTCGCAAAACCAAACGTATGCTAAGAGCCGTCATTCATAACCTACAAAATGGCGGAAAACTGCGGGCTGATGAGAATTTTAATACCCTAATGGGCTATGCCTCATGGATTGCCATGACCGACCCAGAGCTTGGAGCAAGCTATTTGCAACAGCTTGGGGAGTTAAGCAAGGAATTTGCTAAAAAGGCTGAAAAAGAGGATAAGACTGAATGATGCTCATTAGGCTTAACTATGTATAACTATGCGTATTAATATAGATGTCCTTTTAGCAAAAGGATACCGCATTGTAGATACTCAGCCAGCTCAAAAAATGACGATGGAAAATATATTAAACAATATATTTTCCTATCTTGATGACTATCCAAAGATGGGGTTTTCTTTTATAAATTACCCAGATGAAATCATCGTCATATCCAATAACGCAAATGAGCTATTTAAGGTTTTTGGCTATTGTATATTTGGGTTTTTTGTCATAGATAGCAATGAGCATATCTTATTATTGCCTAATGAAGGCTTGGACTTTAACAATGATAAAGTATATGTTAATCGCTCATTAGCTGTGTTTTTGCAATGTTATTCATTATTTTTATCTAAAATCTTCTTATTAAAGTCAAAGATATTTGATAAAGATACTGATGAAGTTGCTTTAGTTGAGCTTGCCAACAATACGGCTAATAAGCTAATGCAAGAAATAGCCTGTTTAGATAAAGAGTTAGATAAAAAGGCTTTAAAAGATGATGGCTTTTGGTGCTTAATGATTTATATGATACAAGAGCTAGAGATTAAACTTAATCTACCCATATCAGAATATATCACCAGCAATAGATTATAAATGGGTTTGGTGTGGATATTTTAGCAAAATATTTAGGGTTGTATCTTATAGATTTTTTACATCACCCGACCTGTGATACACGCCCGAGCAAACTTGATATCGTCATAGTCTAAGTTATCTAAATCTGCTTGCGTTGCAATATATTGGTCAATACTAGTTTTTGTATCAGGGTGTTGCAAATGGTTCAATCCATGTAATGCCCCATATTGACATTCTTTACTATCTAATTGCAAAATTTTATTTAACGTCGCAAACATGACGTTATCAATGCGACTGTCATAAGCCAATTTTTCAAAACCATAATCAAAATGGCTTAAAATAAAGCTTAAAGCATCATTCATTTTTTGTAAGCCGTACTGATTAAACAAGACATCAGATTGCTGAAAAAATTGCCGATAATAAGCTAATAGCTGTGGTGGATTACCATCAATCCAGTTACAGGCAGGTTGTAGGGTTTCATACACTCTATTATCAAACTCCAAAGATATATTGGCATGAGTAATAAACTGTAGAAAATCCTGATAACAACTATTTTCAAGATTAAGATAGTTTTGCTGTGTCTGATATTCAGCCCACGTCAGTGGTGTATTGCGGATATATCGTTTGAAGAAATGCTTTAGATAATCATCATTTGTAGAATTGGTTGGCAAAATATTATAAATTGCCTGAGCCTCTTTTTGACTAGCCTGTAATAAAGCAAATTTTGGTAGTTGCTTACAAGGTATAAATTTAAGTTCTAGGTTATAAGGGATTAAAAACTGGTTTAGGTCATGAACATGACCTAAGTGTAGAATATCTGGACGAGTCATCCAGTAGTTTTCAAGACGACTTTTAAACATATAGGCTGTCACAAACATGGCGACAGGTGGGGTCTGGTGAATAGATGATACGATTTTGTCTGCTTATCCGCTTAGCATAACAAGCTTTTTATGGAACTGCAATTGTTTAGAATGCGGTATTGACTTGGATACTGTTCCAATTATTTTTGTTTATTTTCATTATATTTTCATTGGTTATTATTATGATTTCACGTATAGTTTTAATTTTAGTTTGAAATAGAGATGGGACACACCTATGAAAATTGCCGTTAGTGATGGCATTGATTATGCACTTAATTGTAACTACCGCCTGACAGATGTTCGTGCGACAGATTTTACCAATATTGCTGCCATTGTCGTCACAATGGAAGATCTGCCAGCAGCATGGGCAGAAATTGAGGACTTAGGATTTAGCATTCCTATTTTTGTGGCAATTAAATATGGCGATAGTGTTCCTGATGAGTGGCTACCCCATGTCTATGGTGTGCTTGAGCTTGCCGATGATCAAAAATATTATAACGGACAGCTAGTCAGTGCTGCAGCTGCTCATTATATCGATACTTTAGACCCACCATTTTTCCAAGCATTACGTGAATATACCGACTATGGCAATGCTGCTTTTGACTGCCCTGGGCATCAAGGTGGGCAATTTTTCCGCCGTCACCCTTCAGGACGGCGTTTCTTTTTATACTTTGGTGAGACGCTATTTCGTGCCGACTCATGCAATGCTGATGTTGGCTTAGGTGATTTACTGATTCATGAAGGTCCTGCCTATGAAGCACAAGCTCATGCCGCCAAAGTGTTTAATGCCGATAAAACCTATTTTGTACTAAATGGCACTTCTTCTTCAAACAAAATTGCCATTGGTGCATTGGTAGCACATGGCGACTTGGTATTATTTGATCGCAATAATCATAAGTCAGTGTATCAAGGTGCACTGAGTATGAGTGGTGGTACGGCCGTCTATTTAGAAACTGATCGCAATGCGTATGGGCTAATCGGTGGTATTGCTGCTCACTGCTTTGATGAAGCTATTATTCGTGAGCGTATCCGAGAAGTTGCTCCCGAGCGTGCAGAGAAAGAACGTCCTTTCCGTTTGGCAGTGATTCAACTAGGTACCTATGACGGTACAATTTATAATGCCCGTCAGGTAGTTGATAAAATTGGACATTTATGTGATTACATCTTATTTGATAGTGCATGGGTTGGCTATGAGCAGTTTATCCCAATGATGCGAGATTGCTCACCACTATTATTGGAGCTAACAGCAGATGATCCAGGTATTTTAGTCACCCAATCGGTGCACAAACAGCAGGCAGGATTTTCACAAGCCTCACAAATTCATAAAAAAGACAATCATATTAGCGGACAGCCCCGTTATGTCAGTCATAAACGCTTTAACAATGCCTTTATGATGCACGTTTCGACCAGCCCATTTTATCCATTGTTTGCCTCACTGGATGTTAATGCAAAAATGCATGAAGGCAAGGCAGGTCAACGTATGTGGCATGAGTGTATCATCGGTGGTATTGAAGCACGTAAAATGCTACTTGATACCTGCACCATGATTCAGCCTTTTGTACCACCACAGATTGATGGTAAACCATGGCAAGATTATGATACCGAAACCATTGCTAATGACATCCGCTTCTTTGCCTTTGAGGCAGGTGCACGCTGGCATGATTTTGAGTTGTATGAGAACAATCAATATTTTATTGACCCATGTAAATTGCTACTCACCACACCTGGCATTGATATGCAAACGGGTGAATATGAAGAAACTGGTATCCCTGCTGCTATCTTAGCCCACTATCTACGTGAAAGCTCAGTGATTCCTGAAAAAGCAGATTTAAATTCCATTTTGTTCTTGCTTACACCGGCTGAAACATTGGCAAAATTCCAACATTTAGTAGCCCGTATTGTGCGTTTTGAAGCACATATCAAAACCAATAGCCCTGTGTCTGAAGTTTTACCAACCCTAGCAAAAGCCTATCCACAATATCGTAAACTGGGTATTTGTGACTTATGCCAACGCTTACATGATTTTTATGCCAAGTACCAGCTTAACAAGCTACAACAACAGATGTTTGAATATGAACATCGCCCCAAACTGGCGATGCGGGCATTTGATGCACACAATGCCTTTATTCGCAATGAAATTGAGCTAGTACCTCTTAGCCAGATTAAAGGACGTATAGCGATGGAAGGTGCTCTACCCTATCCACCTGGTGTGTACTGTATTGTCCCCGGTGAAATCTGGGATGGTGCAGTATTAGATTACTTTTTGGCACTTGAAGAAGGAGTTAATAGTCTTCCAGGTTTTGAGCCTGAGGTACAAGGAGTGTATTGGGAGATTGATGAACAAGGTCGTAAAGTGGCATATGCCTATGTGTTAAAGAATGATTCTAATTAATAGTGAATAAAAAATTTCTTATATGATTTTTGGAAAAATCCTTGCTTTTTATAGGCAAGGATTTTATTTTAGTCTACTGAGGCTATTAATTTAGACTATTTATTCTTTAACAGACCCTATTGTATAAATCACTCTATCTTATTTACTTATGGTTTTCATCCTCTTTTTTATCATTTCCACCCCTCACTCAAGCCCGCATCCTCTTAATATAAACGGCAATAAAAAGTCGATGGCTCGTTGTTTATCCGTCTCATCATAGGCTTGTTTATCCATCAAACCCAAAATCTCTGTCTCAAATTCTGCATAATGCTGTGTTGTTGCCCATATTAAAAAAAGCAACTGCATTGGGTCGGCAACACGGATTTTACCTTGACTGTGCCAAACCTTCATCACTTCAACTTTATCTGTTGCCCAAGCCTTCATCGTTGTTGCCATAAAGGTTTGTAAATGTGGCGCACCACCGATGACCTCTAAGGCAAAAAGCTTATGACGATTGGGATGCTTAAATGCTTGTTCAAGTTTGGTAGAGATAAACTGTGTCAAAACTTCTTTGGGGTCACTATCCACACTCATGGTCACCAAACCGGCGTTCCATTCTTCAATGATACCCATTAGCACTGTTTTATAGAGATTTTTTTTACTTTTAAAGTAATAATGGATGTTTGCTTTGGGCAACCCTGCTCTATCTGCAATAGCCTGCATGGTTGCGCCTTGATAACCTTGAAGGACAAATTCTTCTTCTGCTGATTGTAAAATTATCTGTTGATTATATTCGCGAATGTCCTGTTGGCTACGGTGTGATGATGTTTGAGTCTCTGGCATACAAAGTCGCTATTTTTTGTTAATGTTGGTGATTTGGGTGATGTATTTAATTTCTATTTGCTTAGGCTATTTTTATTAAGTAATTTTGCAAATTATTACCATTTACTTTTGATAATTTTTATCAAATAAACTACCATGCTTACCTAAGTTGTATTCAATTTGCTATTTGCGCTAATAAGGTAAGCATCATTATGGAAAAATCCCTCATTACTCACCCTGAAAAACCCTTATTTATTGAGCATATCAATGAAGAGCATCAAGATGACTTAGTCAATATTGCAACTGTCCTTATCAATAACATCAATATAGCCAAGCAAGGCAATGCTGATATGGATATTAACACTGAGATAGAGCGTGTGCTAATCACGGAAATCTATCATCAAGGCATTGACATTCAGGTTAATTATACACAGCGTCCCTCTGAGACACATTTTATTGCCTTCCCTGCCCCCATTGAACAGCTTAAAGAGCTACAAAGTCAGTATATCATCTTAAAACAACAAACAGATAAAAAGCTGGGCAGACAGTCTATTAAGCTTAGAAAACAACAATTTACTTTTATAGATAGCTTTTTAGTGACGGCTAATATGTATCGTCTACTTCTTAGTACATCTGATGATATCCCATTAGAGCAAGCCGGTTATGCTTATCTATTTGATTTAGAAAGTCCACATAAGCCATCACAGCCATTATCACGCCAGCATTGCTACTATACCTTGCGTAAAGCATGGCATACACCCACAGAAATAGACACTCAACGGCAAACGCTGGCTTGGGTCGATGTCTATCTACATGGAGATACTGCTGGTGGTAACTGGGCGCGTAGTCTAAAGCCCAATGATGTGATTAGTAGTAAACGTGAGTTTCCTGAAAAAATTCAGCACCTCGATGATGGCAAAGGACAAGTGCTATTAATTGCTGATGAGACTTCGCTTCCAACCGTTGCCAGATTATTAGAGCTATGGCACAACCCTACTCCACCTATTATTATCAGCATTACCAATGACCCAGCCGACCAAGACTATTTAACCCACGATATTGGCACGCCCGCTCAACAAGCAACCATTATCCCTATTAGCCAGACAGCACAGGCAGAGTTGGTAACGACTATTGAAGATACTATCAAAACGCACATTAGTGATGCTGGTATCAAGATAGATAAGGTCTGGGGTGCATTGGAAGCAAATACGGCAAAAACCCTACGCAAACGTCTCAAACCTTTGTTTGATTTACCACGAGGTGACTTTGTCCTCAAAGTTTATTGGCGACTTAATAATGAGTAAGTGCTTACAATAAGCAACACACTGATAAAGCAACAAAGCAGTAGACCCTAAATAAATATGATGACTCATCATAAAAAACCATAAATAGCGACCGAGATAATCCATGCTAACGATAGACCACGTTACATTGTGCCAAAATAACAAAACCTTATTAAGTGACATTCACCTAAACATTGAAACAGGTAAGTTATACGGATTAATTGGACATAATGGCTCAGGAAAATCCTCTTTAATAAAACTACTGGCAGGGGAATATCATGCCAGCCAAGGCAATGTGCTTTTCCAACATGAACCAATTCATAAAATTCCAAGTAAACGCTTGGCTCAACACATCGCCTATCTGCCTCAAAACCTACCAGATGCACAGACATTTACAGTTGAAGAGCTGGTGATGCTTGGTCGCTATCCGTGGCAACGCTGGCTACAAAAACCCAGTGAGGAAGACAAACAGGTCGTGCAGACAGCAATGAGTCAGGCACAAATCTTAACCAAGTCAACGCAAACGGTCTCTACTCTTTCAGGTGGAGAGCGGGCGCGCGCGTGGCTGGCAATGTGTCTGGCTCAACAGACTGACTATCTGCTACTTGATGAGCCACTGGCTGCGTTAGACATCGTCTATCAAGTAGAGATATTAAAACTGGTCAAGCAACTTGTACAAGAGCGTAATTTGGGTGTGGTCATTATCTTGCATGATATTAATTTAGCAGCTCAGTTTTGTGATGAGTTTATCGCTTTAAAGCAAGGCAAACTTTGCTATCAGGGCAATGTCACCGAGACCATGAATCAAACCGTGTTATACAATATCTTTGGCATCAACTTACATCTACTGTCTCACCCTGTCGATGGGCATAAGGTAGCCGTCGTATGAGTCAGTCATATCCGTCACATCACCCCTGTAATGAGCAAAAGTTAATGCTTATAATCATTATGCTGTTTATTATTATCAGTGTGACTTTAACAGGCTGTCATGCCAATCAGTCAAGTAATACCAGCGATACAGAGCAAAATAACAATAATCATGCACCCCTAAAAAATGATACCAAAAAATTCAGAATTTTTACGCCTGACTGGGGAATTGCTTCAGAGCTGATGGCAATGGGATATCCACCAGTGGCTTCTGGAGATGTGCGAGTGTATAAAGAGTGGGTTGGAGAATCGCTTCCTGAAGATACCATTGATGTTGGTATCCGCTATCAACCCAATCCTGAAATGATGTCTCAACTCGACATAGATATGGTCATTGATAATTATTTTTATGCACATATTCGTCCAATGTACGGTGATGTGCCTGTATATACTATCAACATTGAGCCTTATTCAAATAAGAAAAAGAAATCAGATAATAAGGCAGATAAAAATAGCAGTAGCAATAATAACCAAGCTTCCACACCAGCAACATGGGACAAATATGCCGACCAAGTGACCCAGATTGGCAATATTATTGAGCAACCGCAACTTGCAACAACCTATTTAGCACAGGCAAAACAAGACATTATCCACTCTGGCGATATACTGCGTACCCGTTACCCTCAGGTTCATAAGTTTGCCGTTGTCCAGTTTGTCAATAAAGGTAATCTGCGTATGTATGCACCCGAAAGCTTATTTTATCCTACCTTACAAATGATGGGCGGTGAGCTGGTCAGTTTTGGTAATAGTAATAAATGGGGCTTTGCACCCATTCGACTAGCAGATTTAACTAAGCTAGATAAGGATACCTGCCTGCTGGTTATTGAGCCATTTAGCCCAATGTTACAAACCGAGCTTAGTCATAGTATTGTCTGGGACGATCTAAATTATGGAAAAGAGCGATGCTTTGCGGTGCTGTCTTCGATTTGGACTTATGGTGCAGGTGTATCCTCTATGACCAACTTTGCACAGCAAATGCAGAATATTACATTGCAGGGTGTTGATAGTATTAATGACCCTATTCATCATGACAATCACGTACACAATCAGATTCACAGCCATCTTAACAATACTAATAATGATAGAGGTACTCTGTGAAAAACCTATCTCTATTTAGAAATACAGCATTAACACGTGATGTTTTAAAACGTGGGGCTTTTTTTAGCATTTTAATTATTGCTTTGCTATACAGTAGTTATGTCGTTATTCAACAGTTGTGGCATTACCCTTTATCAGAGTTATTCACACCAACTTCAGAGCTGTCTTTATCTCAAGTTGCTGCCCAAATCACTATTTTACCTACCATGATAGTGGCATTTTTGGCAGGCGGGCTATTAGGTACAATTAGCACCTTATTACAACAACTGGTCAAAAATACGTTAGCTTCAGATAGTACATTGGCTGTTGGTAGTGGCGCACAGTTTACCTTATTGATTGTCACCTTATTTTTCCCCAGTTATGGCCTCTATGGCAGTTTTTGGGTGGCGTTTATTGGTGCATTAGCCACTTTAAGCATTGTATTTCTCATGTCACTCCCTAGCAGGATGAACCCCATCGTCTTAGTATTATCTGGGTTAATCATCAATATTTTTATCAGTGCATTATCTGCGGTATTTTTGGTGTTTTTCTCAGAAAAATCCTTGGGCGTATTGGTCTGGGGAGGTGGTGTGTTAACCCAAACCAGTTGGTCAAGTAGCCAGACCTTAGCAGTGGCAACTCTACTGTTATTTTTAGCCCTAATCCCCTTACTAAAACCCTTGAGCTTGATGAGCTTAGATGATAGACAGGCAAAAAGTCTGGGCGTACCAGTCAATATGGTACGGACAATATCCATCATCATAGTAGCAACCATCAGCGCATTGGTGGTCAGTGAGATAGGGATTTTAAGCTTTATTGGCTTGGCTGCTGCCACATTGGTCAATGCTTTATCTGTGCGGAATCTTGCCACAAGGTTTGTTGCAAGTTTTATCTTAGGTGGTGTGTTGCTACTGATTACCAGTAACATGGTGATGCTACTAGAGCAGGTATTACCGATGCTTATACCTGCTGGTGCAATGACGGGTATTTTGGCAGCACCACTTATTATCTGGTTAATATTACAGCAGAAAAAAAATCACGTTAATGAAGTCTTCCCCAGTATCTCATTACAACGAAAGCCCATTCACTGGATACGTTGGGGATTAGGCATTGTCATTATATTGGGTTTGGTATTAACCATCACTCAAACCATTACTGGTTGGCAGTGGTCTGTTAACTGGCATCTTATTCAGCAGTTTCGACTACCACGCAGCCTCAGTGCGGCTGCCACTGGGGTCATGCTCGCCAGCGCAGGGGTCATGCTACAGACATTTACCCGCAACCCAATGGCAAGCCCAGAAGTGCTTGGGGTTAGCTCAGGGGCAGCTTTAGGTGTACTTACCTCCATCTTTATCATGCCGATATTAGGGCTGTCTTTGACACTGGGCAATCTCTTGATAGCAGGCTGTTTGGGTAGCTTTGCTGTACTGATGCTAATTTTGTGGTTGGCACGCTCTTTAAAACCGTCCTACTTACTATTAGTTGGTATTGCCATCTCAGCGATGATGAATGGTGTACTTAATATTATCGAGCTGATTGGCGACCCTAGATTACAAGCCGTTTTAAGTTGGCTGTCTGGAACAACTTATAGCGCACGACCAGAAACCGTCTGGTGGCTGATATCCTTGGCAGGGATATTCTTTACTGCTGCCTGCTTACTGGTTCGACCCTTACACGCCATGAGCTTAGGCAGTAATGTCGCAAAAAGCATCGGTGTACGAGTACGACTATGCCAATGGGGCATTATTTTAGTAGTGGCATGTTTAAGTGCGACGTCTACTCTTGCCGTTGGTCCTCTAAGCTTTATTGGGCTGATGGTACCTCACCTTGCGGTATTTTTGGGTGCGGTACAGTTGCATCGACAGCTTGCCCTATCAGCACTGCTTGGCGCAGGACTTATGCTAATTGCCGACTGGATAGGACGCTATGCCATCTTCCCATATGAAATTCCCGCAGGAACTATTGCTGCTCTGATTGGTGGGGTATATTTCATATATTTAATCCGTCACCTAAGAAGTTAATTTTAAAAGTATTTTTTATTTTTTTTGACATGGATTGCATTAATGATTATTATTATCATAATTATTATGAGTTAACATGCTAAAGCAAGGTATGCAAAACAATACAGTTGAAGCAGACTAAAATAAGAGCAGATGACTGAGTGCAGGTAATACGATTTACAGCAAATAAGGTCAACACTGTGGCTGTTTAGTAGTTTTGACGACAGCAATGTGGCAGGGCTAACCACACGTCTAACTCAATAAAGCAATAAGGCAAATCACATGAATCTTTCCAGTTCAGCCTGCTCTGACGAGCATCCCCTTAGCCAACAGCCAACAGCAAGCAATCAAGTCTATCTAAAGCGACAAGATACTTTTGAATCCAATGTGCGTAGCTATCCACGTAGATTGCCATTTGCCATACAAAGTGCTTCTGGTGTCTGGATTACTGATGTCGAAGGCAACCGCTATCTCGACTGTCTATCCGGTGCAGGTACTTTGGCACTGGGGCATAATCACCCCCTGATTAAAGATAGCCTTATCCGTACATTACAAACTGACCTCCCTCTACATACCCTTGACATCACCACGCCAGTCAAAGATAAATTCAGTGAGTTTATGTATCACTTACTGAGTACGGATACAGATGAATACTGCTTACAATTTTGTGGACCAACGGGTGCTGATGCCATCGAAGCGGCCATTAAGCTGGCAAAAAAAGTCACAGGACGTTCAGCCATTATCAGCTTTAGTGGTGGCTATCATGGAATGAGTCATGGGGCATTGTCTGTGACTGGAAACTTATCTGCAAAAGCAGGCATCGAAGCACTGATGGGCAATGTGCAGTTTCTGCCTTATCCCAATGAATACCGCTGTGCATTTGGACTGCCTATTGAGCAGAGTCATCAGGCGCATACACATTATTTTGAGCATTTTTTGCGTGATGTAGAAAGTGGTGTTAACAAGCCTGCGGCGGTGCTATTAGAAGTCATTCAAGGTGAAGGTGGGGTTAACCCTGCGCCAATAAAGTGGTTACAACAAGTGCGCAAGGTCACCAAAGAGCTGGGAATCTTGCTGATTATTGATGAGGTACAGACAGGATTTTGTCGTACGGGTAACTGGTTTGCCTTTGAGCAGTCAGGGATTGACCCTGATATCATCGTTATGTCCAAAGCCATTGGTGGTGGGCTACCTTTAGCACTATTAGGTATTAAAAAACAATATGATGTCTGGCAGGCAGGTAATCACTCTGGCACGTTTCGAGGTAACCAACTGGCAATGGTCTCTGGACTGGTCACCTTAGAATATCTACAACAGCACAACATCGCTGAGCAAGTACAAACACTGGGGCAATGGTTTATTGCTCAGTTACAGCAGTTGCAAGACAGCTATCCACAAATCGGGCATATACGTGGTAGAGGCTTGATGATTGGGGTCGAAATGGTTGACCCAACTCAGCCGATGAGTACGGATGGTAGCTATCCTGCTGATGGTGCATGTGCCAGCCATCTGCAAACCGCCTGCTTTAATAACGGCTTAGTTATCGAAAAAGGTGGGCGTTATGGCAGTGTTCTAAGATTTTTACCACCATTAATCATTAGCAAACAAGAGCTAACCCAAGCATTAGAAAAATTTAAAAACGCACTGGATATCGCCTGTGCCTCTCCACCGTATGCACCATAACCACACCATTACTTAATTTTATTAAACAATCAATAAGCATTGCGCACATGATGTCAGCACCATTTCTACTGATAGTAATGAATGCTAAAAAATCACATTAGACTTGCACCATATTTTCGAGGGTTCTTTTGTATTTATTAAATCAACACACCAGCACAGAATATGTCGAGTATATTCAACAATCTGCATTGTTAATCAAACAATGGCTGGAGCAGGCACAACTATATCAAGGTGGCTCATCAGCGCAGGTCTGTCAAGCAGGCACACTCAATATCTCGGTACAGGGTGAGAGTATGGATGCCATCTTAGCCAAGATAGAGACAGATTTTTTACCCAATAGCATCTGCACCGCAAATACCCACTGTCTGGCGCATCTACACCCACCCAGCTTATTAATCGGTCAGGTAGCTGAGCTGTTTATCAGTGCGACCAATCAAAGCATGGACTCATGGAACCAAAGTCCAATCGCTACCCATATGGAAACCGAGCTTATCCAATGGCTTTGTCAACAATGCCAATTCAATACAAAAAACACAAAAACTCAAGCAGGTGGTGTCTTTACCAGTGGCGGAACTCAAAGTAATCTGATGGGCATTTTACTGGCTCGCAACCACTACTATTTAAAACAAGGCATTAATATTCAGCGTGATGGGCTAAGTCATGTCAATGCAGGCAAAATCCTTTGCTCAGACCAAGCGCATTTTTCGATTGAAAAAAATGCAGGGGTATTAGGACTTGGCACAAGCAGTGTGGTTAAGGTAGATAGCGATGCACAAGGACGATTGCTCATTGCCAATCTTAAACAGCACATTGCGCAAATCGGGGCAAACAATATCCTAGCCATCGTAGCGACCGCAGGTACGACTGACTCAGGTGCTATCGACCCTCTACCAGAAATGGCAATGCTTTGTCGTCAACATGACATCTGGCTACATATAGATGGGGCATGGGGCGGAGCGTTACTGCTGTCGCAAAAATATCGTCATCTTATTCAGGGTTTTGAGCAAGCCAACTCCATCTCTCTGGACTTTCATAAGCACTTTTTTCTACCCATTAGCTGTGGTGCATTTTTATTGCCTGAGCGTAGTCACTTTGAGAGTATTCGACATCATAGCAATTATCTAAACTCCCAAGATGATGAAACGGACAATATTCCAAACCTTGTCACATATTCACTGCAAACAACGCGTCGCTTTGATGCCCTCAAGCTCTGGCTTGCACTCAGTCATTTAGGCACACACACCTACGCCAAGCTGATAGATACCTGCATTGATACCGCTAAGCAAGTGGCTGAATATATCTGCCAAAATCATGATATTGCTGATGAAATTACCTTGGTTACACAGGTTAATTTAAGCAGTGTCCTGTTCTATTTTAACCCTCAACATCATCAGCTAACCGCAGAGCAAATAGCAAAACTAAACCGTGAAATCGCTCAATATCTGTTGACTGCCAATATTGCCAATGTTGCGTCAACACAATTTAAACAACAGTTTTGTCTCAAACTCACCATTTTAAACCCTGATACACAGCTTGCAGACATTCAAGACATTATTCAGCAGGTGATAGATACAGGGCATGCCCTGCTACAACAAGGCACTTAAAACCAAACGATAACCCAGATAACAAATAAGACAACTAATTAGGACAATCATCATGATACAACAAAAAACAGCCGACCGACTGGCACTACAAAACCTCATTAATGCCTACTGCTTTGAGACACAACGTGGGGAGATTATTTCTAGTGATGCACAAAGCAAAGCGCAACAAGCCATTAGTAAAGGTAAAGCTTTACTGTCTTTAAATTTAGCACCGTTAGACCTATCTGTCATTGTTCCTATTGAGCAAGTAAGCCAACTGGGGCAACACCGCTTTGCTGATACCCCTTTTGTGTTACAAAATACTGTTCCGCACACACATACAGACAATGCAGGTAATAATAAAAACACACCGACAAGTACAGAGCAATCATGGATAAAACTGCCGATTAGCTCAGTTGCCAGTTTATTAATAGACGACATCATCTACAATCACCCTGACCAACAACAACTTGATGGCGCTAGTGTGTTAGAAAGATGGTTGCAAAGTTATCAAGGACTACAAATTATCCTAGCGCATCGCAGTGATGAGATTGATGACATCATTGAAGAAAAACTAAACTTTATTGAAACAGAGCAAAACCTAATCTACGGACACGCCATGCACCCTACCCCCAAAAGTCGGGTTGGGTTTTATGGCGATGACTGGCAAAAATATGCCCCTGAGACCAATAGCAAAACCCAACTTCATTATTGGCTGGTTGATGCTGATTTCATCGTTTCAGATTATGTCGATGGCGCAAGTATCGACACTGAGCTAAAAGCCAAGCTCAAACCAATGCTGAATAAATACCAAAAGAAACTACTTAAAAAACATCCTGACTTTAAACTTCTTCCCTTACACCCTTGGCAAGCGACTCACCTACAAAAACAACCGTGGTATCAAGAGCTTACTCAAGCAAAACAACTGTTTGACTTAGGTCTGGCAGGCTGGTATTTACACCCTACGACCTCTGTACGCACATTAGCAAGTCATGATGCTGACTGGATGTTTAAACTATCATTATCCGTAGCAATTACCAACTCTGTGCGTATCAATCTGCCCAAAGAATGCAAACGAGGCATGGTTGCTTGTCGAATTTGGCGCAGTGACTATGGGCAACAGCTCACACAACAATATCCTAGTATCGGCGTACTCAATGACCCTGCATGGATTGCCTTGCGACTTAACGGTACAATCATAGACGAAAGTATCTGTATACTGCGTGACAACCCATTTAATAGCAAAGATCAAGTCACCAATCTTGCCAGCCTATGCCAAGACCATCCCACCCGTGTCACCAACCGCTTCGACACTTTATTTCAAAGCATCCATAAAACCAGTAAACAACCCCTTAGAGACATCGCTCTACAGTGGTTTGATAAGTTTTTAGAAGTTGGATTTATTCCATTAATTGATATGTATTATGAGCAAGGAATTGGCTTTGAAGTGCATCAACAAAACAGCCTGATTGAGCTCGAAGATGGCTATCCAAAACGCTTTTGGGCGCGTGACAACCAAGGCTTTGGTTATATCGCTGAATATGCAATGACACTGATTGACCAATACCCTGAGATGATGCAAGAGGCAGAATGTATCGTCCCAGAAGACTTTGCTGACTTCCGCTGTGGCTATTATTTGATTGGTAATACCATGTTTGCGCTGATTACTGCCATTGCACGCACACAACTGGTCAGTGAAGATGAGTTGCTCACTCGGCTATATCAGTGCATCACAACACTAGAGCAGAAATATCCGCATCGCTCATTATTTGAGCTATTACTGCGTACAGACACCCTACCCTTTAAAGGCAATCTACTGACACGCTTATATCAGCTTGATGAACTGACTGCCCCTGTAGAGACTCAATCCATCTATGTTGAGATAGCCAATCCTTTTTATGCCATCGCACATCAGCAACAGAGCCAAGAGAAAGCCAAGGTCAAGGATAAGGGTAAAGAAAAAGGCAAAGACAAGGCTAAAAATAAGACCAAGGACAAATCATCTAAAACCAAAGCCAAATCCACAAAAAAACAAGAGACACCAAATAAATAGTAGACCACATAAACCGTCATTAAATGACTAAACAAATTTTTAATTTAACAAACGCAACATTAACAACGAGGTAAAACATGCTTGATGTCATTGGCATTGGTCTAGGTCCTTTTAATTTAAGTTTGGCAACATTACTGGCAAATGCAAACAGCCAACATCAGGTTACGGCTAAGTTTTTTGAACAACGTGCTGAGTTTAATTGGCATAAAGGTATGATTTTGCCTCATACCACCTTACAAGTCCCTTTTTTGGCAGATTTAGTGACATTAATTGACCCAACCAGTCCTTATACCTTTTTAAACTATCTGCACAAACACCAACGTCTGCTAAAGTTTTATTTTGTAGAAGACTTTAAAATCGCCCGCAAAGAATACAACCACTACTGCCAGTGGGTCACCAAACAGTTAGATAATTTGCACTTTGACAGCCAAGTCTTAAAGGTCGTACCAAGACTTGCACCTAATGACGGCTTTGAAGTAAGCGTTCGTGAAAATGGACAAACTGTCACCTATCACACAAAAAATATCGTCGTGGGGACAGGTACTTATCCAACCCTACCACATTGCCTCCAAGCAATCGCTAAACAAGCACCGCACCTCTGTATGCATTCAGCGCATTTTTCTGACAATTTTGACTTAGATGCCCTGTTAACGGAGACATCCGCTCAATCATCCTCTAAACAATTGCCAAAAACACTACCTAAAATACTGATACTTGGCTCAGGACAATCTTCGGCAGAAGTCTATCGAGAGCTATTTGATAGCCAACTAAACTCAGACGGAACGGCGAAATTTCAACTGGACTGGCTAACACGCTCAGCAGGGTTTTTCCCCATGGAGTATTCCCCTCTAGGACTGGAGCATTTTAGCCCTGCTTATACCGATTATTTCTATCAACTTGATGAACCAACCAAACAACGTCTACTTTCTGAGCAAGACTTACTTTATAAGGGTATGGGATTTTCAACCATTGTGGATATTTATCACCGCCTTTATGAGCGTAGCATTGCCAATCAACAAACATATTCACAGTTAATGTCTAATTGTGCTTTATTAGATGCCAGTTTAACTCAACCTGATACAGTCAAGCAGACAAACGAACATGCTCATTTACCACAACAAGGCATCACCTTAACCTGTCAACAAATCCAACAAAACAAAACCTTTACAGCACACTATGACTGCGTGATTGCAGGTACTGGCTATCAACACCGCCTGCCAGCCTGCTTAGATACGCTATTAGACTTTGTGGACAAAAATGACTCAGCGCAACCAAAAATTAGCCGTGACTATCAGCTTGCCTACCACGGTAATGGCAATATTTTTGTGCAGAATCAGGAATTATACACACATGGGGTTGGTGCGCCTGATTTGGGTCTGGGGGCTTATCGGGCAGGTGTCATCGCTAATCAACTGCTTGGCGAGACATATTATGATACCGAAGCATTGACTGTTTTTCAGCAGTTTGGGCAATTTTCATAACGTAATTTTTATTATAGAACATTTGATACAAACACTTTTTTATTGAGGATAACAACATGGCAACCATTTCCCAAAAACTACCAGATACTTTTAGTATCGAAGCCTATGGTAAGACCTTTAGTCTACGTCCTGTCAACTATCCAGATGACATGTCGCTATTATATAAGTGGATGCACGCCATGCACGTTGTTGACCAGTGGCAATTGCACTTACCCATCGGACAACTTAAAGCACATTTTGAAAAGATGCTCGCTGATGACCACCAGCGTTTATACATTATCAGTTGTGATGACAAACCCATCGCCTATACCGAGATTTATGAGGCCTATCGTGACCGTTTAGCACGCTACTATAATGCAAAAAAGAGCGATATGGGCTGGCATATCTTATTAGGTAGTACAGAGCTTGCGGGTGTCGGCTACCTCAAGCCTACTGGCATGCTAGTTCATGAATTTATCTTTCAAAACACCAAAGCCAAAAAAATCGTCGCTGAGCCAGATAAAAATATTCGCCTATATAGCTGGCTGGCAAATAGCTTCGCTTATAAGGTTCAACGATATATCAAGATGCCAGAAAAAGAAGCGGCGCTCTATTTTTGTTACAAAGATGACTTATATGAGTCCCGAGGTTATAAAGACTTTTACCAAAATAGTGTCAAAAAAAGAACAAAAGGTGAAAAACAAAAGAAGGACGAAAAACAATCATGAAAGCAGTCATGAAAACATGAAAAATAACAATAATGCCTAACTTATCTTTATAGAAAACAACCATGACAACATCGCCTGTTACTGATACTGAAGTTACGAAGATTGAAGTTGCAAACACTGACAAAAGCCACTCACCGTGGGTGTTATACACCTTACTACTTGGTGGTATTGTCATCAGCTTTAGTAACAGTGCATTAAACCCTGCCATTCCTATATTTATGCAAGTGTTTAATGTCGATTTGGTGATGGGAAGCTGGGTACTCAATGCCTATGTCATGGCAATGAGTATCGGCTTGATGCTCAGTGGTTATCTCAGCCAAAAACTGTCATTAAAGCATCTGTATCTGATTGGTATCGCCATTTTTACTGCTGGCTCAGTGGTTGGGGCGCTGGCACTAAATATGCCAATGGTCATCATCGCTCGGGTAATACAAGGGTTTGCTGGCGGGATAGTCATTCCTTTGTCCATTGGTGTCATTTATCGTATGTATCCACAAAACCAACACGGACGCATGATGGCACTATGGGGCATTGTCATTATGATGGCATTGGCATTTGGTCCATTGATTGGCGCTTATTTGGTCGAAAAGTTTGCATGGTGGCTGTTATTTGCCAGCACCATTCCCCTATCTGTCATTGCCATTTTATTGGCTTTTTGGCGACTGCCAGATAGCCATTCTGAAACCACCAAGCCCTTTTTTGATGCCATCGGGTTTTGGTGGTTATTGGCTTGGCTGGTCAGCCTAATGTTATGTATCAACTACCTTAAATCACACAGCATAGCATCTCCAACACTTTTGCTAACTACATTGACTGTTGGTAGTGCTGTTTTTCTCATTTCGGGATGGTTTTGGTGGCGTTATGAAAGTCGTCACTCTTCGGCATTACTCAATGTCAATCTATTTAAAAACATCATTTATCGAGACAGCATCATCATCAGCGTTACTCAAACTCTGGGCTTAATGCTGTGCTTACTACTGTTGCCTGTGGTCATTCAAGACATCATGAAGCAATCAACCCTCTGGACAGGCGTTATCTTAATGCTGTCTACCTTGGTTGCCAGTATAACAACTCACTTTGCAGGAAAAGTTGTTGACAATCATGGTGCAAGAAAAATTGGCATGATTGGTATAGCCATCAGTGCCATTGCTACCCTGCTATTTGTCGCTGTGATGCTGACCCGTAATATGTGGCTGGTGCTATTTATCATGTGCCTGCGTGGTGTGGGCGTTGGGCTGGCATATTTACCAACAACCACTGTGGGGCTAAGTAGCCTATCCAATATTGATGTGACTGAAGGTGCCGCCGTTAATAACATCAGTCGGCGCATCATCTCAACAATCTTTTTGGTGCTGGTCACCCTATATATTGATACCCGCCAGTCTTATCTTATGCTAGGTCATGACACATCGTTTGCCAATAGTGCCATGATTCAAGTTATTCAAGAGGGATTTTTGATGGTATCCATTTTGTTATTACTGACATTGCCCTGCGCATGGCGACTGCCCAAAACCAGCTCAGACAGTCTACAAACCACAAGTTAATAATAGAGAAACTGAAACTTTAAAATCACAGCTTTCAATCACAATCTAGCTTAAACAATACTCACAAATATAGGAATTTTATGATGACAATATCCACGCAAACACCACCTAATCCATCATCTACCCAAGCCACTCCCCTATTTCTTACCCCTTGGCAAGCACCACTTCGCCCAGACACTCTCGAAAAAATGCAAAAAGTTGAGCAACGTGTCATTCGCCAACTGCTACAAGCACTAATGTATGAAGAGGTGATTGAGTTTGATAAACAGCCTGTAACTACAGAGCATACCGACGCATCAACTGAACATGATGATGACACATTAACGTTATTAGAATTTACCATCAACTGTGACAATGACATACAGTATGTCGCCCAAGGCTATATTCATCAAAGTTTTGATTTAATCCGCCTACTCAATCAACCAGTGCAACGTATCAGCGCAAGCCCTAACACCACAACTGAGACAAACAGCACGGATAATAAAACGACACATGATGCCACATTAGAAATGGTTATTAGTGATATGCTACTTAATATTGAGGATGCTGAGCTAAAAGATGGCTTTATTAAAGAGTTGCGTCAAACCCTTATCAACGATATCCAATCGGCAATGCTGGCTTCTAGTATTAATACATCCATTGATGAGCTGTCTTATGACACCCTTGAAAGTCACCTGACCGCAGGGCATCCTTATCACCCTTGCTATAAGTCCCGTCTTGGCTTTAGCTTAGCAGATAACTACCACTACGGTCCTGAGTTTGCTCAAAATATTGCTGTAGTTTGGCTGGCAGTCGAAAAAAGCTTGGTTGCCTATAATAGCCGAAGCGAGATGAATGCCAGACAATGGGTAGAAAACTACCTCGGTGAAACACTCTTTACTCAGCTACATAACAAGCTTAAAGAAGCTATTGATACCCCAGAGCAGTATGAGCTAATCCCTGCGCACCCTTGGCAATGGCAAAACACCCTTATTAATACCCTACAACCTCTACTACAAACTGGACAAATACTGTGCTTAGGCAGTGTCGGTGATGCCCATGATACCTACCATGCACAGCAGTCCATACGCACCTTAGCACTGCCAAATCAAGCTCAAAAAGACTATCTAAAACTGGCAATGCACCTAACCAATACCTCAAGTACCCGCATTTTAGCCAAGCATACTGTCCTAAATGCCGCTATCATTAGCAACTGGCTAAATCAATTAATCAGCAATGACAAAACGGCTAAAACACTACAATTTGCCTTTTTAAGTGAAAACACAGGTATTAGCTTAGACCATGAAGTATTGCAAGCGCAAAATTACCAAAACCCACAAATTTACGGCGGATTGGCTGCTATCTGGCGAGAAAATGTCAGTCAATATCTCAGTGGCACACAAAAAGCATTCCCACTAAATGGGGTTACTTTTGTACAAGAAAACGGCTCCAATCTTATCGAGCCTTGGCTCAACAGACATAGCATCGACAACTGGATACAACAGTTAATCGCTGTCACCGTGCCACCATTGATACATTTATTATTTGCACATGGCGTGGCATTAGAGTCACATGCACAAAATATTGTCTTAGTTCATGAAGATGGCTTCCCCATCAAAATTCTACTCAAAGACCTACATGATGGCATACGCTATTCACCTGACCATCTACCGCAGCCAGAAATTGCCCCCAATCTGCACAGCTTACCTGCTGTGCATGCTGCCCTTAACCGAGGTTCATTTATTGAGACATGGGATACGAATGGCATCCGTGATATGACGGTTGCTTGTCTATTTTTTGTGGCATTTGCAGATATTGCTATCTTTATGCAGACTCATTACCACTATGACGAAATGAAGTTCTGGCAACAGGTTGCTGACTGTATCCATGCGTACCAGACAGCCCATCCGCAACACCAAGCCCGATTTGAGCTGTTTGATGTTTTTGCACCCATTACTCGTATTGAGTCATTGGCAAAACGTCGCCTGTTTGGTGACCGTGCTTTCCCAATTCGCTTTATCAACAATCCGTTAAGTCGTACCACATGCCCTGACAACCAAGGTATTGCAGATACACAAGACAAGCAAGATTCCTAAATCAATATAAGTATGCTTTATATGAGCTTTATATAAATAATGAAAAGACAATAACAGGCACCAATTATGTCGACACAATCTAAGCACTCAATAGCCTCAGAGGCTCACTTAGCAAGCCCTGACACTCAAGACAGTCCAGAAATGATACAGTCAACCATGCAGATGCTGACATGGCAACTTACCGCTAATCTGATTGAATGTTGTTTATTAGAAAACTGGATAGCGTCACAACGCATTAGCATCACCAGCGTTCAACAATATCTACAAGCTCATGCCAACTTAACATTGGTATTGGTACAACTGCCTGTCCACTATCAAATGGCAGGCTTAAATAGCCAACTATTAAAGATAGAGATTGATGCGCATCGTACGCTGTTGCTCTTGGTAGAGCCTGCATATTGCGCTCCGTGGCGATTGCTAAAACCATTGTTTCCAATTTTACTGACTCAATCTGACGATGCGAACACTAAGGCCTCTGCCACACCATATCAGCTTGATATCATCGAATGTGAACAACAAACATTACAATTATTACTTGAAGCAACTGACCAGACTCTCTTATCTCAATCAGGTGTTAGCAAGCTTAAAGAAGACCTGCAACTGGCACGACTGCATAGCCAATGGTCTGCTCAAGCAACTCTGCCCACCTGTGTCTATACACAGCCTCACTGGTACCAAACCCTACAAACTGCTGAGCAATGGGCATCTTGGGTTGATAGACCATTTCACCCCATCGCAAAGGCAAAAACAGGGCTTGACCATGATGACTATCTGCACTATATGGCAGAATACAAAAAGCCTGTAACTTTAGCGTGGTTAGCTGTGGCAAAAACGCATCTGATGACCTCAGATATGGTCTACTCACCAACCTCGGCAAACATGATTGCTAAGATCAGTGATATTGGTGATACAGCATCTGATACACAGACTCAACAGATATCCTGCCCTGCCAGCCGTTTACTAACAGCCAAAGAGCAACAAGCCCTACACCTTGAGATGCAACAAAAAAATCTGTTGGACTCCCATATCGCCATTCCCGTTCACCCTTGGCAACTGTCTCATGCCATTCCACAAGCCTATGATAAGGATTTGGCTGATGGCACTGTCGTTATCTTAGACTTTGCACAAATGACCTGCTTTGCGACTTCCTCCATGCGCAGTATGCTTCTGCCCTTTGCAAGTCCTTATAGTGTCAAACTACCCATTGGTATTCATGCCCTAAATTCCAAACGCTACCTGCCTGCACTAAAACTTATTAATGGTGAAAAAAACCAAGCCATACTGATGCAGGCATTACAAAAAGATGAGGTATTAAACCAGCACTTACACCTATGGGACGAACGCTTCTGGTGGGGCTATATGTCGCCAGAGCATCTCAATGATAAAAGCTCCATCAATCCTTTTTTCTATCAAGAAAAACCAACTCAACTGGGTGCAATGTTGCGCATACTGCCCGAGCCTTTGTGTGATGATAACATACGCCTTATCCCAATGGGCAGTTTGGGTATGCTCAACCATCAACAAGGACAAAGCCATCATATATTTGATGAAATCATGGCACAGCGACAGCAGGACACCAATCCAGAAAATGCCCTACAGTGTTTTCGCCAGATGTGTGACGTCTTTTTTGACTTGCATTTACGTTGTTTGCGCATTGGATTTTTACCAGAGCTTCATGGACAAAATATCTTGCTGGTATTGACCAATCATAGCTTTACAGGGCTATTATTACGCGACCATGACTCCGTGCGTATTCATCTACCGTGGCTAGAAGCGCATGGTATTGCTGACCCAGAGTATCTTAGCCCGCCAAACTTTAAAAACCGCCTCTATCGTGACACACCAGAAGAGTTGATTTTTTATCTGCAAACCTTAGGAGTACTGGTGAGTATTCGTGCCATTATTGAGTCGATGACCCTACATTATGGTATTGACGAAAGCGAGCTGTGGCAACAAGTCAAACTGAGCATCAGTCATTATATTGAGCAGATTGACTTTAGCAAGGCGCAAAAACAACTACTGCAACAACTACTGATAGATGCGCCACATTATCCACACAAAACACTATTACTGCCTGTGATTGAGCGTGGGCATGACGCACACGGTAGTATGCCAGCCGGTGAAAGCCTCACCCGAAACCCACTCAAGCCGTTGGGGTCCGTCAAAGAATCAAGCAAGCCTACTTCTAACTCGCAACTGCTTACAGCATATCAAAGCATCGACACATCAACGATTGGACACCTAAACAGCCAAGGCTATCTATCTGATATCAAAGCCATTTTCCCTTGTCAAAAGACAGTCGCTGGCGTGGTACGTACCGTCCAACTCCGCTCTGATAATACAGACATTATTCGTCAAGCCTTACTCAATGCTCAAGCAGGTGATGTGTTGTGTATTGATGCTCAAGTCTTAGCAGAACGTGCATGTTGGGGGGCTTTGCGTACCTGCTCAGCACTGCAAGAACAACTATCGGCCATTATTGTTTTAGGAAAAGTCACCGACTCCATGCAGATACAGCAGTTAGGTTTGCCAGTATTTGCGCAAGGTGTGAGTGCTTTAACAACCTTTAAGAGTGAAAATACCCAAGGTCATTTAGATGTCGACCTTGAGTATCCATTAGCAACAAATACCACAAAAACGACGATTCATTCTGGTGATATTGCGGTGATGGATAACGATGGTGTGTTTATTTTGACGCCTGAGCTTGCCGAGTCTCTATTAGCAGACTGTCAGAAAAAACAGTCTGATGATGATGCCAAGCTAAAACTGTTTTTACAGCTTTATCATTAAGTATCCATTTGAAGTAATATTTTTTAGAGAATTAAACTTTGGAGTAATGGAATATGACTATGACGACTATAACATAGTTTCTTAACCTAGCATGGTTTCGTAACACATTACCCATGTAATCACCATTAATGATATCGTAAAAATATTACTCCGTCGTCACAGTTTTAGCATAAAAATTGCCCTAATTTTTATTGTAATGTAAATTATTATCATTTAATATGGAATTTAAATTTTTCTTAATATTTGTTGATTCTAATTTTATCTATTATTTCTTTTAACAAAACAAGTAGTTAACAAATTTGATTCACAAATACTATGACAGGCGATTCAACATAAAATCACTACTACAATGACAGACAAACTTTATGTGGTTGTAATTTTATCTGGGATTGACTGCCTTTGAGTTCGACTTTTATTCTTATCATTACAGGGCAATACCATGAAAAGCTATCAAACTCTTACCCTATCTCTACTTTCTTTGTGTGTCACTCAGCAACTCTATGCCGAAACCACACAACAACCAACCGTTACGCTTGACCCAGTTATTATTTCAGCACAAGCAAAAACTGGTACTGCACTGGCACAAAAAATCAGCGAAATGCCTGCGGTCACTCAGATAATTTCTCAAGATGAGATTGCTCTACAGGCGACAGGTAATCGCAGTCTTGCAGAGATATTGGGACAACTCATACCAAGCCTTGGTACCGCTAGTGGTTCGACCAGTAACTATGGTACAACCATGCACGGTCGCCCTGTGCAATATTTGCTAAATGGCGTGCCATTAACAGGCTCACGTAATATCTCTCGACAGTTAAACAGTATTGACCCCACTCAGCTTGAGCGTGTCGAAGTACTATCTGGAGCAACGAGTATTTATGGCTCAGGTGCAACAGGGGGTCTGATTAACCTAGTGACAAAATCAACGGCTAATTATGGAGTACATGGGCAAACTCGAGTTGGTGTTAGTAGCAACCAAGACTTTAATAAAGAAGCATTAGGCTATAATGTCGGTCAAACTCTAGAGTATGGTAGTGAAAACGGTGTGGTTGATGCCCGACTTGATGTCGACTATGAAGTCAAAGGTGGTCAATTTGACAGTATGGGCAATCGTATTAGCCCTGACGTATTTCAAACTGACCAACAAGACACCAATACGCTAAGTGTCAATGCCAATTTGGGCTGGCAGATTAATGATACACAACGTCTGAACCTAGCCGCCACCCATTATGACAATCAACAAGACACAGATTATGGTCCTGACTATGGTCCTGGTTTACAAGTTTTATTAGACCCAACTGCCACACCTTCACTTAAGGCCATTGATGGGGCTAAGATCACCAATCAACCTTACACTACCAAAAATACGGTAAACCTCAACTATCATCATGATAACATCGCTGGCTCAAAGCTCAATATCACTGGCTACTACCGTGATGAAACAGGTCGTTTTTACCCTTCTGGACAATCTGTCGGTAAACAAGCTGCACCCTATATAACCAAAGCATTAATTGGTGCTGGGGTTACTGATCCAGCTGTACTAAAACCAACTGTGCGCAACTTGGCTCAAAAGGCAGTTGCTATCGCTCAGTCTGAAGCTGATATTAAAGTGTTAGGTGTCCGTGCTGCCATGCAAACAGAAACACAGCTTGGCAATGTGCCTACTTTATTTAGTTATGGTCTTGACTATGACACAGAAAAAGACAAGCAATACTACTATGGACAAGATTTAAATAAATTCATCCAAAGTAACGGCTTAGTCGCCGAGCCTAATGGTAATAAATACTTTGGTGGTCCTAACACCACCATTGATAAGGCAGGTGTTTTTGCCAATGTAGATATGGACGTTACTGATAGCTGGCATGTCGGCGCTGGTATCCGTTATCAAAATATCAAGGCAAATACTGAAGCGTTTACCCCCATCACAGAAGCCTTATTAGAAGAATTCTTTAATAATCTAAGATTACAATCAAGTGGCAAATACAACATTCCCTTTACTGCTGGTACAGTAGCGGCAGGTAAAACAGAACACAGCAAAACACTCTTTAACTTAGGTACAAGTTATAAAGTTACACCAAACAGTCAAGTATTTGCCAACTTCTCACAAGGCTTCACCATCGTTGACCTTCAACGTGCTCTACGTGACGTACGCAGTGGCTATAAAGTAAACTCAGATAACATCGAGCCAGTAACAGTTGATAGCTATGAGCTTGGTTGGGCTGGTAATTTTAACAATACCAAAGCCAAACTCTCTGGTTTTTATAATACCTCAGACAAAACGGTTCACTTTACCAAAGATTATCTAGTCGAAGTGGTAGATACCGATGAGCGAATTTATGGTGCAGAAGCAGCAATTAGCCATGACCTAAATGACGAATGGACACTAGGAACAACCATTGCCTATACCAGTGGTCAATATAAAGATAGCAATGGTACTTGGCGCGAATTAAGCCCTGTCCGTATTTCACCACTTAAAGCCACTGCCTATGCACAATACAACTTCCCTCATGGTAGTAGTATTCGTTTACAAGCACTGGCTATCGATGGTACTGATAAAGCTGCAAAAGATGCTAAAGATACCCCTGATCTGAATGTACAGCCTGTCACAGGCTATGTCGTGGCTGACTTGGTTGGACAAGTCAATCTCCCCAAAGGACACCTAGACTATGGTATCTATAATATTGGCAATACTCAGTACAAAACTGTCTATCACCAAACTACCTATGGTGCAATGAACCGCCTAGACGCAACTGGGACAACCTATGGTCTAAGCTATACCTTAGAATATTAAAGACAGTGAAACACTTGTCCTATTAAACCAATAACCTAATAACCCAATATTTACAGGGGTTACAGATGGTCATAGTCCTTAGCGATTATGACCATTTTTTATGATTTATTCATTAAGAAAACACCCTATAAGACCTGACTACAAAATATTTTTTAAAATAATTGATAAAATAGTTGACCAAATGGTCAGGTTTTTGCAAAATAGGTTATCTTTTATCAGTTATTATGGAATCTATTGTGAACCTAAATGAGTTTAACCAGTTATCAGCCGATGACGCCACTAACCAGCTTTTAACCTGCTGTACCAGTGAGAATTGGGCAAATCAGCTTGCCAGCCAGCGTCCCTTTACCGATTTAGATACCTTACTAAATAGCAGTGATGAGATTTGGCAGACCATGCAAGAGGCCGATTTATTACAAGCCTTTGAAGGACACCCCCAAATTGGCAATGTGGCAACGCTAAAAGAAAAATATCGTAACACTCAAGCAAGTGCCGCCCATGAGCAATCAGGGGCAAATGATGCTGATGATGCCACTTTGCAAGCCTTAGCCGATGGTAATCAAGCCTATTTGGATAAGTTTGGTTTTATTTTTATTGTGTTTGCCACAGGTAAGTCAGCACAGCAAATGCTCGATTTGCTACAAGCTCGCCTGCCAAATAGCCGTGAGCAAGAGCTAGACAATGCCGCCGCTGAACAAAATAAGATTACCCGTTTACGTTTAAATAAACTCATTACAGATTAATCGTTGCATAACTACTGTTGTTTTTAACCAACTACTTTTACCTTTAACACCACATTTAACACAAAGGAAGCCACCATGACCAACCATAAGTCAGCCACCTTATCCTCACATATTTTAGATACCCACCTTGGCAAACCTGCTGCCAATATCGCAGTGACCTTACATAAAGTCGGTGATGATGGCAAACAGACCTTGCTGGCAAACGGCACAACCAATAATGATGGTCGTGTGACCTCAGATGGTTGGAAATTTGTCAGTGATAGTCATCAAGAACAGCAGCTTGGCACTGGACGCTATACGCTCACTTTTGATACTCAAGCCTACTTTGACGCTCAAAGCTTGACCGCCTTTTATCCGCAAGTGGTGATTGATTTTGTGATTTCTGATAACAGTCATTATCACGTGCCGTTATTGTTAAGTGCGCACGGTTATAGCACTTATCGTGGCTCTTAATCTTATCTATTGATGATAGGTTGATTAAGGTTAAGCATTATTTTTATTGCTTAGGCTATTTTGATTTTATCACACCAAAATAATCTCTATGAGTCAACTTTAATTGACATCATGGCTTTATAAATTTTTGCAAAAAGGACGCTTGCGATATGGGTGCGTATTTACTTGATTGGTTACAGTTATTTTTTCGCTGGTTTCATGTCATCACAGGCATTGCATGGATTGGTGCATCATTTTATTTCGTCTGGCTAGATTTAAGTTTAGAAAAACCGCCACAGTGGAAAATAGATAAGGGTATTTCTGGAGATTTGTGGGCGGTACATGGTGGCGGTTTTTATGAGATTGCCAAATACAAACTTGAGCCTGAAAAAATGCCAACAACGTTGCATTGGTTTAAATGGGAGGCATACACCACGTGGCTGACGGGTATGACCATGCTAACACTGGTGTATTATTTTAATGCCCAAGCCTATTTGATTGACCCAAGCAAAGTTGCCTTTAGCTCAACCTCGGTTGCCATTGCCACCAGTTTGCTATTTTTGTTTGGTAACTATTTTACTTATGAAGCCATTGTGCGTAGCCGTTTGGGCAAAAATGCACTGATTTTTAGTGTGCTGATTTTTATCTTAATGGTGTTTGATAGCTGGCTTGCCTATCAATTATTTAGCTCTCGTGCCGCTTATATCCATGTAGGGGCGATTTTGGGCACAATTATGGCAGGTAATGTGTTTTTTGGTATCATGCCAGCCCAACGTGCATTGGTAAATTGTGTACGAGAGGGCAAAAAACCGGGCAAAGAAGTCGCTGAGTTGGCACTGCAAGCCAAAAACCGCTCATTGATGAACAACTACTTTACCCTACCACTGATTTTTATCATGATTAGTAACCACTATCCAATGACTTATTCACATAAGCATGGCTGGTTGGTATTGGTATTTATTGGTATCATCACAGCGACAGTGCGTCATTACTTTAACCTAAAACATCGTGGCTTTAAACGTCCCCGTTATTTGGTTATTCCTGCGATTTTGACGGTATTTTTGATTATTTGGATGCGTCCTGAACCTGTAAAGCCTGCTCCTGCTGCACAAGCAAAATCAACAGTTGCCACACCAGCGACACCCAGCCCGACAGACCCACACGACCACAGCCATGAGACCAATCAGAGTCAGACGCAAGCTAATACTGATAGCAATTTGGCAGCTCAAAAAGAAAACACAGAAACAGAAGTAGCTACGACTGACAATCAAGCAGAGACCACATCAGCAGATGAAAGTGAGGCCATTTTGGCAATCGTCCATCAGCGTTGTAGCACGTGTCATTCTGCACAGCCAACACAAGCAGGCTTTAATGCCCCACCACAAGGCATTATTTTGCAAACGGTGGAAGATTTAAAAGCCCATAAAGCCAAAATTGTGCCTGCGGTACAAAGCCAATATATGCCACTGGGTAATTTAACCCAAATGACCGATAGCGAAAGACAGCAGTTGGTGGCATATGTATCAGGGTTATAATGTTGTAATATTGTCCAAACTGTCAAAAGCCATCAAATGAACTTACCTGTTTACCACTTTAAAATGAATAAACAGTCAAAAAAAGTTTATGTTATCTTATGTAATAACTGTTAATGATTGGTTATGATTATCAGGGTAACATTTAACTTTTTTTCATGGAGATACCCCTGTGAAGGAACATAATCCACATCATTTAGATATCAACAATACCCAATCCAGACTTTATAATGAAGACTTAGCACCACTTAAAGAGAATGAGCGTAGTTGGGGCTGGTTTGAGATTTTTAACGTTTGGTCAAATGACATTCAAAGTTTATTTGGTTATACCCTAGCCGCTTCATTATTCTTAACCTATGGGTTAAGTGGTTGGTGGGTAATGCTTGCCATCATTGTTGCAGGCTTTGTGGTGATGCTGATGGTTAACCTAACTGGACGACCCAGTGTCAAATATGGCATTCCTTTTCCTGTATTGATTCGTGCCAGTTTGGGAGTGAATGGGGCAAATCTGCCTGCGGTATTACGGGCAATTATTGGTATTTTTTGGTATGGGGTACAGACCTATTTTGCCTCAACCGCTGTGACTATTTTGCTAAACATTATCTTTGGTGAGGTAGAAGGCAGCTTTTTGGGGCTAACTACGACCGCATGGATTGCCTTTATTATGGTTTGGCTGTTTCAGTTAATATTATTTTGGTTTGGTATCGAACCCATCAAGCGTTTTTTAAACTGGGCAGGACCTTTAGTTTATGTTGTTATGATTGTATTGATGGGTATGATTTGGTATCAAGCAGGGGACGCATTATTACCTGCCATTGACAGCATATTTTCAGCAGATAATAATTATGATGGCAGCCCCTTATTGGCCTTTACTGCGATTGTCGGCACGATGGTGGCATACTTTGCGGCGGTAGTGATTAACTTTGGTGATTTTTCGCGCTTTTTACGCAGTGAACGAGACATGAAACTGGGTAATTTAGTGGGCTTGCCCATTAATATGGCATTTTTCTCATTTATTGCTTTGATAATTACCGCAGGCACATTGGTGCTATTTAATGAAGCGATGACCAACCCATCAGATATTGTTGACCGTGTGGACGCACTGCCATTAACCATTGTCGCTGCCCTCACCTTTTTTGCCGCAACGGTAGGCATTAATATGGTTGCTAACTTTATTCCACCTGCGTATGATTTGGCAAACTTATTTCCCAAGCATATCAGCTTTCGTAAAGGCGGTGTTATTACTGCTGTGATTGCCTTTTTTGTAGGGGCATTGTGGCTCTCTTTTATCAGTCAAATTGGTATCGTTGGCTTTGTCAATGCCGTTGGTGCAGTGATTGCCCCATTCTTTGGGATTTTGGTCGCTGACTACTATTTGATTAAAAAACAACAACTTGATGTTAATGAATTATTTAATGACAGCCCAACTGGTGCCTATTATTATCATAAAGGCTGGAACATTAAAGCAGTCATTGCCTTTGTTTTAGGTGGTATCTTTTCTATTGCCACTGTATTAGTTCCTGCCTTATCGCAATGGGAAGGCTATGGATTTTTATTAGGGGCAATACTGGGCGGTTTCTTTTATTGGATACTAATGAAAAAACAATCATAAGGGTTTGTAAGATTAATAAATAACACAAACCCAAAACTTGGAGTATAAAATGAGCAATACCTCTCAATCTCAACAATCGACACAGGTCAACGATATTTTTGACCATGCCCGCTATCCTCGTGATATGAAAGGCTATGCTGGCAATCCACCCAAAGCCAACTGGAAAGGTGGGGCAAAAATCGCTGTCCAGTTTGTGCTAAACATCGAAGAAGGGGCAGAAAACAGCGTCATTCATGGTGATGGTCAGTCAGAACGCTTTTTATCGGATATTCTTGGCACACCAGAGTTTAACAACCGTCACCAATCCATCGAATCGGCATTTGAATATGGCAGCCGAGTTGGTGTTTGGCGGATACTCGATGTATTTAAAGAATACGGCTTACCCCTAACCACCTTTACCTGTGCTGCAGCTGCCGAGAAATCACCGCACATCATTGAGCGAGTGCTAGAAGATGGGCATGAAATCGCCAGTCATGGCTTGCGATGGATAACGTATCAATATATGTATCGGGAAACCGAGCGTCAGCATATCGAACAAGCAACACAAATCTTTAAAGACATGCTAGGTTGGCAACCTGTCGGCTGGTACACAGGACGTGACAGCCCCAACACTCGTGAGCTGGTGGTTGAGCAAGGTGGCTACACATATGACAGCGACTCGTATGCCGATGAACTGCCTTATTGGGTCAACGTCAAAACCACACAAAAAACAAGCGAAGGTGAGCTTATCGTCCGCAAACCACATTTGGTTATCCCCTACTCGCTAGAAACCAATGACATGCGCTTTGCCTCAAGCCCTGGCTATACCAATGCCGAACCTTTTTACCAATATCTCAAAGACAGCTTTGATACCCTATATGAAGAAGGCGAACACACACCTAAAATGCTGTCTATCGGCTTGCATTGCCGTATGATTGGGCGGGCAGGACGCATTATCGCCCTGAAAAAATTCTTGCAATACATCACCAGTAAACCTGACGTTTGGGTGTGTCGTCGTGATGAGATTGCTAAGCATTGGTATGAAAACCACCCTGCCACTGCGGACAATACCGTAGATTGGTTGTAATCTCTATAACTTATTCTTAGCTGTTTTTAATGTGCTAAAAACTAATGCACTGAAAACTATAACCCCTTCCCTATTTTTTCCTCAAAGGTAAAAGGAATGATTCCCCCTCCCACTGGGAGGGGGCTAGGGGGAGGGTAAAAG
>NZ_VEWM01000018.1 GCF_020662265.1 Psychrobacter sp. I-STPA6b
TGTACTAGTCTCAACCTAATCTGACAATCACACTTTAAAAAAGAGTGTGTTACCCAAATTGATGAAGATGTCTAAACTTTATCAAATAAGGAATAACACACATGAACCATTCTAGCACAAATAGTAATCCAATCATCAAACACAGAGCAGGCTTACTAAACTTAGCTCAAGAGCTAGGTAACGTCTCTAAAGCTTGTAAAATAATGGGGGTCTCTCGAGACACCTTTTATCGCTATAAAGAAATGGCAGACAACGGCGGTATAGGCGCATTAGTGAATCAATCAAGGCGAGTACCTAACCTTAAGAATCGAGTTGATGAGTCCACAGAACAAGCTGTCATACAACATGCCATAGACTATCCTGCTCACGGTCAGCACAGAACCTCTAATGAACTTAGAAAAGTAGGTATTTTTGTTTCAGGCAGTGGTGTACGTTCTATATGGTTAAGACACAACCTAGAAAACTTCAATAAACGTTTAAAGGCATTAGAGGCAAAAGTAGAAGCCGAAGGCATCCTCTTATCTGATGAGCAAATATCAGCACTTGAAAAGAAAAAACTAGACGATGAAGCATCTGGTGAGATTGAAACAGCACATCCAGGCTACCTAGGCTCACAAGATACTTTCTATGTCGGTCATTTAAAAGGCGTTGGACGTGTTTATATGCAGACCTTTGTAGATACTTATTCGAAGGTAGCACATGCTAAGTTATATAATACCAAAACACCGATTACAGCTGCTGATTTACTCAATGATAAGGTATTGCCGTTTTATCAAGAGCATGAGTTACCGATGCTTAGAATATTAACAGATAGAGGTACTGAGTATTGCGGTAAGGTAGAACAACATGATTATGAGCTTTATTTGGCTATCAATGATATAGATCATACTAAGACTAAAGCCAAATCCCCGCAAACCAATGGTATTTGTGAGCGGTTTCATAAGACTATCTTACAAGAGTTTTATCAAATTGCTTTTCGAAAGAAGATTTACGATAATCTAGAGTCTCTACAAGCTGATTTAGATGATTGGCTTGTTTATTATAATTATGAAAGAACTCATCAAGGTAAGATGTGCTGTGGTAGAACACCTATGCAAACGCTTACTGAGGGTAAATCCGTTTGGGCACAAAAGAATTTAGCTCAAATATAACCTGACATCTTGACCGTCAATTTGGGGGTACTGTCAGATTAGGTTTGAGCTAGTACAGATTAACTGTTGCAAAAGCTGAAAGTGGCGATATTTTATAGCAGGTTGCTATTGCTTCATTTCTATCCCAATGCTTTTCTCTGACAACTGAGTCGCCCATCATTTCTGCACAACGTATGTATCTATAAGCAAGCTGTGGATTATCAACACCATCATCAGCACTACGCTGAGCAATTGCAGTAACGGCATTCCAGCGATAAAATGAATCTTGTCCTATATTAGCAAAGTTTGCCAGTGCTTTATCAAAGTAAGCTCTGCTGTCTTCTTGGCTAACCGTTAAAACTGCTCGTGCTAGATTGATATAATTTTCGGCATAAGTTTCATGATCTTCTTCTAAATCAGGTTTTGAGAGTTTTTTTACGAGTTCGTTTTCAATAGACTCTGATAAATTTCCTAACGCTTGCGTGCGACAACTTGCACGCAGAAAGTAAAAATAATCATGGAATCTAATTTTTAATTGAGGAAAAGTTTGATAAAAAACATCTATAATTTCGTGATTTAGACTGAATAATACACTATCAAATTTAAGCTTTGTTAAAGTGAATGAGATGGTATTGTAGTCGTAATATGAGCCATGATGACTCGATGTCATGGTATATTTACTGTTATTAATATCAGTATTAAATGCATCTAAGTCATACGCTAACGCTTTTATTCTAAGTAGAGCCAATGGTAATAAGGTTTCGGTATTATTAACAGCCTCATTGTATTTACGTTTATCTTCATAGTCATCTTTATCAACATTTGGCGAATGCGGAATAAAATCTTCTATGGTGATATTATTAATGTCATTATTTAAATATGCTTGTATCGCAATATATCGCATGAAGTCATACTGTTCTTCTGCGTAAAAAGAATAACTATCAGCAAGGGTATATAATCTTGGTGGTTGATAATAATGGTTAATAATCTTCCTAATACTCTGACGTGCTAGTTTATGTATGATACAAGCCTCACAAAAACTAAGGTAAGTATGATTTGTATAGGACTCTTTTTTAAAATCTAAATCCTTTGGTTTATCTAATGATAGTTTTGAATTAAGAATATACCTTGAACACATGACAAGACACTCTCTTGGTGGTGTCCTGCCAACGCCCATTAACGCCTCTGTCACTGCAATAACAAAGCTAGGATTGTATTTTCCTAACAGCACCATCTGCTCTACTGTATCAAACTCACCTTTATCGATTAACCTGTTTGATAGTATCAAAATGGTTTTATAAATACAGCTGGGCGGACGCCATCTAAGCATATAATTTACCGCATCTTGTACACCAAAAAGCTTTAGATGAGTATATATAAGCTCTAATATCTCAATATTTACAAGTTTCTCATCAGTATGGACATCATCATTCTTCTCTTCATCTCGCTTTTTAAAATACTGATGTAAGTGATGTTCTGCACTGCGAAGCTGGTTACTTGCTCTGCCTTTATAACTTGTTAACTCAGAAAATAAAGCAGAAGAATATACTAACCGTGAACCATGCCATAATCCATTAAAAATTCTACGATGAGCGAACTCACTGATACGTTCTTCAGATAAAAACTGCCCCATTAAATCAATATTATTAGCTAATAATGTGTTTTGAGTCTCGTTCCTAGAGATTTCTTGACCTGCAAGAAAAGCTAATTTACAAGCTTCAGGTAATTTATTACGTTTCAAAGAGGCTTTAAAAGCGTACTGTAAGCGAGCCACCTTAATGAGAGTATCATCATATTCTGTAAGGTTAGGCAAGTAATCGTTTGATAATGCCAACTCAACCAACTCTTCAAACCTCTCTGCTTTTAATAGTAGTAAAGGTAATGATTCTGCTAGATAGGGTGTCACTTCCAGCTTTTTAATAATATCGACGTACTCAGAAACTTTTTGTGGGGTTGCTGAATAGTTGTTGTGAAACCATGTTTCGGTTGGTTCATCTTTAAACTGTACGTAGTCTTCTATTAATAACAACGGTCGCCCTAAATCAACTACAAAGCTTTTAACAAATGCTTCGTCGACTTTTGCAATTTTGGCAATGGTTTCCAAGGGGATATAAGGTGGTAGGGTTGCCAGACCAATACAGATACTATCAATTTCTTCTTGATTATTTTTTGGAAACTTATCTTTTAATCTGTTGATGGTATCATTGAGTTGCTGTTCAATTAAGTCGTCAACGGTTACTGATTCTGCATTAAAAGATAATAGTAATTCATCAATTGATGTATGGTGTAGTGCCAATGCGTTAGACTGCAATCGAGGGTTAGCATTCGTTAGGCTATTAAACTCGTTTGCATTACTAGCAGATACTGTTTCAAAGTGCTGTTGCAAATATTCTAGACATTCAGTGTCTGAAAACCCCTGTAATTCAATTGGTTGTATTGGGCTCGGTGCATCAAGTAAATTAATACGCTCCGGACGACAAGTAAAAACAAGACGGCAGTTTGATGGTACATCTTCTTTTAATAGCTGTTTTGCAAAGCAACTCCCACCTAGTTCTTCAGAGGCCATAACAGCATTATCAACGGCATCAAATGCAATAACTAATAGAGCCTGATCATCCCTTTTTGCTAATTGTGTACAAACAACATTAATTTTTCTAAGAAAATGTTTAATCCATTGGCTATCTGGTTGATTATTAACAGGAGTAACTTTTTCACAATGACCGTACTGAGCAAGCTCATTAATTACTTGTGTTGTGACTGTTGCAATGCCATGTCTTGTTTCACTCGTTTTACGATATCCACCATTACCAAAACAGTCATAAGCCACGACAATATGGTTGTTATTCAACTCTGCAAAAATTTCTTTAAAACAATTTATAAATATAGATTTACCAACGCCACCTGTTGCAGTAATAATGGTATGACTTGATGTATTATTTATAATATGCTGAATCAATTCATCTTGCTGTTGTCGATGTATGATGTTTTTTTCTAGGGTTTCAAACTTTGGTGGTGCTGGAAAAAATTCATCGATGTCTAAAATATCAAAGACATCTAACATATCCTGACGTGATATGGTGTTGGACTGGTTTGGTTCAACTTTTTGCCAAATTCTCGCAATTAAGTTATTCTCAGTAGAACTGACATTACTTAAAACCGTGGTATTTTTTAATTGTCGATGAATATCATGCTTTTGAGTGTTAAAGTTACCTTCGCTATCATCAAGCGTCAATAAAGAGCAAAATTTTTGTAGTTGTAAACCTGACAACCTTGTATAGCTTTTGATAGTGGTTAAAAATCTATCAGCTACTTTCTCACCTTTAGATATTTTTAAAATATTCTGGTTGAAATTATCACTAATTCTACGATTAGTGATAATAGTAAACTTAAAATCATCATATCCAGCATCGTTATACTGATGTTCAATAAAGCGTTGTGCAAATCCAGCGATACTATCTTCCAAGTCTGAAATCGTAAATGCTTTATCTGCTCTAACCGTAGAATGTTTCAATTGAAAATATTCTACGGATTTTTCACCCTTGTCATTTTCTCGGTACTCAGCTAAGTCAACGACATCTTCACCTGCAAAACCAGGGTGATGTGAACCTTCAATCGTTATAGAGATTAAATCAGTATTAAAGTCTAATAGCTTGAGACAGCGTTTAGCAGCCCAGCGATAATGAAAAATATCGCCAGCTCGGGAGTAGTGTATTGATGTGTTGTTAGTGTTCACTATTTATTTCTACTTATAAGTTCCCATTGAAATAGCTTTGATATCAATGCTTGGTTATAACCATTTTAATTCTGTACACGACAAAACCCTCACACCCCGCTTAATGGTTTGGTCTGTGGGAACAAATAAGTTATCAGTTTACTAAGCATAAAATATTTACGAGCGTATAAAAATCAATGTAAACTGTACTAACTCAAACCAACTACCCTCAAACCTCAAAGTTGATAGGATTATCATAGATTATTATAAATCCCCCTTCTCTACTTCTTTATCATCACATTAAACCACTGGATCTCACTGCTAGGTCGAACATCTGCCGACAGCCAAGTCTCATAATCAACTTTCGTCTTCAGTTGTAATACTATATCTTGCCAACGAGTCTCATTCATATCACAAAAAAAGCGACCATTATCCACCCTCTCAGCATCACCATATTTAAAAGAGACGTACAACACACCATCAGCTTCTAAAGTCTCTAACAAATCCTCTATTAGCTTTGGCAGTTCTTTATAAGGCACATGTAACAGTGAGGCACACGCCCAAATACCATCAAACCTATGCCCCCAATTTAGTTTAGCAACGTCAGTAAACTTTAAGCATTGCCAAGAAATATTAGTATTTTTAGATAGTTTGATATGGTAGCTATATTTTGCCAAATTAATCAATGCTTGACTGCCATCAATTGCTATTACTTGGTAGCCCATATTGGCAAAATAATATACATCTCTTCCTGAGCCACAACCTAAGTCTAAAATATGCAAACTATCTTTATTGGCAAGGTTTTGGATAAACCGAGCATATAAGCTTTGCATATCAGCATTGATTGTTTCACTGACAAAATCATTAGCATGGTCATCATAATATTGTAAGGTTTTTGATTTTTGATCCATCATTAAGGGACAGCCTTTTTACACTGGCAAACTATGCACTGATAAACTATGGTGTGAAAGTTCTTTTATCTATAGCTGTTAGCTTTTAACAGCTAGTTTTTAGTTCCTAAGAAAAGGAAGTAAGTCAGGATTAATGGTGCGTAATTTAAGCCCTTTTTGTGGCGTCCAAACCAAGTCGTTATGCTCTACAGCCATCTGATAAGCCCATTGGCTAACTGTTTCTGAACGCTCCAAATTGGTCACAAACCCTAGATTTTTTGTACCCTTGTCAATCGCATCACCATGCTGTTGATTGCGAATGAGCCACTTTTCATAAAATATCTCTTCGGCAAGATAGTCACGCTTGCTGTTGTTGCATTTATGGTCGGTTAAAACAAAGTTATGCGTAGTATCAATGGGATACTTTGACCAAGGGATAAAATGATCAACTTCCAAATTACTTGTTAAGGGTTGCTGGCAATAAAAGCACTGTCTATCTTGGGTATCTAACAATACTGGAATAAGCAATTTTAAGCTTTGCCGAGATTGATGAAATAAGAACTGCTGTAAATCTACGTCATCACTAAAATAAATTTGGTTATGACGATTTTTTCTTACAAACTCTGTCCAATACTGTTGGCATAACTTATGGATGATTTTACTAAATCTAGCAAAGCAATAGGCTATCCCCCGCTTTAAGGTAATGCTATTTGCTTTAGGATCATAGACAAACAAAAACTCACGAGATTGCTTGTTTTCGGCATTTTGCAAGTATCGGCTAGGATTGGCTTTGATGGTTCGGGCAACTTCTTTTAGTGTTAACTGCCAAGGCATTTTATGGGTTCTTGCTATGGTTAGGCTGGTTGTCTGTATATCTTGTTGTAGTTTCAAAATACTGTTGATTACTTTAGCCTGCCCTGTTGTATTACTTTGCTTTAAAATAGAGTCACTATCCTTATCTGAAAATGGTAAGGTTTGATTCCAGTAGAGATGTATAAACTGTTCTGCCAATTGCTGATAATTTATTGCATGTTCACGGTCATCATCAATACCAGATTCAATACAAAGGTTGGTCATTGCCATTAGTAAGGCAAATTTATAGGTTGATGTATAAGAACTGGATTCTAATAGCCACTGAATATTACGTAAAAAGTTAATTTGAAAATCGGCGGTGGGCATTGTGGTGACTACTTGCATTGTATTATCAGCCATTCACTTATTTATTGATGAAAATTCAATTGGTTAAAGCTATTTTGGCAATAGCATGAAGCACACTCGTTGCACTAAAATCATTGACTCTATTGATATTATAGTTAGTAGTATGGATATATAAACTTGCAAGAGTACTATTACCAGCATCTAAAGCATTACCTTTTGCATCTTTTACTAATATATTGTATAAGCCAATACCCTTATTCATCACTCCTTTATTCATCTGGTTTTTATCTGTTAAATAAGTTTTTAGACCTTTCTTTGCATTATCCTCAATAAATAGCCATTGCATACCTGCAGAGGGACTTCCTTCAATATGAGACTGATGGTAATGAAAGTCCTCTACTGTACTACTTGATTTCAAAGTCCAAAAAGGGATATACAGGCTAGCATCATCACCCTTAGCAATAGATAAACCTACTTTGTTATTTTCTGAGCTATCCAGATAAGCAAGCTTTTCATAATAATAATTGACTAGACTTTTATTATTATAAATTTTTGTCTTATTATCTGAAGCAATAATACGTCCATTTCTTATACTGGTATAATTTGTAAGCACATTGCCATAGGTATCTACCATATAAAAACCATCATCATATAATCGCTCAAAAACATTATCATTAATTGGAAAGTCTTTGTCTCGGCGTACTGAAGCTTCAGTATCAACAAGGCTAATATTGGTGATAGTAATACCTGTTAAATCAATCGTGAGGTCAATCTTACTTGCAAAAAAAGTATCTTTTTTATGAAAATGAGGACGTTTAATATAGTAGCATCTATAATGACCAGCATATGCTAAGTAATTCATCGGTTTACCATCATGGGTATTCAAATTAAGATGGCTACCTGAAAAAGCAATATTTTTTAACATCAAGTCAGTTTTGATTTTTGTCAAAATATGCTGATGATTTTGGTTAAATTTTTTATATCCTTTTATACCAATGGCATCAATATCACCCTGCTCTAAAAACTTTTTTTTACCAATCAAAATACGACCTACCTGTTGTAAAGAAGAGCTGTGTAATCCTTGGATAGATTTTGTTTGCTCACCTCCTAAACCTGCTAGTAACTGATGGATTTTCAAAAGGGTATAGCTATCTGTATAAAAAGGCTCCTCTTTATTTTGTGCTTGTTGATACAGTCGTAATATCTTTAGCGTATCACGCTCAAACTTTAGATGAATGTTCTTATTTTTAAACTCGTTAAACCCAAGATTGATACTATTTTGCCAATGCTCTCCTAACTCCTGCGTCAGTAAATCAACAGTTTCTTGATTATCTACAACCCAGTATCCTTTAAACCAACTGGGCTTTGGATCTTGGATACATAAATAGTTTGTATTGGCGTCAAGTGTTTCATAAGAAATATCTAAAATATTACAAACTTCAACATCAAATTCTTGTAAAAAATTTGTTTTCAAAAATTCAACATAATATGTAAAAGCTTCCTCACCTGTAAATTCAATCGTTTTAGGGTTGGGTTGAGGCTGATCTTTTGCCACCTTAAAGGCAACTGCTTCTTGATAAGTTTTTTCAAGCAACTCCTTACGTATGGCATTAATGATAACTAATTTAGTATTTTTTAATGTTGTTTGCTCAAGGGTAACAAAAGGACGACCTCTATACTGGGGAGCGTACTGTAAATGCGTATAATCAATATCAGCATGATGGCATAATTGACACATTAACTGTGCTAAATAAGTTTCATAAAAAAACGAGGATGCTCTTAAATCATTTTTATCAAAATAATTAACCCTACGTTTGCCTTCACTTGCAGATATTTGCTTTATTTTAAATCTATCTTTTAGAATTTCATTAGTATCTTTATTATAAAAATGTTTGTAACGTAATGGCAGATGATCCAACATAATGGTATCCATTTCATCACTAGTAAATATATCCGCATTTAAGATAGCAGATTCAAACTTTTTATATTCTACATCGGTAATAATCTCATTCTCACTACTTACCCATATTTTGGGTTTTAACATATGGTATAAAAAGCTATCTGAATTCTCATCTATATCAATTAAATAATAGGCATCATTGTTCAAATTTATATAACTATCTGCAAGAACATCATCATGAGCATTTAAATGCTGAATATGATCAATTTGTAAAAATAGCTTCAGTAAAGCTTTTAACATCTTTTGTTTTTCACTACAATGATAAGTATCAGATTCACTGTCAAGCTCTGATATAAAGGCATTCAGTGAAGCTAAGTCTTGCTCATTGTTATTAATATTAATATAAATAACACAATAACCTGAGTCATCAGACTTCCATTGACCATAATTAACGTGTCCTGTTGCTCCTGTCTTTGCTCTGATCTTATTACTAATATATTGATGCAAGGCTTTGAAATAATCAGCACTACTTTGCTTTTTTACTTCAGCTTTATCTGGTAAACATATTTCCTTCATAAAACCAATATGACTACCATATTTATCTTGAAGTAATTTAATAATATTAAGAATAGCCTCTTTAGTTTCACTATTTATTTGTACAATATTGGTTTTGGCAGTTGGAAACTTTCTTTCTATATTTCTATATAACTCTTCATTGCTGTTAGTCACTTGATTATGAATATAATCAATTTTACTTTCAAATGATCTGGTTTTACTTATATGCATTTTCAATCCTTTTATATCAAAATTTAACAAGCACTAAATTATTTACGAAAGATCATCAGATATACCTTCAGAAAGTATTTCTGTAATCAAGTTATCTGTATATTCTTGAAAATGAGCTTTATTTTTAGCAATTTGTTCATCAGAATTAATATTAACATTTGTCTGAAAAACAGCATCAATATCTTCCTGCACTGGAATTTTTAACAACTCTGCTAACTTAGGTTGAATAGTAATCCTATATCGTCTATTTTTAACCTTTTTCCCTCTATTAGTATTTACTTCAAGTTTGCGGTATTTTTTATCTAAATAATTAACTGTAGTAAATAGAGTAAGATAATGGATATAAACTTTAACTTGGCGTTGATTCAACTCAATAATAAGCGGGGCTTTAGATTTAGGATACTCATCATCGGATATGCGTACATTTAAAAAGACAATGTGTAACTCATTACTATCATCAAATAGCCCTTTACCTTTATACTGTAACGCTTTATCATTTAGATCTTTAATATAGTCAGTTACAGTATCTTGATTATCATTTTCCAAGGTATTATTAACTATTTTATTAAATTTTCTCTTTTCACTATCTTGGATATTTGCTGTTTGTATTTCATTGTCTAGGTGGGTTGTATTTTTAATATCTACACAAACCCACATACCATCAACTTTTAACCAAAAATCAAATGCTTCATAAAAATCATAACCATACAGGCTAACAATATCTTTTTGACTATAAATATCATAACTACCACGATGGTATGATAAGAATCTTTCGAACTGAAGCTCACCAAAATTACCTAACGCCATATGTAACATATATGGATGTAGTAATAGTTTGCATTGTTTGGTCTCATAAAGCTCACTATTTGGATCTCTTATTTTTTTCACATAATCAGCATAATTGGCTATAGGGTCATTTTCTTGATCTTTTTTAATATACTTAGTATCACCACTGATAATCTTGTTTACTGTTACTTTATCACTATATCGATGCAATTGAATATCTTTAGCAACGGCTAACCATGGTTCGTATGGACGCAATCTATCAGCTTTGGGGTCTAAAAAGTCAGTCAGCCCATTTTTCTTACTTTGATACAGTACGGTATCTTCAGTGATACCATAATCATCAAGATTAATATACATGGCATCAAGATCGTCTATTACATACTCCCAGTTCATTTTTTTTAATAAATCCTGATTAGCCACTAGACCACTTTTTTTCAGATTAGTTAGCCAAATATTGGGGGCAAATAAGATGGAAGGTTCACGGTAATATCGATCAAATTCAATTGCTAAATCAGCACATTGTTTTGGCGTTAAATCATATTGCGAGTTATGCTCTACCAACTGATTACCTGAACGTGCTAGACCAAGCAGTTTACCCATAAACCCAGCTCTATCAGTAAATTCAGCAAGCTGTTGTGCACTACGTTCAGTATCACGTCGTAGTCGCTTTCTATTTTCAGGAGTTAAGCAACTGCCCTGTAACAACTCAAGTCCTTTTTGCAAAACAAAATAGTTATTGGGAGATAAAAATGTATAGTCCATATTATTGGACTTAGGGTTAAAATGCTCATCCATCTTATAAAGGATATGACATATTCTTACTTGAGCAATTAAATCGGCTTTGGGTATCCATATTTCACTATGAAAACCTGCATAACTGTCTTTACGTTCTATACGTCCTAACGTTTGTCTAAACGCATCATTTTTAATCAGTTCATGTTCATAATCCAGTCTTTGTCTTGCTTGTTTAGAGTTTAAATTGGAATCAAACTCAAATACATTTACGGCATAATTATTAAGTGGGTCTGATAAATAACGCATATAAATTATTGAGTTTTCTATTTTATTATACATATTCAGTCCATCAGTTTCACCATTCACACCTTTGGGTTTATCTTTTATTTTAGTATAAAAATCTAGCGAATTAATAATTAATCGATTCACATCCTCTGTTGTTCCTATGATTTTATTATCAACAATACTATTCAACCCAATGGACGCCGCTTTATTGTATGAAACAATATTAGTAAAAAGGCATTTATCAGTATCATTATCAATATTTACAAATTTAATTTGATAATGGTCTTTAAAATTATCATACATCTTATCAATCGTTGTATCATATAATGCTAATCGTGAAATGAAATCAATCTGACTGCCCTCAGTTGGACTTAATAAATCTACAAGATGGATGTATTGATTAAGAAGTTGATAGTAGAAGCTATCATAACTTGGTAAATCATGCCGTTTGCTTTTATTATTATCTGATGATGATTTCAAGTTTTGCAAATACTCATTAAGAAGTGGTAGTTTAAATTTACCAAATACACTATGTGTGAAAGTAGGATTTATATATCCTAATGGATTATCACAAATTTCTTTTAAAAGTTGTTTGTTAGCAATAGCAGTTTGTGTTTGACTAGTAAATGCAAGTTCAAAACTTCTCATCAAAAGTTTAAATATATCTTTTTTCATACTCAATGATAAAGAACTTTTATTACTGAATAGTCCAAATGTTAGTGAAGCACAAGACCTTTCAAAAGCCTCGTAATTAAAAGACGGTATTTTTAAATCAACAATATAATTCTCAAAATTAGATTTTGGATTTTTATTAACAGTCTCTAAATAATTTTTAATCTGCTTATATTTTCTCTTAAATTGGAATTGGGTACTGCTATAATTTTTATCTTGCACATTACTTTTAGTAATCATTTGAGGTATTAGGCTCAATGGATTTGACTTAATACTTTTTATATCTATATTGTTTGTATTTACTTCATTTACATTATCAGAGTGATTATTTTCCTGAAAACTTTTGGTATTCTGTGCCTCTCTCCCTTGATCAACTTGCTCATTATATAGGTACTTATTGATACTATTAACTAAATCTAGACTATTATTAAACGTGTATAAATCAATATCTCGCATCTGTAACCTAAAATTTCTGAACTCCTGAAAAACTTCTCTATAATCAATGTCAAAAGTTGTGTCATATTCGGCAGTATCTACCCAAACACCTAACTCCTTACCAAGTCTTTTGGTAAAATCAATATTATACTGAGCAGCATAAGCCCCTGATTTACCACTTGTAGCACTCATACAATATACATAGTTATTGGTATTAACAGTCATTTTGAGAAGTTCTAGTTCAGGGTGATGGGTAATTAAGTTTATTTTTATATCAATAAAACTTTTTCTTTGATGTCCAATATCAGGAGAAGCATCAAAGTTTTTATTAGGGCTTAAACTAAAAACTAATTTTGTTTGAATATAGGCAAACCACTCATCAATCAGTGTTTGATCTTCATTATCTAAGTGGTTACCTTCAAGTAAATTTTTATATTTAGCACCATTTCTACCCATATGATTAAAAAAAGATCCCAATGGTGCATTTTGTCTATCAATTTGATCACCAGAGAAGGACTTTCCCAGTTCAAGATGAAAAGCTTTTTTTTCATCTTTGCTAAAGTTACTACTTGTCTCAAACTTAATTGCTGCATATATCACTGACATGATTAATTGATAGAAATCATAGAGTGTAATATCATTATCATCATTAGATTCTGTACTAATATAACGGTGCATGCCTCTTTTAGTGATAAATATATTTTGTAGCTTACGCTTATCGATAAAGTTTTTTGCTGTGACTGAAAAGGCATTTTTTATAATATTGGTAATTGCATCTGCTTCAGAATTATCGATATAAAGAATATTAGGTGGAAAATCAAACTTTAATAAGTACTTATCAAAGATAAAGGCTTCATCAACTTCACAGTAGGTTTTTATATATGCCCTCATATAGGCAAAAAACTTATCTGTTTGGCGATAACAGTCGATATAATCAGGATGAGCTTGAATATATTCACGATATTTTCTTTCAACAACGGATATTAAATCAGTTACACTATAGTTATCGAAGATCTTTTTTACCACACCATCTTTTGTATCAGAGCCATAAAACATTTTCTCAAACATAATGTTAGATTCATCAATTATCACATAAAAGTTAATGTCCTTTTTTTGATATAATGTGCGTTTATCTTCAGTCTCATTTTGTTGACGACTTTTTAAAATCGTGCTGAGAAGATAAGATATTCTAGATGCTTGTTGTGAACTTGGTATTGGTGGAATAATTTGATTTACACTCTCCTTGTTACCAATTAATTCAGCAAAACCAGCATAGCTTGAATCCTTTGTCCATACTTTACTTTTATCATAAGAGGCTCTAAAAATGGTTGGACTGGTAATAAATTTGTCTGAGGTTAAACAAATAAATGAAGGTTTACAGGCAGCATAATTTAAAGGAGCATAGACTCTTAATATATCAGCTTTTAAAGTAGCCCACAGCTTATATATATCTATAGATTTTGATAATACTGTTGTTATAAGATCATCATAATGTTCTTTTGAAATAGCAAGTGCAAATATTTCTGTATACACATTGCTTTCATCGATTGGCTTCATACAGACATTGTCTTGTATATCTATGCGTGGTTCAAAGATTGTGCCATCATTAGATATATCATTTATAGCGTCTACTTCATTGTCTTTTATTTTTTTTATTTCATATGTATTATTTAAAATTACCTTGATAACATCTTCTATTTTTTTAATAAATTGATTTTTTAGCTTATTAATTTCGTTGTTTCTATCTTCTTTTGTTTCGAAAGCAGAGGTTGGAGATTTTTCTAGTTTATCAATCAATTCCATACAACTAGTTATTTTTAGTAATTGTTTATCTACATACTTAATATGTTTTATCAGCCAAGGAGGGAGTGTAGGATCGTCAAGGCAATCTAATTTTAAAATTTTTGTAATATATACTCTATAATCTTTCAACCTTTTATAATTGCTATACTTACCCCCTAACCATAAAATTGTATCTTTATTAGTAATGTCATCACGACCTAAAATACTTAAAGGAGTGATACCACCTTCAAGCATTTTTTTAATTAATGATTTATCTATATCAATTTGATTTTTATTTGGTGTTATAAAGAGTGCATTAGTAAAGTTAGAGTTATTAGGATTACGTTGCCATATTTGATGATGACATAACTCTTTAATATCCATAGTCTGGAATTTGATGTAATTATTAGTTGCAGCATAAGTCTTACCAGTGCCTGTCCCATACTGTACAAAACGAATAACTGATCTTAAATACGCTTTTGGGTTATCAAGAGTCTTTAGCTTTTGAGAAGATATATTCGAATATGGTGATAGGAAATAACCTAATTTTGTTTGAAAATTTATACTTTTATCTTGAAGCTCTTTGGCTGTTAATGCTTCAAATCCATTTTTACTCATAGTATCTTCCCCTAACAATACCTTTTAATACCTAAGTTTAAGACTAGCTGTTAGTATTACTAGGTATGAATAAAATGGCAAGATATAAATAGTTTAAAACGACATTTAGTGTCGTTTATTATCAGTGCCGTCAATAAATGACAAACCCACCAAACAAACCAGTACCCCACCCACAAACTTAAGCACCCCTGATGACTTAAAATAACCTTCTCCCGTTTTAGAATATTTGGCTTTCATGACTACCCTCACTTCAAAACCCTTAAACTCTGGTCTAATGCCTGTCATGATTTTAGTATCTAATCGATATTTCTTTTTGAGTTCTCTAACCGCTTGCTCACTACCTGAACGTATCTGCCAATGCTGAGCCTCTATTATATGGCAAGCAAGTTTCATAAATTGGGCAAGTAATTGATGCTGAGATTTTTTGATACCAAAATGCAGATAAGAGTTTGAGGTGATATGCTTTTGTTGATAAATACCTACAAACTTTTTAAGATTTTCAGGCTTATCAATAGACATCTGATAAGCCCGTTCCATTGCTACACTAATTAAATCATTAGCTTTATACCCTCGTGGTTTGATGATGAGTTGTTCACTGGTGTTAAGTCGCTTAGCATTTTCAAACAGTTGTTTTGCCTCGGTTCTATCAATACCATGTTTAAAACCAATTTGATCGATATGAGCCTCTCTTTGTTCAGGCTTGATAGCATTTAGCTCCAATAAAAAAGCAATGGCATCATTATATTTTGCATGAATAAAGATTGAGCATTTAATTGAGTTTGAGTCAGATTTTTTCGTAAAGCCAGTCTCACGACTTGATATATGATTCGCAACACCTTTGTTATCTACAAATAGAAGGTAATGGTGAGCTTTAAGCTTTCTAGCAAGATACCCACTAAGACTATTTAAATCTACTGTTTTACTGGTCTTATCATAGGCTGTCTTATCATAGTAATGAACCCGTTGGTAATCAATTCCTGTTATGTTTTGCCACGTAGTTAAAGGTATTGCTAATTTAGCCCGACTAAGTTGTTCCCCAGCAAGTAAATGAGCAGTGTGAATATAATGCTCGAAAGTCGTGTCGCAGGTTAAATGCCCCACAAAACTTGCTAACCCGAACCAAGCTCCTTGAATTTGATGCCGTCCCAACAAATCCTGACAAATCTGCTCAACATCATCAGAGGTATAGTCAGTCATGACATAAGCCAAAGGTGATTTGCTCACCACCAGTGCTAATTGGCTAATAGCTGTATGCCGAAAGCTGTGAAAAGTATAATCATGATTACCTTCTCCAAGCGTAGTATCAAGTAATATTCGAAGTAAATTAGCAAAAAAATGGCTGGGCAACGGAACGTTACCTGTACCCTGCGAGAACAAATAGCTTCTATTTGCACGTTGTTGCCGAGTAATCAGATGTTTTAGAGCATCCAGCTCGTGTGGTTTTAGCAGTGGGTTAATGGGTAGTCTACGTCTGGCACTACTACTTTTTAAACGGCGATAACGATTTGGTGTCAAGACAATGCTTAAGTATTGAGAGTCTTCAATATCGCTTACCTTGATGCCAGCCAATTCATTGAGTCTCATGCCTGTGCGATACGCTAAAGTGATAATGCTATGACACAATTGCTTTTGCTCATCGTCTAAAGACGATTGTTGTATCTGTTCATGCATCGCTCGATACACTTTGGGCGAAATCATATTGGCTTTAACAAGTTGTAAACTGTCTTTACGTCCAAAGGTTAAATCAGGGGCATCATAATCCTCTGGATATCGCTTCTTCTGAAATTCATGGAAGGCGTACAGTCGCCCTTTAATAAAGGTTTTATTTTGTGGTGGATCAGACTCAGCATCAAGAGTTTTAATCTCATCTGTTGCATCAGATTCATGATTTATTAAAGATGCATCATTGTCATTATCTTCTACTTCTAGCGTATCAATTTCATGAATAGTCAGCTCTACATCAGCGTCATCTTGGTTATCTTGATACAAAACACTGTCTTTACGCCCATCACTCCTTTTTTGTTGTAGGATTTGCTCATAAACTTGTGCATAATCATGCGATTGCCATAGGCTTAAGTCTTCATCCATAGTGAGCATCAGCCAGTCTCGCCCAATTGCACCAATATATTTACTGATGGTTTGATTGTTACTTTTACCATCATCTATTAATGATACAGTCCACTCCAACAAACGCATAGCATTGGGCTGTGGAAATACTTTTAGTAATGCTTCAATGTATTCTTTAGCCTTTGGCTTTGATTGCTTCAATGCATCCTGAATACTCTTGATGATATTTTTGCTAAAGGCAGGGTATTGTTTAGGCTCTTTTAATGATTGTAAGCGACTTGTCTGGTATTCAAACAACAAACCCCAGTTAAAATTCACCTCTTGCGAAAGCTTGACATTTATCGTCTCTTGATTGTAGTTGACAAGTTTATTAAAAGGTAATGCTGTTGTTTTAACCTCACCTTGCATCACCATACTCCCTGCCCCATCAATGGCAGACTGTGGAAGGTTACGCCAGTGAAAATTAGCATATTTTATTAAGTGAGATAGATGGGGCTTATTCGGATCTCGTATGGTCAAATCGAACTGATTGTTGAGGTGTTTTATTAATGTCTCAAACTTACTGACTTTTCGTTTATTTAGGTCAATATCTTTTAAAGTATATAAAAACATCAGACTGCTAGTATCTGGTACGTAATTTACGAATCTTGTTAAGAACTTGTTATCATGCGATATACATCCATAACGCTCATCAAAGACTGTAAGTGGTATGACTGCCAATGGCTTATTTTGATTTTCATCATAGTTAAGGTTGATTTGATACAGTGTTCGTTCACCAAATAACCAGTTATACAGAGCTTTTAAGGCATTAATATCATTAAGCCCACCCATCATAATACTGCTGTATAGCAAGTACATCACACATTCATTGGCAGTAAACTTACGTTTTTTTTGCCAAATGGTTAACATCATCGCAAACGACTCACTAACCTTAGTGCCTTGTACAAACCAATCATAGTCAATAGTCAGTTTGTCACGTCCTTCAAGAATCGGTACAACAGGTTCATCAAGCTCACAATCATGTATTTGATTATAGTGACGTACGGCTTGTAAGAATCCTTGGCGAGCAATTCGGTACTGATTAAAACTTGCAAATTTTGTGGCTAACTCATCATCAATCTGTTGATATAGTGCCGTGGTTTGCAATGAATCATTAAATTGATAAGCTTTTAGTTTTGTTAAAGCCATTGCAAAAGCTTGTTTCTGAATTTGCTTTTTTAAAGCTTTTTGTTTTTCAGCACGAGCAATGTGGGCGACATCTACCATTTAGACGACCTCAACCTGTATTAAATTCATTTCCTTGACAATGTTATCAAGCTGAACTTTTAGATGTTTCAGATCTTTCATACTGGCTGATGAAAAGGGATGCATCATTTCTTGCTCAGGGTGCTCATGCCCAAAAACTGCACAAATTAAGGTTTCATCAGCTCGATTAGTAAGTAATGAGCGTAATTGATGCCTGAGCCAATTGTCTTGATGGCGTAAAAACTTACCAAGTAAACTCTGCACTCGGCTGGGTTTATATGCAATAAAGCCTAATGGATTGAAGGTAAAGAAAGTTAACAGCGGTTGTTTTGATTGCAATATATTATCAATTGCTAGAGGATACTGGGCGTATATCATATTGTGTTTGCTAGCAAATCGTTGTAGATATGCCACATAATTTTGTACCGCAGTCACCACAAAGTCAGCTAATGGTATTAGCCGACCCTCTCGGCTGTTATCCTTGTTCGCTTTATCAGAAACCCATAATAAATTCGCAGTAAAGTTAAACTGGTTTAAAAAACCTGGGGCATCGTTGACAGGACGGATGCCCGTGAGTAATTGTAGGACATGCCAAAGCCACAAACCATACGCATTAAACTGTGCAATACTTAGATCAGATTTAAGATCAGGGGCATAATTTGATTGATAATTATACTGCTCGACATGATTCGTGAGCTTCTTAAAAAATTGCTGGCATACCTTAGTATTCAGTACCATGTCACTGCCAATATAAGGTTTGTTACTATTGTAAGATAGATCATAAATAAAGTCTGACTGCTGTTTTTGTGTCAAATTAGCCGACAGTAAGGATATGCCACTTTGATAGGTCTTCATCAAGGATTTTGATGAGATGCTGGTATAATACAAAGGTGCTGAGTGCTTGACGTCCACACCAGTAATCATATCAGCATGTAGTGGCTCACCTAGTTGATGAGTGATGATAAACGCTAAAGCAGATTCAATATGCTGACGAGACAGCAGTGGCAACCTCAAATCTTTTTTTATAGAGGAAATTAAATCATCAACCTCTTGGCTATCAATTTCAAATTTAAAGTTAATAATTGCTTCTAATGTACTGGGCAATGCCAACTTTAAGTTATTGTCAAAGCTTTGCCGATGGTTTTTAAGGGTGTCACGAGTATTAGAGGTCACATCAATAACAACTTTAATAAATACCTCATTGCTGTGATGAGCCAATATACGCCGTTGTCCTTTGGGTAATTGTAGGTCAATGATTAAATCTGTGATTGATCGTCCTGATAACATGGATAATAAGATAACTGTACAACTGCGTTTTTTAGAAAGCTCTAACTCATCTAAGCGTAACCATAACGTAGCAAATACCTGCTGATAACCCATTAAACTCAGTACTCTAGGATTACTGGGGAAGGTAAATTGATTACGCCTACTGTGGCGAGCTTGATTCCTAACTTCCCAGCGTTGCAGTTCCGCGGACTTAGCAGTTTTTTTACTAGGCTTAAACGCATTATCTAATAATTTAGGAGCATCCTCGTCACTTTGAATTTCTGCCAAAGAGACATTGCTTGTATCTGTGATAAGTGGATGCCAAGTGCGAACAGGCGAAGCGTTATTATCTAAGTGAGATAGCATGTTAGTTTGAACTTGCAACTTGTTAGTTTTAGCACGTCCTCGTTGACCACCACCTTTTTTACTGATAAAGTCTAAATCTTTAACAATAACTTCATAAGCCAAACGAATCTGTCCAACTTTATTACCAAGGGCGTTATTTTTACCCTCAGCTTCTTGCTGTTTAATAAAAACTTCATAGGTTTCAAGCTCAGAGAATATTTGATTTAGCGTTGTTACTCTGCCATGTATTTCAATCATTTTTTTTAAAATGACTGCTTGCATGTTACTAGGTTTTAAACCCATTCTCACTCGTACGCCCAGCTGATTAACCTTTTTAAAATGTTGGTCATTTCGAGCAGTTAACAAAAACATGGTCTGTAAATAACCACTCATAAATCGCCATTCGGGAGTATCCAATCCCTCATCTTGCCTAGGATTATCAGATGTGTCATCTATATAATATTGAGTAAATAGTGCCAGCATATAAGACACTGCCCAGACTTCTGTCATACCTTCTGAAGTTGTTTTATTGATGATGTCTTGGCATTGTGAGGATGTGAGCTTATTATGATGATTAATTTTACTTAACGCATCGCCATACATGGCAGTTAAGTTAGACGAGTAATCACTATGCGTGCTAATAAGTTTAGCAATAAAACCCTGTAGCACTTCTGCATGAGGTGAAGTTGGTGGAACAAGTTTGCTTAGTATCCACTGAGCGGTGACTTCCATATCTATATTTCTCTAAGTTTCATTACCCTGAGTCATCATTTTATCCTTAATATCTAGCGTATTTTATTTATCCAGCTCATGTCGTGGGGTAGTCCTAATGGTCTATTCTTAGTTGGTATCAAACGCTGTTGATAATCAAGCTGATGCAATTTGATATTTGCGAAATTAGCATAGTCTTTCTTCTCTAATGATGTTACTTGCATCAGCTCCTTCAAGATACTCGCTGGGCAGTCATTTTTTAAAGTCTTCCAGAGCAGAGCATGGTTAACATCACGCATAAATGCTAATTGTAAGACTTCAGCCCATGCCATCTTTTTCATGTCCCAGTCATTACTAGTACTGATGATAAACGGTTGACGAAGATCTGCTTCAAACTGCATGGCACTACGCATTCGTTCAAACGAGTAGTAATAGTAATAGGTATTTTGGATTTCAATTAAGCGAATTGGTGGTTTGTGATAGTCATCAACCCGAGACAAGTTGATATTTCGATGATCTATTCGGCAATTTAACCATGCTTTATATGCCAATTCAGCAACTTTATGAACGCTGATACAGTGTTTATTAGGAATTAGAAAGCGATGCCGTGATTTCACCTTATCATTCTTTGCCATAACGCACCTTTGAGCTATCAATTGTCTAACTGTTAATAGATTACTTAAGTAAGCATATAAACCGTCGCTCGCCCTTTGCCATGACGTTTAATAAGTTGTAACGTGACCAAACTGTTTAATACATTATATGCTCGAGTTTTTTCCACGCTTAACAACACCATAACATCTTGACGACTTATAGATTCAACTTCTAGAAGCTGAAGCAACACTTTTTGTTGATCCAATTCCAAATGCTGATAATCGTCCGTAATCGTCCGTAATCGTCCGTAATCGTCCGTAATCGTCCGCAAAGCATCATCAGATGGTTCATTTTTTACATCGGCAGACGATTTTTGAGTCAAACTTTGAGCGTAGTCTTGAACATGAGTCACTCGCATCAGCTCAACATTGATAAAATCATTTTTTTCTTCAATAATTGGTGTCGGTAAACCTGCTTGTACGCAGGTATCATGGATGCGATTGATGCCACTGCCCCACTGTTCAATATAGCCAAGAAGCTTAAAGACTCTAGCAATGGCTCGATTGCGAATTTCTGAACGCCCTGCATATAAATCACTGACTGTCAGATTTGGCATCAAACCACCAGCAGAGACGATATTCACCATGTCATCATACACAGCAACTTTAATATTGCGTCCAAAGTTGCTGTAATCACGATGTACATAGGCATTAACTAATGCCTCACGAATGGCAGGTAGAGGTATCTCTAACGTATCTTGACGCTGTAGCCCGTTAATCTCTCCGTTTAGATTGAGATGATTTTGCACAAATATTTGAGCTTGCTCTAACTGAGTGAACAAGTCGTCTGTATACTCTTTGCGGTCTAAAAAGACCTGCATGGTAGAACCCTTAAATCGAGCACATTGCGTGCTGACATGTTCAAAATAGCCAAGCAAAATCAGCAAACCAAAAGTGGGGTATTCTTTATCATCTACTATTGTTAAAAGTTTTAAATTTAGGAGTTTGGCCTTATCTAATAGCAAGCCTGCTGACTCAAACCGCTGTTTAAGGCCTGTGATGTCTAAACTTTTAAAATCCACGTCAAAATAAGGTTGCTCGTCAAAACTGAGGTGCTGACGTTGGCGTTCCAATTCTGCCACATAATAGGCATCTGCCAAACGGTTACTACTACCAATACGAATAAACACTCCATCTGACTTTCCAAGAAACTTTAGATAGTAAGGTATGGATGCACCTCGCCTGACTTCTATTACTAATAAGATTTTACCTTCAAGATTTAACGCATAAATATCAGGATTGATGGTTGGGCTAATTCGCTCAAACAAACTGGCATAAATACGCTCTTCAAGATCTAATATTGATGATTCATCAATACCCAGTAATGAGCCATCATCATCAACACCAATCAGTAAACGCCCACCACTGGTATTAGCAAATGCCACAATGGTTTTGGCAATTTGATCGTATCTCGGCAACTCACGTTTAAACTCTAATGTTTTGCTTTCGCCGGTAGAAATGAGGGCTAGCCAATCCATGTTTTTATCCTATTGCTGGTTACTCAATCCGTCGCTCACAAATAAATACACCCTAAACTTTTAAAGTTATTAGGAATCTCGACTATGATATAAAAATGATTATGTTTAAAAGGAATTGATTATTATTAAGGTATTGTGTAATAAATTAATTATACCTAGATTCGTATTGACTCAAAAGCTACCCTGCAAAAAGGATACCCCTAATCATCCTAGTTATATAAACGATCTAAAATTCGCTCGCTCTATATCTAGTCTAATGATATGAGACATTAACAATCACAATAATGCAATTTTTACTTCTAACGCAATGGGGGAGAACAAAATCATCATAACGATAAAAATATTATGTGTCAAAATTATTATATTTACAGTGACTAAAATATCAAAATATTCTTAAATATTATCAATTAATTGTAACAATATAAGAAAACAAAAAAGCTATATCCCTTTAAAATAAAGGGGTATAGCTTAATATTTCTTTAGGTAAATTTATTACACAACATTGCCAAGGTTGGGGTTTGAGTTTTAGGCACAGCACTAACGAGCTACCATTGACTCATACCGCTATAAACTGGATGATCGTATTTGGTTAAATCATTCACTTGAGCCTATTAATACTACATTATCAATAAATATGTCTCTGTACACTGCTGACGATCAGCTAGTAACGAGCCATAGGAATATCCTATATAGTTTTCTGGACTCTAAATAATAGACTATGTCTATAGTAAAACCTTGTACTTTTGAATAAACAAGCCAAAAATAGATTATTAATAATGAGCAAGCAACATAATAAACGAGTTGCAGAGATAAAAATTTGCTCAAGTTGTTTATAAAAGGATTAGGTTTAAAGTAAATAGAAATTATTTTATTTTTATTTTTTTAACGTATTACAGCAATCAATATATTTATAAATATATATTTCAGATTCAGACACCTCCTCACATGAACAACAAATCCTCCATAATAAAACTTCTGCAAATTTAAATGATATGTTTGAAAGACATCCTTCTGCTCCTAGAAGCCACTGGATGTATTGCCTAGTATGATTTAGGATTAACTATATATGCCATTATCAGCTCATGCTATGAGATAAATCAAAACTATCCATCCATAATGCCTCTGTATAAACAGCTCTACTATCAATAGTTGGATAGTTAGCAAACTCTAGCTTAAAGCTCTCATTATCCAGACATGTCAATGTACACCTTGCCCCGAGTGGAAAACTAAATTTATTAGCAACATGACCAAAGGGCAAACCCATAAAGACTGGTAAATTCGTTACTTTGTGCAACTGCTCCACCACTTCTAATAAATCATAACGTTTGTCATATCCATCCACACCCATCGCACTAAATGCCCCTAATACAATGGCTTGTTGATACTGAAATGCTCCTGCCAAATATAACGAATATAACATCCGCTCTATACGGTACGGCTGCTCACCCACATCCTCCAAAAATACAATGCCACCTTGCGGTTGAGGCAAATAGGGACTACCCACCAGTGCAGATACCACACTAAGATTACCACCCCATATTGTTCCTGTCATTACAGAAGACATGGCTGTAGATTTTGGTAACCTTGACCAAACTCTACCAGAGTTCACAGTGATAGATAAATTGGACTGTGTTAATGCCTGTACAAAATAACGACAGCTCTGTTGATCAGCTTCATCAAGCATCTCCTTTCCAAATTCACCATATAACATAGGTGCTGACAAACTACTCATACCGCCTTGAGCCAATAAAGCACACTGCACAGCTGTTACATCGCTAAAACCTGCCAATATCGTACCATGCTCGTTCATAACTCGACCCAAACTCGCCCAATCTACCAGTGGCAAAACCCGCATCGCTCCATAACCACCACGCAAACCCAGCAACAGTTTTGGTGCCATAACCCCACCTGTAGCAATATTTTGTAAATCACTGGCTCGTTGAGCATCAGTACCTGCAAAACGCAAAAATTGACGTTGCACAATATCAGGGTTAGCAATGTCAAAACCAGCACACATTAACCGTTTTAGTGCAACTTGATTACGCTGTAAATCTGTGCCAACATTTGAGCAGGCAAATAAGCGAGTAGAGATACTTGCAGGATAACATGTCTTGTTCTTTTGCCCTGCGCTGAGCAATGCTGTTTTCTGATATGGCTCTGTTGAGGCAACAGCATCAGACTGCGCTCTACTGGTTAAACTAATACCACTTGCACCACCAATCAACGTTGCAGCCAAACCTTTTAATATTTGTCTTCTCTGATAGTTTGCCATACTTTTATCACTCAATAGTTTATGGTCTATTTAGGTAAAACCTAAGTCATCATATTTATGCCGTTTATATACTGTTAATCGCATCAATCTTCTAACATACCCCAAAAAATTTGCTACTATATTAAATATATTAACATTTAGGTGATGAAATCATGGCAAAAAATGCCCTACAGGCTCAACTACTGAAAGCTGGACTGGTGGACAGCAAAAAAGTAAAAAAACTGAACAAGCAAACACAACATGCCAAGCGTACTGGAAATGCGCCTGATCTTGAAACTAAGAAAGCATTAGCAGAAGCTCAAGCACAAAAAGTAGCCAAAGACCAGTTGCTGAATCAACAAAAGCAACAGTTGCTAGAGCAAAAAATGCTAAAAGCCAATGTCATCCAAATGATTAAGCAACATCAAATTACAGATACACAAGGTGATGTTAACTATCAATTTGTCGATGACACAAAAATAAAAAAAATCGCTGTGACCCAAAAGCTATATGATCAAATCGTTGCTGGTCATGTTGTCATTGCCCGCCTAGAAGAAAGCTACGCACTACTCCCCTACCCACTGGCAGAGCGTATCAATGAAAAAATGCAAGGCTTTATTGTTGTATCGAACGATAAAGCAGATAATGAACCAGCAGAAGATGACCCTTATGCTGCCTATGTCATTCCAGATGACTTGATGTGGTAATATCTAGTTGTAACAATAACAGGTTAGCATCATATGAGATATGGAACATATAATCCGCTTATATTGCTCTGTAGGGTTATTGAGGTTATATGATGGCAAAATGTAAGTCGAGTTTACACATGTTCCAAAACATAGTATATTGAGAATCACTTCATTTTAACTAACAAAAAGGAATATGTAACTATGTCAAATACTGATCCAACTACCAAAATGTCACCTAAAGATATCAATCAGGACCATCTTGATAGTAGTGAGCAACAGCATACTGATGACTCGGCTTTAGAGATGATGAAAGGTATGCACGATCATGAAAGTCATGATGAAGATGACTAAACATCTTGATGCCTTTTTAGCATAAAATAAATATTTGATTTCTATAAGACCTTAAAAATGGTGTATCACATCATATAGCATGTAGCTATCATTGAGGGATACACCATCTTTATTTTATGACTACCTTGTTTTATGACTGCCTTTCAGTATTTTCTTACATTAAAACTGATGATTATCCGTCTTGCTCATTTGCTAACAGCATTTTTTCACTCATCCCCACTGTATTAAAGCCAGCATCTACAAATAAAATCTCACCTGTAATCCCCGATGCCCAAGGTGATAATAAAAATAGAGCTGCATTACCCACTTCCATCTGAGTAATATTGCGCTGTAATGGGGCGATTTTTTCATTCATATCTAGCATCTTACGAAATGACTGAATACCACTGGCAGCTAAAGTACGAATTGGACCTGCAGAGATGGCATTCACACGGATACCTTCTGCACCAAGCGAAGATGCTAAATAACGAACACTGGCTTCTAAACTCGCTTTTGCCATACCCATTACGTTATAGTTTGGTAATACTGAGATACTACCTTCATAGGTTAAAGTCAATAATGAGCCATGTCTTTTTGCAAGCAATGCCCGTGATGCTTTTGCTAAAGCAACAAAGCTATATGCTGAGATGTCATGCGCTATCTGGCTACCTTCTCGTGTGGTTACTTCTGTAAAGTCACCATTAAGCTGATCCATCGGTGCAAAACCAATGGCATGTACAACACCATTGATACCATCACCCCAGTGTGCCTCTACCTCAGCAAAACAAGCTGCGATAGACTCATCTGATGCGACATCACAAGGTAATACCATCTCTGCACCAAACTGCTCAGCCGCCATATCGACGCGTTTTTTTATTTTGTCATTTGGATATGTCAAGATAAGCGATGCACCTTCACGATGTAGTGCTTCAGCGATTGCCCAAGCGATAGACAGTTTGCTAGCGATACCAGTTACTACAAATCGTTGACCTTGTAATAGCATATTATTTCCTATAGTAGAGTGTATTTGTTAAGTTAAAGTATCTATTACTGATATAGAAATAGATACACTAATTTGCTGAGTTTAGTTTACATCTGTATTCTCAGTCAAGTGCGTTATCTCAACATTTATAGAGTTCTTGTATATTTTACTGTTTTTTACACAGACTTTTTACGAAAAATCCTTTACAAATTAAGATTTACCGTTAAGCTATAGCCACGTTTTATTACTCTGATATCTGCCATGTCTGAAAAAACTTTTGCAAATGAATCTATATACCGTCAACTGATTGCTTCTACAGGTGAGAACCTTGAGCGTGAGGGGCTAATAGATACGCCCATTCGTGCCGCCAAAGCATTCGATTATCTCACTCAGGGCTATCAACAAACGCTCGAAGAAGTGACCAATAAAGCCGTATTCCCTTCTGATAATAAAGAGCTGGTACTGATACAAAATATTGAATTCTATTCATTATGTGAGCATCATATGTTGCCATTTCATGGTGTCGCTCATGTGGGCTACTTGCCTGATGGTCAAGTCATTGGCTTATCTAAGGTAGCACGTATTATTGATATGTATGCCAGACGTTTACAAATCCAAGAGAACCTATCACAGCAGGTTGCAGATGCCATCATGGAAGTAACCGCATGTCGTGGTGTCGCTGTTGTGATGGATGCGTCACATATGTGTATGATGATGCGAGGGGTTAATAAACAACACTCAACGACTCGCAGCACTGCCATGATTGGTGAGTTTACAACCAATAACCAAGCTCGTACTGAGTTTTTGGCGGCTGTCCCCAAACGTCAACCTAGCTTTGGTTAATCACAACGGATAGTAGAGCTGTGCTGGTACTCATATTGATTTAACCAATTACAAACTAGCCAGCACTAAGCCCTATCAGTGTATATATGACATGATGATGACTATTATCATTGAAAAGCTGTGTGTACCAGCTTTTTGGTATACTCATGCTGGGGTTGTGTGAAGATGTCATGACTACTGGCAACCTCCACACAGCGCCCTTGTTGTAAGACCATGATACGCTGACATAGTGCCTTTACTACTTTAAGGTCATGGCTAATAAATAAATAGCTAATGCCAAACTGTGCTTGAATCTCACGCAACAGCTTTACGACAGCAATCTGTGTGGTGCTATCTAGCGCTGAAGTCGGCTCATCTAATATCATTAATCGTGGGCGCATCACTAACGCTCGTGCTAGTGCCACTCGCTGTCTCTGTCCCCCTGACAGTTCATGTGGATAGCGATGCACAAAGTCTGCTGGTAGATGCACCGTGGCTAATGCCTCTAATACGGCTTGCTCACGTGTTACTTTATTAACCCCTTGTACCAATAGCCCTTCTTCAATAATTTGCATCACATTAAATCGAGGATTAATACTGGCAAAAGGGTCTTGAAATACCATCTGTACTTGAGTACGGAATTTCCTTAGAGAATTTTTGCTTAGGCTATTTATATCTTTATCGGCAACCTGTATTGCACCATTGACGACTGCCTGAGCGCTTAACAATCGAGAGACAGCAAGTGCTGCTGTGGTTTTTCCTGAGCCAGACTCACCAACGATACCCAGTGCTTCACCCTGCTGTATGTAAATATCAAGTGCGCTTAATACGGTATTCCATTGTGTCACTTGTCCAAAGATGCCTTTTTTTGCTGGAAACTTGACAGACATTTGCTCTACATTCAGCACTGATTCACCAATCTCATTGGCTTGTGCCATCTGCTCAGCCAACACTTTATGCTCTCCAGACTGACTTATTCGGTTATGATGGCTATATTTTTTAATCTCATCCATACTCAATGATGTACCAAAATCCTGCTGCATCAATATACGAGTATACTCAGTTTGAGGTGCATGAAAAATCGTTTCTGTACTACCCTGCTCTATCACTCGACCTTGCTGCATCACAATCAACTGACTGCTATAACGACGTACCAAATTTAAGTCATGGCTGATTAAAATCAATGCCATATCATGCTCACGCTTTAAGCGGTCAAGTAATGACAAAATATCATGCTGTAAAGTCACATCAAGGGCAGTTGTTGGCTCATCGGCAATTAAAACATCAGGGTTTTGTGCCAATGTCATTGCTATCATTACTCGTTGGCGTTGTCCACCTGATAGCTCATGTGGATAACGATTGAGTTTTTCTTCTGGTGCAATAATATTGACATCTTGTAATAGTGCTAGGCTACGTGCATGACGGTGTTTTTTAGCCACACCTGCCAACCTAAGACTCTCATTAAGCTGTTTACCCACCTTATGCAATGGATTTAAAGCAGTCATTGGCTCTTGAAATATCAGACCAATCCTCTGTCCTCGCACTTGTTGCAAATGCTCGTTACGCTGTTTCAACTGTTTTAATGACATGTTAGGATTGCACTGTATTGGCAACTCACCATGACCTGCCAGCTCAACATGACCACTTATGCTTAGGCTATTTGGTAGCAAACCCAATAAAGCCAAACTAGAAATCGACTTACCCGAACCTGACTCACCAACAATAGCAAGCGTCTCACCTTGATGTAGCTCATAAGATAAATCGTCAACTAAAGTCATTGCTGAGCTATGAATAGCGAGATTTTGAACGGATAGTTGTTTTGTCATTGAAGTTACGTTTGTCGAAGTTGTTACGGTTGCAGTCATGATGATGTGCTTTTAGATGGTAATTAGATAGGATAATAGAATAAGTGCATGGTGATAAGGCAAACAGCCAGATATTATCTGATTGTTATCACACTTTTTATCATTCTTCATGTGCTGACAAAAACTGCTCTACTGCCTGAAACTGACCTGCTGTACTATCTTCAGCATACATGGCCTGACGAAACGCATTTGAATTTGGAATCCCTGTGGTATACCAAGCAATGTGTTTACGAGCGATACGACAACCTGAATACTCACCATAAAACGCATAAAGCTCTTGTAAGTGAGCAAGCACAATTTGTTTGATTTCACTGATACTTGGTGGCTCAAGCACCTCACCTGTCTGCAAAAAATGCTGAATATCTCGAAATAGCCAAGGTTGTCCTTGAGCAGCACGTCCTATCATGACCGCATCACAGCCTGTCTGCTCATAGACAGCCATTGCTTTTTGTGGACTATCTATATCACCATTGGCAATCACAGGAATATCGACACTTTCTTTGACTGCTTTAATCAGCTCATAACGAGCGCGACCACCGTACTTATCTTCACGTGTACGACCATGAATGGCGATGGCAGCAATGCCTGCTTCTTGCGCCTTTTTAGCAATGCGGACAATGTTTTCTTCACCATTAACATAGCCTAATCGTGTTTTTAGGGTCACGGGTGCATCCACAGCACTAACAGCAGCATCAAGTAACCGAGCAACCAAGTCCTCATCTTTTAACAATGCCGAACCTGCCAGCTTACGGCACACTTTTTTAACTGGACAGCCCATATTAATATCAATGATTTGCGCACCATTATCAATCTGGTAACGGGCAGCCTCAGCAAGTTTATCTGGCTCAGCACCTGCAATCTGTGCAGAAATTGGCGCAATCTCTCCATCAAAATTGGCACGATACAAAGATTTTTTGCTGGCATACAGGGCAGTATCTGCAATCATCATTTCACTAACGGCATGACCTGCACCAAACGACTTACACAATCGGCGAAAGGGGTTATCTGTAACCCCTGCCATTGGTGCAACCATTAAACGATTTTCGACAGATAACCCACCAATATTTAATGGTGTCAATAAAGGGTGTGATGACACAGTTTTGGTCTCTTAATTTCTATGCTATGCAATATTTGATGTTTGTAGAATACGATGAGGATTCAATAATGATTTTATGACGCAGACATCTGTGCAATCACATCTCGCAACTGCTGTGCTTGCTCTGCCAGTTCATTTTGGTCTGCTTGCTCACTACCATGACGACCCAGCTCATGAATACTAGATGGAATCAAGTGAACATGGTAATGAAATACTGTTTGTCCTGCTTGCGCACCATTAAACTGCATCTGAACGATACCTTCTCTATCAAAGACTTGACGCTGAGCCTGCATCACTTTTTGTGCTGTCATTAATACAGCAGCAGCATATTCAGGCGTCATATCTGCCAAATCTACCGCAGGATGTTTTGGAATGACCAAAACATGACCTTTTGCCTGTGGCATGATGTCCATAAATGCCAATGTTTTTTCATCTTCATACACTTTATGACAAGGTATCTCATTGCGCAGCATTTTGGCAAAGATATTATTATCATCATATACTTGAGTCATGATTATCTCCTTTAATACAGTTCGGTCATATGTTATGGTCTATGCCATCAACTTGATACTTAATATTGTAACATTTCTAAATTCTTAACTTTTATCTTAATTCATTCTTAGATTTAATATCAATCTATCAACAGACCCTAAGCACAATAAAAGTTATTAGAATAGGTTATTTTGGTACTTTAGTATAAAATAAGCCATAAATAAGCACCACAGCGAATGATGATAACACGGTATCATAACTATAATGTGATGATGTTATCATTTTGCCAAGTCACTCAGCCATACTTCGCTACTACTCGCCTACTTGCTTTTTTGGCTGTCTTAACCAAAAATTTGCGCAATACTTATGACCATCGACCCTAAAAAGCCAATAGACCACTTAGAGAATCTTGAGCATATTACCAGCCAGCCAACGGCTCAAAATGATAACCAGCCACTAGATTCTGCAATACCACAAGAAACACTTGCCAACGTGCCAAAAAATGGATTATTACTTAATGAGATAATCAGTGATGATACCTTGATATGGCAAGTCCATAATTGCAAAATTACAAAAAAGCTGGCGAGTCAAACAGAACCAATGCCATTTTTATATCATTATGATACGCTAAGCGATGAGTTAAAAATGGCTTATCCGTTGACACCCAGTCTGCTTGCAAAGTTTAACCAACCCATGCTACCAGCAGAGGCAAATGCGTTACTTGCATTACCAGAGCAGACCATACCCACACCGTGGCAAGTCAAAATCATCGGCACATTGGTCATATTTTGTGAGCCACTGCAAGTGGCGTTGCGTCTCAAATTCACCAATACTGCCAAAAACGCACAAGCCATTTATACATCAGACAAACAGACAGCATGGCTACATGCCATTAAAGACTGGCATCTGTATTCTGATGTTTTTATCCTCAATAAACATTCAACAGCACTTTTTGTTTTGGTCGATGATGCACTTATGGCAATTGAGCCATCAGATGCCTATCAGTGCCTTGCACCTGCACAGACGCTAGCCGTTCAGGCTTTGCTTGAACAGCAAGATAACCTTAAAAATATGCTGTCTGCTGCAATCAAACAACGCTTTGAGTGATATACGCTTTGAATGACATATTGAACAATCCATAACACCATTACAATAGATAACAAACAGATGAATACGGTTAGATATTGTCAATATCATCAGCAATATCTAACACTTACAATGGTAAAAAGGTAAAATATAGGTGATATCTTGTATGGTGTGATGATTGGCAATATAAATTGATAATCTATGACTAACAAGCTACTGACAGGCTTTTGTGTTTGATATTTTATTGTTTTCTAGAATCGTTTTTTAGATTTTTATTAATTAAGGACATCGTATGCAATACCGCTCAAAGACTTCTACGGCTGGTCGCAATATGGCAGGCGCACGTGCGCTTTGGAGAGCGACAGGTATGACAGATAAAGACTTTGATAAACCCATCATCGCCATCGCAAATTCGTTTACCCAGTTTGTTCCCGGACATGTTCACCTAAAAGATATGGGACAGCTAGTCGCTCGAGAAATCGAAGCATGTGGTGGTGTTGCCAAAGAATTTAATACCATTGCAGTGGATGATGGGATTGCTATGGGACACAGTGGTATGCTGTATTCTCTACCTAGCCGTGACCTAATTGCTGATGCGGTCGAGTATATGGTCAATGCTCACTGCGCCGATGCCCTCGTTTGTATTTCAAACTGTGACAAAATCACCCCCGGTATGTTGATGGCTTCTTTACGCCTAAACATTCCTGTTATCTTTGTCTCTGGTGGTCCGATGGAAGCAGGTAAGGTATTAGCCTCTGAGCTTGCACCTAGCCATAATAACCAAGGTCTAGATACCAATAATGATAAATCTGTGCGTAAGCTAGACTTGGTAGATGCCATGATTGACGCGGCTGATGACCGTATCAGTGACGCAGATGTTGCCCATATTGAGCGCTCAGCCTGCCCAACCTGCGGCTCTTGTTCAGGTATGTTTACGGCAAATTCAATGAACTGCCTCACCGAAGCGCTAGGTCTATCTCTACCCGGTAATGGCTCATTATTAGCAACCCATGCCAAACGTCGTGAGTTATTTTTACAAGCTGGACGCACCATTGTTGAGTTGGCAAAACGCCGCTATGAGCAAGACGATACCAGCGTACTACCTCGCTCTATTGCCACCAAAGCTGCATTTGAGAATGCCATGAGTCTTGATATTGCAATGGGCGGCTCAACCAACACCATTTTACACTTGTTGGCCGCCGCTAATGAAGCACAGGTTGATTTTAAAATGGCAGATATTGATAGACTCAGTCGCCGTGTACCTTGCTTATCTAAAGTTGCTCCAGCCACACAAAAATATCATATGGAAGATGTTCACCGTGCTGGTGGTGTTATGGGTATCTTGGCAGAGTTAAACCGTGCTGGTTTATTATCAACGGATGTTCCTACTGTCCACGCGCCCAGTATGCAAGCCGCTTTGGATAAATGGGATATTATGAATCCTGATAATACAGAAGCACGTGCATTATACATTGCAGCCCCTGCAGGTATCCGTACCACACAAGCTTTTTCACAAAATAAAGAATGGTCAAACCTTGATGTCAATCGGGAGTCTGGCTGTATCCGCTCAAAACAACATGCTTACTCACAAGATGGCGGATTGGCTGTCTTATTTGGTAATATTGCTGAACGAGGCTGTGTGGTTAAAACCGCAGGTGTAGACGACAGTATCCTAGTCTTTACTGGACGCGCCAGAGTATTTGAATCTCAAGATGATGCTGTTGAAGCCATCTTAGCAGATAAAGTTGTTGCTGGTGATGTTGTTATCATCCGTTACGAAGGGCCTAAAGGTGGTCCGGGTATGCAAGAGATGCTATACCCTACTTCCTATCTAAAATCCAAAGGTCTGGGTAAGTTATGTGCCTTATTAACAGATGGGCGTTTTTCTGGAGGTACATCTGGACTTTCTATCGGTCATGCCAGCCCTGAAGCGGCTGAAGGCGGTGCAATTGGCTTGGTTGAAGAAGGCGATAGCATTCATATTGATATTCCTAATCGTAGTATTAACTTACAAATCAGTGATGAAGAGCTAAAACGTCGCCATGAGCAAATGCTGGCAAAAGGACGTGACGCATGGAAACCCGTCAGCCGTGACCGTCAGGTAAGCCAAGCTCTACGTGCTTACGCTGCCTTAACAACCAGTGCAGATACAGGGGCTGTTCGTGATGTCAGCCAAGTTGAGCGCTAAGCGTTTAAAGGTGACTCAAAAATTAAACAACACATAGGGTCAACTGTCTGTCACCAAATGACAACTTAAGTTTTTGATTAGTAACGTATTACTGCTAGTCTCTTAAAGCATTTTCTTCTATATTGCGCTATTTCAAAGTAAATAGCGCATTTTTTTGTCCATAAATTCAGTGGTTTACGAGCGACAGCCATGATTGAAAACTATAATACTTTCTTACTTCTATGTGGCATTGCCTGTTTGTTTGGTGCGTTTTATCCACTATTTTTTCGCAAACTTCCCATCTCATTACCGATGTTGTTGGTGCTATTTGGGATAACAATGGGCTATTTTTGGACGACACTACCCGCTCTTAACCCTTTAGAGCATGGTATCCTAATTGAAAAAGTATGTGAGATGGTCGTACTTATTTCATTAGTTGGTGCAGGTATTAAGCTAGATACACCACTGCAATGGCAATACTGGCGGAGTACGGCAAGACTATTATTAATTACAATGCCGATTTGTATTATAGTGATAGCAATGCTGGGATATTACACACTGAGCCTGAGCCTTGGTGCTGCCATTTTATTAGGTGCGGTTTTAGCCCCTACTGACCCTGTTTTGGCAGCCAGTATTCAAGTAGGTCCACCCAATACTGGACAAGAAGACACTTCCAGATTTACCCTAACTTCTGAAGCAGGGCTTAATGATGGGTTAGCCTTTCCATTTGTCTACTTAGCCATCAAAATAACTGAAGCATTAACCGAACCTTCACAATCAACAGAGCAGACAGATTGGTTTGGTCTATTTTTAACATGGCTTGCTGATGATGTTCTTTGGAAGATTGGGGCTGGGCTGGGTGTTGGTATTTTAGTTGGCAAGCTCGTTGCCAAAGTGATTTTTTCCAATAAAGCCAAAGACACCACCATTTCACAAGGTTATAGTGTGATTGCACTGACACTATTGTCATATGGCATGGCAGAATTGATACATAGTTATGGATTTATTGCAGTGTTTGTTGCCGCCTTTACCTTTCGCCGTTTTGAAAATCAGCATCATTATCATGAGCAATTGCATGACTTTGCTGAGCAATCTGAAGGTTTATTGATGTCTCTGGTTTTGGTCACATTTGGTATGGCAATTGGGCAAGCATTTAATGCCAACATTGAGCTGACATGGACGACTTATATCATTGGGTTTATTTGTCTACTATTTGTACGTCCTATTGCGGGTAGAATTGGCTTAGCAGGACTAGACATTTCTAAACAAGATAAGTGGGTCATCTCTAGTCTTGGTATTCGTGGTATTGGCACATTTTATTACTTATCCTATGCACTCAATACACATGCTTTCCATGAAAAAGAAGCGCTTATTTTATGGATTGTCTGTGCGTTTGTGATATTTATTTCCATATTTTTACATGGTATGAGCGCCCCCAGTTTGCTAAAACTGACACAAGATAGCCAACAAAGCTCGTCGTAAACAAAATTCATCTTAAACTTGGCTGGAGAACCTATAGAAAAACCTTCTGTCATTTAGCCAGTCTTTACAAGCAATACAGTATTGCATATAAAAACTGGCTAGCTAAATAATAAAGACTAACCATTTCTTCTTAAAACTAAACAGATGCTGTCAACTCATCCATCTCATCAACCCACTGTAAAACAGCCTCAGTTATTGCAAACTGGCGTATGTCTGTTAACATTGTTGTATCAAAATTATGCACAAAAGACAGTGCTAAGCCTCGGCTAGGCTCACACCATGCCACAGAGCCATTGTAACCCATATGTCCAAAACCCTGACTTACCTCATGACAGACACTAAATAAGCGGTGATAGCCCAAACGCCACTGCATTGATGGCTTACTATAGACCCCATCATAAACCACGGTTGCTGAAGGCATCACAGCATCTGCGCCTCCAACCTCAATTTCAGCCAGCTTTTGTAATGTCTGTGCATCTATCAACGTTTTTCCCTGCCAAACGCCACCTTGTGCCAACATAGCATATATCGTCGCCAAAGCACGTGCAGATGCAACACCATTAGCGGCAGGAATCTGTGCCATTAAGCTGTCTGGATGATAATAATCTAATGGCTCACGTGTATTTGCCACCAATGATTTTTTATAATCACTTTTACTTAAATGTGCGACGTCAAAATATAGCTTATTAATCTGTAAAGTAGTCAATGCCTTATCTGATGCTTGTGGTATATGTTGCTCATCTTTATCTATATATGCTTGCCAACATCTATAACTTGGTAACGCTTGATACTGGGCAAGCCTCTGCTCACTGTCTGCTTTTAGCTTAGGTTTAGTGCTTCTATGTTGCGTATCATAGGCATCAGATGACTCAAAACTTTTGCTTAACTGAGCAACTTGATTTAGCTTAGCTTGAGGAACCCCAAAATATACTGCGTCCGCAATACCTAACGGCTCAGTCAAATACTGACGCAAGGCTTGATTTAAAGGCATCTGACACACTTGCTCAATCAAGCCACCTAATACCCAACCTGATATCAAAGCACTATAAGCACTTTGAGCCTCTTTGGCATCCGCTTGACTCGGCTGCATCAAAGCAACCTTTTCTATCATGTTCTGCCAATTAAGCATATCTAGGCTATTGGTCGTCACCGATGTAATATCAAACAGCCCTGCTTGATGGCTTAACACCTGACGCAAAGTTATTTCTTCCTTACCATGACAACCAAACTGAGACCAATAGTTTGCAATGGGGATATCATAATCTAACAAGTTTTGAGATACCAAAACATGAATCAGCGTCACCAATACACCTTTTCCTGTCGAAAAGTTCAAAGCTAAAGTATCAACACTCCATGCCTGCCCCAAGCGAGCCTGCCCTACTTGAGCAGAAGCCAATGGTTGACCATATTGCCATACCATCACTGCACCACCTGCCGGGGCATCATCCAGTTGTAATGCTGTTAACAACTGTTGCAGTCGACTCTGTAGCTTATGATTATATTTACTATCCATATCCGTACTCATATCTTTATGACTATTAAGTGGATTTGATTGCTGATGATTCATGATTTTATTTTCCATCTTATTTATAAAAGCAACTCAATAAAAATAGCCACTTAAAACAAGTGGCTATTTTTCTAAGTATAAATGGCTACTAAACAACTGGCTACCAAACACTGATAAGCCTATCCTAAACTTATATTAAAACAATCAACACTCAGCAAATAACCGAGCAATGATTCATCACGATAGATTATCGCGGTACAAGTAGGCGCTTATACACCTCTTCTTCCAATGACGCCGATGATAGACCATGCTCTTTGCCTCGCTTCATCGCTGTATCCATCTTGCGACCACGCAACCAGCCCTGACGCAGTGCCACACAAGCCCCTACTCGATTGCCCGTGCTACAGTGCATCAAAATCCGTTGCCCATGATGTTGGCGTAATATCTTATCAAACTCCAACAAATTGACCTGTTTTAAATCCTCAGCACCTGTAATCGGCAAATGACTGTAGCTCATACCATGTGCTTCAACTGCCGATTTTTCATCAAAGGTCAGTTCTGATTCTGGCTGAAAATTAATCACATGCTCTACACCCGAAGCTGCAATATGAGCGATTTGCTCTGGGCTTAAAGCCCCTGTTACGACGGTTTGTTCATCAGGGAAAAACACAGGACTAAGTACAGACTGTAAATCCACTTCTTCACCTGTTGCCACATCTTCTGACTTATTATGAGCATCTTTTGATAACTGCGACTCATGGGACATATCAGACATAACTTCCTTTTTTTATTACTTTTATCATATAAGTGATAGGATTAACTTATGATATCAATAAAGCTAAAAAAGCAAATATTGCTACCAATTATCACACCTTTTATAACCTATCTATTTATAAGCCTTCTACTGCAACAATTTCACCCAAGAGATGTGGCTTGTCATTTTTTACACTGTATAAGTTAAAGAAAGTCTCATTATCAGCACTTAGCTCACTAGGATTTTGGGCAATCAACTCAACCTCAGCAGGCAACAAGATTGGTAGTTTAAATGAAACATTGGCTTGATAGGCATCTGGTAGATTTTTTAACTTTGATAAGCATTTTGCTTTTGACCACATACCATGTGCAATGGCTTTCGGGAAGCCAAACGCACGCGCTGATAGAGGATGCAAATGAATCAAATTAAAATCTCCAGAAACAAACGCATAACGGCGACCGATATCTTCTGGTGCTTCAAAGACAGCCTTAATACCATTTTCTGGGACTTGTGGTTTTGTACTTACTGTTTTTGGACGACTGCTCGATTTTTTGCCTTTCTTTGAACGGCTGCGTGACAAGTAGGTCGATGTACCTTCCCAAATCTTATCCTCGCCAGCATGTACAGTTGTTACAAAATCAAACTGCTGTCCTTTATCATGGTCACGTAAGTTATCAAAACTCACTGCCAGCTTAACAACTTCTGTATCCATAATCGGACGATATTGGGTCACTGAGTTTTCGACATGCACCAGCCCAAGCATCGCAAATGGAAATGGCTCTTTGACCATCATATTCATTTGCAAAGCCTGTGATAGCACAGCAAAATAGGTAATTGGTACAAGTCCATTATCGTCAAAGCCACAAATTTTACGATAGTCATCAAGATTATCTTGGTCTATCTGTAACGAATCTACCGTATAAGTCGCCTGTGGCAGTTGATCTTTAGAAACTTTATTATTTTCACCAATTGGTAAAAGACTCTTAATAATATTCGCATATGTTGTATGCGGTTTTGGTAACGCGGTAAAATGTTGATCTGACATAAAAATTCCTATTAAACTGGTTAAAGCTCATTATATGATTGCCAGTTAGTTTGATCGCATGTATCCATTCATGACATTTATTTGATAGTACAATATTAGGCTCTGTTGAACTTTCACCACGTTAGGTTAATATCTACAAGGGATACAGTTATTTTTTACTTTCATGTAAAAATTGGCTAAATTTTTCCTATTTCTTCTATAAAGATGAATGTTCCATAGAGCCTAGCACTTCATCACAGCTCAGTGCTGTTTTCTTAACTACGATATAATATACCGAGAAAGCACCAAAAATCATAGCCAAAATCAATAAAAAGTCGCCATACGACGACTTTTTATCTGGCATTTGATTCAGTCTATAAGTTTGGCATCTAGTATTATAAAAACATTTATAAAAACATCACAGCCAGTAGGGACTTTATTAACATTCATCGTACAAATCACCTACTTTTAGATATGATGATAAATACAGACTTATGCACCAAGTAGACTTTGTCCACATACACGCACAATGTTGCCATTTAGTCCACCAGATGCTGGCGTGGCTAACCATGCAATCGTCTCTGCCACATCAATAGGTAGACCACCTTGGCTCATTGAATTCATACGACGACCAGCTTCACGTACAGCCAACGGAATGGCTGCCGTCATTTGTGTCTCAATAAACCCAGGGGCAACTGCATTAATGGTCTGATGACTATCTGCTAACTGTTTGGCAGTTGCTTCTACCAAGCCAATAACACCTGCTTTTGAAGTAGCATAGTTAGTCTGTCCCAAGTTACCTGCAATGCCTGAAATCGAAGACACACACACAATACGAGCATGTTCATTTAACACATCATGGTCAAATAGGTATTGGTTGACTTTTGCAATACTTGCCAAGTTAATATTGATAACCATATTCCACTGTTTCTCATCCATTTTTGCCAGTGTCTTATCACGAGTCACACCAGCATTATGGATAATGGCATCTAAACCACCACGTTTTTTTGCTGCTTCCGCAATCTTTTCACCTGCATCATCTGCGGTGATATCAACCAATAAGGTAGAGCCACTAATCTGCCCTGCTACTTGCTGCAAATCTGCCTGTTGCTGAGGTACATCTAAACAAATAACATGCGCCCCTTCACGAGCCAATACTCGGGCAATTGCTTCACCAATACCACGACTTGCGCCCGTAACCATCACCGTTGTACCTGCCAATGGCTGCGTCCAATCAACATCCACAGATTCACCCGTACCGATGCGTACCACTTGTCCTGAAACATAGGCTGAGCGTGCAGAAGTAAAGAAGCGTAAAGTTGAATCTAAGTTCGCTTCAGCACCCTGCTCTACATAGATAAGCTGAGCGGTAATACCACGTTTAAACTCTTTACCAACAGAGCGTACAAATCCTTCTAACGAGCGTTGTACTGTTGCATATTCAATGGTGTCGCATGACTCAGGTGGACGACCAACGACAATCACACGTCCTGATGCAGCTACTTGTCGTGCCACAGGGTGGAAAAACTCATAAAGCTGCTCTAGCTCATCTGTTGTCTTAATATTACTGGCATCAAAAAGCAGAACTTTATATTTTTCATCATGACCAGTCGCAGACTTTGTTTCCACACCTGCTTCTGCCAATACTTTTTGCACATCTTCAGCATCTGAAGCATACACTTCAGCATGAACATCTACCAAGATACGAGCAATAGATTGACTCAAACTTTGGTCTGTACCTGAAGCAGCACCAAATAGCACTGAGCCACGAACCAATTTCTGACCCAACTCAAAGCGGTCTAACACGGCTGGCAACGGCAACCCAAGATTCTTTGCAATTTTATTACCTACAGGTGACTGAACAAACGTTCCATAACGGTCTGACATAATTTTCTCCAACAAAAATAAAAAAGGTTTATAGTGAAGTATAGTCAACTAAGATCAATTTCAATAGACTCTTAATGACAGTAGCGTTCTTGAATTTTCTTTATGATACCTGTATATGATAACTACTATCAGGTGTATAAGTATAACAGACCCAACATCAGCTGCACACATAGGGATACCATGACATCAATATAACTACGATAGACAAACAAGATGTTAACTTTGCAAACATTGTTATTATATCAAGGTATGCTAAAATGAAAGCTGAAGTTATTACTTAATTTACTATTAATAACATTATTTTATGAGTATGAATTTTTTTTTATGATACATAACTAATTTTTGCCAATACTCACTATTTTTTAGGTGATACAAGGAATTTTTATGAGTAGTCAAAAACAAAGTCCCATCATTACAGCAACTGTTGTCACCAAAGCTGGTGAATCATTGGTTGATGAGCAAAGCAATAGCACTGATGGTAGTACCTCATCAAAAGCAGACACTGAAGCAACCAGTCTTGATGATCTGATTGATAAAACAAATTCAGACTCAGTAAAGCCAAGTAAAGCAGATGCCATTATTGCCAAAGATAAAGCGGCCAAACAAAAAATTATTGAAGATAATCGCACTGCAGAAGAAAGAGTCGAAGATTTAGCTGAATCTTTAAAATCTAAAGAGAGCTCAAACACCTCTTCCTCATTAGAAGACAGCGGAAATGAGGAACAAGCCCAAAGTAAAGATAAAGAAGAAAACTCAACCCCAGAAGAAAAGGACAGTAACACCATGGCTGTAAACAACGAACAAACCCAATCAACCACAACCAGCAATGACAATAATGTACCTCGTCGTGTCGCCATTTTGGGTGCAAACCGTATCCCATTTGCTCGCTCTAATGGTAGCTATGCCAACGCCAGCAATACAGACATGCTAACCGCGGCATTAAACGGCTTGGTTGAGCGCTATGACCTACAAGGTGAACGTATTGGTGAAGTGGTCGCTGGTGCGGTGATTAAGCTAAGCCGTGATCTAAACTTGACTCGTGAATCTGTACTAAACACTGCCCTAGAACCACAAACACCTGCCTATGACATCGCCCAAGCATGCGGCACAGGTCTACAAGCAACCTTTGCAACAGCAAATAAAATCGCTTTGGGTATCATTGACTCAGCCATCGCTGGTGGTGTCGATACCACTTCTGATGCTCCCATCGCAGTGGGTGATGGTCTGCGTAAAGTCCTATTACAACTAGGTGCTGCAAAAAATAATAAACAACGCCTAAAAGCTCTGATGAAGCTAAATCCAAAAGACTTAATTGAAGCACCTCGTAATGGTGAGCCACGCACTGGGCTATCTATGGGTGACCATCAAGCCATCACTGCTTTAGAGTGGAACATCAGCCGTGAAGCACAAGATGAATTGGCAGTGAAAAGCCACCAAAACTTAGCTCGTGCTTATGAAGAAGGCTTCTTTGACGACCTAATGACCCCTTACAAAGGGCTAACTCGTGATAACAACTTACGCCCAGATTCAAATATAGAAAAACTTGCTTCACTCAAGCCTGTCTTTGGTAAAAAAGGTGCCAACCCAACCATGACTGCTGCCAACTCCACACCCCTAACTGATGGTGCATCTTGTGTTTTACTTGGCACTGATGAGTGGGCAGAAGCACATGGTCTAAAAGCCATGGCATATCTGGTACACCAAGAAACTTCTGCTGTTGACTTTATTGGCAAGCAAGGTGCAACAGAAGGGCTACTTATGGCACCTGCCTATGCTGTACCACGTATGCTAAAACGTGCGGGTCTGACACTACAAGACTTTGACTTTTATGAAATTCACGAAGCCTTTGCTTCACAAGTACTATCAACTCTAGCTGCATGGGAAGATGAAACTTTCTGTCAACAACGTCTTGGACTGGACGCACCACTAGGCGCTATTGACCGTAGCAAACTCAATGTAAATGGTTCATCTTTAGCAGCAGGGCATCCATTTGCCGCAACAGGTGGACGTATCCTAGCAACCGCAGCAAAACTACTTGACCAAAAAGGCTCAGGACGTGCATTGATTTCTATCTGTGCTGCTGGCGGTCAAGGTGTGACTTGTATCCTTGAAAAATAATGTCAAATTATTAAAGGTATCAAGTTCTCTTAAAGTCCTCCTTAGTTTCCTTAGCTACTAAGGAGGATTTTTTTATACCTATAGTCTATGGTCTATCTACTTTGACTATAATTTTGTCCATTACGCCTACTTTGGGCTATAAAGCCCATCAGAAAATAATACCAACAATGACCAACAAAAAACCCCTCTTTAATAAGAGGGATTTTTTTAATGTTAAAAGTTGTATGTTACCACTGCTAACCTAGCAGTCGTCCTACTTCACTCATCATCACAGATAAAGTTGCCAAATGTATCTGGCTACTGTCCATTTTTTGCATCTCTTGTGCCAATGCTGCTAACTGCTCACGATGACGGTTTTTCCAGTTTACCAATGCTTCTTGTGCATCTTTCTGCTCAAGCAATTGCATCAAGAACTGGCGTAAAATACGGTTGACCTCATTCACCAATGCATAACGCGCGCGACGATCCCAATAATCTTTTTGTGGCAATAAAGCAATATTTTGCGTTATCCAGTCCAGTTGCAAACTTTGATACGCTTCAAAATACAAACTTGCCACTTCCTCAACAGGACAATCATACTGCTGTGCCAACATTGCTGTATCTAACGCATCGACATGATAAGGTAACATCACAAATGCTTGTGCCATCTCAGCGCTTAGCCCTTTATTTGTCAGTGCGGTTAAGTCTTGTTGCAAGACATCAGCAAACTGCTGATTAATAAAGCCTTGTGACTTTGTTAAATGACTGACACTATCACGGAAGCGTGAAATCATATCCGCTACATTGAGGTGACTACCGAATGAGTTAATAAACCACACTGCCCCACGAGACAATACCTCACGAATACGAATCTCTAAAGACAATTGCATGTCTGCATCGACTGCCTCATATTCTGGTGCATCTAGTGCTTCCAATATCTGCCATGCAATATTAATATTAAACACATCACGGGCAATGGCATACGCACGAACAATCGTTGCTAGCGGTTGTCCTGTTTCTTCAAATAAACGGAATATCGACTCAATACCAAGACGATTTACCACACTATTGGTCAAATAAGTGCTGATAATTTCACGGTGTAAACGATGTTTGACCATCTCATCAAAGAACTGCCCTACCAACACTTGTGGGAAGTATTTACGCAGCTCATTGACGAAATATTCATCATCGGGCAAATCTGACTGCAATAATGCATCATAAACCCACATCTTGCCATATGCTAAAATCACTGCCATTTCAGGATTGGTTAAACCAATGCCAGCTTTTTGACGCGCTAAGATATCATCATCTGAAGGTAAAAACTCAATGGCTCTATCCAAACGTCCTTCATCTTCTAGATAGCTGATAAAGCGTTGATGGTCATTTAGGTTTTCTGCTGCCTGTGCGGCGGATAGCTCAATCGCCTGTGGCTGTAGGTAGTTTTGGCGCAATACCAGTTTGGCAACGGTGTCTGTCATACTCTCTAACAACTCATTACGCTGTTTTAGAGTCATATCGCCCTGCTCAACAACCTGCCCTAGCAATATCTTAATATTTACCTCATGGTCAGAGCAGTTCACCCCACCAGAGTTGTCAATCGCATCTGTATACAGGCGACCACCGGTACCATCAGCACCACCTGATAGCGCATATTCAATACGCCCTTGTTGTGTACAGCCAAGGTTACCACCTTCACCTATCACACGTGCACGCACTTGGTGACCATTAACTCGCACTGCATCATTGGCTCTATCACCCACCTCAGCATGGCTTTCTTCTTCACTTTTGATATACGTGCCGATACCACCATTCCAGATTAAATCAACAGGGGCTTTTAATAAAGCATGAATCAATTCATTTGGTGTCATAGTATCTTGGGTCAAATTAAAGGCTTGCTTCATCTCAGCACTAATTGCAATTGACTTATCTTGGCGAGAGAACACACCACCCCCTTGGCTAATCAAGGACGCATCATAATCTGCCCATGTTGAGCGAGGTAAGTTAAATAGACGCTGACGCTCAGCAAAAGATGCTTGCGTATCTGGATTAGGGTCAATAAAAATATGTAGATGGTTAAAGGCGGCTTGCAGTTTAATATGTTTAGATAGCAACATACCATTACCAAACACATCACCGCTCATATCACCAATACCAACAACCGTAAAATCATCTTTATTTTGAATATCCATACCAAGCATACGGAAGTGGCGTTTCACAGATTCCCATGCACCACGGGCAGTGATACCCATTGCTTTATGGTCATAGCCTACAGAGCCACCTGAAGCAAAGGCATCATCTAGCCAAAACTGATACTCTGCGGCAATACCATTGGCAATATCTGAGAATGAAGCCGTACCTTTATCAGCAGCCACAACCAGATAAGGGTCATCACCATCATGACGAACTGTATTTTCTGGTGATACAATTTTTCCATCAACGATATTATCCGTGATATCTAGCATACCGCGTAAAAATGTCTGATAGCAGGCAATACCTTCTTTTTGGAACGCCTCACGTCCATCTGCCATACTTTTGGTTTTGACAATAAAGCCACCTTTTGAGCCAACAGGAACAATGACCGCATTTTTAACCATTTGCGCTTTTACTAATCCTAAAACCTCCGTTCTAAAATCTTCCATACGGTCTGACCAACGCAAACCACCACGGGCAACTTTACCACCTCGTAAATGCACGGCTTCAACCCGTGGCGAATAAACGAATATCTCAAACATTGGTTTGGGTTTTGGTAAGTTGGGGATATCTTGTGCAGAAAACTTAAAGGATAAGCGGTCTTTTCGCTGTCCGTTAACATCACGCTGATAGAAGTTAGTGCGCAACATGGCATTAATTAAATCCAAATACCAACGCAAAATACGGTCTTCATCAAGGCTATTTACATTTTGCAATGCATCAATAATTTGTTGATGATAGCTATCTATTTTTTGTTGATGGCTATCCGTCATGACACCATAACTTGGATTCATACGTGCATCAAATAAATCAATCAACTGAACCGCAATGTCACTATATTTCACCAATGTCTGCTGAATATAACGTCTGGAAAACGGCGCTCTGGCTTGAAGCATATACCGAGACAACGCTCGCAACACCACCACTTCATGAGTATTAAGACTGGTCGTTAAAATCAACTCATTAAAATAATCACTTTCAACCTTACCATTCCAAATCTGCTCTAAACTCTCTTCAAACTGCTGACGCACCACCGCCATATCTACTGTATCCACACGCTTTAAAATCAGCGCATATTCTTGCATCCATAATGTACCAGATAGGCTTTGCTCTATATCAGCATTATCAGTATCAGATGTCTCAACGTCACCAAACTCATAAGTTTGTGCAGACACCACATCCACCCCAAATTTTTCTAAAATAGGCAATACTCGTGACAATACAGCAGGTGTGCCTCGTCCATACAGTTTTAAATTAAGCTGATTGCTTTGATTACCTGTAGACTGATATAAATGCCACAGCAATGATTTTTCCTGACTCAAGCTATCCAATCGCTTGATATCTAAAACGGCTGTACGCTCATCAAACTGCTCTTGGTAAGAAACAGGAATATGTGGTAAATACGCATGCAATAAACGGTAGGCCTGTGCTTCGCCAACATCACTTAACAGTGCTTTTTCAAAGCCTTCTTGCCAGCCTTGCATCACATGACCAAGTTGTGCCTCTAGCTCTGAAACATTGACAGATTTAATATGCCCTGGCTTTGTACGCACATGCACATGCACTCGGGCATGGTGTGACTCATCAAACTGAGTGGTAAATCCAGACGAAACACCACCAAATGCGTCTAGCAATACTTTCTGAACACGTATACGCAGTTTGGTATTAAACTTATCACGTGGGATATATACCAAACACGATACAAAACGCTGATAGTGGTCTATTCTTGTAAATAGACGTAAACGCTTACGGTCTTGCAAACTGGCAATACCCGATACCATCGGATACAACTCATCAATACTGCCTTGGAATAAGTCATCTCGAGGCAAAGTATTAATGATATGCAACATTTTATGGTATGCATGCCCATTTTTTGGTAAATCAGCACGTGCCAAGATTTGTTCTGTTTTCTCACGTAATAAAGGAATCTGATTAACTTCTAACTGATAAGCACGTGATGTTAATAACCCAATAAAACGGTACTCTCCAATAACATTGCCTTGCTCATCAAATTTTTGAATACCCAAAAAGTCCATATAAACAGAGCGATGTACGGGGGATATATGGCTAGATTTTGATAACAACAACACCTGTGGTACGGTTAGCAGTTGTTTTAGCTCATTAGGAAGTTGATGAAAGCTCTCTGAGCGTTTATTTTCAGCACCCTGACGCAACAGCCCCAAACCACTATCACCAACAGAATACAGCTCTAATTCATTATTTTGTGACTCTAAATGATATTCACGATATCCTAAGAAAATGAAATGATCTGCCAGTATCCAGTCCAAAAAGGTCTGCACAGCCTCCATACTATAAGGACTTTGTGCAATCTGTTTATTTTGCAACTCAGACTGAATCGTTTTTAGCTTATCTTGCATCTGCTTCCAGTCTGCTGAAATCGTGTCCAGTAAGGTTACTTTTTGCAATAACGGTGTACGAATCTTCTCCAAATCATCATCTTCTTGGCGATCAATCTCACAATGAATCAATGAAATATAGCGTGAATCACTATTATTAGTATGATGAATATCCTCGATATTGCCCTGTTCATCACGCTCAACTTGGATAATCGTATGAAACAATCGATGCACATTCAGATTTTGTGCTTCTAGGCTCAATAGTAGAGTATCTACCAAAAATGGACGGTCATATGCCACCATCTGTATCACACTATGCGATGTATAGAAATGATGCGTCTCCACAGTAGGATTAAACACACTAATTAAAGGACCTTGACCATCATAACGCTGAAGCAAACGGTAATGATGCAATGCCATACCTGCCAAATCTTCTTCAGAGATACGAGACTTATCATCATCCGATAAATTGTGATAATAAACACGGACAAACTGTCCAATCTTTTCCTTACCATCATTTACATAATGTTTAGCAATATCCGTAATGGGGGCTAGTTTATCGTTATTTATATGAGTTTCTGAGTTTTCAGTCATCATTGTTTTTCCTATTTATAAAAAATTATAAAAAAATAATGACACACATTATCTACTCAACATATGAACAGATAATGAATGTCATCCTGTTAGGGTCTGTTGAACATTCATCTTCATAGAAAAAATAGGAAAAATTTAGCCAATTTTTACATGAAAGTACAAATTAGCTGTATCCTTTATATATATTTAGCCTGACGGAATATTCAACAGAGTCTAAAATCTATTGACAGGTCATATCATCGCTGATATTCGTTGCTTAATCGCAACGGACATTTAGCGCATTTGTATCAATACACATTTTATTGCCATTTTGTAGATTACCTACCCATGCCTTACCTTCAATAAATACAAAAGTAGGCTTACCTTTATATAAATTATCTTCTTTATTTTCAGAGATATCTTGATGATTAAAGACAAATGGAATAACTAAATCGCCTGCCAAATTAACAAAGCCCCATTTATTCTCAATACGTACACCAGCCAGCCCTTCAGAAAAAGGACGGGCTTCATCGAAGGAAAAAGTAATCATAGGCACACCTCGGCTATCAACATACCCCCATTTACCATCACGCTTAGCAGATTGCCAAACTGCCCTATCATAAACAATCTCTGCCATGGTTTCAGGTTGTGACATGGCTATTCGTGGGGATTGAGATAAATTCTGGGCTTGGGCTTGGGCTTGGGCTTGGGCTTGGGCTTGGGCTTGGGCTTGGGCTTGGGCTTGGGCTTGGGCTGATGAGGATAGCAAAGTACCCGAGGCTGTTGCTGAGCCAGAACGACTGGTAATTGTCGAGCCTGTCATTGTTGAGCTTGATGATGGATTGACCGTTGTCACTCTAATTTGGGTATTGATAGTCGTTGCAGGTATCTGATTAGCAATTGCCTCAGTTGTTACTTCTGAGCTTGCTTCTGTAGAAGAATTTGGAGAAGAATTATGAGTTGTCGTTGCGGTTAATACTGGTGCTGGTATTGGCGCTGGAGTTGGTATTGGCATAGGTGGTATCACAGGTGCATTTGGATTGCCTGTGGCTTGTCCGTGGATATCAATCCAAGCTGTCGTACCATTTTTACGGACTTGCGCCACACCTTGATTAAAATCATTAATATGCTGATAGGCAGATGAAAACGGCACAATCACCTGATTACGAGTATTAATCACCCCATACTGACCATTTTTTTTGACAACAATACGCTCATTACTAACGGCTCTTGCCCAGCCTCTACGCATATCACCCTGCAAAATATCATAAATTGCAGGTATGACTTCCCTACCCTGCATATTGACATAACCCAGCTTACCAGCACGCTGAACGGGCAATAAACCTGAGCGCAGTTTGCTGACATCAACTTGCGTATAACGTGACAAGTCCACGACTTTTTCACCACTACGATTGAGTAAGCCAACAGGTGCGCCAGAATCTCTTACAGCTAAAAAATAACGACTACTTGCTGTACAAGAAACATGCTTATAATAGCTTTTAGGAATTTGACAAGCATATGATGACAGCCCTACTGTTAATCCCATACTCAGCACACCAAGCTGGCAACATTTACGCACCAGTGCATAAATCTGTGCATAAGTGTGACATCCTAATGATTGCCCTACAAATAAAGCAAGATTTTGTGACTGAGGATAAGGCGTATCTTTACCTTCTTTTACTAAAGACTGTAAGGGATGTTTTGTTTTCATTACTTGTCTCATATCCATATATTAACAATTCTTTTAGTCGTTCTTTAAAGATAGCGAGATAATCAGTTTTATTCAATGCTAAAACGGGTAAATAGTAGATTTAAAACAATCGCAACCAACGTTGCTGTTCCAATACCGCCTAAATCAAACCCTGCAATATTTAAGCTAAAGTTACCTGCCCCCATAATAACCGTCACTGCACCAATAATTAGATTACTATTTTTACGAAAATCAATCTGATTATCTATCCATATCTTAATACCAGCAATGGTTATCAGACCAAAAACCACAATAGATGCGCCACCGAGCAATGCAGGTGGAATACTTTGAATCAATGCTCCAAACTTTGGCGATAAACCCAATAAAATCGCCACCACACCAGCCAATGCAAAAATGGTGGTGCTATAAACTTTGGTAACTGCCATCACACCGATATTTTCTGCATATGTGGTCACTCCCGTTCCACCAACGCCAGCAGACAGCGCTGTTGCCACACCATCTGCAAAAAATGCTCGTCCTACATAAGGCGTTACTCGGGTTTGGGTCATGCCTTCAACCGCTTTAAAATGACCTAAGTTTTCTGCAACTAAGATAAAGGCGATGGGTATCATTGCAATCATCGCACTCAAATGAAAGCTAGGCTGATGCAAGGTTGGTAAACCAAACCATGATGCCTCTTGCACACCTTTAAAATCAATCGGTGTGCCATAACCCAATACATTGGTTAGTAAAAAATAAATCACATAAGCCATGACTAAGCCAATTAACAATAATAAGCGTCTAATCATACCTTTGGTAAATACTGCCACTGAGCCAATACTGATGATGGTCAGCAATGCCATCCAAATATCAAAGTTACTGTTGGAAATCCCCTGCACAGTGACTGGAGCAAGGTTTAAACCAATAATCATCACAATTGCCCCCGTCACTATCGGTGGCATTAACGATTCTATCCAGCGTGTTCCTACAGCCATAACCGCTAGACCAATCAAAGCATAAAAAATACCACAGGCAATGATGCCACCTAGTGCCACATCCAAATTGGTATTAAACCCTGTACCAGCATAGGCTGTCACCGCAATCACTGGACCAATAAATGCAAAACTTGACCCCAAATAACTGGGCATCCGTCCGCCTGTGATACAAAAGAATAAAATCGTACAAATACCTGACATCAAAATAGCCAGATTGGCATCAAAGCCCATCAATAAAGGTGCAAGAACCGTTGCACCAAACATCGCAAAAGTATGCTGAATCGCTAATAAAATACTCTTGCCAGCAGGTAAATATTCATAAATATTAACAGGCGGTGCATCAACGGCATCTAAGCTGGCATGATATGGCTTCCAATTTGGAAACCAGCCTGAGCCTTCGATATCTTGTAATGCTGTTTCAGAAGTTGGTTGTGAATGAGACTCAGTAGAGGATGAAGAGGTATTTTGAGAGTGAGCCATTGCAGTGATATTTCCTATGCTAACTTATTTTTAGACGCTTAACACTTAAAACACTTAACTAACTGCATCCTATAAATGCAGTTAGTTAATAGGGTGCATACTAATAGGTTTATATCCGTTTTGCGAGTCTATTACTTAAATTCCTTTAAAAAAATACTCAAACGTACACAGTACATCTGCATGAAAATCCCCAGAAAGAAAAAAATTTTGTTAACATACTGACGCTAACACCTTAAAATTAGGTGGATTTTATATACTTTTATACACATTCAACTTGATAGCCAGTCAGTACATCCAAACTTGGCAACAAATGAGTCAACATAGCAACATAGGTATAACAAGGAAAATTTATGAGTCAACAAGCCAACCCTTCACATAGCCAAGACCCGAAACACAATCCAACCACAGCAGACAATATAAAATCTGACAGTATAAAAACAGATGATGCTGACCCAATTACAACCTTTGACCCAATTGCCCGTGATGAATTATTAGACAACGAAAAAGATTTACCTTTATTAGCTGAAACCAAACTTTTAAGTGATGCGTTGATTCGGGTGATTCAGTCACAAACCTCACCATTAGTCACTCAAACTATTGATGAGTTGCTTGCAGGGGCAAATCCACAAGACACCATTAATAATGTCTTACCCAAACTGGATAATCGCCAAACAGAAAACCTCATTCGTGCATGCAGTTTGTTTGCACAGATGTTTAATATTGCTGAAGACCGCCACCATAAGCGCCGTCGCCTTGCCCATGAGCAAGATGCTAAGCCTTCACGCTCTAGCTTTAAATCTGTTTTACAGCAGATTGAGTCACAAGATGTGACAGCCGAAGAATTGCAGACTTATTTGGATAAAACCACCATTGGTGCAGTATTAACGGCGCATCCAACCGAGGTTCAACGGCAAAGTATTCTTAACTTTCACCGCCGTATCCGAGAAATCCTCAATGATTACACCCATCAAAGTGGCTACCAACAACAGTTGCTAGAAAGTGACATTGAAACCGTTTTATTAGCCTTATGGCAGACCAATGAAACCCGCCATTTTAAAATCACGGTCAATGATGAGATTATCAATGGTGTCGGCTATTTTGATTTAAGTTTCTTTCAAGCCCTCCCCGCTTTATACCGCAAACTTGCAAGCCAACTTGATGAAATTTATCCCAACACACATTTACCAAACTTAATTCACATCGGCAATTGGATTGGTGGTGACCGAGATGGTAACCCTTTTGTTTCAGCAGAAACCTTGCATCATGCGTTTAGAAAGCAAGCCTCTGCGGTTTTCTATTTTTACCGAGACCAGCTTGGACTGCTGTATGAAGCATTGCCATTATCTATCCGCCGAGTCAATATAAATGACGATGTTTTAGCGATGGCAGAGCTATCCCCAGATACGGACATCTCACGTAGTGAAGAGCCATACCGCCGAGCTTTAGCCTTGCTATCTGCACGTATTGTCGCAACCAGTCATAAGTTTGGCTTAAATTATGGTTGCCGTTTTGGAGTAGCTGAGCCATATGATACGGCTGAGCAATTTTTAACCGACCTAAAAACCATTCAAAAATCATTATTAGACAATGGCAGTCCCAAACTGGCACAAGGGCGATTGGAAGATTTAATTCGTAGCGTTAGTCTATTTGGCTTTTACCTGATGCCTATTGACCTGCGTCAGCATGCAGGACGTCATGCAGACTGTGTCCATGACTTATTTAAGCATGCTGATTTAGAAGACTATCTATCTTTAAGTGAAAAAGCCCGCCAACGTGTGCTACTACGTGAGCTTGCAACCCCCAGACCACTATATACCCCTTATGTCACTTACGAAGAGCAAACCCAAAAAGAGCTGGCAATATTTGAAGCCACAGCCACTATCAAAAATAGCTATGGTGAAACTGCCATTACCCAAAGCATTATCTCAAACTGTGAAAACCTCAGTGACATATTGGCCCTTGCCCTATTAATGAAAGAGACAGGTTTACTTACCATTGAGCAGGGTCGCCCCATTAGTCGTCTGAATATTGTGCCATTATTTGAAACCATCACCGCACTAGAAAACTGTGTTGGTATCATGGATGAACTCTTTAGCAATCCTTGGTATCAGCAAGTCTTACAAAGCCGTGATATGCTTCAAGAAATCATGCTGGGCTACTCAGACTCAAACAAAGATGGAGGCTACATCACCAGTCAATGGTCACTGTATCAGGCAGAGCAAAAGCTGGTCGATGTGTTTGGCAAACACAATGTCAGACTACGCCTATTCCACGGGCGTGGCGGGAGTGTTGGACGAGGTGGCGGACCGTCATTTGAGGCCATTTTGGCTCAGCCTGCCAACTCAGTAGCAGGACAGATTCGTATCACTGAGCAAGGGGAAGTCATCACCGCAAAATATGCAGATGCCAGTAATGCAGAGCGCAACCTTGAAGCACTCGTATCGGCGACACTCAAGGCGACCTTACTACCAAATGCGACCATGACCCCTGACCACAACCTGTTAGAAAAGCTATCTAATACTGCCTTTGAGCATTATCGTGCATTGATTACACACCCATATTTTATTGACTACTTCTTACAAACCAGCCCGATTACAGAAATTGCCAGCTTAAACATTGGCTCTCGCCCAGCCAGCCGTAAAACACTGGCACGTATTCAAGATTTACGAGCCATTCCATGGGTGTTCTCATGGATGCAAAATCGACTGATGCTTCCAGCTTGGTATGGTTTTGGAACAGCAGTGACCACACTACTGGCAGAAAACCCAGATAACCTTGCTACCTTACAAGAACACGCCAAGCACAGCGCCTTTATGCAATCCATGCTTTCTAATATGGAGCAAGTGATGGCAAAAACAGACATTGATATTGCCAAAAGCTATGTCTCTTTAGCCAATGACCCAGAGAAAGCAGAAGAAATTTTTGCCCTAATATTGGCAGAGTATCACCGAAGCCAAGAAGCACTATTACAAATTACAGGACAGCAAACCTTACTGTCTGGTAATCGTCCACTTGCACGCTCACTGGCATTGCGCTTGCCTTATTTAAATGCGTTAAACTGGTTACAGGTTGCCCTATTAAAACAACGTCGTGGCAATACACCCGTACTTAAAGACGAAAATATAGATGATGCCCGACTACTTCAACTGACCCACCTCACCATTAATGGTGTGGCACAAGGGTTAAGAAATACAGGTTAACTCAGTTATTGGGTTTGGAAGGCTCTCAAGGTTAATAACATAAAAAGTTATTAGCCTTGATATATAGGGTCTGTTGAAATTTCACCATGTTAGGCTAATACCTACAAGGGATACAGCTACTTTTTACTTTTATGTAAAAATTGGCTAAATTTTCCTATAAAGATAAATATTCAACAGACCCCACTTTCTATTGGCTATCTTTAACTTTTCATCATACCAACATTGGCTCTTCTGGCATGTCTTCTTCTGCAACCATACTCCAGCGAGGGAAAGGGTCAGCGATGTTTTGATACTGTTTCGTATTTTCTAGATAATCATACGCCAAGCAACTATCTAACTGCTTACAAATACCTTGCTCGTCCATTTCATCAGCAAAGCCAATAAAAACTAACTCTTGACGGCGGTCACCAAACTCATCACTCCATTTTTGTTGCATCATTTGCACAAAGCCATCACCAGCAGGCCAGCTTTGTTTATCCATGGCTGCCCACCACAAACCAATGCCCTGATGTTTGGCAACCGCACCTGCAATTGAGAACTCACCCACATAATCAGGACGGCTGGCTAACCAAAAAAAACCTTTGGCACGCAGCACACCCGGTAATGGTTGCTGAAAAAATTGATAGATTTTAGATGGTATAAAAGGGTGTCGGGCGCGATAAACAAAGCTGGTAATACCATACTCTTCGGTCTCTGGTGTATGCTCTTGAAAGTTATAAAGCTCTTGCGCCCATAGCGGGTGTAGCTCAGCCTCAGCAAAATTAAATAGACCCGTATTTATAATCTCATTTAAATCTATCTTGGCATGATTGGTCTCAATCACTTTAGCAACGCCATTTAGGCTTTTAACGATGGCACGTACCGTTTCTAACTCATCGGCACTGATTAAATCGGTCTTATTAAGGATAATAACGTTAGCAAACTCAATTTGCTCAACCAATAAATCAACTAAAGTTCGATTATCATCTTCACCTGCGTATTCTTCGTTATTGCGTAAAAACTCAATTGAGCTGTAATTTTTGATTAAATTGGCACTGTCCACTACCGTCACCATCGTATCCAGATGAGCCACGTCAGATAAGCTTTGCCCTTGCTCATCTCGAAAATCAAAGGTGGCTGCCACTGGCAAAGGCTCTGAAATACCCGTACTTTCAATCAATAAATAATCAAATTTATCCGCACTGGCAAGCTGGCGTACTTGAATAAGCAAATCTTCACGTAAGGTACAGCAAATACAGCCATTGCTCATCTCAACAAGTTTTTCTTCGCTTTGTGACAAAGAGCTACCGCCTCGCTCTACCAAATTGGCATCTATATTAAGCTCACTCATATCGTTGACGATAACAGCAACTTTTAAGCCTTCTTTATTGTGCAAAATATGATTAAGCAATGTGGTTTTTCCCGCCCCTAAAAAGCCTGATAAAACGGTCACTGGCAATTTTTTATGGACTGGCTGGGTTGACTGAAGAACTGGTTGGCTAACTGGATTAACGGACTGAGTAGCTGGCTGATTGGACTGATTAGATTGTAACATGGTGTCCCTCCTGTTTTATTCCATGATTTGGCTAGCTATTGCATACTTTAGCATAGTTATTATGTTATAACATAACATTTTTTATTTATTTTTTAGCAATATCATTACTTTATAACAGGTGAGTATCGTTTTAGACTGATATATCTAAGATTCTAAGTTAACTTAGAACCTATTTTTACCACCCACAATAGTGACTTTTTTATACCAATATAGAGGACTTGTATTTGCTACTTTATCTAAATCCAACGTAATAATAACCAATCCCATAAGTGTTTTAAAAAGCTTGGGTAGTCATCGTGTGGACGCATTGCTTCTATGATGTCTATAATCCATGCCAATAATGATAGTGATGCTATGGGTACAATAAACATCATAACTGCCATTTCAACCTTTACTAATAAACCACTTAATACAACCCAAAAGTTAAGATTTTAAGTAAGCCTTCTAATAGACTTGGATAATCACCACCTTTAACGTTACCCAACATGTCAATATAAAATGCTGAGAAGATAAGCATGGCAATGGTTGATATAAATAATATGATTGTAAAGGTTATTTTATATCGTAGGGAGGGTTTTGCTTCTAGATTGCCTTCTGGTAGGTGTTTGTTTAAGTCATGGGGGTCATTAGGGTCAATCTGACATTCTGCTTCAATCTTTGCACTAAAGTGTGGGGTGATACTGGTATTAATGGATATTAGTCGTCCTATATATCTTGCCCATAGTAATGGGGTCATTGCTAAAAGTGATATATCAGGGTTAAAAGATGTTTTAGGATATTCCATATTTTTATATGTGTCATGTCCACTTAAGATGACTCTTTGAAATGAGATAAAGGGGGTTTCTCGTTGTTGGTGCACTGGATGAATATAACGAATGGCTTTTTTTACTTCTATCAGTTGTTCTTCACTTTCTGATTCCATATATCGACGTACAAATTCAAAGTGTTGTTTGAGTTGAGTGCCTCCTAAGATTTCTTTTGCGGTGATATCACTCACAAAGGGAAAGGCAAACATCTTTTCTACGGTTACGCCATCCTTTGTTACTGTGAATGCTTTGATATCTGCCCCGTCATGAGCAGGTTTGCTGGTAGACATGTAAAACTTAAGTTCGTCCCAGTTAAATTCCTCAACTTTACGATTGGCTTGCCTGACATAGACTTTGCGTGTCTTACGGTTAAAACGTATGGGAAAGTAGGTGTATGTAAAGATTTCTGTGAAGAGTGTTTTAATAAGTATCAATATAATAGCTATAACCAGTAAAATGACTCCACCTATCACAATTCCCATTACTGAGTCATTTTTTTCAAAGGTTAAAATTAGTATTAAGTGCAGATAGTATAAGCAAAAACTACATACCCCCAAGAATAATATCATCCAAGCAGTCAGGTCGCCTTTTATTCTATCATGTCGTCCTGTTAACTCCATATAGGTAGAGTTAAATTGTACAACGGTACGTTGGGGTAGAAGCTCTGTTATTTCAGGATAACCCTCTTCGGCGTCTAGCCATGTAAAGTCGTCTCCACCTTTGCAGGTATGGATGTCTATATAACCTAGGTTTTTTCCTATTTGTTTGCCTACTTCGACATATCCTATTTTTGCAATCGGATGCCGACCATTTATATGTATCATTTTAGTTGTCCTTTAGGTCAATATCTTCACCTACAATTACTCTTTTATATTGCTTCAGTTCCTGTTAAGAGCATCTCCCCACCCTAGCTATATTTATACAGATAAGATTAAATATATTTAATATATTATTTAAATTATTATTGAACCTATCTAAGCAATCACCAGCATAACGTATAATATTGAGCCTATAAACCAGATAAGATTAATGGCTATACCTGTGTACCATCTGTTTTTGACGCTTTGGTTTTGATTAGCAAAGGCTAATTGTCGCTCGGGGGTTACTGGGATGATGTTATAGGGGTTGTTTTCTCCATTCCATTGTAGTTTGTTCTTGATGTCGGGGTGTAAGGCTGGGTTTTTACTGCTTTGGTAGATGTTGCCTTCGGCTAGGTCTAGGTAGCCTACTAAACAGGTTCTCAACCAGCCTGTTAAGTGTACGGCATGAGTAGCAGTGGTGTAGCCTAGTCCTTTGGATATTTGTGCGATATCTGCACAGGCAAATAAGGATTGGCTCATGTCAGTGGGACAGGCTTGGGTATATTCTGGGTTTAGGGGTAGTTCGTTAGCTGGTCTTTCCATGTAGGTACGGATAAATGCCCATTGGTCATATGGGTTTAGTTTATCGTCATTAAACATAATTGAGTGAATGAGCTCATTTGTTGTTTTATCAATAATATGCAGGTTTAGTGATTGAAGTTGGGTGCCTTCACTACCTCTGACTGAGGCTATGATATCCTTATAATTGATGATGTGAAATATAGGAGCTTGCTTACGCTTATGTTCATAGTAGGCAATTTGTTGGGTGCTTTTAAGTAGTAATATTTTGTAGTATCGGGAATGCTTTACTTTCAGTTGTTTAAGGGTTTTATAGGGTGCAAAACCTAGTAATATAACTAATATAAACCAAACAAGTAAAGCTAGAAAGTATAGGTAATCTATACCTTCATTAAAAGTAATCTTATAGAATATTACTAAAAAAATAAACAGATTTTGTCCAAATAACCAAGCTGAACAATAAGAAGCTAAGAAACATACTAATTGGAAAGAGGTAATTGAGGGATGGAATAACAAGTAATCTGGATTTATCTCATGAGTCAATGCACTCAGTCTATTAATACTGTGCTCTTTCTCTTTAAAGTTAGCAATCTCTCCTTCATAAGAGCGACCAATTATTTTTCCTACAGGCAGTTGTTGAGGGGCTGGTAATATCATAGTTGTACTCAATGGGTAAAAAGCGTTTGATAGTATGCTCTAAGCAATCACCAGCATAACGTATAATATTGAGCCTATAAACCAGATAAGGTTAATGGCTATACCTGTGTACCATCTGTTTTTGACACTTTGGTTTTGGTTGGCAAAGGCTAATTGTCGCTCGGCAGTTACTGGGATGATGTTATAGGGGTTGTTTTCTCCATTCCATTGTAGTTTGTTCTTGATGTCAGGGTGTAAGGCTGGGTTTTTACTACTTTGGTAGATGTTGCCTTCGGCTAGGTCTAGGTAACTGATAAAGCAGATACGTAGCCAACTTAATAGGCTAAATTCATGTCTTACTCCTGTAAGTCCTTTGTCTCTTTTTTCTTGTACTAAGTCAGCACAGGCAAATAAAGATTGGCTGATGTCTGTTGGGCATGGGTGGGCATATCTTGGGTCTAGGGGTAGTTCGTCGGCTGGTCTTTCCATATAAGTACGGATAAATGTCCATTGGTCATGCGGGTTTAACTCCATGTCTTCTAGGTTGATGTTTTGGATGATTTGTTGGGTGTCGGGGTCTATAACATGCAGATTTAGGGCTTCAAAGACGATATGTTGTGGTCAAGTTTTTTTAGACACTGGTTAAGAGGTTTTAGTTAAAAAATAGTCTCTCTTTTTCAGCAGGGGTTAGATTATCGTTATGTTGATGAGGACGAACGTTACGATAATAACCCCAAATGTAGTCCGTTATATCCTTTGTTGCTTCAGCCTGACTTGCATAGCCATACTTTGGCATCCACTCTGTCTTAAAGCTTCTAAAGAACCTTTCGGTAGGTGCGTTGTCCCAGCAGTTGCCTTTTCTAGACATACTGTGTGTCATCTCTTCACACCCTGCAACAGCATCAGCAAAATACTTGCTCGTATAATGGCTACCTTGATCAGAATGAAACAGCACACCTTTGGGCTGTAAACGTGACTCATATGCCATCATCAACGCCTTACTGGTCAACTCACTATCAGGTGAGTTAGATACTGAGAATCCAATAATATTGCGTGCATACAGATCAATAACGACTGCTAGATAGCACCATCCGCCTTTGATACGAATATAAGTGACATCACCTGTCCAGACTTGATTTGGTGTTATGGGAGTAAAGTCTCTGTTCAATACGTTGTCATATGTTTTGTGTGCTTGATCTTGCTGTTTGTAGCTATGTTTCCTTTGTTTACTGACCAATCCCATGCCTTTCATGAGCTTACCCGCTTTGTATCGAGTCAGTTTGATACCATGTTGCCCAGTGATGATACTACTGATGGTTCTAGACCCTGCTGAGCCTCTAGAGTCATTAAAAACCTGCCGTATCAGTACTTTGAGCTTGACCAGTTCACAGTCTATGGGTATAGGTTTGATACGCCAGTAATAGCTACTACGTACGATGCCAAATAGCTCACATAGCTTAGCTTTGCTGATAGCTTCACCTTCTGGTTGCTCTGCTAGGTTTTTGATTATCTGTATACGTTCAGACTGTCCCCAGCTAGCAGAGCCGATGCCTTTTTTAAGATATCTCTCTCTAACTTAAGCTGTTTGATCTCTTTACGTAGTCTTTGTATTTCTAGCTGTTCGTCTGTGAGGGCTTTGCCTGTTTCTGGGGTAATGCCTTGTTGTTCTTT
>NZ_VEWM01000004.1 GCF_020662265.1 Psychrobacter sp. I-STPA6b
ATTTTTTAAAGTGAATAAAGAAATAGGTATTTTATGGAAACCAATCAATATGTAGAGCAAATCAAAGATTTAAGCAACCGAGCGACCGAGTTACGGGGGTATCTTTGACTTTGCAGGCAAGCAAGAACGCTTGGAAGAAGTCAACCTTGAGCTAGAAAACCCCAATCTCTGGGACGACCCCGAGCGAGCCACCAAAATTAGCAAAGAAAAAAGCCAACTTGATGGGGTGATTGATACCATCGTTGGACTAGAAACCACGTTAGAAGATGCCAATGCCATGCTTGAGCTGGCGATTGAGGCAGAGGACGAAAGCCTACTTAAAGACGTACAAAGTGAGCTAGACACCGCTCAAAAGCAGGTGGAAGAGTTAGAATTTAAACGTATGTTTAGCGGTGAAATGGACGCTAATAACTGCTATTTGGACATTCAATCAGGTTCAGGCGGTACAGAAGCACAAGACTGGGCAGAAATGCTACTGCGTATGTACACCAGATGGTGTGAGGCTCATGGCTTTAAGGTCGATGTGATTGAGGTATCAGCAGGGGGTGTGGCAGGGATTAAATCAGCGACCATTCAAGTCAAAGGTGATTATGCTTTTGGTTGGCTACGCACCGAAACAGGGGTGCATCGTCTGGTACGCAAATCACCATTTGATAGCAATAATGGTCGCCATACTTCGTTTGCCTCAGTGTTTATCTCACCAGAAATTGATGACAATATTGACATTGATATTAATCCTGCTGATTTGCGTATTGATACCTATCGCTCAAGTGGGGCAGGTGGTCAGCATGTCAACACCACCGATTCGGCGGTGCGTATCACCCACGAACCCACAGGCACAGTGGTGGCGTGTCAAAATGAACGTAGCCAGCATGCCAATAAAGATACAGCAATGAAAATGCTACGTGCCAAGCTGTATGAGTTGGAAATGCAAAAACGCATGGAGAAACAGCAAGCCGTTGAGGATAATAAATCAGACATTGGTTGGGGTAGTCAAATTCGCTCGTATGTGCTTGATGATTCTCGTATTAAGGACTTACGCACAGGGGTTGAAACCTTTAATACTGGGGCGGTGCTTGATGGCGACCTTGACCAGTTTATTGAGGCAAGTCTTAAGGCGGGGTTGTAAGTCTTTTTGCAAGATATACTATTCATAAGGGATGGCACTAGAAGGGATTGCTAAACGATGAATGCTATTAAACACGCACAAATTTCTGCTCGCCGTCATGGCGGTGTGGCAGAAGATTATTTAGACATTCATCAGTTTATTGACAGTACAAAAAACCTGTGTAGTGACAATCGCCATCGTATTTTTCATACACTCTGGGCAGTCAATGAAATTGTCTTGCCCATTTTTGGTCATCAAATTACCAATAGTGATGGTGTACAAGTTGATGTCAAAGATATCTGTGAAAAAGACCATCTGTTGGTCGATTTCCGTCATCGTTTTATTCCTACCTTAGCTGACTTTGTGCAAGCCATGCAGGGTGAAGTTACCCCTGAGCAACAGCAAGCCATTCAGCGATTTCATAGTCAATATGCATTATCACCATCTATTAGTCGTTTGTTGTTATCACCATTGGCACTGACAGGACAATTAAAGTCATTGCTGATTACCCATAATAGTTGGTTTTTATTGTCAGTATTACCACGAATACCCAACCTAACAGAGACACAAACCACTTCAGCTACAGAAAATATCTTAGCGTCTGCTTTGTTGGATGTTAAGTTCATTGATTTTGAGCTGGCAGGTGAAGTTATCTTTGCTGATATGCGTTTTGAGCAATGGATGAATCAAGGGGCGGACTATCCCCCATCAGCCCGCTATATTCAAAACATGCACCAGCATAATCTAAAACAAAATCTACAATAACAACCATAATTTACATTGTATTAAGGGACACAAGATATGGCATATGCAATCCACAGTCGAGGATTTGAATATAATGATGCATATTACGAGCTAAGTAATGCGGTCTCATTACACAAAACTTATACCAATAAAATAGAGGCAATGAGTGAGTGGGCAAAGTTAGAACGGGATAATCTTGATTTGGATTTGCTGGTAAGAGAGCCTTTTGCAGACATGGAAAGTGATAAAAATTTGCAAAACTTACAGGTTTTGTTTGATAAGTTACGAGAACATGGTGTGGTAGTCAGCAAGGCGACCGAAGAAAAATTATCCAAAATACAAAGCCAAGAAGTAAATTTTTGGGATTGTTTTATAGATAGTCAAGAATTGCAACTTGATACACTAACTGATGAGCAATTGCTTGATGTGTTGTTGGCAGTGGATTGTAATATTTACCGATTGACTGAATTTGACCCCATTCAGGACAAGCGTTATGTACTACAGATTTGTCACCCTGAGCGTTCATACTGCACACAAGGTTATAATTATCTAAAAAACTTCGATGAAGAGTGGAGTGGTATTTGGGACGTGGTACACCCTGATGAATTTTTTGATTCAGACTTTTTTAAAAATATTGAAGTATTTGAAGGTGACTTTATCGCCACTGTATATCAACAAGCTGATGAGAATAACCCAATTCTACAAAGTCTATTGGTGCAATATGCACAACACTTTGCCATTAGACAACTTGCTGTTAAACAACCAAGTGATGGGACTAATGGTGAAACAGAGTTACACTACCTAGGTGGTGATGTGCAGGCATTAAGGGCGGTTAATGCTGTATTGTCACAACCATTTTTTCATATTCATGAATTAAGCTATGAAGAATTAATGCAATTGCAAGAAGAGCAAAACCAAGAAGAGCAAAACCAAGAAGAGCAAAACCAAGAAGAGCAAAACCAAGAAGAGCAAAACCAAGAAGAGCAAAACCAAGAAGAGCAAAACCAATACATAAATAAACAACATGAGGATAACTCGACTCATCATGAGCATAAAGCAAGGTCAAGTATCTGGCAAAAAGTGCGTCAGTGGTTTGGTTAAAGTAAAACAGAAAAAAATGTAGTTTTATTTTTCTATTTAATTCATAATTCTGCTATTTCTAAAATTAGATTCTAAAATCAAAGTTTCCAAAATTAAGCGGATTATAAAGGGATAAAATTAATTTAGTTTTTATTTTATCTCTTTTTTTATAAAAAATACTTGACTTTTATTTTTAAGCCTTTATTATATCCGCACATAACCTTTCCCATTAACCCACAACTTATAGGAGTAAAAGCAATGTCGTTATTTTCATCTGTGCTAACTAAAGCATTGGTTAATACAAAGCAGACAATCACCCCAGCAACGCTTAACTCTGTTGTGGGTATAAAATCAGTATAGCTCTATAGTAGTAGGCTTTATTTATTACTAAGCTATATCCTCTGATTTTCTAAAACTGATTGTTTATAATTGGCTGTTTGGCGTATCTTGTGATGTCCATTTATGGCATATGGCTGTTGTTTAATGGCTATTATGGTATAAGTGCAACAATGGTATGTTGTCAGTTGTGATGTCTAGTCTTTGTTTTATCCTCTCTTAAGAAATTTAAACTTACAAGACAGCTTATAAGACAATAAGGTAAAAAGACCTTATCTTGATAGCTTATGTTTGTCTTTAAGTTACCTCTTAAACCGCTTTTTTTAGCACATTCCAAAAACTTAAATTTACTTCGCTTTATAGTGAGCTGGTAAATAACAGAATCAATAACTAAACAAAACCTTTATTAGGTTAATTTGTTGGTGTTTTATCGTGTTGCTTTTTTATTTTGGCAATTCTTTAATAACGCCATAGGATTTTATTGCCCAAAATTTTGTACTTAACAAAAAATATGGGACGGAGATAGTTTTGTCTGCTGTTTTTTAAAAATACAGTTTTAATAAAATCCTTTTATAAAAAAGTAATAAGTCAAATTAACCCAATATAAAAAATGAGAAAAAACGATGAGCATACAACTAACCTTAAATAAAAGTGGCAAACATGGCGTGCCAGTAAAGATTTACACCAGCGATGTTGAGCAATCTGCCTTGCAACAGCTCCGCAATCTTGCTCAGCTTGAATTTGTGCATTCACATATTGCGGTGATGCCTGACGTTCATGTCGGTAAAGGGGCAACGGTGGGCAGTGTGATACCGACCAAGTCGGCGATTATCCCCTCGGCGGTGGGCGTAGATATTGGCTGTGGTATGAATGCCTTACGATTGTCATTAACCGCCAATGATTTGCCTGACAACCTAAAGCCATTACGCCTTGCCATTGAGCAACAAGTCCCCGTTGGCTTTAACATGCACAAGCAAATTGAGGCAAAAATATCGACCCTTGACCCATTGGCAAAACGCCTAAAACCCATTACCGATAAGCACAAAGGCTTATTAAAAATGCTCAAAGGCTTTGAGCGTACATGGGCAAAACAGCTTGGTACATTGGGTGGTGGTAATCACTTTATTGAGCTGTGTTTGGACGAAAACAATGACGTTTGGGTGATGTTACATTCAGGCAGTCGCGGTATTGGCAACTGTATCGGGCAGTATTTTATTAACCTTGCCAAAAAGGAGCGTCAATCCCGTTTTGGTCATGTGCCAGACCGTGATTTGTCCTATTTTGCTGAAGGGTCGGACAGCTTTGCCGATTATATCGAGGCGGTGGAATGGGCTCAGGATTATGCCATGCAAAACCGCAAAGAGATGATGCGATTGGTCATCAAAGCCATGCAATCACCACAAACGGGCTTGCCTCGTTTTCAAATCACCAAAGAGGCGATTAATTGCCATCATAACTACGTCAATGAAGAAGTTCATTTTGGCGAAACCGTTTATGTGACCCGCAAAGGGGCGATTAGTGCTTATAGCGAGGAGCTTGGCATTATCCCCGGTTCGATGGGAGCAAAATCCTTTATTGTGCGTGGACTTGGCAATCCACAATCGTTCTGCTCATGCTCGCATGGGGCAGGTCGCAAAATGAGTCGTGGTAAGGCAGTGCGTCAGTTTAATTTGGACGATTTACGTCTGCAAACCGAAGGCGTGGAATGTCGTAAAGACAAAGGCGTGATGGACGAAATCCCCAGTGCTTATAAGGATATTGACGAGGTGATGGCAAACCAAAGTGATTTGGTAGAAGTGGTGCATACGCTGAAACAAGTGATGTGTATTAAAGGCTAATAGCAAACCTGCAAATCCGCCTACCTGTGTCAGACATGTTCAATGTACTAACTTGTACAATTTTCACATGTCTTCCTTGGTAGGCAGATTTTCGCAATTGCTATTTTTTACCATGACCATGATATTTTTAATCAAATAGAAAATAGGAAAACAAAAAAATGAGCTTAAAAGAGACATTAAAACAAGCCAAACAGTTAGAGCGTTTGGCAGAAATGCAAAAACAGGATAAGCAGGACTCACAATCAAACACAGATGTTCCTGTCAGCCGTTCATTAGGTGCGGTCAAACCTCGCAACTATTTGGCACTCAATCCGCTACTAAGAAAAGGTGGCGTACATGAAAAAGACGATGTCAAAATCGTGCGTAAAAAACGTCGTCGTGAGACTAAGCAAAAGTTACGGCAAACAGATTGGCTGTCGGAGCTGTGAGTTGGTTAAATAGTGATTGACAAAGGCTTAGTAATTAAGTTTACTAAGCTGTTACTATTAAACTTATGGTCATATTTATATTAACAGTTAAAAGGAGATAATCATGCCAAAAATTAACCAGTATTTTGATAACAAAGTAACTTCAATTGGCTTTCAAACCGCTAATAAGCCTGCTACTGTCGGGGTGATGGAAGTGGGTGAATATGAGTTTGGTACTAGCGAGTTTGAAACCATGACCGTTGTTAGCGGTGCATTAACGGTGAAACTACCTGATAGTGATGACTGGCAAACCTTTTTGGAAGGTGAACAGTTTACCGTTGAGGCTCAGCAAAAATTTGCGGTCAAAGTGGAGATGGAAACTGCTTATTTATGTACGTATGGTAAGTAAGCTGGCTAAATAGACATTAGCGAATAATGATATCAAGCCCCAGTTGTTCTGTTTTAATACTTAAAATAGGGTAACTGGGGATTTTTCTGCCAGTTATATTCTCATACTAGCTATAGTGTTTTATAACTCCAAACTGGCAGTAAAATGCCATATTCTAAATAAAGAAATTGCCCAAAATATAAGTAAGAATAATAATAAAATGATAGTAATAATCAGATTAATATTGTTAGGAATGATTGTGCCAATAGCAAATATAGTGAAAAATAATGAAAATAAAGCAAACGCAGATATAAAAAACATAACAACTTCAGCATAAAGGGGCAGTTCACTATATATAGACTTACTATTTGCCCATATTTTTAGCCATAATGGGATAGATAAAAATATCCATAGCCAGTGTAAAGGTTGTATTAATATGGTTTCATTTGATTGGGTGAGTACAGCCAATATATTTAACAGTACCCATACACTAAATAGCACACTAATGTACCAAGCTCCCAGTGCTAAGTGGATGTTTTTTGCTCGGTAAGCCAGCAATAATACCATAATCAGTCCCAGCCCATTTTGTAATAAAAACAGACTTGCTTCTGCTGATAGGGGCAAGGTGATAGCTAATTTCTGCGGTAATAGGATACTCAGTAGGTATGCACTGACAATTAATACAATGGCTATGGGTTTGGATAACATCATACCCAGAGTTGAGAGGGTTGAGTATGATTTTTTAGGTGGTTGCGGTTGATTGTGGAAAAAGCTGTTGCTATGCATAAATAGCCTAAGCTGTATCTGCCAAAATATAACAGTAAAGCTAAGCAATAAAAAAACACCCATACTATCTATAATGATATGTTGCCAAGTCCACAATGGATTAGCATAGATTAAGGATATGGTGATGACAAAAACTGTGGCAATAACTGCCAATACACAAAACACCGATGGTCTTAAAAATCCATTAAATAACAGTTGATATAAAAAATTTATCTTTTTGGAACAGTGCCAGTATTGATAAACTTTAGAAGGTTTACTTGAGGTTTTTTTAGCCTCTGCAATATTATTTATATAGTCTGGGTCAGTTAAGCCATGAGCATTTAACCATTCATAGTGTTGGATATCTTTTTCAACAGTACGTAATTTTTTAATAAGGATAATGACTTTATAGGGCAGTAGAAGACGGTAAAAAAACTGCCAATGCCACCGCCAAGATTGCCACTTTGAAGGCTTTGCTTGATAGTCTGTCTGGTATTGATTGCATTGATAGCAAAGTTGTTGAGTATCAGAATGGTCATGATTGCCATCGCTATCGTCATTATCACCATTATTATTGTTTTTAGTATCAGCTTCTTGATAGTAATAATCAGCAATGATATTAGATTTATCACCATTGTCTGTGTACCACTGCTTATACAGGGACGGATGATGATAGGATAAATAATCTGCAAAATCATGCAGTGTGTTGATTTTAAACTCAGGGATATAATTTTGTATTAGTTCAGGTAGGTAATGCCATGGAAAACGGTATCTATCTATACCTTGTAAATGCTTGTGCCAAGAGAAGTGTTGATAAGCTAGAAAAAACTCATTCACCAAGTTTGTGTGGGTATTATAAAAAAAGAAGATAAATAGGGATTGCTCAAAATATGCTTGGCTTTGCTCATCATTAAGTAGTTGGTTGTTTTCGATATCCCATTGCAATTGCTCAAAAAAATGTCCTTTTATAATGCTATCCTGCCACTGTTTTTCGATATAGTTTAAGTCGGCATTTAGGTCATGATGTTGTGATAAGACACTAAAAAAATTTTGTTGATTATTTTGTTGATAAAAATTAATCAGTGATGATAGATATTGCCACATATCAAAGCCAGTGTGGATATACTTGGTTTTTTGTTGCCACTGTAATGTATCAACTGTAAAGCAAAAACTGATTGGATAATTGGGTGCATGAGCCAGATGCCAGTTGAATAGTGTTTCTTCAAATTCTATGGTTTCATCAAGGGCTAGAGTATGTCGCTGTGCGAATTGATGAGACAAGCAGTGGTATAAGGCTAAGTCAGCATCATCTAAATTTGGGTGCAGTTTGTGACAGCTATCCCATGCTTGTTGCCATGTTTCTAATTTGCTTATACTGCAGACAGGATTAGCACTGCTTGTAGTAGGACTGTCCTCAAGGTTAGGCTTATTTTCTATAGTGTGATACGTATCATTTGTATCATTGTCGTAGCTATGGTCATAGCCCTGTTCATAGTGATGCTTATAGTCTAGGTTTGCATCAACTGTAAATTCAGTATCTGATTTATCTACATATTCTTCATCTTCTGCCAGTAACTCTATATTTGCCAAGTTTGCCAATGCCGTTTCATAAGCTTCTCGCAACTGGCGAAAACCAGTTGGATTTTTATCAGGTTTATTGTCTTTTAGCTGTTTGGCATAAGCACGTTTGATAAGGTTTTTATCAGTAGTTGGCTCAATAGCAAGAATTTCCCAACAGTCTTTTTGCATAATGTCTCAGATAACTTTATTGTAATAAATGATAGAAGAGTAGCAGAGGTTGAGAAAGTTTATCATTTTTTAGGTTTGGTTTTATGATGAGTATTATTTGTTTGTGGCGTTTAGTCTGGGCTTTAAGAGTCATAAGTATTTAGGTGACTGGGTAAACACGAATTTAGATAAATACTCTAAATAGGCAAGTAATCAGAAGTAAAATCTTAAAAGAGACGATTAATGATAATCGTAAAAATGATACAATATGTATTGAAATAATGGTTATAATGCGCTATTAATAGGTCATAGGATTTTATATTAGTTAACGTAGCTAAAGGACTAGCCTTATGACAACACAAAATCATCAAACAACATCTCAAACCAACACTTCAAACTCTCCAGTCTCTCAAAACAGTTATCAGCACGCTTACGATAACTTCACCATGGATAATCTACAGCAAGAAATCTTTGGCAGTCACCCTGATGATGGCAGAAATGCTTATATGGCGTGTTGTGGACGTCATGTGCGTGATGGTAAAGCTAATAAGGTTGCTTTAGTGCATGAGGATTGTGAAGGAAATCTGCGTCAATTAACTTTTGCTGAGCTTGCCGAGCAAAGCGGACAAGTTGCCAATTTGCTGAAAAGCTATGGTGTGCAGGCAGGGGATAGAGTGGCAACCATGCTCCCACGTACCCTTGAACTGTTGGTGATTGTTCTAGCGACATGGCGTATTGGAGCGGTATATCAGCCGTTATTTACTGCCTTTGGTTATGAGTCGATTGATTACCGTCTGCAAAAAGCCGATACCAAAGTGGTGTTTACCAATCCTGCCAATCGGGGCAAATTTACAGAATTAGAAAAGCATGGTGAGCTTGCCAGCCTACCAAAAATGGTGTTAGTTGGTGCAAACAGTGCAGAAAACACATGGGGCGATGTGCTGTATCAAGACGAGATTGCTTCGCAAAATAGCGATTTTGAGCCAGTATTATTAACAACTGATGCCCCATTTTTGCAAATGTTTACCTCAGGTACAGTGGGTAAATCTAAAGGGGTGAGTGTGCCATTATCTGCCTTGCCTGCTTTTTATTTGTATATACGTTATGCCATTGATTTACGTGAGGATGATAAATATTGGAATATGGCAGACCCTGGTTGGGCGTATGGTTTGTATTATGCGATTACAGGACCTTTGTTGATGGGTATGACCACCCACTTTAATGAAGCAGGATTTAATGCTCAAAATACCTTTGATTTTATGGTGCGTCATGGTATTACCAATTTGGCATCATCACCAACTGCATTTCGAATGATGAAATCTAGCGGTGTGTTTGATAATAATAGTGATAAGTTATCATTACGAGTGGCAAATTCAGCAGGGGAAACACTAAATACCGAAGTGGTAGGTTGGGTGACGGATAATTTGGGTTGTCGTGTATGTGACCAATATGGACAAACAGAAACAGGAATGACCTGCTGTGTGCATCATGCACTTACTCATGAAGCAGACACGGGCTCAATGGGTAAACCACTATTGGGGCATACCTTAGTGGTGCTTGATGATGAGATGAATGAAGTTGCCGATGGTGAGCAAGGACAGCTTGCGGTGGTGGTGAGTCAGTCTCCAGCATTTTATTTTACGGGTTATAGCTGGGATGAAAAGCAAGCCTTTCATGGTGATTACTATCTGACAGGCGATGTGGTTGAGCGTCATAGTGACGGCACATATTGGTTCTCAGGGCGTGATGATGACATCATTATTACCGCAGGCTATCGTATTGGACCGACCGATGTTGAAAATACCGTATTGGAGCATGAAGCCGTTGCAGAGTCAGCCGCCGTTGGAGTGCCAGATGAAGTGCGTGGTCATGTGATTAAGTCCTATGTGGTATTAAAAGAAGGCTTTACTGGCAGTGATGAGCTGGCTCAAGAGATTAAAAATCTGGTTCATGAACGCCTAGCAGCCCATGCTTACCCTCGCCATATTGAATTTGTGACTGCTTTGCCAAAAACACCCAGCGGTAAAACGCAACGCTTTTTACTACGCCAAAATGGTTAATGGTGTTTGTGAATATAAAACACCTTATATAATGATTGAATGTAATAAATAAAGGAAAAATTATGCAATTAAAAGATAAAACATTTATCGTCACAGGTGGGGCTTCAGGGTTGGGAGAGGCAACCACTCGTGAGATGGTGGCACAAGGGGCAAATGTCATCATTGCAGATTTAAATTTAGAAAAAGGGCAAACATTGGCTCAAGAGCTAGGCGATACTGTTCATTTTGTGCGTTGTGATGTGACCAGTAGTGAGGATGTGCAACAAGCAGTAGAAATGGCGGAAAATAAGTTTGGTAGTTTGCATGGCTCGGTCAACTGTGCAGGTATTGTGGTCGTACAAAAACTGCTTGATAGAGACAATAACCCTGCGGATTTGGATAAGTTTAGTAAAGGGGTTCAAGTTAACTTAGTCGGTACTTTTAATGTGGCACGTTTGGTTGCTGCCAGTATTGCTAAGAGAGTAGCTAGCGAAGGTGGTGCAAATAATACTGATAATGCTGACCAAGGGGTGATTATTAATACAGCAAGTATTGCCGCCTTTGATGGTCAAGTCGGACAGGGCAGTTATGCTTCCTCTAAAGCAGGTGTGGTTGGGTTAACGTTACCATTAGCACGAGAGCTTGCCCGTCATGGTATCCGAGTGATGACCATTGCCCCCGGTGTTTTTAGCACCCCAATGATGCAAAGCATTCCTGAGGAAGCACGCCAGCAGTTAGAAGCCAGTGTGCCTTATCCCAAACGCTTGGGAGAGCCAAACGAGTTTGCTAAGCTGGCTTGTCATATTATCAGTAATGCTTATCTCAATGGTGAGGTGATTCGCCTTGATGGGGCAATCCGTATGGTGTAGACAGTTGTATAAAGTTGATATTCTAAGTTATCGAATCTAGGGGTATATCAGCTTGTATTTCACCTTGGATATATTTAAATAAAGTTAGGTTTACATTTTAGTAATTTTATAAGAGCATTTTGATTTGGTATTATCAAATCACTGTGTTCTTTTTTTTCGTCACAATAAAAAATAAACAATAACCTAACTGAAGCTGCCGTGCATATGTCTAATTTTACTAATACGTCTGAAACTGTACCAACATCACCACAAAAAAGCCCTATAGAGTATATTGCTGAGGCTTTTTGGAGTGACTATCAGGAGTCTCGACCAATTGATGGTGGAATATTGTATGAGGATAAACTTCGACAATGCCGGCTAAATGGTAGCATGCAAAGTCTACAACGGTTAGATAAATTGCTATTAGAGTTGCGTCAGTCTTTAACGCAGACGGAGATGGTGTTTATTGATAATACTAAAAACCGTAATTTGTTGTTATTTATTGGTTTTTATATGGGTAAAATATTAGCTCAAGCATGGGGAGTAGCACCAAAGTGGTTAAGTCGTAGTGAAGTTAATTTGCGATATCCCCATCTTAGAGTAGATCAGGATAATCCATATCACTTTATGGCTTTAGAATATCTGCCACGTCGGTTTCAGACGACCCATGAGAGTAAACACTTATTTTTTGTTTTAGAGCCAATTGCGCAATGTCTATTTGGTAATCCGCAAAAGCCTAATCGTTCAATCATGGGGGATGCTGTCAGTAATAGTATTTTTCAGGCAGTGTTTAAGCGGTTACCCCCAGCAAAAAAAGAAGCTATCTTAGAAAAAATGCAGGCACAACAAGCCAGCCTTGTACAACATACACACAGTCGTATTACAAATAAGGCAGATGTTGCGGATAAAGGACATTCAAATAACCACATATTAGCGACACCTTCACATAAAACGGTAGAGAGTACAGTAGAGCATAGTCATGCTGAGCATGCTAAAAGTCAGGATGGGGTATTTAGTACATCAAAACAAAGTACGCAACAAATATCCGAGCAAAAGTCTACTAGCATAGAGCAAGGGGTATCACAAAAAGTAGCAACTGTAGAGACAAAAGCGGATGTTCAAACAAAGCGCCAAGCACCAGTAGTGGTAAAAAAAGCACAGCCTTTGATTCGTCAAGATGACTTTACAGACTTGCGTAATGATTTGGCACAGATTTCTGTAGATCAGGTTGCTGGTAAAGCAGAGTATGTTAAAGCCAATCAAATATTAAATCAGTTTGATAAGCATATCGCTAAGCTGTGTCAGTCTGGTAAAGAGTTAAAACAGATTAATTTTGATGAAAAGCATCAGCAAGCTAGAAAGCAAGCTGTTGTGCAGTTAGCTAAAGCAGCCAAGCAAGGTAATACCAGTGCCATGTTACGATTGTCTATATGCTATTTTTTGGGAGAAGGTATTCAAAAGGATGAGCATAAGGGATTTAAGCTGGTACAAAAGGCTGCTGAGATGGATGACCCACGTGCGCAACGTCAGCTGAGTCGTTTATATTATCAAGGTCTTGGGCATACTCAAGATATGATGCTTGGTCGGCATTGGCTAGAAAAGGCGGCGGATAATGGACATGTTGAGGCAAAAGCTTTGCTAGAGCAGTGGAACCAAGCACAAACTGCACTTGATGAACGTAAGTATGATGAAACCACCGATAGGCGTTATTTATTACTAATAGTGGGTGTTATTATCTTGGCAGTTATGATATTTATTTTAGTGTAATGGACTGCTACTGAAGTTATATTTTTGAAATTAAAGGTAATTGTTTATCTTTGATAACCTCAAACTTATAAATAGCAAAGTCTGTGGCGGATTTTATTAAATCACTAATTTTATTGTGGGAATAGAAGGCAAAGAATTTTATGGGGACTTTTATTTTTCTACGGATAAAGGGTTTTTGACGTAGTCAATAGTATTTTTTATTGTTTTTTAGGTTAAAAAAAGCAACTTTATGTTTTGGTCAATTAAAACTGTTATTTCATCCTACTAAAGGTAGCTTATTTTTCTAATATTGTTATTGTGTAGCACGATAAATAATGAAGCTCATACATCATGCATGGTTTAGTTGATTTAGTGTACTAGCATTACATTTTTGAAGTTTGGCTATGGATTGATAGGTTTGAAAGGCATATCATGAAGGACAAAGTCACAATGTTACCTACTCAGCCAAAACGGCAACCGGCAGGTAAACAAAATGTTTTATCACGGTTTTTTGCTGATAAACATATTTTAATGCAGGTGGTTGGCATCACGATTTTAAGTGTCAGTGCTGTTATGAGCATGGCGTTTAGTAGCATCCAGAGTTTACCACATGTGTTAGTACAGACCGTGAGTAATGAGCATTCTGGTAACTATGAGGGTGTCGTTACTTTTGCTGGAAAAGAAATTACACTAAAAACACATGAGCGTACTTATCTTGTCAGTGATCCATATCATATACTAAGCCAGTCACAGTATTTTGAAAAGGATACACCCATGCAATCATTTCGTGTCTGTGTTGAAGGTAAGCGCAGTGCATTAGGAAATTATGGAAAGGGCAATCATCCTTATCTATTGGTACTTTCACACCTTTGTCATTAGTCTAAATAATAAAGTGTGTGAATGGTACCGCTTCATCTTTTCATCTCAGTCATAAGCCAGTAAAATACGCCACCCAAAGATAGCCTAAGTACTTTAATGGATATAAGCAATGATTTTGGTGGTTACCTAATTGGTGAGCATATAGTAGAGAGCATTACATTATTTTGTGTACCAGTCTTTTATGGCTCTCTTGTTTAGTCTTATTTATTTAGATTATCTTTCTTATTTGTTATCTTCTATTTTATTCTTATCTTACTATGATTCTCTTGCCTTCTTTATCTCATCCTGTGCGTCCGCCCTTATATTATCGTTTGGTGATGCAGGTGTTAAAACCTCTGTATCGTCTGAAAGTGTGGTGGCAACGTCGTCAGAGTCCAGACTATTTGTCAGAAGTCAGTCAACGTTTCGCTTTGACATATCCTAAACGTCCAGATACTGAGCAGGTGATTTGGTGTCATGCAGTATCATTGGGTGAAACAAATACGATTGCACCCATGCTTGATGTCTTATTAGAGAAAGGTTACGGTATTTGGTTAACAAATACAACGCATACAGGCTTTACAAGAGCGCAGCAACGTTTTGCTGAATTTATTCAAACAGGACAGATGACACATAGCTATGTACCCGTTGATACACCACAGGTGGTTTCACGATTTTTACAGCATGTTTCTCCTTGTTTGGCGCTATTTGTTGAGACAGAGTTGTGGGCAACCATATTGTATGAGTTGACATCCAGAGAGATTCGGTCGGTTTTAGTGAATGCGCGTTTGTCTGAAAAGTCATTTCAGAGCTATCAAAAATTTTCCTCACTTAGCCGATGTATGATGAACAATATTAGTTTGATTATTGCTCAAGATGTACCATCAGCAAAACGTTTTCGCCAGCTTGGTGCGCCTAGTAAAAAAATTCGCATGGCAAGCTCTTTAAAATGGTCAGTGACTTTACCAGAATTGCCTATTATCGAAAATCATTTGCTGGCAGTTGAGGTAGAGCAACGACCTATATGGGTAGCAGCCAGCACACATGCTGGTGAAGAAGAAGCCGTGATTCAGGCGCATCAAAAGTTAATACGACAGGTAGGTCTGGAAAATGCACTGTTAATCATAGTTCCTCGACATCCTGAGCGTTTTGATGAGGTCGCTAAGTTGATTGATGCGTCGGGATTACAAAGTGTGAGACGTAGTCAGCAACAGCCTATACAGCCAGAGACACAAGTCTATCTGGCAGATACCATGGGAGAGCTGATGTGTTGGTATCAGATAGCTGATGTGGCTTTTGTTGGAGGTTCGTGCGTAAACGTTGGTGGACATAATCCAATTGAACCTGCTAGTGTGGGAACACCTATCATAATGGGACGGTATACGCAGTCATGTGAGCAACTGGTTACAGAGTTACAGCAGGCTGGGGCATTGTGTCAGGTTGGTGATAGTACGGATGTTGTCGCTTTGGTAGAGGCGGTTAAAAAATGGCTATCTTCTGATAAAGAGGCTCAGCAGGCAGGTAAAAAAGGTCGGGAGCTGGTTGAGAAACATCACGGGGCAGTACAAAAACAGCTATCTATGATTTTAGGTGAGTGATTTTGTGAATCAGTTATTTAAGGTCAAAAATTTCATATGAACTGTTTATTATTACCAAAAAATTGGCAAGATAACGTATCAGGTCAGTTGATAAATAGGACTGATGCCAGATTGCAGGCTGTCTTGACTGATGATAAACAGGTGGCACATATCCGACAAGTGCTAAAAAGTCAGGTGGGAGATACACTTCAGATAGGTGCGCTTGGTGGTATGTTAGGGACAGGAACGATTTGTACCCTAACAGAGACGATGGTTGGGTTGTCCAATGTTCAGTTAACTCAAAATCCTCCTGATAAATTAGATTTAACAGTCATTTTGGCATTACCACGTCCAAAAGTACTGCGCCGACTCATTATGGATATGACGGCGATTGGTGTTCAGCGTATTGTTCTGGTGAATAGTGTACGTACTCAAAAAAGCTATTGGCAAAGTCCATTACTGTCTCGAATAGATGAGTTTGTTCTAGAGGGGTTACAGCAAGGTGTCGATACCATAGCACCAGAAATACTCTATCGGCAACGCTTTAAACCATTTGTCGAAGATGAGCTATCAGAATGGTTAAATAACAAGTCCCAGATAGCGATTGTGGCACATCCTTATACTAAGATGAGTTTTTTTGAGTGTACTATCCAGCAAGGCATACCTCAGATACTATGTATTGGTGCAGAGGGAGGCTGGGTAGATTATGAGGTTGCGTTGATGCAGGCTCAAGGGTGTTATATTGCCAGTCTTGGGCAACGGATTTTACGCACTGAGGCAGTGGTCAATGTATTGTGTGGTCAAGTGCTAGCAAATGCAAAGGACAGTTATTCATGACGCAGCGTTCTAGTTGGATGGTTTTAAAAAAGGTGTGCAGTGGTGCTAAGGCACATTGGTTTAACTGCTTGCGACAGAAGGCAAGGCTGGTATTAATGGGTGCTGTCGTATTATCTGGCATCAGTGGTTGTACACCGGCGCCATCAGAGCCAGTAGAAGAAGATGGCATGAGTCTAAATACTGAAGTCATCTCTGTTGCAACAGATATGGATACAGCGCTTCTACTACCAGCCATGCGAGCCTTTACTGAAGAGACAGGCATTCAAGTTGTACTACATTCTATTGATATGCATAGCTTTATTCGTAATGCACAAGCGGATAATCCTAGTATACAGACATCAGAGCCAGTGGATGTTTTTCTTTTATATCAAAGTGTGCTACTAACACAAGCTGAAGATGCTGATATATTGCAGGCTGTAAGCTCAGAAGTATTACCAGAGCGACTAGGAGGACAGGGTGAAGATAAGTTATGGTATGGATTAAGTTATTATGGTCGTACCTTAGTTTATAACCAGCAACGAGTAAATGAAGCAGAGCTGTTTAATTATGCAGACTTATCAAGTGATAAATGGCGAGGTCGCTTGTGTTTATCTAGTAGTCAGCTTCCAGCTAATCAAGCATTGATTGGACACATGATAAACTATCGTGGTGAGCAAAAAACACAAGAGGTTGTAGCAGGGTGGGTCGCAAACTTAGCTCAGCCCGTTTTGGCTGATGATATGGCAGTGATAACAGCCATTTCTCATGGGCAGTGTGATGTGGGTATTGTTGGTAGTGATGTATTTATACATTATGTTGCAGAAAATCCTAAGACACCTGTGCGCCTAGCATGGGCAAACCAAATTAATAATGGAACAGTAATTGATGTGATAGGGGGTGCAATTAGTAAAGAGGCACTGAACCCTGATGATGGTTTGCGCTTGTTAGAATGGTTATCAGAAGATACAGGTCAGGCATTACTGAGCTTTTATAGTTATACATTCCCTTTAGCATCTATTACTGACCCAAATATCAATAGGCTAGCGATACGCCCTGAATGGACAAAGTTTCAGGCTGATAATAATACCCCATATTTAAAATCCATAAGTGATGATGAACGTGCAGAAATTAAGGAAATCATTGAGCAGGCAGGCTATTTATGATGAGTTTGATTATAAAAAGATAGAGGATAGTGATACTAATTATTTCAGCAAAGACAGCTTACCATTTAAATTAACACTTGTTATCATAGATTTGATTATATATTTATTGTAACAGTATTGTAATAAGGTGTGTTTAAGCGTATCTATCAGGAAAGATACACTCGTTATTCTATTGATAATTATTATTATTTATATTATTATATCATCCGGCGTAATCACCAACAGTATCAGGTAGATATGAAAAATACAGCAAACTAAATTTTATCTGGCTGTATAGATATACTAAATCTGTTGTTAAATTATTTATTATTGGTAGTCATTATAAATGGTTCATTAAAGGATATTAAGACATGAGTTTAACTATGCAAAAGACATATTTAGGTGCTGCCATTGTTGCAACAATGGCTTTATTGAGTGGTTGTGACAAGGGTGCAAAAGAAGATACTGTTGCACCAGAAGCCACAGAAACTACTGAATCAGCAACTTCTGAGCCAGAAGTAACTGAAATCTCAGAAGGTACAGAGCCTGCATCAACTGAAAAAGTAACTATTTATTCTTCACGTAATGAACAGTTGATTCAACCACTTTTAGATAAATTCACAGCTGAAACTGGAACACCTGTTGAGTTGGTTACTGATAAAGAAGGTCCTTTAATGGCACGTCTAGAAGCAGAAGGTGAAAATACACCTGCTGATATGCTATTAACTGTTGACGCTGGTAACCTATGGCAAGCGGGTGAAAAAGGTCTATTACAGCCATTAAAGTCTAGCATTGTTAATGAAAATGTACCTGAAAAATATCGTGATGCTGATGACTTATGGACTGGCTTGTCTTTACGTGCACGTACTATTTTCTATGATCCCTCAAAAGTACAACCAACTGACTTATCAACTTATGCAGATTTAGCAGATCCAAAATGGAAAGGCAAACTATGTCTGCGTACATCTAAGAAAGTATATAATCAGTCATTAGTTGCTAGTATGATTGAGCATTATGGTGCTGATAAAACTGAAGAAATTGTAAAAGGTTGGGTTGCTAACTTAGCTGCTCCTGTATTTAGTAATGATACTAAACTGCTAGAAGCCATTGATGCTGGTCAGTGTGAAGTTGGTATTGCAAATAGCTATTACTATGGTCGTATTTTAGAAGATAACCCAAGCTTCCCTGTAAAACTTTTCTGGGCAAACCAAGGCGATGGTGCTGATGACTTTGGTACACACGTCAATGTATCTGGTGCAGGTATCATCAAAAATGCTGATAATGTGGTTGGTGCGCGTCAGTTAATTGAATGGTTATCATCAGATCAAGCTCAAAGCATCTATGCAAGTGCTGATAAAGAATACCCAGTTAAGCCAGGTACTGATGAGTCAGAAATGTTAAAGTCTTGGGGACCATTTAAACAAGATGACATCAATGTTAGTATCTTTGGTAAGCGTCAAGCTGAAGCTATCCAGCTTATGGATCGTGCAGGTTACGAATAATAGTAAGAAGCAAAAAGAGAAAGTGTAAGCGATTAAGCTTATATTCTATTTTTCGTATTTTGTGATATACGGCTGATTTATGTAGTCATTATAAACTTGGTCGTATATCCAAAATAAAATCAGCGCTTTTTTAAAGAAATTTGTGATATGCAACATTCTTCTTATCGAGCATTAATAGCGAAATCAGTCTTAGGATTGATTTCGCTTTTTATGTTAATACCCATCTTAGTTGTCATGCGTTCATGGCTTGAGCCAATGGCAGATATTTGGTCTCATCTGACTGAGTTTGTGTTACCTCAGGTGATGAAGAATACTCTTTTGTTGCTAGCTTTAGTAACAGTCATTGCTGGAAGCTTGGGGACTTATCTGGCATGGCTGACCAGTATGTACCGCTTTACAGGGCAAAAAGTATTTGTGTGGGCATTGATGTTGCCTTTTGCAATACCTGCTTATGTACTGGCATTTGTGGGTGTGGGGCTGTTTGATTATAGTGGTATTATTCAAACGACCTTACGGGATATGGGAGTATCGTTTCAGTTTCCTAATATTCGCAGTGCATGGGGCGCTGGTGTCATGCTCTCTTTAGTCTTTTATCCTTATGTTTATTTATTGGCACGGCAAGCATTTTTATCGCAAGGACGGCGGGCATTAGAAGCAGGACAGATGTTAGGGTTAACACATCGACAGGCTTTTTTTAAGGTTGCGTTACCGCAGGCAATGCCTTGGATTATTGGTGGGTTGTTATTAACATGGATGGAGACGCTGGCTGACTTTGGTGCAGTATCAGTATTTAATCTAGATACATTTACCACAGCGATTTATAAAGCGTGGTTTGGATTTTTTAGTTTAACCACAGCAGCTCAGTTAGCTGCATTATTGATTCTTGTTGTTTTAGTGGTATTACTGTTTGAGCGTTATTGGCAAAAACGTCGCAGTTATCTGCCCAGTGCAGGACAGCATCAACGTGTGCAATTAACTGGCTGGAAAAATCTTTGGGCATTTGGCTTTTGTAGTGTTATTTTTCTAGTATCCTTTGGTCTGCCAATGATACAGCTTATTTATTGGGTGATTGGTCATTATCATCAAGACTTGGATGGTCGTTATTGGGGCTTTGTGACTAATACGGTATTGATTGCTTCAATGACAGCCATGTTTGTGGCTATTTTAGCCATGATAGTTGCTTGGATACAGCGTCAATTTCCGACACAGTTAAATCAGCTGCTGGTTTCTTTTTCTAATCTTGGGTATGCAGTTCCAGGAACAGTATTGGCAGTGGGTGTATATATTCCAATTGCATGGCTGGATAATCATCTTATTGGTTGGGGTATTAGTGATGCTCAAATATTAAGTGGTAGTGTACTTATCATGTTATTGGCGTTATCAATACGTTTTTTAACGGTAGGATTCCAGCCAATAGATAGACAGTTGCAACGCTTAACTCCAAATCAAGAGCATGCAGCTAGCTTGTTGAGTGATAGTATATTACATCGTTGGCGACGTGTATTTTTACCGATTATTAGTCCAGGTGTGTTTACTGCACTGATTATGGTTTTTGTTGAAGTGACAAAAGAGATGCCCATTGTGTTAATGACTCGTCGTCATGGTTGGGATACGCTGGCAGTACGTGTGTTTGAGATGACCAGTGAAGGTATGTATGAGCGAGCGGCACTTCCAAGCCTGTCGATTGTATTGGTTGGTTTGATTCCAGTTATTTTTTTGATTCGCCAGTCAGATAAGCATTAGGCTTTAAGTTTAGACTGCTGGATATGTTGTGTCTGGCAAAAGCTCTGCTAAATTTTAAGCATTTTTTATTTTATTTAACATTTAAATTGATTGAAAACTATGATGCAACCAAATGACAAAAACTTATCATCTAGTGAGTTCGATACGATGACTGACTACTTTTGTGTGGACAACCTTGCTGTAAGCTTTGGTGAAACAGAGGTGGTGCGCTCATTGTCATTGAGGTTATCACAAGGTGAAATTGGCTGTTTGCTTGGTTTTAGTGGTTGTGGTAAGACGACGGCATTGCGTGCGATTGCCGGTTTAGAAACACCACAAAATGGTGTGGTTGTATTAAATAATAGAACACTGACCTCAATATTACCGAATAAGCCTGAGCAAAAAGTTGCACCTGCAAATCGTTGTATGGGTATGGTGTTTCAGGATTATGCATTATTTAGTCACTTAACTGTCAGTGAAAATATTGGTTTTGGTCTGCATCGTTGGAATAAACAGCAAAAGTTGGATCGGATACAAGAAATGCTGGAGCTGGTTGAGCTAACAGCACATGCTAAAAAACGAATCAGTGAGCTGTCAGGTGGGCAACAGCAACGTATTGCATTGGCTAGAGCATTAGCACCAAAGCCAGATTTGTTGCTATTGGATGAGCCTTTTTCCAATCTGGATATGATGCTAAGAGAGACCTTAGCCGCAAAGGTACGTGATATTTTAAAACGTACAAATACTACGGCGATTTTGGTGACACATGACCAGCATGAGGCATTTGCGATTGCCGATAAAATTGGTGTGATGCACCAAGGCAGATTGGCACAATGGGCGACCCCTAGTGAGTTATATCATCAACCCAACAGTCCATTTGTTGCAGAGTTTGTTGGTGAAGGAGCGATGATTGATGGTGTGATTGAAAATGGTATTATCAAAACAGCCATGGGAGATATTAGTCGTCAGCCAGTTCATTTCAGCTCTGATGATGTGCAACGTGCAGTTAACTCTGATAAGTTCTGTAGTAAAAGCTTTCCTAATGGTACTAAATTCAAGGTATTGATACGTCCTGATGATGTGGTACATGATGACACCAGTTCACAAAAAGCAACTGTGATGGGACGTGTATTTCGTGGGGCAAATTATTTGTATCAGCTTCAGCTCTCTAGTGGAGAGCAAGTATTATCATTAATTCCAAGTCATCATGACCATGCTGTTGGTACACAAATCGGTTTTCGTCCACTGTTAGAGCATGTGATTTTATTTTCTGGTCAGGATGTTGATACTGCATTGTGGCAACGTATCTGACTTTGAGCTGGATGCTTTAAGTTGATAGTTTTTAACTATAATTTTTAATTAAGTTTTTTAATTAGGGTGTGTTGAACATTCATCTTTAGTCTGACGGGATGGCAGGTGATAGTTCAACAGACCCTATTGCTCTATTATCTTTATCTTTCGTATTTTGCCAAGATATGTAAATATCGTCCCAACCATTTAAATGGTTCTTGCGTTGAATAACGTACTTCCATCTCAACGACTGCATTAGGGTTAGTATGACCCCCACGTTTTAGTGGTGAATAGTCATGAAATACTCGCAATCCTGATACGGATTCGATGGTAAAGCCTGCCTGCTCTAACCACATGCTTACTTCTTCATAAGATACGGGATTATTAGGAGTCAGGCTTCTTTTGTTATCCGCTTTATAGTTTGGATTATTTAATACATTGAAGTTACCCATAACGAGGTTACGATAGATAAAACTGGCTGGGTTGTAAAAACACAGTGATAGTTTGCCAGTAGGGCTAAGCCATTGTTGGAAAAAAGCAATAATATCCGCCGGTGTTGCCAGCCATTCTAATAACGCATGACACAAAATTAGGTCATACTCCCCCTGTAGTTTGTCTGCAAGTTGTTGATAAGGGCAAGCTAACCATCTGATGCTCTCTAAAAGTGTAGATTCTGTTATGGACTCTTTTGCTTTATTCAGCATATTTATTGAGATGTCATTGATGGTGACTTCATGTCCCATATCAGCCAGCTCAATAGAAATCTGTGCCAATCCTGCACCAATGTCTAAAATACGTAAAGGACGATTTTGCTCAGAGATTAGGGTATTGATGGCTTGGGAAAGGTCTTTTTTAAGGACAGCCAGCCGAATGTCACCTTTTAATCCACCATAAACTTTGTCAGTAAAATGATCGGCTATGGGGTCAAAGTTGCGGTCGCTGAGAGTAGGTTGGTTCATTAAGCTATCCTGTTTAGTTTTCTAAGGTAAGTCTAAGTTAGGTGATGACTGGATGATGATTGGGTGGAAAAATTACTCCAAATTTTATTTTAGCATTAATCGCCTATTTTGCAGATATAATGCCTGCTTTAGGGTGTAATAGCGATGCCCGAGAGAGACGAAAATGTGGTAAAATAGCCATCCATTAAAAATGAATAATTACTATTGCCCATCGTGGGTATGCAGTGCATGGAGATGTATGTATGAGCGGTTCGGTTAATCCTATTGCCATCGTTGATGAGTTGAAACAATCCTATCTTGATTATGCGATGAGTGTGATTGTGTCACGGGCGTTGCCTGATGTCAGAGATGGCTTTAAACCTGTGCATCGCCGTGTGATGTTTGCCATGCACGAGCTATCTAATGATTATAATAAACCTTATAAAAAATCTGCACGTGTGGTTGGTGATGTCATTGGTAAATACCACCCACATGGTGATACAGCCGTTTATGATGCGATTGTGCGTATGGCACAAGACTTTAGTTTGCGCTATCCGATGGTGGATGGTCAGGGTAACTTTGGCTCGATAGATGATGACCCTGCAGCAGCAATGCGTTATACCGAAGTGCGTATGACTAAGCTCACCCACCAAATGCTTGCAGACTTGGACAAAGATACGGTTGACTGGGAAGATAACTACGACGGTTCAGAGCGTATGCCCAGTGTGTTACCAGCACGTATCCCTAATTTATTGGTTAATGGTGCAACAGGTATTGCTGTCGGTATGGCGACCAATATGGCACCTCATAACTTAACTGAGGTGATTAATGCATGCTTAGCATATGCTGAAAATCCGCAGATTTCAGGTGAAGAGTTGATGCAACATATCTCAGGACCTGACTTCCCAACGGGAGGTATCATCTATGGACGCTCAGGCATTGTAGATGCTTATCGTACAGGTAAAGGGCGTTTACATGTTCGTGGACGTTATCATATTGAGCCAATGAGTGAGACAGGCGTAAATCGTGACCGTGAGCGCATTGTATTTACTGAGATTCCTTATCAAACCAATAAAGCCAAGCTGATTGAACGTATTGCTGAGCTGGTACGTGATAAAAAAATTGAAGGCATCTCTGAGATACGTGATGAGTCTGATAAAGATGGTATGCGTATAGCCATTGATTTACGTCGTGGTGAAGTTGCAGAAGTCATTGTTAATAATTTATTTTTGCAAACACCTTTAGAATCAAGCTTTAGCATTAATATGGTCGCACTAGATAATGGGCAACCTAAACTAATGACACTGCGTCAGTTGATTGCTGCGTTCGTTCGTCATCGTCAAGAGGTAGTGACTCGTCGTACTATCTATGATTTGGATAAAGCAAAGGCACGTGGTCATCTGTTAGAAGGTTTAACCGTTGCATTGGCAAATATTGACGATATTATCCAAACCATTAAGCATTCTGCTAATCGTGGTGAGGCAAGAGAGCAACTACTTGCGAAAACATGGGAGTCAGGAACGGTTGTCGCTATGCTAACAGCGGCGGGTCGTGGTGGCGATGAAGTTCGTGCTGTACGTCCTGAGTTTATTGAGGGTGAAGATTTAAATAATCCTTACGGATTGATAGAAAGTAATACTCGCTATCGTCTGTCATTAGACCAAGTTAATGCCATTTTAGAAATGCAACTGCACCGCCTAACAGGACTTGAGCAAGATAAGTTAACGGATGAATACCAAGATATTCTTCGTCAAATTGCTGCATTAGAAGCCATCTTGGCAGATTTTGACAAGCTGATGACAGTGATTAAAAATGAAATGATCGAAGTTCGTGATAACTTTGGTGATGAACGTCGTACAGATATTGTAGATTCTCGCAATGACTTTAGTCGTGAAGACCTTATCCCAGAGCAGACCGTGGTGATGACTGTTTCTCGTACTGGCTATGCTAAGACACAGCCTATTAGTGACTATGTCGCCCAGCGTCGGGGTGGTAAAGGTAAGTCTGCCACTGCGATGAAAGAAGATGATGTGATTGAGCATCTATTAGTGACGTCCACACATGCGACCGTGATGTGTTTTACTGATAATGGACGTGTCTTTAGCTTACGTGGCTTTGAAGTTCCTTTGGCAAGCCGTGGCTCACGAGGTCGCCCATTGGTCAATTTGATTGCGCTAGACCCAGATGAAACAGTCACCACCATTTTACCAATTCCAGATTTATCTGCAGATATTGCTGGGCGTTTTGTCTTCTTTGCAACCGCAAATGGTACAGTGAAGCGGGTAGAGCTTGAGCAGTTTGCTAATATTCGTTCAAATGGTTTGATAGCAATTGGGCTAGAAGAAGGTGACAAGCTTGTTTCTGCTCGTATTACCAATGGTAGTCAAGAAGTCATGTTGTTTGCGACCAGTGGTAAAGCCATTCGATTTGATGAAAATGATGCCCGTGCGATGGGACGTACTGCAAAAGGTGTGCGTGGTATGCGCTTAGAGGCTGATGAGAGTATTAAATCACTGGTTGTTCTTGATGATGACGTCAAAGAAATATTGATAGCCTGTGAAAATGGCTATGGTAAACGTACCTTAATTGAAGAGTTTAATGCTCAAAAACGTGGTGGTGGTGGTGTGATAGCCATTAAGACCAGTGCGCGTAATGGAGCATTGGTACGGGCAACAAAAGTGGATGAAGATGATGACATCATTTTAATCTCTGATAAAGGCACTTTGGTACGTACACCAGTGGCACAAGTGGCTTCAGCAGGACGTAATACTCAAGGTGTGACTTTAATTCGTCTTTCTAAAGATGAGTCATTAGTTGCCATGGCACGTGTCGAAAATAATGAGGATAATGAGCTTATCGAAGCACTGAAAGAAGATGGTTTGGCAGAAGATGGTGCAGACAATAGTGATATAGACAGTGAGGCTTTAGAAGATAAGGAATAAAAGATGAGTCAATTACATTTACATCATTTAGAAAACTCTCGCTCATTTCGGATATTATGGTTGTTAGAGGAGCTAGAGCTTGATTATCAACTGACTAAATATGAGCGTACAGCAGCATATCTAGCACCAGAGAGCTTAGAGAAAATAGACCCAACTGGTAAAGCTCCAATTTTGGAAGTGGACGGTGTGTCAATGATTGAGTCAGGACATATCATTGATTACTTAATGGCAAAATATGATACAGAATATCAGTTGCATCCAAAAACAGATGCGGACAGCTTGGTCTGGCAAGACTATGACTTTTGGATGCACTATGCAGAAGGCTCAATCATGCCATCATTAGTGATGCGTCTGGTCTTTCATAAAATTGCTGAGAAAGCACCTGTATTAATTAGGACAATTACCAGAGGTATTCGTAAACAGGTTGAAGCAAACCTTATTGCAAAAAATATTAATACAGCGCTGGATTTGGTAGAAAAGCAATTAAGTAATACACAATGGTTTGCTGGTAGTGAATTTAGTGCGGCTGATGTACAAATGGGGTTTGTCATTGAGGCTGCAAATGCAGGTCATGCGTTAGATAAAAGCAAATATGCCAACACACTGAACTGGTTAAAACGTTGTCAGGCACGTCCAGCATATCAACGTGCTGTTGAAAAGGGCGGTAAGCTTAATTTTTGAGTGTGTGCATTGGTAAGCTAACTGGTTTAGATGCTATATAGTATGTAGCAAGTAACATATAGTTCGTAGTCATTAGTTAGTAATTAGTAATAAGGTGGATTGATAACAATTCACCTTATTTTTTTGGCAAAAATAAATGGTTGTTGTGGAGGAATCATGAATATAGTCAAAAACTACTAAATGGCTACGATGTTGACCTTATTTGTTGTACTAACTGTACTAGCTACACTCAGTCACCTTGTATCTGTTTTAGTCTTCTTTGACCATACTATTATAGAGGCGTGACTTATTGGTAATATTTTTTATTTGACAATAATAAATATTTTTAATTTTTATATTGAAATTGAAGGTAGATAGCCTCATATAATTTAAAAGAGGCGATAATATTGTTTACATAATTTCACTACGATAGTGGATATTTGTCATAGTGGATAAAGTTTGTTTTCTGTATAGTGATAGAGCAACATAAAGCATTTAATGAATGCTTTTGTAGCAAATACAAGGGCTATTAAGAAATAGATAAACAATATTGTCTAAGAAAAATTTATATTATAAGGATACTAAAATGAGATTTGAAAAATTTACCCAAAAGTTGCAAGCTGCTGTACAACAAGCCCAGAGTCTTGCTGTAGGTCGAGATCATACAGGAGTAGACCCCATTCACCTAATGGCAGCATTGCTAGAAGATGAAGCAAATATTGCTATTTGCCAACAAGCAGGGGGGAGTGTACCCGCTTTAAAAAATGGTGTGGCAAAGGCTTTGAATAACCAAGCTACCATTAGCAATCCAACTGGTGATGTGAGTTTAACGCCTAGCTCAGTAAAAATTCTAAACCTTGCTGATAGACAAGCACAAAAAGCAGGAGATGATTTTATTGCAACAGAGTGGGTGCTATTAGCTTTAGCAGAACAGGGCGATACTAAAAAGATTTTTACTGATGCAGGCGTGACAGCAAGCCAGCTAAAAGCTGTGATTGAACAGTTACGTGGAGACCAAACCGTGAATAGTCAAAATGCAGAAGATCAAAGAGATGCGTTAAATAAATATACCATTAACTTAACCGAGCGTGCTGAGCAAGGGAAGTTAGATCCCGTCATTGGTCGAGATGAAGAAATACGTCGTACCATTCAAGTCTTGTCACGACGCACCAAAAATAACCCTGTATTAATCGGTGAGCCAGGGGTTGGTAAAACGGCGATTGTGGAAGGTCTGGCGCAAAAAATCGTGAATGGTGATGTACCCGAAGGCTTGCGTCGTAAAGAAGTGTTATCTTTGGATTTGGGTGCATTGATTGCAGGTGCAAAATTCCGTGGAGAGTTTGAAGAGCGCCTTAAAGGGGTATTAAATGACCTTGCTAAGCAAGAAGGTAATGTTATCTTATTTATTGATGAGCTACATACCATGGTAGGTGCAGGCAAGTCTGATGGTGCGATGGACGCAGGTAATATGCTGAAACCTGCATTGGCACGTGGTGAGCTACACTGCGTTGGTGCAACCACGCTAGATGAATATCGCCAGTATATTGAAAAAGATGCAGCTTTAGAGCGTCGTTTCCAAAAAGTGTTGGTTGATGAGCCAACAGTTGAAGATACCATTGCTATTTTGCGAGGACTCAAAGAGCGTTATGAGTTACATCATGGGGTTGATATTCAAGACAGTGCGATTATTGCAGCAGCACGTATGAGCCATCGTTATATCACTGATCGCAAACTACCAGATAAAGCAATTGATTTGGTTGATGAGGCCGCTAGCCGTCTACGTATGGAGATGGACAGTAAACCTGAAGCACTGGGTAAGTTAGATAGCCGTTTGATTCAACTGAAAATGCAACGAGAAGTGCTGAAAAATGAAGATGATGCAGGTGCAAAAGCTGAAATGCAAGTGCTGGATGAGCAAATTGAAGCATTAGAAAAAGAGTATGCTGATTTAAATGAGATCTGGCAAGCAGAAAAAGCATTGGTCAAAGGTAGCCAACAGCTTAAAGATGAACTGGATAAGGCTCGTATTGCTTATGATAAAGCCAGCCGTGAAGGTGATTATGAAACCATGTCCAAGTTGCAATATGAGACCATACCACAGCTAGAAAAACGCATTACTGAGTCTGATTTGGCTGAGCAAAAAGAGCAGTCAGGAGAAGTTTCTGGTATTAAGCTGTTGCGTAATAAAGTGACAGATAATGAGATTGCTGAGGTAGTTAGTGCAGCTACAGGTATTCCAGTTGCAAAAATGATGCAAGGTGAGCGGGATAAAATGCTGGCAATGGAAGAGAAGTTGCATGAGCGAGTCATTGGACAAGATGAAGCAGTACAGTCCGTTGCTAATGCCGTTCGTCGTAGCAGAGCAGGGTTATCAGACCCCAATCGTCCATCAGGCTCATTCCTATTTTTAGGACCTACTGGGGTGGGTAAGACTGAGCTGACCAAATCTTTAGCAAACTTCTTGTTTGACTCAGAGGATGCGATGATTCGTATTGATATGAGTGAGTTTATGGAGAAGCATAGTGTTAGCCGTTTGGTTGGTGCGCCTCCAGGGTATGTGGGCTATGAAGAAGGTGGGGTATTGACTGAAGCAGTGCGCCGTAAGCCCTATAGTGTTGTCTTGTTTGATGAGGTAGAAAAAGCACACCCTGATGTGTTTAATATCTTATTGCAAGTGCTTGATGATGGGCGCTTAACTGACTCACATGGGCGAGTGGTGGACTTTAAAAATACTGTCATCATTATGACCAGTAACTTAGGCTCACATAAAATCCAAGAGATGGCAGGTGATGAATACGAGGAAATCAAAGCGGCTGTGATGGAGTCAGTCGGGCAACACTTCCGCCCAGAGTTTGTAAACCGTATTGATGAAATAGTCGTTTTCCATCCACTAGGTATGGCACAAATGGCAGGTATTGCGGATATTCAGCTAGCACGTTTGCGTAAGCGCCTACAAGAGCGTGATATGGATATTGTATTAGCCCCTGATGCAATGAATAAATTGGTTGCAGTAGGCTATGACCCTGTATATGGCGCACGTCCACTTAAACGTGCTATCCAGCAACAGATTGAAAATCCATTATCTTTGCTATTGTTGGCAGGTGATTTTGTAGCGGGTGATACTATCAAAGTCGATGTTGATGACAATGATGAGCTGAGCTTTAGTAAAGCATAATGATATAGCGCATTATTTTTAGATCTTGCTTTTAAAATAGTTGTTTAGTCAGATAATCTCATCACTTAAACAAAGTGGTGAGATTTTTTTATATACTCAATTAAGTAAGATGATAAAATCAAAAAAAATATAATTTTTTTGAAAAAAACATTTGACACTGAAGCTCAAATCTATATAATACACACCCACAGCAAGGGTGGTTAGCTCAGTTGGTAGAGCGTCTGCCTTACACGCAGAATGTCGGCGGTTCGAACCCGTCACCACCCACCACTTGTTGTAAACGACCTAAGCAGCGGTAGTTCAGTTGGTTAGAATACCGGCCTGTCACGCCGGGGGTCGCGGGTTCGAGTCCCGTCCGCTGCGCCATATTTTAAAACTAGATTTTAGACTGAAAGTTTAAACAAGTTTCGCCTCAAGTATCCCCTTACTTGAGGTTTTTTTATGTCTGTAGGTTTTTGGTTTATAAGGGATTTGTCGGATTTAGGACAGAAAGTTGAGATGGGTTGCTATTTTTAGTTTCTTTTAAAAACACTTCTCTATATTTTAAATTAATTATAGTTTAAAGTTAGAAAAACTACGGTGACTAACTGCTCGGTGACCAAATGGTGACCATTTTGTGACCAAGATTTAAAAAGTTAGGGATCACTCTATGATCCCTTTTATTATATTATCACTTAGTTATTGCCAGTCTTTTCAAATACCCAAGCTAAAAATAACTAAGCAAATTTAGTATTCTAATACTGAGACTTTTTAGTAGGCAGATGTAGAGAAGCACCTCATGCCCATGTTTATAGTTTTGATAGAATGACTCTAAAAGGGTATTTCTTAGGGCATCAAGGTTATCTAGATTCAAAAAATAAAAGGTGACTTTAAAGTTATCTTAAGACAATTCGCCCCATAAACTCGTCCATACGATATTTGTTTATCTCACCTGTGATTACCAATTCAATGGCTTTTTCAATCTCACTTAAGGGCACATCAAACCATTCAGTTGCTTGATATTTTTTGTTATCCGCACCAATAACTGACAGATTGACACGTTGGCTAGCAAAAAAAGCATGTAACACACCTTCAACACTTTGTGCATTGGCATCATAGACTTGCCACTCTGCAATGATATCTACAGCTTGTTGTAAAAATGTTGGGTCTTTGATTGAGTATTTGCTTCGTGTTTCACTTGTTAATGTCGAATAACCTATCTTATGTAAGTTTTGATATTGTCTTAGCTCATCGGGTATATTAGTCAATTTAGCAACATAAATAACGCCTGTCATTAAACGCTTGTCACCAAAGTCCTGTGCCAATTCATTATTTATCCATTCAGGGTCAGTAATAATCACCTGATAGCTATTATCATATTTATATTGTGCCGTTGCCAATGAACGAATCAGCATATTTGATTCTGTTCCATTAGCAAAGATAAGTCTAAGACGTTGTTGATTACGCTCATTTTTTCGGACTTCTGACTTATAAATATCGGCTACATAACACAGCAAACCTTGCAATACAAACACACTACCAACAGTGATATTTTTTATAGACGAAAAGTTTGCCTTACTAAAACTGCCTGCTTGTATGGCATGATGAATACGTTCAAATGTTGGGATAAATTTGGCAAAATCTTGACACTCAAAACGGCTGGCAATCTCTTCATCATCATATTGGTCATAATGAGAACGCCTATCTGAATTGGTATCAGCATCAGGATTAATCAATATATCCGATTTAATATCATCAAATAACCCTAAGTCATCTTGATTAAAAATATCATCTAAACTGTTTGGTAACGATTCTGAGGGAATTTTTGCACCCGTAGAATAGCCTGCCTCTTTTACATCTTTTTCGATACTTTTTTTGATACCTTGGTCAGAAGTATTAGACTGCAATTTATTCTGGTTAGGTATTTTCGTAGGTAAGTTATCATCAGTCTTTATTTCAGCCACTATTTCAGACTCTGTCATAGCAGTCGATGACTGTGAGAGTATGCCATGACTATCTAATGCGATGAGCTCTGACACATAGGCTTGGTTATTATTAATTGAAGCCAGTTGTCTTGCTAACATTTTCTCTTTTAAGCTATCACCTTGTTGCTTTGGAACATATCCATGCTCATCAATAAAGTCATTAATTTCGGCAAATTGTTGTTTTAATACTGAATCATTGCCAGTTTGTTTTTTGATGGGTTTCACATCATCTAATAAGCCAGTATCATCTTGGGCAAAGATATCTTCTAAGGTTTTAAACTCACGGCTTTGGTATATCTCATCAAGTTTAATCATGGGAGGTTATGTCTCGCTTGGCTTTTTGATGACGCACATAAACGATAATTTCTGCCATACGACGCTCGATTGGGTCGTTTGACTGTTCGCTTGGTGATACCCCTTTATTTTTAATAAAGGCTCTAATCTTTGGCCACATTAATAAGGCTTCTTCTTCAGTAACAGTAGAGCGACTGGCTTTGACCACATCATTAATGGTTTTTAGCATCTCTTTATCGACAGACTGTGACAGGACTTCATAAGCATCATGAAAAGGATTGACTGATTTTACAAGGTTAATTGGCAAACTGTTTACGTTGATAAATTTACTACCCACTTTGACAAAGCTATTACTGGGGTTGTTTTCACGATATTGGGTCGTGTTTGTTTTAGGGTTATAAATATGAGCATCTGTTGGCAAATAACGCTCTTTGATAAGTAATGTTTCTGAGAGCTGACTACGCTCTTGCTCGCTTAAATTTTGTATATCAATATAGCTGTTATTTTGCTTAATAAATACCCGCTCACCTTCAATGACAGCCTCATCAGGTATGTGTATACCGTCAACCACACCACCATGACTATTAATAGTCATATATTGCATCATGCCTTCTTGTACTTGGCGGATTTCATTGTCATCAAGCTGTGGGTATTTGGTGCGGATAATACTGGGAATAACCGTATTAGAGACAGCTTCTGCTTCAATATGGTTTTCTTCTGCACTCAGATAAGCCTTAATATGTTCAGGCTTTTGGCAAATTTGCGCTAAGAGTTCATCTTTATCTTGGTTCAGTATTTTCATGACTCTATCCGATGGACGATTTTCACTGTCATCAATGATAACCGTACCGACAGGCAATGATTCACCACCCAGCCAGTCAATTTCACTACGGCGTTTAAAGTTCACATTAGGCTTCAGCACTTGCTCCATGAGTAGTGACAAGGTAATGGCTTTGAGTAGGTCATTTACTGAGCTTGTCACATCAGCTTTGGACGCATCAGGCTGTGCAATTAGATTGGTAAATTGTGCATGGGTTTTGCCCTTGCTATCACGAGTAGCACGCCCAATAATTTGTACCACCTCAGTGAGCGAACCTCGATATCCAATGGTTAATACATGCTCACAATATTCCCAGTCAAAGCCTTCTTTTGCCATACCAAGAGCAATGATGATATCCATATCATCAGGTGAGGTAATATTTGCTAGATAACGCTGAGTGTTAACGCGAGTGGCATCATCAGTGACCAAGTCAGCCACTAATAATCGTCTACCATCATGGCTAAGTATGGTTTTGATGCCTGTATCAGTATCTGTTGCTTCTTCTGTGCCAATAATGTCGATGATGCGTCCCACGGTCTCATATTTATCAATTTCAGCAGATAAACTATTGACGTTGGGGATATGAATGATGGTCTTTTTGGTGGTATCTAAACACTCTTTTAGGGCATCAAAGAATGATTTTTTGTAAAAGTGATAGCCCAGCCCCAATGATTTAAGATATTCATAACCATTTAACTGCTCATAGTAGGTATAAGTTACTTTATCAAAACGCTCTTCATCGCTGTCGGTCAAAATGGGAACAGAGTCACCTCTAAAGTATGAGCCTGTCATGGCGATGATATGGGCGCTGGTTTGGTTTATGATGGTGTCTAAAATCGCTCCCAGACGATTGGATTCATCGGCGGACACATGGTGGAATTCATCAATACCAATTAATACCTTATCAAACAGCTCAATCTTGTCTTCCTCTGCCATCAGTTTGTCAAAGCCATAGCGAAAGCTGTGATGTGTACATACCAATACTTGTGGTAAATCAGATTGACGGCTGTTGTTATTATTGCCCGTCATAAATTCGGTAAATATTTGGGTTTTGCGGGCATCACTTTCGGCAAGATTTAAGCATAAGTTATAGCGGTCACCCACTTGCCAATCGGCAAAAAATCCATAATCACTGAGCGCTGTCGATTTAAATGATTTACCAATGCTCATCTCAGGTACGGTAATGATGACTTTATCAATGCCTTGATTGATGAGCTTGTCTAATGCTAAAAACATCATCGCCCGTGATTTTCCTGAGGCGGGCGGTGATTTAATCAGCAGGTATTGGCTGTCTCGCTTGCCATAGGCTCGAGCCTGCATCTCACGCATGCCCATTTCATTGGTCTTTTTGCTTTGCCCTGTCTGAGCATAAGTCTGTTGGAGTAAATTGACGGGTTGCGTGGTCATAATCATTACCTACTTTATATTTACTGATGGCATATTTACTGATTGCTTGTGGGTGGTCAGTTTTAGCTATTTAACTGTTGAATACATTGGTTAATATATTCATGCGTTGATATATTTATTTAGGTACTTTTTTAGTTTTCTTTGCTTTTTTTGCCAGCTTTTGTTGTTCTTCTGCTTTAATCAGGTCTTCATAGCGTGCCAGCAAATGTGCCAATCTTTCTTCGGTATTTTTAAAGCCTTGTGGACGATACAATTTATCTACGGCATCATCAAGGCTGGCATGTGCTTGTTTTAAGTCTGCTGGCATTTTGTCAGGGTCATACAATTCTGCCAAAGTTTTGCCCACATGGTCAGCACGGGTTAGCAAAATCTCTTCAGCAAGGGCTTCAATATCAGCTTTTTGTTGCTCGCTGGCTTCGGGAAATGGGAAGGTGTTATAAACGATGGTGCCTGAATAGCGATAGTCACTTTTTAAGCGTCCAGCAACTAAGCGCATCCAATCATTATGAGCAAGTGAAGTTAATATGCCAAATTCATAAAGTGTACCGTTTGGAATTATTTGATTGGCATCTGTTGCGATAGTCTCACATTCAAAAAAACCTATCGGTACATATTGGCGACGCTCTGAAGATACTCTTGGAACTATTATATATTCACCACTTTTAGGTTGAGCAATTTGTCGAAATAAATGTGGATATTTAGAATACTCCCTTGTAGATTTTGCTTTGCTAGCAAGTCTCATCTGTCTTACACTATCAAGCCTTTCTTTAATATAAGGTAATTTTTCAAGTTCTTGTAAATTTGCATTTGCAAACCATAAACACCAACGCTGTTCATTATGTAAAAACTCCCTAGCACCTAAAACAGGTCTAATATATTGTTGTACATAAGGTTGTTTTGTTATCAAATCATTTTTTTCTTCAAGAGTTAAAAATAGATAGCCACCATCAGTTGGTTTATTTCCAAATACCATTTTTGTTCTTGGTTGGAGAGGCGTGTTAGTTGCTACCACAGCTGTATTACTTCCAGAAACTAAGTAGGGACTAATATTTTCCACTACTTGACGATGCCATATTTTATCTACTAGCTTATAAATAGTTTTTTGCATGGTGGGTGTAGCGGATAGACCTATAATGACCACATGAACACCAGCATTGTGCTTAGCATTGTTTTTCCATGGAAAGGTTTGATAGGCAAAGCTAATATGTACGCCCAAATCAAATATATTTGGAAATAACATTGCCACTTGCTCCCCTTGAGCAATCGAGTTGGTCGATACCAATGCCAGCCTAGCGTTAGAATTAGCAATATACTGTGCTCCTTTCCAAAACCATGAAGTGACATAATCTAAATATTTTAAAGTTTTAGAAGTTCCAAAAACTTTGTTCATATCTTTAGCTTGCTCATCATCACGGTTTGTTGTCCCACCAAAAGGTGGATTACCAACAATATAAATCTCATCATCACCATTATTGGGGCAAACCTCTTGCCAGTCGATACGCAAACTATTGGCATTGATGATATGACCACTGTCTTTTAGCGGTAGCGTTGGCGGTGCGACGCCAAATACTTCACGGAATTTTATGTTCATCTGATGCTCAGCAAGCCATAACGATAGGCGTGCAATCTGACTGGGAAAATCATCTATATCAATGCCATAAAAATTGTCAAGACTCACCACACTGTCATAACCAAAGTCTAAAGTAAGGACACTATTATCCATACTGCCTTGTCCCGTCTTTAATAATGCTTGCTTGGCTTTGAGTATCTCAAGCTCTAATTCTCGCAACTCTTTATAGGCAATAATCAAAAAGTTACCTGAGCCACAGGCGGGGTCAAATACTTTGATACGGCTGATACGCTCAAGTAGGGCGTCTAGTCGCTCTATTTTATTATTTTTGTGGCGGTTATCATCGCTCAATGCCAATAATGTCGCTAACTCTTGACGCAACGCTTGCAAAAACAACGGCTCAATCACTTTCATGATATTGCTGACGCTGGTGTAATGCTGTCCCAAATTTCCCCGTTGTTCAGGCTCTATCACTGCTTGAAACATAGAGCCAAAGATATCTGGGTTGATTTGTGCCCAGTTCATTTGCGCACAATCTAACAGTATGCGCCGTGTACGTGCATTAAAGTAAGGAATGGCAAACTGATATTTAAACAGGCTACCATTGACGTAAGGAAACGCGGACAGATGCGCTGGCAAGTTTGCACGTGGATTATCTGATTGAGTTGATTGGCTTGATTGGCTTGATTGGCTTGATTGGTGTGATGGTTTTGTTTCAGGCATATCGAGTACGCTAAATAACTCATACAAAAACGTGTCAGTATCGCTACCATCGGTCAAAGTACACGACTCTAAGGTGTCATGAAACTGCTTGGGCTTAAATATACCTGTATCTTCGGCAAAAAAACAAAATAGCAAACGAGTAAAGAATATATTGAGCGCATGAATGTCGTCAGGGGTATCAAACTCATTGTATTTGCGAATATGGTCAAATAAACGCCCCATCTTTTCAGATGCTTGCACATCAGCAGGGTGTTCGGTGAACTCTTGTGCCCGCTCTAGTCCTGCTAGAGGCAATAGGAAATGATAGTTTTTGTATAAGTCAGTAAAGTCGCAATCTAGCGTATCGTTAAACTTAGTGTCATATACCAACACCGTCTCAAAGTCGGTAACCATAATCATGCGGATTTTATGTTTGGCAATAACAGGGCTGGACTTAATATTGGCTAGTACTTTGGCTAAATCGTCAGTGTCTTGTAGTTTGGTGTCTTGTTGTTCGCTATGCTTTGGATTGATGGTCTCTGGTTTAGCATCTGTGCTGATAGGTTTGAAATAAAGACGGTGTTTATTGGCAACTTCGCCCAATTCAGGGTGTATGGCAACATTGGTACGGCTATCATTGTTTCTGAGTGAGGTAATGGTGGCTTTAGAAATATCCAGTAATGCCAAAAAATCATAGATAAAGGTATCGATGAGATTATCTTTAATGACTTGGTTGGTTAACTTTTCTAATGATTCAAAAAACTGTGTTTGGTTAAATGACATACGAGAGCTCGACTGTAGAAAATGAGACGTTTTGAGTATTTTAGCAGAATAGCAGAGTTTAATGACTGACTTTAAGCCAAAAGTAGAAGCATTGCTTAGCTCTGATGTTCAATGGTTTATTTAGAAAGTTATCAGTTTTTAAAAGAATTAGTGTCGTATGATGATGAAAAAGCTAAAGAAATTTTAGAAAAATTTGAAACGCCTATACAGTATAAAAAGATTTATGCAATAGCTGGCATAGCAGGGCATGCAAGCCCTACAACTACTTTTTCCTCATACATCCATCTAACCGATATTCAGCTTGGGTTACGGTTATGGCATACTGACTTTAAATTGACGGCTAAACACAGCGACATTTTAAATATTCCTAGACGACATAAATCAAAAATAGAAACTGCACCATAAGATATTAACTATTATCTAATCAAAAAGCTAAAATTGCCCAATTTAGACAAATCTGAAACAGCAAAATCATTAACAAATAGAACTCAATATAAAAAAATTGAACAAAAAGATATGCATTTGATGAAGTCAGATATGTGCTGAACATGTATCAAAATAAGCAGGATTATCAGGAACTTTTGCAGATATATGAAATTGACCAGCAAACATTTGATACGTGGTTAGCAAATGCCAAGTATTTAAAAGAAAACCCCGCATTTATGACCAGTAAAGGTAAACCTCGACTATTTGATTCTAGTGATACTCTGGCACTTTTGCCTGCATCAGATAAATTTGCTGATGATAAGAAGATGATGACACAGATGACCAATAAATTTCGAGAACTTTACCAAGATAAGCGAAAAAGAAATAATAAACGACTTCTTGAAAATTTTGTCATCTATACGTTGACACATTGCCAGTATCATAAAAATCATATCTCTTTTTCTAAACCACTTAAGCTTGCAGACTATGTTGAAATATTGACACAACTTGTATTTAAAAAAGATATTCGTCTGACAGTATATAACATTGATATTGCTCCAAAAAAAGAAGGTGGAAAGTGGCAAAAAATAATAGCTCAGTTTCCTGCATCGCAAATTGAAAAGAAGCCAATAGACTCTAGCGAGACAGTGTATCAAAGAGGTATCCGAGTTGAACTGTCATTAGCCAGTCAAACTGAAAAGCAAAGATTAGAAAAACGCAGTGAATCTGACCTACCTATTAGGCAGTGGACTGTGCGTACCCTACAAATATTCTGTCATTATGTGTATATAATGATGGGTGAGCGCATGAATATAGATGGCTGATAAATAAGAATGATTAAAACGATATGAAACTATCTGCAAAAACGATAAGTATTAATGAAAACACTGAACTTAAGTTTCATCCATTGACCAAAAAACTTTACAAGATTTTAATGCAAGCGTATGTAGCTGGAGGACAAAAGGATTATTTAGTTGCAATCACCCAAAAGTTTGAGTGTTATTCAAGCTTGCCTGTGCATCAAATAGACATGATCAGCTCTGGTAATAGTAAGTATCAAATCATCGGTGGTTGCTTTACGCTATTTTTTGATATCAAAAATTTAAATAATAACAATGCTATTTTTCTTAATTACTGCTCTACAAGAAACGTGAAATCTGAATATAAAGCCCGTGCTCAAAAAGAGTTTGAACAAGATATCATTAATTTTGTTTACTTTGACTTTATCAGAGCAATTTCGGTTCTATCCCTTGCAAAGCCTGGAGCAATGTATCCTGAGCTAAGAGAAATCACGCAAGAATTTGAGAGTGATATTTGGGGTGAGTTATTTGGCAAGGAGAAAAAAAGCATACACAATTATCTATTACAAAAAGATTTTGCCTCGTTGATAGGATTAACTCGTGATGCGGTGGGTAAGCAAGCTAAACAGTTATGATATCAGTTTGATGTCTTGCAAATACAAACACATCGGCGTTCCTGAAATGGGCTTAGGATTAATTGGTGCCTGCATATAAAACAGATCAGCGAGTATGTTTTGAGTAATGATATCTGGAGGCGTACCAAAACCCTGTAGCTTACCTACTTTGAGCAATTCCAACCAACCACAATAACGAGAGGCTTGGCTCAAATTATGCAACACGATAATAATGCTTTTACATTGCTCTTTTAAGGCTTTCATTACCTTCATTAACTCAATCTGATAGACAATATCCAAAAATGTAGTAGGTTCAATTAGCATAATAATGTCAGTATCTTGAACCAAAATCATGGCAATCCAAACACGTTGCCATTGTCCACCTAACAGTGCCTCTAATACCGTATTAGATAATAATTCAATAGACATCTCTGTCATTACTCTATTGACAACTTCATTATCTTGCTGGTTCAGTTTACCCCAGTGTGATACATACAGTATCCGACCATATTCTTACCAACTATCTAACAGTTAGACCTTCATTATAAGAATAAACTTCCTAAAACCCAAGATAGCAGAATAAGAAACTATCTCACCCCTTAGAAAACATACTACGTGTAGTAGAAAAATTAAACCAGACAACCCTTTTAATAGGGACAATTTATCATTCCCATTTGGGAAAGTCATCTGATGTCTTTATTTTTTGGTAGCCTTGAGTTCAGGTCTGCTTAATTAAAAAATAATGACAACCTTGTCATTACTTTTTAATAGTTAAGAATCCTTGTAATCTTAAAACATCACTTAACACCTTAAGGGGATAAAAATGAAGTCAAGGGTTTGTAAAATAGTGATTACACTTTTTGCTATTGTGATAATGGTATGTAGTCTTCCAGGGTGTAAGAGTAGTTATGATAGAGGTTATGAAAAAGGTTATAAAAAAGGTTATAAAAAAGGTTATGAAGAGGGATATGAAACTGGATATTCACAAGGTCATCGTGATGGTTACGAAGAAGGCAAAGAAGATGGTTATGTTTCAGGTTATATAGCTGGAACTGGAGATTTAATTCAGGAGAATGGTGTCATAGCCATAGGACAGGGATTTTTAATTTCTTTGGTATTGTTATCTTCGCTTATCACCACATACTTTATTTATAACAATTATAAATATCGAGTTAAAACGCAATTGGATAATTGGATAGACTATTTAAAATCTCAATGGACTTATTATAGAGCTGTTAAAGAATTAGCAAGACTACGAGCCACAGGAGATAGTTACTCACGCATTCGTTCTGAAGCATTGGTAAATTCTGCATTTGTAAAGGTTGCACAATCTGTCGTTGATGAGGAGAGTAAAAATAGGATTGATAAACTACGGCAAACAGCGGTACTAGAAGCAAACGGAATTCAATCTCAGGTCTTAGAATACACTGGAAGTGTCATTGAGACACTTATTAATGAAGTTAAAGCGTCAACTACTCTGAATAATGCAGAAAAAATTGAGCTTTATTCTGATATTCGGCAGTCGATTAGTGAAAGTTATGAATCTTATCAAGCTAATAATAGCTAAATGTAAGTTTGCCAAGGTTGGCATTTATTGCCGGATTATGAAAATGAAGTATGATTTTAATATAGTCAATCAAGAGTCATAAAAGGAGGAGATAAGTGACACAGTAATGATTTGTATTGAGAAATTCAACATGATTAACAAAATGGAGATCAAAATGAGCAAATTTGATAAAAATGCAGTCATGGTTAGTTACAAAGAAGGTTTACAGAATAAATCAGCTCATGGACAAGAGCTGGCAAGTTTTGATGTGGCTAATGTTGTGAGTAAAACAACGCTCACAGAAAAGAACCATTCTAATATGGGCTTGATTAATAGAGTAAAGTCACGCCGAATGCAGAGTGATAAAAGCCTCGAAGTACAGCAAGTTATCTGTGATACACAAGTTGCTGTGATTAAAGATCAGGCTCAAGCTATAAGACACCAGAGTAAAGCACATTGGGATGTTCAAATTGCCACATTCGTAGAGGGCCTAAAGGTCAAAGGACAGAGGGCTATGCAAAACATGACAATTCAAAAAGGAGATGATCTTAATGATAGTATAGCTACTATCCGCCATCACGCACAATATGAAATAGATAAAGTATCTGAGGGCGATTTAAGTGATATGTTGAAGGAAGAACAGATTAAGGACATTCTGTCAAATATGTACCAGCAAATTGATGAAATCAAGAATAAGAGCTTAGCAAAGAGATATGACTTAGATTAGTTATCTCTAATAATTTATAAAGCTAATATTTGTATAAGTTTTTGTAGAGGAGTTGTCAGATGAAAATTTTTAGCACATTAATCTTAGCAATATGCTTATATATTTTGGCAACCCCTCTTATCACTACCTATCATATATTTTCTGCTATTGACAGTGTTGATGATGTCAAACTATCGCAATATATTAACTATCCTAAATTAAGACAGAATCTTGGTAATCAACTTTATGACGCTGTTGAGGAAAAAATAGGCATTGATACTGAAAATAGTAACTTTATGACAAATTTGCTAGCTAAAACAGGTCAAGTTGTCGCTACCGTCTCTATGCAATATATTGTAACCCCCGATAATATCGGAATTGCTTTAAGAAGTGGCATACTAAATGATAATGATGATGTATTGACGCATGAATTATGGGATTTTTCTGACAATGATTTAATCCACTGTCAATATAAATATATGGGTCTTAATGATTTTATAGTTATTGTAGACCATGAAAATTATGAGTCTAGGGCTATTATTTTACTTGAAAGAGAGGGGTTTACTCAATGGAGAATTACAAATGTGACATTTGATTAGATTTAATAAATTCTAGTTTATATTTTAGCTGATACATGCTATATATTATAGAGTTATTCACACTATTATTCTTATCGTGCGTTCATACATAAACATAAAATAAATGCATAAGCACAAAACATTTATAAAGTTAAGGATTCCTAATGTCTAAGAAGGTTGCCTATCTATTTGAAGCTCGTGGTATCCAACGATTCTTATTTTCTACTGGTAGACTCAAAGACATGCTTGTCGGTAGTGATTTAATTGATTATATATGTGCAGAAAATGGACTTTTAGATCACGCATTATGTAGTTTAGGTTTCGATAGCCAAGTCAAATCCCCACGTAGAGCAGGCGGTGCTTTTTATTTAATATTTGATAATCTTAATGATGCCCAACGGTTTCAATCAGTTTGGCGACTTATTATGTCTCAATGGTTTCCAACCTTAGAGATTGTAGACACAATAACACAAGATACATCAGTTAAGGAGTCTATCGCTAAGGGTATTAATAACTTGCATATAGCAAGGAATCGAATACGAATTACACTGCCTAATGCCAGCCCCATAACTCAAAGGTGTAACCGTACTGGGCTTGCAGTTGCAAGAAATATATATACACATGATAATAAAAAAGAACCCATCGACGCCAGTACTTATATTCTAAGGAACTTTGATAGACCTGCTAATAGTGGTTCAGTTATCAGTCGATTTGTTGCCGAAACTAATAATGATACTAAGATTTTTTTCCCTAATAACTTTGAGGCAGATGCAAAGGATAATAAAAGATTTCCACTAAACTCTGATTCGATGATAGGTCTAATCCATGCTGATGGAAATGGTTTGGGGGAAGTCTTAAGGGTGTTAAATGTAGCATGTTCAAATGCCGATGACGATACATATATTGAGCTATATCGGGCTTTTTCTCAAGGTATGACTCAAGCAACAATTACTGCCACACAAAATGCATCAAAATCTATATTGCTACCTAATCTAGCAAAAAATAACGTATTACCTGCTAGACCGTTAGTATTAGGAGGTGATGATCTTTCAGTCATTGTCAGAGCAGATTTAGCGATTGATTTTACCGAAGTGTTTATACTGGAATTTGCGCGACAAAGTGCAATTGAACTTAATAAATTAAGGCAAATATTTGAGCAACACGACATAGATATAAATGTTATTAATAACTTACCCACCTATCTTACAGCGTGTGCAGGCATAGTATTTATTAAATCCTCACAGCCTTTTCATCAGGCTTATGAGCTAGCAGAAAGTCTATGCAAAAAAGCTAAAAGCTATTCGAGAGCTCATCTTGATTTGGTAACAGATAATACCATCCCTGCCAGCTTGGCTTTTTATCAAGTTAAAGATAGTACATTGACAGACATTGATTTAATCATTGCCAATAATTTAACTGTCAATCATCAAGATGCAACTTACCATTTATCCCTACCTGCTTATTTTGTTGACAGTTCAAAATTTAGTGAAGATAGTGGTAAAAAATTAGCAACTGTTAAACAATTAAAAGAACTGGTAAATTTTTTACTAAATTCAGACTTTAATGAAAATTTTCTTCGAAGTTTTGCAACGACAATACATGATAGTCTGCCAAAAGCAAAAAAAGATTATAAACGTTGGTTAGAGTTTTCTAGTAAAGAAAAAGTGAGAGTACATACCATACATCAAAAGCAACAGCTAGAAAATATCACAGAATTTCATGAAATGCTGGGTAATATGATAGGCGAATTAGAAGAAAGCTTACCTTTTACTAAAACTGATACTACTTACCAAAGTGCATTAGCAGATATTTTAACTTTATTAAAAATAATTAAGAAAAATACTGATAAATAATTTATTACGGTTATTATTGTAAAATCTAATAATAAATGACTTATCAGCCTGTATATAAATGGAATATGTTTTATGTATAAGAGTAAGGTGTTAAAAATTGAATTCAAAAACTACTTCCGAGCAGGTAGCGGTAGTGGTCAGGGTAGTAGTATGGATGATACTAATGTAAAAGATGATAATGGCTTGCCATACATCGGTGGCAAACATATAAGAGGTATCATAAGAAATGCTGTGTATCGAGCCGAACAATGGGGATGGTATGAGGATAGTAAAAAAGAGATTGATAAACATCAAATTACAGAGAGCTTAACTGATTTAATCTTTGGCAAAGAGAGTAAAAATAATAACTCTGAAGAGTCAAAAACTACTAATGGCATTATATTTATCAATAATGCCAAGCTTGAGGAGGCTGAGCTATGCTACTTACAACAGCCTGATAACAGCACTTTACGACAGGGGCTGTTTAAAAAATTAAGTAACATCGAGATTAATGCTGAAACTAAAACCACTAAAGATGGTAGTTTAAGAAGTGGTGAGGTTGCTATACCAATGACTCTGTTTGTACAAATTGATCTCATTGGCATTAGAGGTTATGACGAAATAAAGGAACAACAAAAAAAGCTATTAGAAAATTTTGAGCCTATGATTTGGCAAGTTATTAATAATGCTTTACCTTTAATAAAGTCCTTTGGTGCTAAGCGTAGTAGAGGCTTAGGTGAGTGCATAGTTAGTATGGTGGATTACGAACAAGGAGTGGCTAATGACAGCTAAGATACTCAAACAAAGCTATCTCATTGAGTCTGAATTACCAATTATTATGAGTGCCACTAGTGCTACTGCTGGCATGCATCATAGTGTTGATTATCTACGAGGGGCTTGTTTTCTTGGAATAGTTGCTGCTCAGTTATATACATCCTTATCAAGCAAGGATGCATTTTTAGTATTTCATAGCGGAAAGGTACGTTTTCTTAATGCTCTACCTACAAGAAAAGTGGATAAGAATATTTTTGAAGTATCATACCCTGTACCTATGTCTTTACATACTTATAAAGGCGAACAGTATACCCTACAAAACAATTATATCGATAGTAATAAAGTTTTTGATACATCAAGCTCTAAATATGATAAACAAAGACAGCCTGTACAACTTAGAGGGTTTAATATTACTACAACTGGGTTTCGATTTATTCCACAGCAGCACTATCAACTAAGGACAGCTATTGATAATACCACTAACATAGCTGCTAAATCGCAATTGTTTGGCTATGAAGCCAATGATAAAAATCAATATTACTATTTTTCTATAGAAGCAGATGCAGATGTAGATGTAAACCTTTGGAATAAGATTCTTGAATGCATACCAAGAACAGCTCATATTGGACGTTCTAGCTCTAGTGCAGAATACGGAAAAATCAATATAACATCACTGAAAAAGGAGGAAGCAGAGCAAACATTTTTGCAAATAGCAGAATCTAATGAGATATCTGAGGATAATCAACTGACCCTTTGGTTAGTCAGTGATATGCAGTTGTTAAAACATGGCCAACCCACACTTATTCCTGAACCCGAATTATTGGGGCTACCCAGTGGAACAGTATGGTTATCTGACAAAAGCTTTTTGCGTAGTAGTCGTTTTAGTGCTCGTAATAATTACCGTCGACACTATGATAAAGAAAGACAAGTCATCAGTCGTGGTAGTGTGTTGCGATACAGCTTACCAAATGGTTATAGCGATACTGAATATAAAGACATTGTGCGACATTGCCATGCAGGGTTGGGCTTACAAAGAGAGTGTGGTTTTGGTCAGGTATTGGTAGACCCTGTGATATTACAGGATATAAAATCAAATTTGTCACCTCTCACCTCCACATCACCAGTCACACAAGTGAATGATACATCTGATACCAAAAGACCTGAAAACTCTATTTTAATAGCTTATCTTGAAAATGAGAGAATAAAAAGAGAACTAGGCGATAAACCTAATAAAAAAGCAACTGCTATTTTCAATGAATTATGCATAAAAGTATCTCAAGCCAGAAATTATCAAGGATTGGTTAAAGGCATGCCTCTACAGCCATTACCCCCCAAACGTACTCAGTTTGGTAAGCTAAGAGAGTTGGCTAATATTTATAGAAATGACGCTACTGGATTGCTAGCATTTCTTTGTGATATTGATGTCAAATCTTCAGCAGATAATGATAATAAAATGATAGATAAAGCAAGATTAAATAAAAATCGTACTGGTATGTTAGTAGTAGTTACAGAAGATGAAAATACCAATCGACAGAGCAATGCTAATTATAGTAACGCTGGTTGGGAGCTAAAATATGCACCTAGCTATCATGCATGTTTGGGAAGTTTTTTATCTAAAAAATTGTATGATGTGTATAAAGAAATTAACAACGAAGTCAAAGACAATGGCATTAAAGATACGTTCATTATTAATAACTATTTCTCGCAAGTAGTGGCAGAGCTAGCCATATTAGGGTTGTCTCGTACATGGGAAGAATATTGCTTAGGTATTAAAACCATGCAATCTACTAAGGCTATTGATAAGGAGTATGCATATGATAGCTGATCGCCCTGTATATCACATATTAAAAGTAAGTATAGAGGCAGAAAGTGCCCATGCTATTCATACAGGTGAAGGTGATATTACCCATGACACACTTATTTTAAGAGATGCTAATGGCTTACCAACACTGTCAGGTAGTAGTTTGGCTGGAGTACTAAAACAAGAATATCAACATCAATTTGGTGAACAGGCAACCAAAGATTTATTTGGTTTTGTTGAGGGGGAAGATAGTCAAACATCGTGGGTAGAGATATATTGGGGATTTATTCATAATTCTAAAAATCAAGCACTAGAAGGCTTGTTATTACCCTCTGAACTAACAGAGGTAAAAGATATTGAGTGCAATGTAACTGAGTATAATGAAGATGCTCAATTACTCACTGATAAAACCGAAAATCTTGAAGCTAGTATCTTGTCGACTATGCTGGATAAAAAACCTATCGTACGTCAGCATGTCAGTATTAATGATAGAGGAGTATCTAAACACGCAGGCAAATATGATGTGACCTTAGTGCCAGCAGGTGCTCGTTATAGCTTTTGGTTGAGCTATTGGGGGCAAGATAATGAATGCCAAGATGACAATAGCGAAGTGATATGCCAACATTGGCAAAATTTAATTAATCTATTTAAAATTAAAAAATTGCGTATCGGTCATGGTACACAAAGAGGTTATGGCTTGTTTAAGACAATAAGTTTGCATCAAGCTGTATGGAATTTAAAAACACCCGTAGGTAGACAGAACTTTTGTGCACATAACTGTACACGGATGAATTATCAAGGACTACAAAAGATAGAGCTTGATGATAAGCTCTTACAAGAAAACAATATCACCATACCTCTAAAAGCTGTTGCAGGCTGGCGTGTGGGAGGTGGTGAGCGAAGAATCTCATTTCATACTATAGATAATAACACTAAGAGTATTAAAGACCCAGATTTATTACCGATGCATGAGCCACGAATAAAATGGACAAAAAGCAAAGATAACCTAGATACGGGGACTTTGGGTGAACAAGAATATGTACTACCCGCCTCAGCTATCACAGGTACTCTTAGGCATCGAGTAGCCTATCATTATAATAGGCTACTCGGTAGATTTGTAGATGATGACGATGTTGATAAGCAAGCCTTTGAGACAGAGGATAGCCCTGCTGTAAAATTGTTATTTGGTTCTGCTGATTCAGATGAACCCAATGCCAGTATACTTGGGTTTAAAGATATTTACTTAGATCCCAATGAAGTTATCACGCAAATTGTTCCGCATAATAAAATAGATGATTACACCTCTGGAGTAATAACTGGTGGATTATTTAGTGAGCAAATTCTTTGGCAAACTGATATAGATATCACCATCACTGTATCTAGATATAACAATATTATTGATAATAATTTTAAAAAGAATATTAAATCAGCCTTATCACTTGCTTTACGAGATATGGCATCGGGTAGACTATGCATAGGAGCATCTGGTGCTAAAGGATTAGGGGTGTTTAAATTACGACAAGATGATACCAAATTTTTTGACCAGTTAGACAAAAAGTTAGATGCGTTGTTTGCATAACTACTTTATTTATTAACGTTCACTTTTGGAATGTAATCATGGACTTAAAAACGTTATTGGATGATATTAAAACGCTAAGTCAGGTCAACCTACAAAAAAATGACCCAAACAATAAGATCGTACCTTTATTAGATATAGATAAGTTCCGTTTAGTAAAAGTGACTTTCGAAGGCTATAAGATTTTTAATGACTACGATAGTCTTGAAAAGGTTTTAAGTGGACTTGATAAAGTAACAGGGTGGATACAAGCGACCAGTGAAGTCAAAATATATCATAATAATCCTGTTAACTTAGATTCACCCTTACTTAATGCCGAATTAGTTGATGAGCAAGGTCAATGCTATTTGATTGATTATCTAAGTGATTATCAATGGGGATTGCAGAGTTGTCAAATTATTGATTGTGAAGCAGATGATATAGAGAAGGCAACACATCTTGCTGAGCGTATACGACAACAACAAGTCAATAAAAAAGAGGATATTTTCTTAGTTTATGACAAGCTATGGCAGTTTGACAAACAACATAATGAACATAACGAAGAACTAATAGCGCAGATGGCTTTTTTTAGAGGCTTTGATGAGCAGGTAAGAACTCGGAAAAAGTAGTGTCCTCTCAACATAGACAAGTAAAAGGAAGTTAATCATGATATCAGCCCCATATCGATTTGTACCTTTATCTAATTTGATTGTATATCCAAGTTGGGCTGACAAAGTCAGCCATGACAAACCATTTAAGCATGGTGTCAGTGGTAAGTTAGTGCTTAGACTGACCAATGAAACTTTATTATGTATTGGTAGCGAGCAGAGTAAAACAGATGAGCAAACTATTGGCAAAGTTCAGTTTTATCGTGATCCTGATGGCATACCTGCTATCCCTCCCACCTCTCTTAGTAGCATGGTCAAAAACGTATTTAAGATTGCCAGCTTTTCTCGGTTTAAAGAGGTAGAAAATAAAAGCTTAAGTGTACGTGATTTGAGCAAAAGTGATAACTTTTATTTGAGCCAAATGCGAAATGCAGAAACAGGTTGGTTAAAGTTTGACGCTAAACAAAGTAAGTGGGTCATCTACCCTTGTAAAATGCGAAGAGTGCATCAGCAGGAAATTATTAAATACTTTAATATTCCTTATAAAGATTGGGTGAGCAATAAAAAGACGCCAGCATCATTAAAATATCGCTTAATACACAAAAAGACTCAGCCAAATAACAGTCATTTTATCCGTTGTCCTGAAGTCCAATTTGATAACACTTCAAATATGCAAAATACTGTCAAATTAATAGAAAGTCAAGGGTCACAAACGGGACAGCTGATAATGACAGGGCAAATTGGTAATTTTTTTACGGAAAATAATCCTAATAAAAAGGGGGTAAAAAAGTACGAGTTTATATTCTATGATACCAGTGATAAAGCTTTAACATTATCTAGTGAAGTTATAAAGGCATTTATGCAAATTTACCAACCCACAGAGGAATGGGAGTTTTGGCAACAGCACACTGATATTACTGAATCTGGCATACCTGTATTTTTTCATCGAGTACAAGATGCGTATGGTGATGTGAAGTCGTTTGGCTTATCTTATATGTATAAATTGGCATATAAAAACAGCTTACACGATGCAATTGCCAATACTAATGCCAATCACATTTATCCCAATGCTCAAGATGATTTTGCCGAACTATTAAATGGATATAGTGATAATGAAAAAACTACCCAAAATGGACTAAAAGGTCGGATTAATTTTGGTTTTGCTAAATTGCAAATGGATGCTAACTGTCTGACTGATAAAAACACACCAAATAAAGATAAGATTAAGGAAAAATTTATCAGTAAAAAACTGGTTCTTTCCGCTCCTCAGCCAACTTACTATCCCTTTTATATCAAGCAGTCTCAGCAGATTAATAAAAAACACTACAGTCAGTTAATGGATAAAAATGTACAACTGGCAGGTTGGAAGCGGTACCAAGTCAAACAAACTATTGATAACAGAGAACTTGCCGAAAATAAAAACATGCAAAAAGAGATAGAGGCTCTAAAACCAGATAATAAGTTTGACTTTGAGATTATGCTACATAACGTACTGCCTGTGGAGCTGGGAGGATTGCTTTGGGCATTAGACTTTGGTGGACGGCAAGAATGTTGTCACGGACTGGGCATGGGTAAGCCTTATGGTATGGGGGCAGTAAAGCTGGAAATCATAACTAGTGAATTAATAAAAAATGATTTTGGGACGATAGAGGATAATAATCACTATTTGCAGGGATGTCGACAAGAGTTTATAAATTATATGAACCTTGTCTTTAAAGAAAATGGTATAGATACAACATGGGAGGATTGTGACCCTATTAAGGCATTAATTAAACTAGCAACCCCAATAGATAATAGTGAGACAAACCGTTCAGACAAATCTAACCATGGTCACCCTGTTTTTGCAGATAAGTATGTGTATATGGATAACCCAAAACAGTTCTCTGTGCTTAAGCAACCTGATAAACTACCACAAGTGATTGAAACTTTTCATACTGACAAAGCAATCATGGTAGAAGATCCAACCATAATAAAGATTGTTACCTACCATTGTGATATTGATAATAGTATTAAGAAGTTTGAAGAAGAATACGAACGTAAAAAACACTATGATAATGCTAGTGAGCAGGAACAAGCTTTGTTAGATCTTGAAAAAGAAATAGAAGAAAAAGAAAATAGTAAGACTCAAATTAAAGACACTTTTAAAAGTAAATCTCATAAAAAGCTAAAAAATATCTATGATAAATATAAAGATATACTTTCAGATGAAGAAAAGATTAGATTAAAGCTACTTGCTGGTCGTATGAGTAAATTGGTAGGTCCAAAAAAGCAACTAGATGCCATTATTAAAAAAATAAATGCACTATAAAAGTTTTAACATTTAAATACTTATATAGAGAAACCGACCTTATTGGGTCGGTTTTTTTATATCTAATGGCAATAAGTGTGACTTGTATTGTAGTTTTATTTTTCTAAAAACTTTAACAATATGCATATCTTGTACTATACCGTACCAAATTTGACCGCAACGATAATTCACAAGTGTCTTAATGACATGCATATCTTGTACTATACCGTACCAATATTTAGTTAAATATTCTAATATCAACAAAGTCTTAATGACATGCATATCTTGTACTATACCGTACCCCTTGTATTTTATAGCCCTTATTTTATAAGGCTTTCCGCCGATAAAATTCGGGATATGGGTAGATGCACCCTAATACTTAACCTATTTTAGCATAGGTTACAGTCATGCAGATATTTCTTAGCTATATATTGCACTAGGGATTTAAGCATATCTAGTACTATACCGCACCTTGGGAATATGGTCCTCAGTTAAAATCATTATATAGTCTTAATGACATGCATATCTAGTACTATACCGTACTTTTGGAGATGGAAAAATGAAAATGTATTTGAGTCTTAATGACATGCATATCTAGTACTATACCGTACTCTTGTATTTTATAGCCCTTATTTTATAAGGCTTTCCGCCGATAAAATTCGGGATATGGGTAGATACACTCTAATAATTAACCCATTTTAGCTTAGGTCACAGTCATACAGATATTTCTTAGCTATATATTGTGCTAGGGATTTAAACATATCTTGTACTATACCGTACCTCTATTAACTACCTCCACTCAATACTTCCCATGTCTTAATGACATGCATATCTTGTACTATACCGTACCTCTTGTGTTTTATAGCCCTTATTTTACAAGGCTTCCCGCCGATAAAATTCGGGATATGGGTAGATATGTTGTGGTCAAGTTTTTTTAGACACTGGTTAAGAGGTTTTAGTTAAAAAATAGTCTCTCTTTTTCAGCAGGGGTTAGATTATCGTTATGTTGATGAGGACGAACGTTACGATAATAACCCCAAATG
>NZ_VEWM01000010.1 GCF_020662265.1 Psychrobacter sp. I-STPA6b
CAATAAAAAGCCCCCATTAACGAATGTTAAAGGGGGCTTTAGGTATAGGGAGCTGACGATGACCTACTCTCACATGGGCGAACCACACTACCATTGGCGCTAAGATGTTTCACTTCTGAGTTCGGGAAGGGATCAGGTGGTTCCATCTTGCTATTGTCGTCAGCAAAGGGGGTTAGATATGAGTCTAAAGTGTTAAATATATTAAGCTAAATCAAGCTAAGTAAAATCGGATGATATAAAATCGTTATCAAGACTTGTTTATACAAAACCAATTGGGTGTTGTATGGTCAAGCCAAACGAGCAATTAGTACAGGTTAGCTACACGTATCACTACGCTTCCACACCCTGCCTATCAACGTCCTAGTCTTGAACGGCTCTTAGGGGAAATCTAATCTTGAGGTGGGCTTCCCGCTTAGATGCTTTCAGCGGTTATCCCATCCGAACGTAGCTACCGGGCAATGCCATTGGCATGACAACCCGAACACCAGCGGTTCGTCCACTCTGGTCCTCTCGTACTAGGAGCAGATCCTCTCAAATTTCCAACGCCCACGGTAGATAGGGACCGAACTGTCTCACGACGTTCTAAACCCAGCTCGCGTACCTCTTTAAATGGCGAACAGCCATACCCTTGGGACCTGCTTCAGCCCCAGGATGAGATGAGCCGACATCGAGGTGCCAAACACCGCCGTCGATATGAACTCTTGGGCGGTATCAGCCTGTTATCCCCAGAGTACCTTTTATCCGTTGAGCGATGGCCCTTCCATACAGAACCACCGGATCACTAAGACCTACTTTCGTACCTGCTCGACTTGTGGGTCTCGCAGTTAAGCGCGCTTCTGCCTTTATACTCTTTGAACGATTTCCGACCGTTCTGAGCGCACCTTCGTACTCCTCCGTTACTCTTTAGGAGGAGACCGCCCCAGTCAAACTACCCACCATACATTGTCCTCGATACTGTTATATCTGAGTTAGAACCCCAACATGACCAGGGTGGTATTTCAAGGATGGCTCCACAAATACTGGCGTATCTGCTTCAAAGCCTCCCACCTATCCTGCACAAGTCAGGTCAAAGTTCAATGTAAAGCTGTAGTAAAGGTTCACGGGGTCTTTCCGTCTAGCCGCGGGTACACAGCATCTTCACTGCGATTTCGATTTCACTGAGCCTCTGCTGGAGACAGCGCTGCCATCATTATGCCATTCGTGCAGGTCGGAACTTACCCGACAAGGAATTTCGCTACCTTAGGACCGTTATAGTTACGGCCGCCGTTTACTGGGGCTTCGATCAAGACCTTCGCTTACGCTAAGCCCATCAATTAACCTTCCAGCACCGGGCAGGCATCACACCCTATACGTCCACTTTCGTGTTTGCAGAGTGCTGTGTTTTTAATAAACAGTTGCAGCAGCCTGGTATCTGCGACTGTCAATAGCTTACAGAGCAAGTCCTTCACCATCGACAGCGTACCTTCTCCCGAAGTTACGGTACCATTTTGCCTAGTTCCTTCAGCAGAGTTCTCTCAAGCGCCTTGGTATTCTCTACCTGACCACCTGTGTCGGTTTCGGGTACGATTCGTTTATGACTATCGCTTAGAAGCTTTTCCTGGAAGCATGGTATTTGCCACTTCGCTGTACATGTACAGCTTGCTATCAGATCTCAGTATTAAGTGACCGGATTTGCCTAATCACTCTACCTACATCCTTCCACCTGGATAACCATCACCAGGCTGGCATAACCTTCTCCGTCCCTCCATCGCATCATAAACAAGTATTGGAATATTAACCAATTTCCCATCGACTACGCCTTTCGGCCTCGCCTTAGGGGTCGACTCACCCAGCCCCGATTAACGTTGGACTGGAACCCTTGGTCTTCCGGCGTGCGAGCTTTTCACTCGCATTATCGTTACTCACGTCAGCATTCGCTCTTGTGATACCTCCAGCATGCCTTACAACACACCTTCACAGGCTTACACAACGCTCCCCTACCACTTGAAACAATTTTCAAATCCGCAGCTTCGGCTCCTAGTTTGAGCCCCGTTACATCTTCCGCGCGGGCCGACTCGACTAGTGAGCTATTACGCTTTCTTTAAAGGGTGGCTGCTTCTAAGCCAACCTCCTAGCTGTCTATGCCTTCCCACTTCGTTTCCCACTTAACTAGGAATTTGGGGCCTTAGCTGGCGGTCTGGGTTGTTTCCCTCTCCACGACGGACGTTAGCACCCGCCGTGTGTCTCCCGGATATCACTCATCGGTATTCGGAGTTTGCATCGGTTTGGTAAGTCGGTATGACCCCCTAGCCGAAACAGTGCTCTACCCCCAATGGTGTTCGTCCGAGGCGCTACCTAAATAGCTTTCGGGGAGAACCAGCTATCACCGAGTTTGATTAGCCTTTCACCCCTATCCACAAGTCATCCCCTGGCTTTTCAACGACAGTGGGTTCGGTCCTCCGATGCCTGTTACGGCACTTTCAACCTGCTCATGGATAGATCACTCGGTTTCGGGTCTATACCCTGCAACTAGACGCCCTATTAAGACTCGGTTTCCCTACGGCTCCCCTATTCGGTTAACCTCGCTACAGAATATAAGTCGCTGACCCATTATACAAAAGGTACGCGGTCACGGAACAAGTCCGCTCCCACTGCTTGTACGCACACGGTTTCAGGTTCTATTTCACTCCCCTCACAGGGGTTCTTTTCGCCTTTCCCTCACGGTACTGGTTCACTATCGGTCAGTCAGGAGTATTTAGCCTTGGAGGATGGTCCCCCCATCTTCATACAGGATTTCTCGTGTCCCGCACTACTTAATATGCTTCTTCTAATGTTTCGAATACGGGACTATCACCCACTATGGTCAGCTTTCCCACACTGTTCTTCTACATTAGAGTCCGTCGGCTCCTCCCCGTTCGCTCGCCGCTACTAGGGGAATCTCATTTGATGTCTTTTCCTCGAGTTACTGAGATGTTTCACTTCACTCGGTTCGCTTCCTAATAAATTAGGATACCTAGCTTATGCTAGGTGGGTTTCCCCATTCAGAAATCTCCGGATCGCAGGATATTGCCACCTCCCCGAAGCTTATCGCAGGCTGTCACGTCTTTCTTCGCCTCTGACTGCCAAGGCATCCACCATGTGCGCTTCATTACTTGACCATACAACCCCAATTAGTCTTAGGATTCTATGTAGTAATGATAACGATATCACCTATGTTTACGCTTGATTCAGTTCTCTTTACTTTCGATAACCAACCCTTGGGATAACAACTGATGTCATTAAAGGTTGATTATCAGGTTAAATTATATATTGTGTATATATAACTTAACCCAGACTCATATCTATGTTTTTAAATAATCATAATGCCTTCGTCAGGTCATTATCATCTGTATAAAACAGAAGAAAATAATCTATATATAAAATTACTTTGTTCTGCTTTCGCTTCACTCTATATCATGGTGGAGCCAAGGAGAGTCGAACTCCTGACCTCCTGCGTGCAAGGCAGGCGCTCTACCAACTGAGCTATGGCCCCGTAGTTATTTGGTGGGTCTGATAAGACTTGAACTTATGACCCCCGCGTTATCAACACGGTGCTCTAACCAACTGAGCTACAGACCCCGAGCTTAGCTTAAACTAAAGAACAACTTGTTGTGAATTCTTGCTGACCGAATGTCGTTTTTAAGGAGGTGATCCAGCCGCAGGTTCCCCTACGGCTACCTTGTTACGACTTCACCCCAGTCATTGACCACACCGTGGTGATCGCCCTCCTAAGTTAGGCTAACCACTTCTGGTGCAATCAACTCCCATGGTGTGACGGGCGGTGTGTACAAGGCCCGGGAACGTATTCACCGCGGCATTCTGATCCGCGATTACTAGCGATTCCGACTTCATGGAGTCGAGTTGCAGACTCCAATCTGGACTACGATAGGCTTTTTGAGATTCGCATCACATCGCTGTGTAGCTGCCCTCTGTACCTACCATTGTAGCACGTGTGTAGCCCTGGTCGTAAGGGCCATGATGACTTGACGTCGTCCCCGCCTTCCTCCAGTTTGTCACTGGCAGTATCCTTAGAGTTCCCGGCCAAACCGCTGGTAACTAAGGAAAAGGGTTGCGCTCGTTGCGGGACTTAACCCAACATCTCACGACACGAGCTGACGACAGCCATGCAGCACCTGTATCACAATTCCCGAAGGCACTCCCGTATCTCTACAGGATTCTGTGTATGTCAAGACCAGGTAAGGTTCTTCGCGTTGCATCGAATTAAACCACATGCTCCACCGCTTGTGCGGGCCCCCGTCAATTCATTTGAGTTTTAACCTTGCGGCCGTACTCCCCAGGCGGTCTACTTATTGCGTTAGCTGCGTCACTAAGAGATCAAGTCCCCCAACGACTAGTAGACATCGTTTACGGCGTGGACTACCAGGGTATCTAATCCTGTTTGCTACCCACGCTTTCGAACCTCAGTGTCAGTATGATGCCAGGAAGCTGCCTTCGCCATCGGTATTCCTTCAGATCTCTACGCATTTCACCGCTACACCTGAAATTCTACTTCCCTCTCACCTACTCTAGCTAACCAGTATCAGATGCAGTTCCCAGGTTAAGCCCAGGGATTTCACATCTGACTTAATTAGCCACCTACGCTCGCTTTACGCCCAGTAATTCCGATTAACGCTTGCACCCTCTGTATTACCGCGGCTGCTGGCACAGAGTTAGCCGGTGCTTATTCTGCAGCTAATGTCATCGCTTATGGGTATTAACCATAAGGTCTTCTTCACTGCTTAAAGTGCTTTACAACCAAAAGGCCTTCTTCACACACGCGGCATGGCTGGATCAGGGTTCCCCCCATTGTCCAATATTCCCCACTGCTGCCTCCCGTAGGAGTCCGGACCGTGTCTCAGTTCCGGTGTGGCTGATCATCCTCTCAGACCAGCTACAGATCGTCGCCTTGGTAGGCCTTTACCCCACCAACTAGCTAATCTGACTTAGGCTCATCTAATAGCGAGAGCTACAAGTAGCCCCCTTTCTCCCGTAAGACGTATGCGGTATTAATTCGAGTTTCCCCGAGCTATCCCCCACTACTAGGCAGATTCCTAAGCATTACTCACCCGTCCGCCGCTAATCCAGTCTAGCAAGCTAGACCTTCATCGCTCGACTTGCATGTGTTAAGCCTGCCGCCAGCGTTCAATCTGAGCCATGATCAAACTCTTCAGTTTAATCTTCTTGGAATCTTTTAAGATGATTCCTAATCTTGGCTCATTCTTTAATCGTATAGTCTTTCGACTACTGGCATTTTATTGCTCATTCGTATGTTCGTAATGAATTAACTTTTGAGTTTTCTTGCCTTAAAGAATGATAATCTTTTTATAGTTAGTCTTTGACCAACTTTAATTCATTAACATTCTGTGTCAGCAAAAATCCACACAAGTTGTTCTTTAGTTTGCTTTTAAATAGTTGACATACAATGTCTTCCATTGTATGTTATATCTAAACTAAGATAGCCTTCAATTTGAAGTTACTCATATTTGAGTGTTTATCTTGCTTAGTGAGCCATCCAGTATATCATGTTTTTAATATCTGTCAAGCTTTTTTTCAATTCTTTTTTTCTTCGTTTCAATCTAAACCCTTCCATTCAACAATTAATCAATTGTTTCATTAAAGTGTTTAGCTCGTCCCGATGAGGTGCGTATTATACGCTAATCTCCCTCACTGTCAAGAAGTTTTTTATCTTTATTTTTAGTTGGTTGTTTTTATCCATCTCTGAATAATTCCACCCAACTTCAAATATCCACTAACTCAATTTCCCAAGCTAGCCTTCCCTCTTAACGAGGTGCGTATTATATACCCTTTTTAATTCGGGTCAAGGACTTTTTTAAAATAATTTTTGAGAGGTTCTTGGGTTTGGGGTTATTGCCTTAGTTAGGTAGTTATTATTAAGGTGTGGGTCGGTCTGAATATGGCTTTTTAGCCCTGATATGAGAACCGTTAAAAAATTGTACTGCAATTTTAGGTTCGCAAGGAAAAATGCCTTAAAGGGCTTTTTTTGAGCGGTATCCTGTTGTAGTCGATGGCGTTACGGACTGTGGCTAGCTGTGGTCGCTCGCTTAGATGGAACACGGCTAGTCACGTTAGTCCGTACGCCAGCGACAAGGCAGATACAAGCGTATGGCAGGATTAGCTACTACTTATTCTTTAGTAAGTTTAGTAGTAGGTTAGTTAGGCTGTCTTCGTCTGCGTAGCTTTGAGAGTGAGCTTGATAGTAGGTCTGTCGGTTTTGTTTGTTGTATGGGGTGCTGTTGCAGGTGCTTTAGGCTTTGGCAGTATAGGGCAATCATAAAGTTTGGCACTGCTTGAGTGTCTTTTGCTGTGGCAGTCTGTAATGGCTCGGTTAGGTAAAAGTTGCTATTGACCATTTGGCTTAGGTACTGCTGTTGCTGTACGTCAATGAGTTGGTGCTTTTGTAGGTATTGGCTAAATTGGTCTATGGTTTGTCCGCGTGGACGGCGAACGCCATGACGTGTAAGCATACGTTGATATAGGTGCATACTTTGGTGTAGATAGGTTTTTAGTTGCTCGTTTTGGCTATGGTCGCTGTCTGTATTTGAGTTTGGCTCAAAGGTGAGTCGCTTTAGGCGGTATAGGTCGATTTTGTCCATGATGGGGTTATATAGTTGACGATACAGCAGATAACACCCACTAGCAATGACAGCAAATATGGCTACAAACCATAGTGCCTTTTTAAGTAATATAATCAGGTAGTCGAGCAGTAAGATAAGTTGATACCAAAATTGATACGCCCAAAATTTAAGCTGTTCTGACCAGCTAAGCTGATGCTGATTTTCTGTGAGGCTGTCATTGACTAGGTTTTGTTGTTGATTGATATTTTCTAGGTAGTCTTTGATGGCGGTATGGGTGTTTTGTGGCGGTGGTAGACTGATACTATCACTATTTATGTTGTCACTGGCTGACTCATCATTATTAATATTTTCATTGATTGTATCTATCGTATTGTTGTCATCAATACTGTCATCGCTATTGTCACTATTGTTATTAAGCTCACTATTAGAATCGCCATTAGAGTTGTCATTAACACGGTTTAATGGGTCAGATTGGTTTACAGAACTGTTAGCCCCTGATTGTTTTGCTATTTGCTCAGCTTGTTGTTGTGCCTGTTGCCGTTGCTCGGCTTGCTGTTGTGCAGTATTTTGGTTAGGGGGTTGATATGCCCCTGTGGCTTCAAAGACTGCCCAATGCCCATCAATATAAGCAGAAACCCATGCGTGTCCGTTTGTGCCTTTGACTTCATAATAGCCTGTGATGGGGTTGTAGTCTTGGGCAACGTAGCCTGTAATCATACGTGCAGGGATATGTTGTTGCCGTAACATGATGGCTAAGGCGGTGGCAAAATATTCGCAATGCCCTTGTTTACTGCCAAATAAAAAGTCGGTTAATGGAATGTTGTTTTGGTTGGGCAAGGTGGCTAGGGTGTATTGATAGTTGTTACGCAAGTGGCTTTCTAAGGCTTGGGCTTTTTGCCAGTCATTGCGATATGGGGCGGTGATTTGTTGCGACAGCTTAGCAATTCTTGGGTCAAGATTATTAGGTAGTTGTAAGTCTTTGCTGTCAGGTTTGGCTTGATGACGGTCAATTAAGCGGTTGTGTTGGTATTCGTCCACCACTTGTAGCTGATATTGAGTGTCTTTGCTTAGGGGTTTGCCTGCTTTGACTTGGTCGTAATAGTTGGTGGCAAGCCAGCTATTAGGAAAGCTAACAGCAACGGTGTTATCAGTAGTCAGTAGATGCTGTTGCCCATTGTCTTTGACCACTTGAATGTCAATGTTGGCGTTTGGTTTGTCGGGATATAAAGAATAGGTTTGTCGCTCACCTGTTAATTTTTTCCAACCATATTGTAGGCTGTACCATGACGCACCATCAAAATAGGTTTGGGTGCGGTTTTGTAGGTAGCGTGGGCGTTCGGATTTGACATAAAAATAAATGCTGTCATCTAGCCATGAGGATTGCCCGATATTCACATTGTTTGCGTCAGGACTTGCTAAGCCGTCACTGCTATTAGCACCGTTATCCACATTAATAGGCTGAGCGGGTTTGCCAAATGGGGAATTTTTGTTACCCATTTTATGTGCGTTATTATTTTGTCCTTGTTTGCCTGTATTGTTGCCACTGCTATTAGTCGGCTCGTCATAAAAGCTATCGCTTAGGTCGGCATTGGCTGGTAGGATTTGTTGCTCAAGGGTGCTATTTTCATATTGTTGAAAGCCTTTTAATGGCACTGAGCCTAAATTGCCTGCACTAAAATGTGGGGTGGCAAGGTAGAGAAAACCTGCAACGGCACTGATGATAACGGCAACGATAAGCCGTTCTCGATAATGCCATTGCCCAATATATACCATCTCTTGGCTGTTGCTGTTTGTACCAGTATGCTGGTTAGCAATTTGGGAAATATTGTTATCAATTGGGTTGAGATAGCGTTGTTTATCGACAAATACGGACGCCAGATAAAAACAGGCAAAAACGCAAAATAAGAGAATAAAAAATAGGTAACCTGTGGAAAAGGTATGCACTGCCCCGCCCATTAAGGCGACAAAGGCGATGATAAGCCCAAAGTAAACTTGCCGATGTTCACGAAAGTTTAGGTTTAATGCCAGTTGTAAAAAAAACAACATACCCAATAAGGCAACGATTAAGCCTTGGGCAAATAATAAGATAAATAAAACCGCCAATCCCAATACGGCACAGGCATCAGCAGGTTGCTTTAGGGCGTTTTTTTGTTCTCGGTACTCATAGGCAAAATTTAGACTAAAAAAGTTAGCAACAAATGCCACGATAAACATCACGACAGCAAAACCAATACCAAATAAGCCAAAAACCGCCCCTGCAAAGCCAACGGCAATCAATGCAGACAGCCATAGATGAATGGCAAAATCCTCTAAAAGCCATTCTTGAGGCTGATTCTGCAAGCTGTTCTGCAAACCATTTTGTATGTTGTTCTGCATACTGCTTTGTGTATCGTTTTGAGGGTTGGGTCGGATATAGGTTTGGCTCATTTGTTTTTCCCATTATCCTTGTTGTTGTGTTCGTTTTGCTTGCTCGTTTTGATGATTACCAATATTATCAAACGTTTTGCCACCAAACACTTGTGCCAGTTGCTCAAGTGTTGAGTTGGGCTGAATACGATACACACTGAGATTGTCGCTTAGCTGTTGGTAGTGGTTTTGTTGGGTGGTTTTATCTAAATAGATATGGCAATGTTGGCAATGGGCATGACTGGCTGTAGAGCCAGCACTGTTGGTTATTGGCGTATGCGCATAAAAACTGATAAGCAAGTTACTTTGCGAAAATTTATTTAAGGCGGTGCTAATAAATGCACCATAGTTATTGTTTTGGTTGTTGGAACTGTTCAAGCTATTACCTGTTGCCATTGTTGTCATCAGATAAAAGCCATCAATTTCTGCCAATTTTCTTAACACATCACTGGTGGGGTGAGTCTGCTCAGTCAGTTGGATTTGCCAATAATCTGTGAGTGAGTGAAACGGTGCGTCAAATCCCAATAAATGCACGCCAAACCCTTGCCCGCTTAGATGATGTCCCATTGATAAGGCGATACTAATCATGGTGTCAAAGGCTTGAGGCTCACGAATATCAAATTGATTAAGCAAAATTAATATTCGAGGTTTATCCAATGCGTCAAATTCTTTGACCACCAAATCTTGCCCACGACTGACCTGTCTGGCACTTGCTCCCCAATGCACCGTTTTAAAGGCGTCACCTCGGCGATAAGGTCGCACATCGGCAAATTCATCATGTTGTCCTTTATGGCGTGACGGTAAGTTGCCAACGCCCACACTGTTTGCCCAATGATTGGGTAGATTGGCAACGCTAAACCAACGCGGTAACACATAAACTTTATTGTTACTACCCTCGTCCGCACCATCGAAAATAAAACCATCAATATCAAAGCTTTGCTGAGTGCTGACAATGCCTAATGGATAGGCACAGCTTATTTGAACTGTAGATAAACGATAAACACCTCGTGGCAATTGCCCGATACACTCAAACGATTGGGTATGTTGACTGCGTAAGATAAATAGGCGAAACGTGGTTTGAACGGATTGTGAAATAGGCTGTGAAATGGATTGTGAATTGTCAGCTTTATTTAGTTGGGCAAGACGTGGGTCTTGATATTCTTTAATCATCGGTAAATAGATGGCTAAAAAATGCTTTGTCCATTGACTTTGTAGACTGACGGTAACGGCAAAATCCTCTCCTGCCAATACATTGTCATGTGGTAGGTTTGCTCGTAGTGATAAGCCTTTAAGGTTGATAAAATAAAAGCCATAACTGACCAACATCACCGCCAATAAAAACGCCACCAACGCATATAACAACATTAAGCCCCGATTCCATGCGATAAAGGCACACACCACAATAAAACCCCATAAAAACCGATGCAGGTTAATATGCTTTAAAACGGGTTCAAGCTGAGCCACCAGTTCATCTAATTGGTTAGGCTCACTGGTGTTTGTGTGGTTTAACATGGCAACATTTCCCTGTTTTTAATATTCTTTTTTTATAAAGTTTTATTATAAAGATAAAGGATTATCAGGAACGGCGACTTGTCTGTCGAGTAATTGCTCAAAGAATTGTTGTCGCTCCATCGCAGTGCTATGCTGATTTTTAAATAACAAACGATGTGCCAAAATCGGTTCTGCCAATAATTTAATATGCTCGGGGGTAATGCTGTTTGCCCCTGTCAATAAGGCATAGGCTTGTGAGGCTTTAAGCAGGCTTAAAGAGGCACGCGGGCTTGCCCCCAATCGCAACGCTTGATGATGACGGGTACGCTCAACGATATTCACAATATAGTTAAACATATCCTCGCTAACTGTCACTTGACTGGCACGTTGACGCAGTTGTAATACTTGCCCTGTCGATAATAACGGCTTTACTTGTTGTTGCGTAGATAAGCTATGGTTATCACTGCCTGCTTGCCCACAAACCCCTTTTAACATGGCGATTTCACTGGCTTTATCAGGATAACCCAAAGACAACCTCATCATAAACCTGTCCATTTGAGCTTCGGGTAATTCATAAGTGCCACTAAATTCCACAGGGTTTTGGGTGGCAATCACAAAAAATAGCTCGGGCAACTCATGGCTGACATTATCAATACTCACCGTTGCGTCACTCATCGCCTCAAGCAGTGCCGACTGAGTACGTGGGCTGGTGCGGTTAATCTCATCTGCCAATAAAATATTGGTAAACACAGGACCTTGGATAAATTCAAAAGAGGCATTTTTTTGGTTATATACCGTCACCCCTGTAATGTCGCTAGGCATTAAATCGGGGGTACATTGCACCCGCCGAAACTGCCCCTTAATGGCGGTTGCTAATGCTTTGGCAAGGGTGGTTTTACCCAGTCCCGGTACGTCCTCTAATAACAAATGCCCGCCTGCCACCAAACAAGTGAGCGCCAATAAAATCTGTGGTTGTTTGCCGATTAATGCTTGCCCAATATTGTTGGTAAGGGCTTTTGTGACATTGGGAATATTTGAGCGAGGTGGATTGGATTGACGAGCCGTTGTATCAGTTAGCATCCTTGTCTATTTCCTCTATAATGTTTGATTTTTTTAGTATAGATATTAGCTTATCTTAAACTATTTTTGACACCTTGTCTTTAATTTGCTTTATCCTAAATTTACTTTACCTTAAATAACAATCCCCAATGCAAATAATAGGTTAATAAAGAAGGTTAGTAATACAATTTTTGGTAATTGTGTGCCAATTTTCTGTGGGACTTGCTGAATATATTTAATATGGCGAATGATAAGCGGTAATGTCAGTAACCATAATAAACTTGCCAATCCATAGTAATAACTTGCGACAACATACAGCAAGATTGCCACTGCCAATAAAGCAAAATAGCCCTTTCGCATTTGCTCTTTGCCCAATAGCACCGCAACAGTAATTTTACCTGCCTGCTTATCACTGTCTATATCTCGCATATTATTAAGATACAACACACACGATGCCAACAATCCGCACCCCGTTGCAGGCAATAGTTGCGGTAAGTCAGTGGGGATTGCAAATCGCTGAGTTTGCAAATAACAACTGCCCAACACCGCAAGCCAGCCAAAGAAGATAAGAACCGCCACCTCTCCCATCGCCCGATAGCCATAAGGTCGCTTACCCATGGTATATGCCATCGCTGCAAAAATCGCTACAATACCAAAACCTAAAAATAATAATAAATCACTAATACTATCAAACGCCCAATAAATCAGCCCTACCCCAGAAAAAAAGGTGAGCCATGCCCAAATAATAATCCAACGCTTTAAGCGTTTGGGGTCAAGCTGACCTTGTGCTGTCAAACGCTGGGGGCTATCAGTTGCCCGTAAATCATCAGTGCCTTTGATACCGTCACCATAATCATTGGCAAGGTTGGATAAAATTTGTAGTGCCAATGCCACCCATAAACTCAGCAAAAATATACCCCAATGATGAAGGTCAAAACCTGCTAATTGATGATATGCCAACGCATTGCCACAGATAATACTGGCAACAGCAAGCATAAAGGTACGAGGACGGGTGGCTTGGATAAAATTGATGACAGTGGTTTTTATGCTCGATGACACAATAACTATTTCCTTAACCTGTATTACAAAACTTACCCGTTAAATCTTACCCATCTTTGCAAAAAATGCCCGATACGCCTCAACTTTTTTGCTAAAGGCAAGAGGATATGCCCGAGAAGTAGAAGGCAGACGATATAAAGTTAACGCACGAGTAGGATAAGGATAGTCAATGTGTTGGTTGGTTTTTGGAAGTTTGGGAGGATTCTCAAGTAAGCTGAGTAAAATTTCGGTGGCTTTTCCGCCTGTAGTAAATAAGGTTTGCACTTGTGGCACTTGCGTTAAAATACTGTCCAAATCGACTTTGTCCACCACTTGCAAATGCTTGTCAGCAGCATTGCCTTGCTCACGAATAGCACTGCGAACGGTGGGACATGAGGCAATGCCCCGTTCATGCAAAAAATCAATAATACGCTGGGGTTCAAAGCGTTTTTCCTCACCCACTCGGAAGTGGTCAGGGTCAGCAAAAAACACCTCACCATAAATTCGCCACATATCATTATAAAAATTAGGATAATGAAACGGCATAGCCCATTTATCCTCAGTGGGCGGAAATGTACCCATCATCATAATGGTCGCTTCTTTGGGCAATACAGGCGGAAATGGATGTTGCTCAATCGGTAGTTCTTCTGCCTGTTGTGCAAAAGGTTGCGTAGAACTTTGTGTACTATCGGTCATTGTATTATCCATAACGGTTTGTCGTGAAATTTTGCTATCATAGCGTTTGTTAATGCAAGCTATAGTCAGCGAAGCTATAAACTGGTACAAGGCAAGCGCGTGCAGATAGTACGGTTGTATAACAAGCGAGCCTAACACTGTAACAGTTATAAAGTTTGTTGACTATATTTTAGCACTCATGACTCTACTCCCATAATAAGGACAAAAAATGACAGACCTTCAAGTAACGGTAATTGACCATCCCCTTGTACGTCACAAACTTAGCCTCATGCGTGAAAAAGACTGCAGCACTTATAAATTCCGCACCTTAACCAAAGAGTTGGCTCGTTTGATGGCGTATGAAGCCAGCCGTAATTTTGAGATTGAAACCTTTACCATGCAAGGCTGGTGTGGTGAGATAGAAGGCGAGCAAATCGTCGGTAAAACGCTGACCGTTGTACCAATTTTGCGGGCAGGCTTGGGTATGCTAGATGGGGTATTAGACTTAATTCCTACCGCCAAAATTTCGGTGGTGGGCTTACAACGTGATGAAGAAACCTTACAACCTGTGCCGTTCTTTGAAAAACTGGTCAAAGATGTGCATCGTCGCCCTGCGTTAATCATTGACCCCATGCTTGCGACAGGTGGTTCGATGGTAGCGACCATTGATATGCTCAAAGACAAAGGCTGTCAGGATATTAAAGCCTTGGTACTGGTGGCTGCCCCTGAAGGCGTGCGTTTGGTCAATGAAGCACACCCTGACGTTACCATTTATACCGCCGCTTTAGATAGCCATCTGGATGAAAATGGTTATATTATTCCAGGGTTAGGTGATGCAGGCGATAAAATATTTGGCACCAAGCAAGATATTTTATAAGCATATCTATGAATAACATATGATTGCCTAGTCAATCATACTTTTTGCTATCGGATTTCATAACGGCGTAAAAAAACGGGCATAGATGGTGAGAGTTGGTCGCTGTCTATGCCTTTTTCATCAACTTGGTATAAGCTTTGCTCTGAAACCAAACGTAAATCTGAAAAATTGAGTATCATCACTTCGCTTTGCAAGCGCTCACTGGTGCGTTTATTATGGCGTACTGCAAAACCCAATACTTTATGACTGGCAATTTGTAGCAAGTTAATAAATACACAGCGTTGTCTAGACGGTAGCAACGCAGGATTATCCTGTGCCTGTTGCCATGCAGTAAAGGGATTGAGTGTGCTAGAAAATAGCTTTTCTTGTCGTGCCGTTCTTGGTAACTCACCACCAAAAAACAGCGTCTGTGTCATTGGCAAATATTGTGCATGACGCATTAGCTCATGACGCAGTAAATCTGGCATATCAGCATTAAAGTTATCTTCACTTTGACGATAAAAAGCTGCAAAGCTACGCTGCACATAACGCCCAAATACAGTAAAGTTTATCCACTCTTGGTAAGTATCATTTTGCAGTAATATCTCACAAAATGCTTGTTTATATGTGGATAAGTCTTGCTGTAAATAGCAAGGCAAGGCATGCAATAGCTGCTGTGGCTCACAAATCTGATGACCTTGCCATTGTATTGGATATAAGCAACCATCAAGCAGTGGCAAACTAGGATGATTCATCAAGACAAACGCCCTAGATGACCCACATCACCCGCTAAACAGCTCTGAAAAATAGGCAATTTCATATTAAGATGTCTGTGGCTCATGCCCAACCGCTTGGTCAAAACTTAATAACTGCTGACGCTCTTCTGCTGTCCATGGTGACTTACGCTGTGCAGTATCATCCAGACGAACCACCACTGCCTCACCTGTCGCCACGACTTTTTTCTGGGCAGTACTATAGTATAAATACTCAGTGACAATGCTACTATTTCCCACTGATTTGCTACGTACACCGATTAATAGTGTATCTGGATATGTCACTGGTACTAAATACTGACAGCTACACTGTGCCAGTACAGTCACGCTACCAGCAGCAAACATATTTATAGCACGCAAATAGGCAATACGGGCAGACTCAGCATAACGATAATACACCACATTATTTAAATGATTGAAAGCATCCATATCACCCCACGCCACAACTTGTGGATGGATAGTCGGATAGTGTTGCAATACTTCAGGAATATCACCAATACTCTCAACACTAAATGGCTCAGATATTTGTCTTGTCTTTTCTACTGCGCTCATAAATTTCCCTTTTATCATTATTGTTTAGTATCCAGCATACTTCACAATATTATTTAACGATATCTTGTGGATGAATTACTGATTATTCTCTGGTACTGCCAATACCTGCGTGGTGGTTAATGTGACTGCTGTTGGTGGTGTTGCAATCATTTGCTCAAGAAGATAAACCACATCGCTCATATTTTGTAGATCACCATATTGCAAGGTTTTGATGCGATCCAATTCATTACTATCATTTGTTTCTGTACTATGCTTATCTGCACTATGATTAATAGTATTGTTAGTACTATTATCACTGCCTGATTCCACTGGCTGATTATCTAGCTTAGAAGGTGATGTCGTAGCAGATGACAGCTCAGTTGCAGATGCAGTAGCTGGAAAAAGTGACTTTAATCTATCCACTGACAATCGCAAATATCTTTGTAACATCACTGAATCTTGATTTGCAGCTGCTTGCTGTGCCAGATTTAACTGCATAATCACATCATACAAACGGATATCTGGCTTCTGTACTGAGGTGTCTGATACTTGTGAGGCTAAAAATTTTTGCACTGCTTGTATGGCAAAAATCTGCTCCTGCCAGCTATCTGGCTGACGCTCTCGACTTTGGAGATAAGTAATATCTTTTTCTAAGCTACGCAACAGTACTGCTGTCAACGCAGCGGAAATATCATGATTACCTTGCTCTAACTGCCAGTGTATGCCCTGCAATAACTGAATGGCTTCTAAATAACGAGACTGACGTAGCAACACATCTGCCGCTTGTAGCTGTAACCTAATTTGCTGAATCTGTCCAGATGACTGCGTAGAGGGGGCTTTATCTTCTACAACCTGCTTATTTGATAAATCTTTATTCATCGCCACTAGCTTATCTTCAAGCATATTTAGTTTATCAATACGCTGACTTATGGTCTGCAGGCGCTGGGTGATATCTGTATGTTGACGTTGCTGCGCAATATAAAGCCATACTAGCCCAACTAACAACAGACTAATACCCAACCACTGTAGTAGCACCAATAAATAACGTGCTTTTTTACGTTGAGTGGTGGCAGCAAGGTTCTCTTGTTGTTTGTTGACAGAGGGCTTATCACTCATGCTGGCTACCTTATACTGACAAAGTGGAATAAATCATTATTAAACAACTGCTTATGTGAGTCTGTTAAGCTTTCCATTGCATACCACTGACTTCTTGTAAATATTAACATCATGGTAGTATAAATACTCAACTAACCCCACTATTATTTATCACTCTAAAAAAGCAAAGTCATTATAAAGAAGCAGAGTTGCAAAAACCTATCACGACCTTACTTATCTAAAGTATATAGGTAATCTAAAATATGCTGACTTTGCAAACTTTGTAGTTGACTGTACTGTAATCCCAACGCCTGTAGTCGCTGTGACAAGCGTTCCCCTAATACAAAGTAATAAAAACTGGATAAAGACGGTGCAGCTACTGGCATATTAACCTGCATTTTCTGGCTTTCCACCACTGTCTGCCAATGTATAAAAGCTTCTCCACTACTAATCAACACCACCATTGGCGTATCTTGTTGCCCTACCATCTTTTCACAGAGTTGCTGATAATCTTCTGACAATGACTGTGGGCAACGGCGCTCATACCACTCAACAATATCAACTTGTATGCCCCGTTCTCGCAAGCAATCTACTAGCAGTCGTCTACCACCAGCACCACGCCAGATGAATACTCGGCTATTTGCTGACAGCTGCTGAATCATTGGCATATTCAGCATCCCTTCATTACTCGACTCATCTGGACACTGTACTTGCCAACCTCGTTGGCGCAATATTTTTGCAGTGGCTTCACCAACAGCAATAACTGGATAGTCAGGCACATAGTCATATGGGCATTGTGCCAACCCCATACGCGCAGCCGATGGGCTGACCACAACCAATACTTGATACTCACTGTTCAATAGTTGCCCCATACACCGCTTATCTTTATCTGATAAGTCCAATGTATCCAGTGTCAATAATGGCATATCATAAACCTGCACACCAGCCTGATGCAGTGCCTGACTCAGAGCCACTGCTCGGCTCGCAGGGCGTGTATTTACAAATTGCACAAACTCACTACTTATTATAAATATGGTTTAAAATTTGGTCTGCACCCTGTGCTAATAAAGCCTCAGCAACCTCAATACCTACTTGCTCTGCTTGTCGCTCTTGCTCAGACTGTGTCCCAGACAACTGGCATCTCTGCTCAACCTTTAGCAATGTTGTGCCATCCTCTGAGCCGACTCGACCACGTAGCCAAAGCTCAGATGTCTGCTCATCTAACAGTGCAAAACCAGCAATAGGTACTTGGCAACCACCTTGTAAGTGTCTGTTTAACGCTCGCTCAGCAATCAGGCAGATACGAGAAATGTCATCATTCAGAGGTGCCAACAGTGATAATACTGACTCATCCCCTTCTCGACACTCAATCGCCAACGCTCCTTGCCCCACTGCTGGTAGACTAACCTCAACGTCTAACTCTCCACGGATACGCTCATCTAGACCCATGCGCTGTAGACCACTGGTTGCCAAAATAATGGCATCATACTCACCAGCATCCAGCTTACTAAGGCGTGTGCCGACATTGCCACGTAACGTCTTAATTTGTAAATCAGGTCGATGCGCTTTAATCTGACATTGACGGCGCAAACTTGATGTTCCTAGCACAGCACCTTCTGGCAATGCTTGTAATGACTCATACTGATTAGAAACAAACGCATCTGTCGGCGCAGCACGCTGACAATATGCCCCCAACATCAACCCTTCTGGCAACTCCATTGGCACATCTTTTAGCGAATGCACAGCAATATCAGCACGCTTATCAAACAGTGCTTGCTCCAGCTCTTTCACAAATAAGCCTTTACCACCAATCTTGGCAAGGGGTGTATCCAAAATCTTATCACCTTTGGTCACCATCGTAACCAAATTCACCGTTAACTCTGGATATAGTGCTTCCAATCTGGCCTTGATATGCTCAGCCTGCCACAATGCCAATGGGCTTTGGCGTGTGGCAATATTTAATGTGGTTTGGTCAGTTGCTATGTTATCTGTTACTAAGGGTTTTTCTTGTGATATCGTCATGATAACACCCTTCTATTAGGTCATATAAGAATAAAGGCTCAAAAAATCATTACCACAATATTATAGTCAAAGAATAATACAATGAAGACAAAGTAACCGAATACTGAATAGACAGCTACACAAAACAAGGACAGCACTGTAGCTGTTTGGTCATTCTTTGACTATAGATCTTTCTGTATGGCAAAAAAATACCCCTATTTAATCATAAATAAGGGTAATATGAAATTTTTACTGTATTCTGTTACATATTCTGAATCTTATCACGCAATACTGGAACATGACGACGGCTTACTGCCAGCTTTTCATCAATACCTTTAAAACGCACTTGATACTGTCCAGAGTCAACAGTCTCTAATAGCTCAAGATAATCTAAGTTAATCAAAGCGTTACGATGAATACGGAATAAGAAATCCTCAAACTCCTGCTCTAGCTCTTTTAATGTCTCATCAATCAAGACGATACCACCCTTATGGCGGACTTTGACGTACTTTTGGTCAGCAGTAAAATAATAAATATCAGCCAAAGGAATCAGCTCTACACCTCGGTGCGTACGTGCTGCAATATGCTGACGTACAGGTCGTACGGTTGGGTCTTCTAACTTACGAATCTCATTTAACTGCGCAGCGTTGAGGCTACTTGCGCCTTCCAATGCTTCTAATAGCTCATCTTTATTGGCAGGCTTCAATAAATAGCCAATCGCCTGTGACTTAAAGGCGGCAATGGCATAATGGTCATAAGCAGTCACAAAAATAACTGCGGGTGGATGCTCAAGCTCATTTAGCTCATGCGCACAGCGAACACCATCCATTTTTGGCATACGAATGTCTAATAATATAACATCAGGCTGATGCTGTTTAACCATATCTACAGCTTCTGAGCCAGTCATTGCTTGTGCAACGACCTCATGTCCTGCCTCTTTGACAATCCGTACCAAACGCTCACGCGCTAATGGCTCATCATCACATACCACAATTCTCATGCTCGACTCCTTCAATTATATACTTGACCATTCATCACGAATTCTTCAGCTTTTTATATCTACAGCTTAAAACCTTACTTTGTATTACCTTGTTTATCATCATTATGAAAAATTAGAATATATAATATAGATAATGACTCAATAAAACTTTATTGATTATCCATCCAGCAATGGACAAAATGAAAAAACGAGACCTTGTAATACAAAGTTGCCTTGTTAGACATTGATTCCATACTCTCTACATATCTAATTTTCAAAAACTTCCTATCTAGCAAAGCTTAAACTTAATCAAAACATCGTGACAAGGATGATTTCATATTAATAATTTTACCATGATTTTTCAAAGTAAAATTTAAATTCTCATTTTATAACCAAATACCACAGCTCTTCTTTTGTAGAACTTGTACAATTTATAATCAATACATACAATCACAATAGCACATTGAAATAGTGAGCATAGCAGTCACAGATACTAACTATGGCACAATGTTTGTAAATCTCTTAATTTACAATATGATATTACATTGCCTGAACATGCGTTATAATGCACTCTATACCAGATGACACAGTATCTAAAAGACTTTGCAGTGAATTACTGACATCCTCTAGAAAGACCTTTGTGCCATTTGCTATACTGACATCATATCTATTGATTTGTTTGATGATTGTTTAATGGCTTCTTAGTTTTAGCAACAGCTGATTCAATGACTAAAATCATGCTGTGACTAGGTATGCAACACCTCAAAACTATCAGTATCCAACATCAATTACATCATCTTAAGCACAACAAATGAGCTCATACACCAATAGGTAAATATTGCACGCACTATTTGTTTGGCTGAATGGTTGCCACTGTGTTATAACCGAAACCATCCTAGATAAGTAACTAATTTACTCATTTTATAGCTCATCACACTACTTAAACTTCGGAAGCTCCAAAATAGCAGTGCTATTATCAGGGTAAAAAATGAGTAGAGTAAATAGTTTATATAGACAAACCGATATAATTATCATTTCAGATGATGACTGACAAAAAATAGATACATTTTGGACAAAGATAGAGCAAAAAGTTTTTATTGAGCCAAAAAAATTATGAATTTGCTTTATCCAGCGTCTATAAGGATAGCAAAAAATTTTGTATACATATCATATCTATTAGCGCAAAAATAGTGCCGAATATGTTATCAACCATCACAACTTAGCAATGAGCATATATTCCAAACCAGAGTAGTTTTTAGACTAAGGCAATGCCTTAATGGTTGATTTCAAGATAGATATCTGCTCTATTTTGCCTTTGCTAGTAACAACTTGTTGTAATAGTTTATAACCCTATTCATATCACTGAGCAACCTGCTCATTTTTTATTCTTTTACTCTTACTTTTCATTGGATAAGCGATTTTATTATGTCAACACACTCTCATACTAATGCCAATACTCAGCCATCTACAAGTGCGCAATCACAGCAAGGACAACAGATGTGGGGTGGGCGCTTTAGTGAAGCTACTGACAGCTTCGTTGCTGCTTTTACTGCCTCTGTTGGCTTTGACCAGCGTTTTGCCAAGCATGATATTCAAGGCTCAATTGCCCATGCGACCATGCTTGGAAAGTGCAATATTTTGACTGACGATGAGGTCAATGCGATTATTAATGGGCTTAAACAAGTGCAAGCAGAGATTGATGCAGGTGAGTTTAATTGGTCTGTGACACTTGAAGATGTACATATGAATGTCGAATCACGGCTGACTGATTTGATTGGAGTAGTCGGTAAAAAGCTGCATACAGGACGTAGCCGCAATGACCAAGTAGCGACGGATATTCGTCTGTGGCTGCGTGAAGAGACCGATAATATTATTGCTTTATTGGTTAAGCTACAATCTGGGCTATTGGATTTAGCAGCGCAGCATACTGATACTATCATGCCCGGATTTACCCATCTGCAAACCGCTCAGCCTGTCAGCTTTGGTCATCATGTGATGGCGTGGTTTGAGATGCTAAATCGTGATACAGACAGACTGATTGATGCTCGCAAACGTATTAATCAGATGCCATTAGGTAGTGCTGCCTTAGCAGGTACTACTTTCCCTATCGACCGCACTATTACCGCAGAGTTACTCGGCTTTGAAGGTATCTGCCAAAACTCATTGGATGCTGTTTCTGACCGCGATTTTGCCATTGAGTTTACTGCTGCTGCCTCTATTTTGATGATGCACCTATCACGTATGAGTGAAGAGATTATCTTATGGATGTCTGCTCAGTTTGGCTTTGTGCAGATTCCTGACCGTTTTTGTACTGGCTCATCCATCATGCCTCAAAAGAAAAACCCTGATGTACCAGAGCTTGTACGTGGTAAGGCTGCGCGAGTATTTGGTCAGTTAACTACCTTACTAACACTGATGAAAAATCAGCCGCTTGCCTATAATAAAGACAATCAAGAAGATAAAGAACCATTATTTGATTGTGTGGATACGCTTACAGGTTCATTATTGGCATTTGTGGATATGCTTCCTAATATTATTCCGAACAAAGAAAACATGCGAGCAGCGACGATGAAGGGCTATGCAACGGCGACAGATTTGGCAGATTATCTGGTACGCCGTGGTGTTGCATTCCGTGATGCTCATGAGGTAGTTGGAAATACTGTGGCACTGGCTATCAAAGAAGGTGTTGATATTAGTGAGTTAAGTTTGGAGCAGCTACAGCAGTTTAGTGATGCCATTAGCGACGATGTGTTTGATTATTTGACACTTGAAGGCTCACTTGCTGCTCGTGACCATTTGGGCGGTACTGCTCCCAATCAGGTAACACAAGCGGTGGCACGTGGACGTGAGCGTTTAGAAAAGTTTAACAACAATCAAATTACACAAGGATAAGATCATGACCCAGACATTTGACCCTAAAGCCAATATGGTATTTTGCCGTAAATATAAGCAAGATTTACCCAAAATGCCCCATCCACCTTTTCCCAATAAGATTGGTGAAGAGATTCAAAATACCGTGTCAAAAAAAGCATGGGATGAGTGGCTAGAGCATCAAACCATGCTAATTAACGAAAACCATTTAAGCATGATGGACCCTGAAGCCAAAAAATTCTTAACTGAACAACGCAATAAGTTTTTGGATAACGAAGACTACGAGCGCCCTCAGGGTTGGACACCTGAAAGCTAACTAAAAGCTCAGGTAGAGTTAACATAAAAAAGTGGTGTTTGTTAAACAAACACCACAGGGAAAATGATTGTGTTTTCATCGTTCTTTTTTATTGTTATGTACTTCGTATTTTTTATTGATTTAAAGTTAAGATGATTTTTTCTCTTCCACTTGAGATTGTTCAGCCCCACTCGCTTGTCGTGCCAGTTGTTGGTCATGTACTTCTTGTACGGCCTTTTCTACCTGCTCAAAGTTTGTATGGCGCACGTCTTTACCACTTTTTGAGTAAATCACCAACTCGGCAATATTACGGGCATGGTCTCCAATGCGCTCTAAAGCACGCAATACCCAGATGATGTTCAATACTTTTGAGACATGGCGTGGGTCTTCCATAATATAGGTCATTAAGGCACGAATGGCAGATTGATACTCTTGGTTAATCACCGTATCATTACGCATTACCTCAAACGCTTGCTCAGCATCAAGATGAGCAAAGGCTTCTAAAGCACTGTGTATCATCAAGCGTACCTGATTGCTCAGGTGCTGGACTTCTGAGTATCCCCGTGGGGAGCTGCCTTCACTGACTACCTGCTGAGCCATTTGCGCAATTTTTACTGCTTCATCACCGATACGCTCAAGGTCTACCACACCTTTACTCATCGCCATAATCAAACGCAAATCATTGGCGGCTGGCTGACGCTTGGCAACCATCAATAAAATGCGCTCATCTAGGGTAATTTCCATTTGATTAATGTCATGGTCCGCATTAATCACTTCTTGTGCCTGAGCATTATTTGCATCGGTTAAAGAATGAATGGCTTTAGCAACTTGCTTGGCAACCGACTCTCCCATTTCTAAAAAAAGAGTAGTGGCTTCTTTTAGCTCTATGTCAAAGCTCTTTGAGGTATGTTTATCCAATGTATTCATGTTCATAACTTACTTTCCTTGATGATAGCCATCAATCTCAACCATATCATCAGCTCATTGCGATAGTTGATGCCCTATTAACCGTAGCGTCCGGTGATATAGTCTTCTGTCGCTTTTTGCTGTGGGTTAGTAAATAGCTGGTCTGTCTCGCCCATCTCAACCATATCACCCAAATACATATAGACAGTGTAGTCTGACACCCGTGCTGCTTGCTGCATATTATGGGTTACAATGGCGATGGTATAGTCATTTTTTAAATCTTCAATTAAGTCTTCAATCGCACCAGTAGAAATGGGGTCAAGTGCTGAGGTTGGCTCATCAAGAAGCAACACTTCAGGCTTAGTTGCCACACCACGAGCAATACATAAACGTTGCTGCTGACCACCAGAGAGTGATAGCCCAGATGCTCTTAGCTTATCTTTAACCTCTGTCCATAGTGCCGCTTTTTTCAATGCCCATTCAACACGCTCGTCCATCTCTGCTTTACTAAGTTTTTCATAAAGCTTTACGCCAAAGGCAACATTGTCATAAATGGACATTGGAAATGGCGTTGGTTTTTGGAAAACCATACCAACCCTTGCCCGTAGCAAGTTGACATCAACGTCCCTATCCAAGATGTTTTTGCCATCTAGGTTGATTTGACCTTCTGCACGCATACCTGGATATAAGTCATACATACGGTTAAAGGTACGTAACAAAGTAGATTTGCCACAGCCAGAAGGACCAATAAATGCAGTGACATGCTTGTCAGGAATCTCAAGATTAATACCTTTGAGTGCTTTAAAATCACCATAGTAAAAATTGAGGTCACGGATTTGCATTTTTGCAGGTGGCATATTACTAGGTAAGTCAGCCATGGTCTGTGTGGTGAAGTTCTCCATATTTGGCTGGGCCGCTTGTGCATTACTAGCAGACTTGTTTTCTTGTGTCTGTATAGAGGTCTTTTGAGAGGTTACTCTGTCAACAACGTCATTCATAATCATATCCAGTTATTTCATTCATTAATTGGCTAATAGCAAATGTCTATATGGCGCAAGTACATCCTGCCCCCAACCTTACTTATGCTCTTTACCACCGATAAAGCGTGCTGCGATGTTCAGACTCAATACAGCCAATGTGATTAATAAGGCAGCAGCCCATGCCAGCTCATGCCAGTTAGCGGCTGGACTCATAGCAAACTGATAGATGGTATTAGGTAAGTTTGCCATTGCTTTATTCATATCAGTATTAAAGTATTGGTTATTAAATGCGGTGAATAGTAACGGTGCAGTCTCACCAGTAATACGGGCAAATGCCAGTAATACCCCAGTGGTCAACCCTGCTTTGGCAGCTTTAACTGTCACACTACTGACCAGCTTCCACTTCGGTGTACCCAGTGCATAGGCAGCTTCACGTAGCTGGTTGGGAACAAGATTAAGCATATTTTCTGTGGTACGTACCACGACAGGAATCACAATCAGGGCCAATGCACACGCACCTGCCCATCCTGAGAAGCCTTTACCCTGTACCATCAAGGCATAAATAAATAGACCAATCACAATAGAGGGGGCAGATAGCAAAATATCATTTAAAAAGCGGGTCACTTTACCCAGCCAACTGCCTTGTGAAAACTCAGCCAAATATATCCCTGCCATCATGCCCACTGGTGCACCAATCAATAATCCTGATACTGCCAGCATTGCCGAACCAATAATGGCGTTACGTAACCCCCCTTCTGTATTCGGTGGTGGGGTATCGGCTGTAAAAATCGGCAACTGAGCTAAACCTTGCGCACCTTCAAAAAACAACTGAAACAAGATTAAAAATAGCCAAGTCAATCCAAACGCTACCGATATCAAGGCAAACCCTAAGCCAAATATATTTAGCATACGGCGCTTACGATAGAGGCTCATATTGATGCGTGCCTCAAAGGGCTTAACAGGGGTGGATAATGCGTTGGCTGATTGCATATCTGCTTTCCTTTATCTTAAATATCTCTGACACACTTTTATAAATTTAAAGACTGAAAAATTAATTACCTGCTTTTTTATCAATCCGCATCAACATCAACTTCGAAATAGACAACACAATAAAGGTGATAACAAATAGAATCAGACCTAAATGTAATAATGAAGATAAATGTAACTCACCAGATGCTTCAGCAAACTCATTTGCCAATGCTGAGGTAATTGATACCCCTGAAGCAAACAAACTTGGATTGATATTAAAGGTATTACCAATCAAGAAAGTCACGGCCATTGTCTCACCCAATGCACGTCCTAACCCCAAAATCACGCCACCAACAACACCAGCTTTGGTATAAGGCAACACAATTTTGCGCATCACTTCCCATGTGGTCGCACCCATACCATATGCCGACTCTTTTAATAAATCCGGCACCACTGAGAAAACATCACGCATGGTGGCTGCAATAAAGGGAATAATCATAATTGCCAAAATCAAGGCTGCGGTAAACATACCGATACCCATCGGTACACCACTAAACAGCTTGCCAATAACTGGCAAACCACCGACATTCTCAATCAACCACGGCTCAATGTGGTCACCAAAAAATGGTGCAAAAACAAATAATCCCCACATACCATAAATAATCGAAGGAATACCAGCGAGCAGCTCAACGGCAATGCCCAGTGGCTTTTTTAGAAAATTAGGACACAGCTCAGTTAAAAAAATTGCAATACCAAAACTCACTGGTACTGCAATCATAATGGCTATCACCGAGGTGACTAATGTGCCGTAAATCGGTGCTAAAGCACCAAACTGTTCATTCACTGTATCCCACTCACTACTGGTATAAAAGCCCAAACCAAATGCTTGCATACTGGGCCATGCGCCAATGATAAGTGATACTAAAATACCGCCTAAAGACAGCAATACCAATGCAGCAAATGCCTTAGTTGCATTGACAAAAAGAAAGTCATAACGTCTTTGTTTTGCTAGCTGGGATTGTAAATCTGCCATGAAAGCCTCTTTTTTTAGGTTGCGGTCACCAGAACATATCCAGAACTTATTAAGCCACGTACGCCAAACCGCTTTATTACTTGTAATAAGGATTAGAATCTAATAGCAAGGATGATTGCCTTACCCTATCAAGCTCATGGCATCGACTGCTTCAAGAGAACAAGCTTTCAATGAATAAACTTGCTTGGGTAAGACAACAGCAAGCAAATACGCTCATAAGTCAGTATTCGCTTGGTTGTCTCTACATATTTACAAAGGGTTTTTAAAAGTGTTTTAAAGTAAACTGTTTATTTTTGACACAACATCTTATGATGCAGGTTTATAAACTGGCTGCCCATCTGAGCCAACCACTTCGTTCCACTTCTCTTTAAACAGTTTGACAGCGTTATCAGAAAACGGTACATAATCTAGGTCGATAGCGTCTTGATCGCCTTCGGTATATGCCCAATCAAAGAAATTCAATACACCAGCTACTTTTTGTGGGTCGCTAGGCTGTTTGTGAACCAAAATAAAGGTAGCTGCGGCAATTGGCCATGCTTGCTCTGTCTCAGAGTTGGTAATAACTTTATAGAATCCCGGATACTGAGCCCAGTCAATGTCACCGGCTGCTGCAAAGGTTTCTGCTGATGGCTGAACCATATTACCCGCCGCATTTTTTAGTGCGGTGTGTGCCATATTATTTTGCTTCGCATACGCATACTCAACATAGCCAATAGAGTTGGGCATACGGTTTACATAGCTTGCCACACCCTCGTTACCTTTACCTGCTGCACCACTTGCAGATGTTGGCCATTTAACCGTTTTATCCACGCCCACAGTATTTGCCCAATCAGTCGATACTTTGGCAAGGTAATCAGTGAAGTTAAAAGTTGTACCAGAACCGTCAGAGCGGAAGATAGTCGTGATATTGGCATCAGGTAGTGTTAGGTCTGGGTTTAATGCCACCAATGCAGGGTCATTCCACTTAGTGATTTTGCCCAAATAAATATTGGCTAAGCTCTCACCATCAAGATGTAGCTGACCTGCTTCCACACCCGGAATATTAACCACAGGCACAACACCACCAATCACCGTTGGAAACTGAATCAAACCTTCTTTTTCTAGCTCTTCTGCGGTCATTGGCGCATCTGAAGCACCAAAATCTACAGTATTAGCAATGATTTGCTTGATACCACCTGATGAGCCGATAGATTGATAGTTTACTTGTCCACCAGTAGCTGCATTATAGTCTGCTGACCATTTGGCATAGATAGGCTGTGGGAATGATGCACCTGCACCAGTGATATCTAATGAGATATTTTCTGCTGACTTAAAGTTGCCAGTAGAAGTAGAGGCACTTTCACCAGATGTGGTTGTTGTAGTAGTTGCTTCAGTTGATTCTGCTGCTGTAGTTGCTGTATCTTCTGCTTTCTTATCACAAGCGGCAAGAGATAGAACGCTGGCAACTGCCACTGCTAATAATGAATAACGCATGCCGAACTCCTAAAAAATGAACTTATTAACAAAAAGTAGTCTTATATTCTGTTGTGTACAGATAGCATGAATCACATCATCACTACAGACACCACATTTTTACTGAGCAATATCTAAAAAATCTATTGCCTTTGTTGGATATGCCCATAGTGTGCCGTTCAAATATGACATTTTGATGAAATCAGAGTTTATTTTATCTAGAGCATTGATAATCCTCATTAATAATAATCATTATTATTTCCCGTTAATCGTTGTAAACCTATGCTAAATCGTAAAAACTCTGCTAATATATAGAAGATTTAAGACTCGGGGTGCATCTTGTCACTGTCGATAAACGGACAAAGACAACTTGCTGAGACATCACCCGTTGAACCTGATGCGGTTAATACCGTCGTAGGGAAGTCACTACTTTTTTGCTGATGCTTTGTTTGGCAAACTGCTCAAAACATCACATGTATGGCAAAATACTGGGCTGTCTACCGAGTCGTCTATTCTTTCTTCTATTTATAAAGATAAAAGGACTCACCATGACCTCTCGCTCAGCCGAAAAAGCCAATGCCCTAAAAACCCCTGCCCACCGCAGCCCCAAAGATGAACGCTTTGAGGAAGAAGCACGCGACCTCACCCGTAATCTACCCGCCTCCAAAAAAGTATATGTACAAGGCTCACGCCCTGATATCCAAGTACCAATGCGTGAGATTACCCTTACTGACACACCAACAGGGGGACTGGGCAAAGCCGAAGGCGAACACAACCCACCGTTTTATGTCTATGACACCTCTGGCGTTTATACCGACCCCAATGTCAATATTGACTTAACCAAAGGACTTCCAAAGCTACGGGAAAAATGGATAGAAGAGCGTGGCGATACTGAAAAGTTGGCAGGACTGTCTAGCGATTATGGCAATCAACGTGCCAGAGACATCTCTACCGCTAACTTACGTTTTGCGCATATTGACAAGCCGCGCCGCGCCAAAGCGGGTAAAAACGTCACCCAAATGCACTATGCCAGACAAGGTATCATCACCCCTGAGATGGAATATATCGCCATTCGTGAAACCCAAAAGCAGCATGAACTTACCGACATGCGCCAACATGCCGGCGATAGCTTTGGGGCAAATATTCCCAAAATCATCACCCCTGAGTTTGTGCGTAGTGAGGTCGCCTCTGGTCGTGCGATTATCCCAAATAACATCAATCACCCAGAATCTGAGCCGATGATTATCGGGCGTAACTTTTTGGTAAAAATTAATGCCAATATTGGTAACTCAGCACTTGGCTCAAGCATTGATGAAGAGGTCGCCAAAATGACATGGGCGACTCGCTGGGGCGCGGATACCATCATGGATTTGTCCACTGGTAAGCACATTCACGAAACCCGAGAATGGATTATCCGTAACTCACCTGTACCCATTGGTACGGTGCCGATTTATCAAGCATTAGAAAAAGTTGATGGCGTGGCAGAAGACCTGACATGGGATATCTTCCGTGATACCTTGATTGAGCAAGCCGAACAAGGCGTGGATTACTTTACCATTCACGCAGGTGTGCTACTGCGCTATGTACCACTGACCGCCAAACGCTTAACGGGTATCGTCTCTCGTGGTGGTTCAATCATGGCACAGTGGTGCTTGGCTCATCATAAAGAGAGCTTTTTATACACTCATTTTGAAGAAATTTGCGAGATTATGAAAGCCTATGATGTGGCGTTTAGCTTGGGTGATGGTTTGCGTCCCGGCTGTATCCAAGATGCCAACGATGAGGCACAATTTGGTGAATTGCGTACCCTCGGTGAGCTGACGCAAGTGGCATGGCAACATGACGTGCAGGTGATGATTGAAGGTCCGGGGCATGTGGCAATGAACCGCATTAAAGAAAACATGGACTTGCAATTAGACATGTGCCACGAAGCGCCATTTTATACCTTAGGACCTTTGACTACCGATATTGCCCCCGGCTATGACCACATTACCAGTGCCATTGGTGCGGCAATGATTGGTTGGTTTGGAACAGCAATGCTTTGTTATGTGACCCCAAAAGAGCATTTGGGCTTACCCAATAAAAAGGACGTGAAAGACGGTATCATCACTTACAAAATCGCCGCCCATGCTGCCGACTTGGCAAAAGGTCACCCCGGAGCGCAGGCTCGGGATAATGCTCTATCTAAAGCCCGCTTTGAGTTCCGTTGGGAAGACCAGTTTAACCTAGCGCTTGACCCTGATACTGCGCGTGAATATCACGATGAGACCTTGCCCAAAGATGCGCATAAATCTGCCCATTTCTGCTCAATGTGTGGTCCGAAGTTCTGTAGTATGAAAATCACCCAAAATGTGCGTGAATATGCCGAAGGGTTAAAAACCCCTGTGACGCCAAACTCTGGTGAGCTTGCAGATAATAAGCATCTGATTAAAGAAGTGGATACTGAGCTGGTCAGACAAGTGGGTGAAGCCAGCCTTGATGAGGTGCAAAAAGGTATGCAAGAGATGACCAAAAAGTACCATGAAGAAGGCAAACAGCTTTATCATGAAGTGTAAGGCATCGTTTCTGTTATAAGTTTTAAATATATCTCATAAAAAAACGCACACTCAGGATTGGGTGTGCGTTTTTTTATGAGATATATTTGCTAAAGCATCCAAAAATTCCAATAAATAATAAAACAATTAAAAAGATATATAAAAATATCATATAGAAAAAAGAAAAGCTTACACAAAAATTTATACTATACTTAGGCTCTATTATATAGGTGCTATCTTTCACCATATAAGAAATAGATTGATTACAAATAGGAAATTTAACATGAACCATGTCTATCGTATCGTTTTTAACCGTTCATTGGGTATTTATCAATGTGTCTCTGAAATTGCCAAATCTCGTGGAAAAACATCTGGAAAATCACAAACCACTTCAAAAACCGTATTAACTTTAAAAGGTTTGGTCATCGCTATGATGGGATTGTCAGGGTCAGCGATGGCGGTGACTTATGATGATGGTCAAACACATACTCTTTATGATAACCCTTATGTTGTTACTGACGATACCATTAGTGGGGAAAATACCAATGTAAATGGCTTTGATATAGAAGTCGGTAAGCAAAATGATGGTACTTTAAATATTACCGGTAAAAAGGTACAGCTTACTGTTGAAAACAATCTAACCATTGGTCAGGATGCCACAGGTACAGTGACTATAACCCGTACTGAAGATAACAATGATTCTCAGCCATTCCTAGAAAATAATTTGCGAGTAAAACAAGATACTATTTTAGGAGCTTCTACTTCAGGCTCAGGTATTCTAAAAATTGATGGTAGAAATAACTTTCAGACAACCAACCTTATTATTGGTCAACAAGGTCGTGGCGAGTTCCAAGTATCAAACACACCCTATAATCGTGGTTTAACCAGAGCAACAGATACTACCTATATTGGTGGCTTTGGTGATAATAGCACTAATGCCACAGGTAGTTTAACCGTTGAGGATAGTGGTTTTGTAAGCCCCAAACTGGTTGTTGGTAATACTGGCTCAGGAACTCTACGGCTTATCAATGACGGCGAGATAGAAGTTCATAGCCTCGAGCGTAATCCAAACTCTGTACGCTCTGATATTTATATTGATGGAGGAGAAATAGACGTTATTCAAGATCAACCTAATTTATTTGCTAACTTCACTAAAGACAATAAAATTGAGCTGGGTAAAAAAGGAATCTCCTTTTATACTCAAGGTCATGTCGAAGATGATGCTCATAATTTAAAAAAAGTAGGTACCCATGTCACTATTAATCCTGATGCTGTGATTACAGGAAATATCGAAAGTTTTGATTTTGATAAAGATAGATTTAGTGGCTTTGGAAAATATGGTCTTGGTACTTTAGAGCTATCAAAGAGTAGCAAGCAATGGACAGGAGATTTTTTAATTACTCAAGGTAAGCTAAAGTTTAATGGTGATTACACCATGGAAGCAGGTGAAACCTTAGGTATTGGCTTATTAGATTGGGATGAGGACGGTACTATTGATCCTGAATATGGTCAGTTTATTGTTAATGGTAATGTTAATATTAACGAAGGCAAGTTATTTGTTTATACTGATGAAGCTCTAAAAAACACACCAAAAACAACTGAATGGAAAAATGTCGTCTTAGCAGATAAACGTACAGGTGAGTTTAAAGAAGTTGCTGACAATAGTCCACTTGTAAAGTTTGAAGCTGACTATAGTGATGCTAATGCAGTACACCTAAGAATGGTTGCTCCTAAGCCCGAAGAGCCCACTAAGCCTGAAGAACCCACTCAGCCTGAAGAACCCACTCAGCCTGAAGAACCCACTCAGCCTGAAGAACCCACTAAGCCTGAAGAACCCACTAAGCCTGAAGAGCCCACTAAGCCTGAAGAGCCTACTAAACCCGAAGAGCCTACTAAACCCGAAGAGCCTACTAAACCCGAAGAGCCTACTAAACCCGAAGAGCCTACTAAACCCGAAGAGCCTACTAAACCCGAAGAGCCTACTAAACCCGAAGAGCCTACTAAGCCCGAAGAGCCTACTAAGCCCGAAGAGCCTACTAAGCCTGTAGAACCATCTGACACCACGTTTGCACAAGCTGTCAATAAACAGGGCAATACTTCAGCTGCTGATATTGCCTCTGTATTAGATCAGGCAATACAAGAGCGAGTAACTACTGGCAACAACAAATTGGCAGATCAACTGATTATCAATACCCAAAACTTTAATCAAGCCCAAGTTGCTGAGGCGACCAATCAACTACAGCCTCTATTTGTAGGTTCAGTCAATAAAATTATTACTGATACCAACAATGTAGTGACAAACGCCATTACTGAGCATAGCCAAGAAATGACTCCAAATCGTCATATTTGGGCGAAGGTTATTGGACAAGATAGCAGTAAACAAGCAAATAACCACATCACAGGATATGATACAAAAGGCTATGGCGTTATCTCGGGTATTGATACAGCCATTACAAACAATCTAAACTTAGGGGTAGCTGCCTCATATATCCAAAATGATGCAGATACTAACGGCTATAATATCAACCATAATGCCACCGTTAAAAACTGGCAAGTTCTAGGATATGGTCGTTATGCTGCTAATGAATCTACACAAGTAAACTTCCATGCGGGTGCAGGTAAGAGTGACATTACAGGAGAACGTCACCTATCAATAGTTTCAAATGCTATTGCTTATTCTGATTACTCTGCAGATACACTACAGGCAGGCTTTGGCATTGATCATCGCATCGGTACTGTAAACAAAAATATTACGCCGTTTGCCAGTGTCAACTATGCTCAAACCTCCAGTGAAAGCTATCAGGAGACTGGTGCAGGTGTATATAACCTTAATGTAGATGAAAATCGCCATGAGTCTTTGCGCTTTACTGCAGGTGTCAAACTGGCTCAACCACTATCCTATAATCTTGCATTGACAGGACATCTGGCAGGTGCAATTGAAAATAGAGACCAGTATTCAGACGTCACTGCTAGCTTCACTAGCATGCCAAATACAAAGTTCACTACTATTGGGCAAGAGGTAGGACGCAATATTGGTATTGCTGGTATTGGTCTAAATTATATGCCAACAGCCAACACGACCTTATCAACAGGTTATCAAGGCGAGTGGCGTGATAATTATCAAGACCATATGGCAACCATTACCTTACAAACAAAGTTTTAATGCTCTGATTTTATAATATCCACTTACAATAAAAACGCACACTCAGGATTGGGTGTGCGTTTTTTATGAGTTATGGTATTGCTAATGGTTAGTGTGATAACTGATATATCAAAGACGGATTGTTATCCACCTCAAGCTTATTCAACTTGCTTCATGCTTAAATTGTTGGTATTTATCAGCATAGTTTTTTAGCATTTCTTTCAATTCCTGAGACAAACTATCATATAATTCATTTTTTAAAATATCATATGCCTTGATAAACATATGTGTATTATTTCTGGTAAATTCTTGTCTCATATCATGCTCAGTAAATGAATTTAATATATTAAATAAAATACCTAACTCATAAGGGTTATACTCAAATGCTTTTATGAAATACTTTAAACCAGTCTCATCTTCTTCATATTCAGTTAGATAAGAACAATACATTGCAACGATTAGACCTTTCATTAACAAAGCATCAGCTATCTCCTCTTTATTTGCTTGAGTATCTATAATAATTTTATTTAACAAATTAAATGTCAACTCACCATCAAAATCACTATTCCCTATTAAAGAATTAATTTTATCTAGTTTATCTGCTATACATGACATCACTTAACTCCTGCATTCTTTGGAGACACAGTACCATCTAAAAATCTAATACCCTCAACCCATATGGTATGACCATCAACTTCTTGAGTTAATATTAGTTTATCCCCTACCTTAACGCCTTTAGCCCCATGATATATATAACCCGTATCTACCCACTCTCCTTTACGTAATGCTTCTTTAATAATTGGATTAACATCATCTAGAGTTACGTCCTCATCACTAAATATCTTGCTCCAGTTGTGATGATCTACAGTAACTACATGCTCATTAATACCCCATTTATCAAAACAAGCATTATGCACCCAAACGCCATAAGTACTATCACTACCTGTCACAAAATAAGTATGGTCGTTATTAACAGTTAGATTATAAGCTGATAAAGGCTCATTGGTTTGGCGGACTTTTTGTACAACTTGCCATTCACCATTTTCGGATAGAAGCTGATAGCCTGCTTTTAGATTACTGGCATCCACCCATTGAGCATTGTCTATATCACCCTGATAGTCATGACCTTCTGATGAAGGCGGTAATGGATAGTCGTGATTAATTTTGGTAAAGAATGGATGTATTTTGTTAGAGACAATGGTTTGCGTGTTGCCTGTCGCATCTTTGATATCAATATAAACCGTTTGCTTGTATGGGTTATTATATTGGTTAAGTACCTGCTGGAAGCTTAACTGACCAGTGTGTTCATTTCGAGATAAAACTTGCTCACCCACATGGATGTTTGCAATTGGCTTATAACCTGTGATGGTTTTAACCAGCATATCTCCACGGAAGGAGCAGGTTTTAGTAGTTTTACTGATAATGTATTTATTACCACATTATTTTATTTTCAAACAGTTTAAAGGTCTTATATAAAAGTATAAACTATCTTGGTCAATATATATCACCTCTATACTTGAATTAGGCTTACATCTATAGGCGCCAACACTACCTGATTCTAAGTCGAGAAAAACTTGATTTCTTCTTAGGTCACCCATACCTATTATGTCAGTTTTAATCACTTTAACCACTCTATCATTTTTCCAAAAGACAAACTTTTCAAAGCCGTCATCACTTTCTATATCAAAACCATCTTTTATGTCAATATAATCAACGCCTCCAAACCAATTATAGGTCGCAGATGTCATAAACTCATTCAACTTGTAAACTTTCCCAACTTCATTATCTGTACGAATCTTTTCAACCATTCTTCCTTCAAAATTATTTATTTTTGAGAAAAATATATAAATAATAACGATCAAAAATAAAGAGATAATAGAGATAGAAATCTTAATTTTCTGGCTGGTTGTTATCATAGATTTAATCTTCCTAATTTTTATGCCTATCCAAAAATCACCTCTTTAATCAATAATTCACAATCAATGTCACCCCTAAATAACAAGGCACCAGTAACAACCATAAGTTGCCTGATGCCAATAGTAAGTAAAACAGAGACTATAAATATTTAAAGTGGCGACTATCTACTCTATCCACTATATTTTTGCTCTTATCCTTTTGATGCACTATAAATCTTGTCAATAGATGCATCAATGGTGCTAGAAAATTCTGCATCACTTTGTGATTTACTCAAGCCTTCGGTAAATGCACGTGAGAAACTGGCAATCATGCCTGCATTTTGGGCAAGTTTATCACATGCTTCTTCACGGCTATAACCACCTGATAATGCTACTACTTTTAGCACCTTAGGATGATTGACCAAATCTTGATAAAAGCCTGCTTCTTCTGGAAGGGTTAATTTGAGCATGATTTGCTGTCCATCATCGAGACGCTCAAGGTTACGTAGTATCTCAGCTTTTAGTAGTGTTTCGCTTTCTGCTTTATCAGCAGTATTGATGGTTACTTCTGGCTCAACAATGGGCATCAACCCTTTAGCAAGGATTTGCTTTGCCACATCAAACTGCTGTTGTACCACTTTTTCAATACCACTGGCACTGGCTGTATGAATCACTGAGCGCATTTTAGTACCAAAGATGGGATAGTTTTTGGCTTTATCGAGTAATGAATCTAGGGTTGGAATCGGCTTCATCACTTGTACGCCGTCCATCTGCTCAGCCAAACCTTTATCGACTTTTAAAAACGGTACAATGTTTTTATCTTCCCATAGATAGTTTGCGGTTGGCTTATCATTAACTTGTCTGTCCATAGTATCTTCAAACAAAATTGCACCCAACACACGCCCACTATCAAAGCAGTCACAAGTCATGATACGACGACGCATCTCATGCACTTGGGCAAACATTTCATCATCATTGTTATATTCGCTTTCTTCAACCCCATACAAACGTAAGGCTTTTGGCGTACTGCCACCACTTTGGTCCAGAGCGGCGATAAAACCTGTGTCATTTTTAATTCTTTCTAGTTGTTGCTGATAGCTGGTACTCATAAATTCCTTACTCCAGTTATTAATTTAAACGAAATTTTACAAATTGCTTCACATGGTAGCAGAAATTTATGACTGTTCGCATCATCAAATTGTTACATTCAACATCAAAACCACTAAAAACATTGAATAAAAAATTCTGACAGGGATTTACCCTAAAAATAATACCAATACACAGGCAACCGCTAACCCTAAACCAACAATATTGGCTTTATTCAGTGATTCCTTAAACCATATGACACCCACTACGGTTGCCAATGCAATCACGCCAACATTCATCCCTGTAAAAACGATGCTAGGTGAATCTGCAAGGGTCTGATGTGCTTTGACATAAGCATAAATATTGCCCATATTTAGCATACCTAATAGCAACCCTGCCAATAATGCTGGACGTTGCCAACGGATACGCTGTAGTAATAGATAAATTAGTAACAATAGCCCTGCCAAACCAAAGCTGATTAGTAATGTGAGAGAAAATGCTGTCCCTTGTTTGGCAACTTGTTTAAATAAAATATCAATCACACCGTAGCCTAGCCACACACCTAATAACCAAAAAGCATTGGGTAGAGACGATAAAGGCTTATTTGATGTTGCGATTGATGGATTTTGCTGTGTATTGCGCCATGTCGTATTACTTAATGTCTCAGCATCCAGTGTATGACGTGATGAGGTCGTGGGGATATCAGCAGGCTTGTCACGATAAAGTAAGGCAATCAATGCCAAAAACCCCAAAATAATACCCATCAAACGCTGGGTGGTCAGAAGCTCACCAAACAGTATAAAAGCAGCTACTATGGGAATGATTAATGATAAACGCTGGGCAGCATCCGTAGCAATGATACCTGCTGTGGATAATGCACGTCCCAAAATCACAAATACTGATGGTAATAAAATACCCAATGCAAGGATAATAGCCCACGACGCTGGTGTTAATGACTCAATCAAGCTGATATCAGGCTTTAGTAATAGCCATGTCAACATCAATGCAACTGGATACCCCATGACAATGGTCTGGCGAATATCCATATCACGCTGACGTAAAACCTTCAGTAGTATTGACACACTAACACTACATAATACTGCTAAAACAAGATAAACCATAAGTGAGTACCCAATTAGTAACCATAAATGTAACAAGATATTTCATCTTATACCATGTTTTATCTGATATTACGATACCTATTACAAATATCACTGCATGTTTGACAGACGCTAGATTGATGATAGTCGTTACAATTCACGTGCGAGGATGTTCATGAAGTTTTGTTAAAATAGCAGGCGCACTTTCCCAATAGTCAGTAGCCATTATGAAAACTATTTTTCGTTTTTTTGAGTCTCGACTTCCACCTTTTCCAAGCAGCACCGAAGCACTACCCAGCTCAGGGCTACTACCATTTTTATGGGCGTGTACGCGTGGGCTACGTGGTTGGTTGCTACTGTTTATGATTCTCACCGCAGGTGTGGGTGTGTATGAAGCAATGATGTTTGCATGGGTGGGAGATTTGGTCAATTGGCTTGGAGAGCTTACGCCACAAACTTTGTGGGACAGCAAAAAAAATGACCTGATACTGATGGCACTGGTATTATTTTTAAGCCCTCTATGGATATGGCTTACCTCATTGGTGCATTTTCAGGTATTACAAGGGGTCTTTCCAATGCAGATGCGCTGGCGATTTCATCAGCGTATGCTCGGGCAGTCGATGCAGTTTTATCAAGATGAGTTCTCTGGACGCGTCTCTGCAAAGGTGATGCAGACGGCTTTGGCAGTGCGAGATACCGTCATGACCATCACCGATATGCTGACCTATGTCAGTGTTTACTTTATCACCAGTGGGGTGATTTTATTTCATCTAGATGCACTACTATTAATTCCTTTTTTATTATGGCTGGTGCTATTTATCGCCACCTTATTCTTTTTTATCCCTCGCCTACGTCATGCGGCCAGCGTGCAAGCCGATGCACGTGCATTGATGACAGGGCGCATCACTGATGCGTATGCCAATATCATGACGGTCAAGCTGTTTAGCCATTCACAACGTGAGCTTAGCTATGCCAAGTCTGCCATGCAGCAGTTTTTGCAAACGGTTCATGGGCAGATGCGCTGGGTAACCACACTTGAAATAGTCAATCATATTATCAGTGTGGTTTTGGTCGGTAGTACTGCCATTATTGGTCTATACCTATGGCATCAGCAAGTCGTGGCAGCAGGTGCGATTGCCGCCGCTACTGCGATGGCACTACGCCTTAATGGGCTAACACATTGGATTATGTGGCAAACAGCAAGCCTATTTGAAAACATCGGTACAGTGCAAGATGGTATGAAAACTCTTTCAGCACCCCAAACCATCACTGATGCGCCAAAAGCACAGCAACTGGTAGTGACTCAAGGTCATATTCAGTTTGAGCATGTCAATTTTAGCTATGCCAAACATGCCTCAAATACACAAATCACTACGCATACCCCTCTACTTACTGACTTTCATCTACACATTCATGCAGGAGAAAAAGTTGGCTTGGTTGGACGCTCTGGTGCGGGAAAATCGACACTGGTAAATCTATTATTGCGTTTTTATGACGTTGATGATGGGCAGATTAGCATTGATGGACAGAACATCACCCATGTCACACAAGAGAGCTTACGCCAACATATTGGTATGGTGACACAAGACACCTCACTGCTACATCGTACTGTACGGGAAAATATTGCTTATGGTCGCCCTGATGCGACAGATGAACAGATTATTGCTGCTGCCAAGCGCGCTCAAGCATGGGACTTTATCCAGACCCTACACGATGCAAAAGGCAATACAGGACTAGATACTCAAGTTGGTGAGCGAGGCGTTAAGCTCTCTGGTGGACAACGCCAGCGCATCGCCATTGCCCGAGTCATGCTCAAAAACGCACCTATTTTACTACTTGATGAAGCCACCAGCGCCCTAGACTCTGAAGTAGAGCATGCCATCACTCAAAGCCTACACGATATGATGGCAGGCAAAACTGTGATTGCCATTGCCCATCGCCTCTCTACCATTGCAGCCCTTGACCGTTTGGTGGTTATGGATAATGGGTGTATCATTGAACAGGGTAGCCATGATGAACTGATTGCTCAAAATGGTGTTTATGCTCGATTATGGCAACGGCAAAGTGGGGGATTTTTGGGTGAGGATGAAGGTGACTAGGAAAATATCTCAAGCAAAGTTTACAATCATAATATTATCCCTAGTATCCACTTTGAACTTATCAGGATGCTTTAATAAACAAGTGCAATGCCAAATAAATGGTTTACCAATCAATGAACAACTTATTGGTAAAGAACGAGCCTTTATTATAGAAAAACTGGGACAACCGGTGAATTCTGATTTAGGTGTCAAAAATTTTGAAGAATATACTTTTATGGTTAATAACAAAGAGTTTGCAGTGGTTTTGCATTACTATCCAAAATCAGACAACCATTATGTTAGCCAACAAAAATGTATCAAAGCTAGTCCACTACTAGAGCTATTCAATCATGTCTTATGGCATTAAAAAACCCTTAAAGCCATTCACAAAACTGTCAATAACTTTAAGGGGATAAAAAGTAATGGCTAAATCAATCACCCTTTAAAACAAGAGTGTTAAGTTAAAAGGTTATTATTTAAAAACCGTCATACCTGCACTAGCACACTCAACATCTAAGTCTGCGCCTGGTGCGCCACCAACACCAACAGCACCTATCACGGTATCACTAACCAAGATTGGCACACCACCACCTAAGAACAATAAACGATCATCCATATCACGCAAACCTTCTATCTTCGCATTGCCCGCAATCATATCGGCAAAGTCGGCGGTAGGTTTTTTTAAAGACACTGCTGTAAATGCCTTACGATAGCTACTATTTAATGTATGTGGTCCTGCGTTTTCATCTCGCAGTTGTACCAAAGGTGTTCCTGAAGCATCAACAACTGTAGCAGTTACTGAATAACCATTTTGCTTACATTGAGCGACTGCTTTTTGAGCCACTTGAATGGCAGCAGCCGTACTGATACTACTCTTTGATACAACGGCTGGAACACTTGTTGATTGAGTGGGTAGTGCTTGTGCTACTGTAGCAGAAGCAAATAAAGCAGAAGCTAGCAATACTTTTTTATTCATACGCATATCTTTATCCTTATATTTATGTTAGTGAAAACTATCATGGGTCAGTGAGCAATCATTGTATTAAATAACTTCTCACTCAATCCGATATAGAAAAGATTAAGCTATTAAGTAAATTGTTTTTTACCAAGACTTGCTCTTGTATACTTTACCCAAAACTCATTGCTAGATGCAAACTCTTCTCAAAAACTGATACCAATCTACCCAAAAACGTTAACAAACTCTTAAATTTTATTATACATAATAAACACATTACTTCATCTCGATAATTACCTATCTTTGTATGCTATAGTCTAATGATATTTCTTACTCTGACTATATATGGCACAACCCTATGTCTTCCATGAACCCAACTGGCTTTGAACAATTTGCTAAATCTATCAGCATTGATGGCAAAAATGCCCGTTACTTTGATTTAAAAGATTTAACAGCTTTGAAAAATCATTTAGACAATCAAAGCCAGATAAATAAACCAACGAACCCGCGACTCCCTGCCCATTTTTATGGAGGTAATGGCTTTGCGGTGGGCGTGTATCAGCCATTATTGAGCGAGCTTGCCAGCCAGTTTGATATCACCAGCCTTGCCATGCGTGGCTATTGGTATGATTTGCCCACTGCCAAAACCCTGACCCGAGAGCAAGACGCGGATATGCTGATTGAGTTTTTAGAAAAGACGCAAAATAAACCCGTTATCGGTATCGGACATTCGCAAGGGGCAACCGCCACTGCCCTTGCCTGTGCCAAACGTCCTGATTTATTCTCCAAGCTATATCTTATTGAACCAGTTACTTTTACCAAGCAACAAACCCTAGTTTATAACTTGTTACCAAGATGGCTAAAAATGAGACAAGAGCCGTTTAAAAGCACTTTAAAAAAACCGACCACTTGGCAAAGTATTGAGGACTATTATCAGTTTTTACGCAGTCATCGGGCTTATAAACGGGTCAGTGATGAGCACTTAAAGGTTTATGCTACTAACAGCTTAGAGCAACGAGACGATGGACAATATGAGCTGATTTTTTCACCCAAGCAAGAGTTGGCAAATTATTTTGGCACGCCGTATATTGATGATGCCTTAAAACAATTAAACCGCCTGAATGTGCCTTATACGCTAATATTGGGTAAACCCACTATTTTTGTCAGTGATAAAGTACGCAAAAATTGGCAAGGATTGGTTGATGATAAAAATACTATTATCCTAGCTGAAAACGGACATCTATTACCAATAGAAAATCCTGAAGGCTGTGCAGAGGTGATTTTGGAGGATTATCAACAACAACCACTTAAGCAAAACACTTCGCCTTCAGTAACACAAAAACCAATCATTCAAGAGACTAAAAATACTCAAATGAAATCAGCCAAGCTAACACTCACTCAATCTTTAGATGAACATACATTTGAACAGTTAAAAGAGCGTTGTCAAAATCGAGATGGTTATCAACGTGAATGGGCATTAAAAAGGCTCATTCAGCAGTTTAATAATGACCCACGTTTATTGCCTATTTTGCTGACCCGTCAAAATGATTATGTGAACCCCATACGCAAACTGGCTTTGCCAGCACTATTAGATTGGATACATCCTAGTAATTTATCCATTTTATTGCATCAGACACCTGAGTTTTTACATTTAAAGACGCAATCACGTAGCCAATATCAACAGATTTTAGCCAAACTGTTAGATTTATATTGTCACCCTGATAGCCAAGCACAACTACAAGATTTTTTAATGCGTTTTCAAGGAAAAGCAGTACGTGCCGTCTATCAACTATTGGCAGAATCACAACAGTTTGATACGCAATATTTAATTAAGCTGGCGTTATCTTCCCCTGATATTGGAGTGAATATGCAGGTTTGGAATGTGCTGACCAGTTTGCCTATTATTGAGCAACAGGCCTTATTGCAGGAGTCCTATAACAACAAACCTCACCGCATCAAAAATCGCCAGTTTTATTTTAAACTACTAATGAACCTCGTTTATCATCAACCTGTAGAAGTTTGGCAAGCCATCGCCATCCATTATTTACCCCTTGCTACCCCCTCACAAATGCAAACTTTGTGGTTTTATCTCAAACAACAGGGTATGGATTTTGGGCAGATACAAGAGGTTTTAATCACTGAGTTAGGCGAACAAAAAGCTAGCAGAACATTGTTAAAACTGATTGAAAATTTACAAGATAAAGAGCTATTAGTAGACACGCTGACTAAGAACCCTCATTGGCAACAATGGCTGATTAATGAAATCATAAATTGTGCTTTATTAATCATGCCTGAACACAATTTGACTCAAACACTGATAGTAGAAAATCCAGATTATCAGGTTAACCAACAGAGCAAAGATAAGTTTTTTAGTCAGCATTCTATTATTAGCCAAAGTGAATATAAAAACTATGCTCAGTTATTAAAGTTAAATGAATGTGAGTATTTGCAATATAGTCGATATTTACCAGCGTGGGAGCAGTTTTTTTTATTAATAGACTATTTAAAAGAGCATCAAGATATATTACCTGACAATATAAGCAGTGTTTTTCAGCAAGTAGCCAGTGAACTATCTTTAAAAATAAAAAACTCACAAATATCCACTCAAGCCCTATCACAACCGCAAAAACAACAACTGATAGATGATTTAAAAAATCCAGATATTCGTAAATACTTTGTCATCATGCAAACCCAATTAAAGCTTATGAAGTTAATAACGGTCTAATATAAATGATTGTGGTTTATTGCATATTTTCTATCTCTGCCATCTTATCATTTTCAAGCTGTTGCGCTTGTTCAATCTGATTATTAGCTTTATCCAATATGGCTTTGGGTTGTTGACCTAAAGGTTTATTGGCAATATCATCATTTGTATTAGCTGTATTATCTGTATTGGCAACTTCTGTAGAGGCGATTTCGGCGGAAACAGTGTCAGGCTCATTATAGCTAATAGCAATATTAAAAATAACCAATGCGATACCAGCAACGAGAGCAATAATAATCATGGTTTTGGACTGCATGGGGCTGTTCCTATGTTGAGTATTGAACTGAATAAGATATGTCATTAGTATAGCAACTATCATATCCATTATAAGAATAAATAAGGACAAATAATGACCCTCACCCAATCACAATTTTTAGGGGCAATGTACGGCTTGCTTATCGGAGATGCGGTGGGCGTACCCTATGAATTTAACCTGCCCCAAAATCTACCCGAATTTGCTGATATTGATATCACTCCACCTACCAATTTTAAACGCACTTATCCCACCATAGCGGTGGGTACATGGTCAGACGATGGCGCACAAGCCTTATGTTTACTTGCCTCATTATTAGATAAACAGAGCTTAGATTTAAACGATTTAGCCAGACGCTTTTTAAATTGGCAAAATATAGGCTATATGGCGGTAGATTATGAGGTATTTGATATTGGCGTACAAACCTCAGAGATGCTATTAGTACGTCAGCAACAACTAGAGCAAGATGTTGATTTAAATGAGTTATTTGCTGTTGATAAGATGGTTTATGATGTGCGAACCAATGGCAATGGTTCACTCATGCGGGTATTACCTTTGGTATTGTGGTTTGTGTCTTGTCAACAGATGGATAAGCAAAATGATAAGCAAATAGACAGGCAAAATGATTTGGTAATGTTGGCAAATCTGGTGCAGTTAGCCCATCAGCAATCATGGCTTACTCACCCACACCCACGCTCGCAAGTATGTTGCGGGTTATATTGTTTGTGGGCGGTAAACATCATTGCAGGGCAAGATTATCAGTTGGCATGGCAACAGGCAATCACTCAATTAACGCAGATTTATCAGCAATTACAATTGGTTAAACATTTAGAAGAATTGCAATCTCATATTTGTCCTGATGACAGACAAGCTGAGGTAACAGGTAGTGGCTATGTGGTGGACAGCTTGCGTAGTGCCTATTGGGCGCAACAGCAGGATAGCTATAAAAATGTGATTAAAGCGTCCATTAGCTTAGGGCGAGATACGGATACCACCGCTTGTATCGCCGGTGGTATTGCAGGGTTACGCTTTGGGGTGGAAAATATGCCACAAGATTGGCTGGATAAGTTAAGGGGTAAGGATATTTTGTGGTCTTTATTTGAAACTGCCTATTTATTAAGCTCACCAAATAATGTCAACCATTTATTTTCTACAGTTGATAGTTTAGATAACAACAACAAATAACTTCTAACAAATTAATAATTTATTTTTTCTAACAATCTAATATTAGATGCTTCACCATCTGGTGTAATATCAAAAACAATATCTACCTTAATATTCATATTATCCTTAAATTTTTCAGAAAACTTCTCTAAATCATACAAACCTCTATTAATTTCTTTCATTTTATTTTTTAATGGTTCTTTATTTAATTTTTTTGCTTTTTCCAGCTCTGTTTCTTCATTGAAATCTATAGGTTTAACTAAGCCAGTTAAACTCAAACCTTGCCAAATAGCTACCACAGGCAAAGCTGCAGTTACCATAGCTCCTGTACCTAATATTTCATACCAAGCCCAACTTTCATCTAGTTCATCATTTTTTTTATCTACTACTTTATTAAATTTCTCTATAATACTTCTATAAGTAAAAATATTTTTTTCTATTTTTTCATGCCAACTATCATTGAATGAAGAGTTAGTATAAAATATATTATAAATATACTCAATCATCTGTTGAGCTTGAATCATAGAATATAATATTTCAATAAGGTTATATATTTTATCAAAATCTTCATTAAAACTAATAATCGTCTTATCTATTTTTCTTTCATCAAATTTCTTCAATTCCATTTTTTCAATACTACTTAATATTTTATTGACTAATATCCTTATATTTTTATTAATTCTTTTAAACACAGGTACAATATGATGTATATGAATTTTCTCAAATTCATCAAAAAAATTATATTGATTTTTACTAAAAGAATTTATTAATGACCTCACATGATCTATATCTTCTTGTATTTCTAAAAAGTATTGCTCTTCTAAATATTTACTGATTTCCTCCAATCCTTTATTAATATCATTAAGCTTGCTATTAATTGTAGCTAAATGTTGTTGGGCAGTAATCATTGTTGCTATTTGCAAACCTAGTAAAGCCATATTAGCAGGGCTTACTCCTGATTTCAGTCTTGCCTGCTCAAGAATTTTTTTGCTCTCTTTATCTACTACCTGAGGCAGAATTTTTCCTTCTTTAGTTTTATGAATAACAACCACTCCATTTTTCAAATTTTCCATTGTATCTTTAGAAAAATGTGCAGTATAACTATTCATACTATCTATTGTTTTTCCAATATTAGGAATACTACCAATGATTGATGAAAGATGACTCTCTATAAAGTTTTGCTCATTTAATGACAGCTGTCTCCCTTTAACATGTCTGTCTATTTTTTTAAGTGAAAAAACCTTTTCATTTTCACTATCTGCAATTACTATTTCATGGATATTATTCTTATCGCTCATATACTTCTCCAATAATAATTATCATAATATGCTCCATATCATAACAAGACTTCCTCACTTTTTACAATCACTAATCCGCCATATTCACCCATTGTAACTGCCTAACCTCACCACTAACCAACAAACGATAAACCACAGTATTTGCCATTGGCATAGCGGTTTGGAATTGGCGAAAGCGTCGCATATCGGCATTGTCCTTAAATTGACAGCCCATTAACCGCCAAGCCAACAGCCCAATCCAAATCCCATGCCCAAAAAATAAACTGTTATCCTCAAATTCATCAAGTTGGCTGATAAGATTATCCACCCGAGCCAAAAAGTCAGCAAAGCTATCTGAATCATGTGTATCACGATGTTCTAAATCAGCCGTTTGCCAATATTGTTTGGCAAGCACTGCCCGCTCTTTTCCCATCATACCTTCAATGGTGGCATAACCTAAACAGCCAAACTCATTTAGCCAAGGCAAGATTTTATAACAGCTTTCATAATCAGTGTCAGAGCCAGTCTGTGCATTTAATTGAAACTTATCACAAAAGGCTTGCGCGGTTTGTTGCGAGCGTAGCATTTGTGAGCAGTAGATTTTATTGGGCGGGGTTTGCCATTTTTTGGCAAGCTCACGTGCTTGCTGTTGCCCAAGTTCTGTTAAGGGAATTTCACGGTCGGGCATGGACTTTGCCCCTGTATTGGCAAGACTTTCACCATGACGGATAAAATAAAGGGTTTTCATTATTATTTCTCAATTTAATTATTTTCTAACACAATCTTACCAAAGCTATGCCCTTTTTCTAACTCTTGATGAGCTTTGGCAACTTCGGTTAAAGGATAGGTTGATTGGATATGTACGCTTAATTGTTTGTCAGCAACTTTTTGGAGCATATCCGTCAAGTCTTGGGCATTGGGTTTGGCGATAAAACCTGCTACTTGTAAGTTTTTATCTGCCCCTGCCTCTTTGAGTTTGTCCGCCCAAATACTTGGCAATACATACACCTTGCCATTGGTTTTTAGCGTTGATAAGGCTTTGATACCTGCCTGCCCACCGACAAGGTCAAGTAAAACATCGGCTTGCAACTCAGGAAATGCTTGCTCATCACCATATTGCTGATAGTCAATCCAACCTGCTAATTTATCGCAATCAATTAGGCTGGCAAGTTTTTGATATTTTTCTTTAGAACAAATAACGCTCAGCTGAACATCAAGCGTATCAACCAATCCCATCAGCATTTGGATTAACAAATGACCCACACCACCTGCGGGGGCATTGATAACCACATGCTCGCCTTGCTTGATTTTGGCAAAGTCCAATAGCTGTTTGGCAGTGGTGGCGACGCAAGGCATTGCCCCTGCGGTTTTTAAATCCACGTCATTAGGAATGGGAGCTAATAGCTCTCCTGCGACAGCCACATATTGAGCATAGCAACCGCCATTAAAGCTAAGAGCTGATACCTTATCACCGATGTTAAAACGGCTATCTTTACTGGCAACCACTTCCCCTGCCACATCAAAGCCCAAAACGGCAGGTTGGTTGTTGGCAAATTGCTGATTACGAATGTTATCTGCGCCCCAACCTAAGCCTTGTCGGGTTTTATAATCAACAGGGTTAATACCTGCATAGGCGACTTTTATCAGCACTTGACCATCGTTTAGCGTGGGTATGGCAAAGTCATTTTGTTGTTTAAAAACATCAGCTTCACCAAACTCTTTAATGGTCATGGCAGTTTGGCTATTAGGGATTGATTGGTTGATAAGCTGGCTCATTAAGTGTTCCTTATTTTTCTATATCATTCAAATTATTTACAAAATATCTATTTTAAGGCTTTCTAAAAAATTAAAGTTTTGAAAATGGCAACGATACTATTTTTTCTAATAACTTATCAAAAAATAGCTGTGGACTTGCTTGGCAACTCTCTAACTCTTCCGCAATCATAATAATATGGTCATTTTTCCCATCCAAATACACCACAACAGGACTTTGCCCTTGGCTGGCTTTCTGGGTTGCCTCGTCCATCTCATTTATATGCACCGCTTGCACAGGAATGGGAAAACTTGCCACTCGCTCTCGCCACTGTGCTTTGGCCTTAATAGAGTTGCCATGACTAATATCACATAAAGCACAATGGGTATTGCCCAAAACTTTGCCTATCACATAACTTAGCTCACCCATAATGCCACCGTTAGCATTATAGACAGCAACGATTCGGGCATCACTTAAGATATTATTTTGCATCACCCTTTTATATTCCTAATGGCTTTTTGATATCTTTGATAACCTACATGAATGCGTATGACTTCTACAAATATTATTCCTGAGGACTATGATTATCCAACAAGTCAGATGCCCCTGCTTCTGCAATTTCTTCTTCGACTTTTTCCATCAGCTTAGTATCAGGTCGGGCATCTAAGATATCATCGACCGAGCCTTCACTCAGTACTTTTTTCGCACGTTGTTTGGCTTCGATTTTCTTTTGAGCCTCAGCAGGTTCAATTGTCACAGTATGAGGTGCTACCCCATCAGAGCTAATAGGTGTATCCGGTGAGCTCACTATTTCATCAGTGCTAACATTAGTTAATATGGCTTGCTTGAGTGCAGATTCAATATCACCATTAAAACGCAGGCGATAAATCGGTTCAGGAAGGCTAAAGCCTTGATCTTCTAAGGCATGTTTGGCTTCACGAATGGCGATACTACGAGCTTTACTAAAGTCTGTTTTGGATTGGTCAACCCATACCTGAAAGCTCAGTACGATGTTTGAATCCCCCACTTGGTCAATATTGGCACTCGCCTTTGGTTGTGTTAACACAAAGTCCAAACTATTGATGGCGTCTAACCCGACTTTAATGGCGGCAATGGGATCATCATTGGCATCAACCCCTAGCTGAAAGGTAAAGCGTCTTTCGGGGTTTTTGGTATAGTTTAAAATCGTCCCTTTAAATACTTCTGAGTTAGGAATTCGTAGCTGATTACCATCTAATGTCATTAAGATAGTCGCACGAGAGGTCAAACGTACCACAATGCCTTCTTGTCCATTAATCACTACTTGGTCTCGTGCCCGAAATGGCTGACGCACACTTAACATAAGCGATGAAATGTAGTTTTCGATGGTGTCTTTGACCGCAAAACCAACGGCTATACCAATCACCCCTGCACCACCCAAAAGCGTCCCAATAATCGCTTCTGCCCCCATCAGGCTTAAGCCTAAAATCAGCCCAATGATGATAAAGATGACTTTGATGGTTTGAGACAGTAGCTCTGCGACAAACGGATTTGGTGTTAGCCTTTGCCAGATACTGTCTCGACCAGATAACCATGCACCAAACCACGCCACTACAGCAAATACCAACAATGCCACCAGTAACAATGGCAAGGCCTTTACCAAACCTTGCGCTCTTGCCTTTAGGTCATTGACTACTGGTGTCACATTATCCTGCACATCCAAAGTACGGCTGATGTTATCTTCCACGGTGACAACATTACCCACTCTACCTGCCAGCTTCAGTGCTTGCTGAGCTTTCTTTTCGTTAGGCGTTTCACCACCTAATAGCACGACACCTTGATTGACAGTAACAGTGACGTTATGCAGACCTTCTATTTCTGAAAAGATGCCTTTGATACGTTGTCTGATTTCATTGTCTTTTGGTGGTGCTGAGACAGGCTCAATGGGCGTATCTACTTCTGGTGCGGTTGTAGGCTCAGCTTGACCACTTGCAGCAGCCAAAGCACTATCTGCTGCAACTATCTCATCAATGACAGCATGTGCAGGTAACGTCACACTCAATATCAGTAATACACCACAAAAAAAATTACGTATGCTGTTTATACTCATACTGATATGATTGACATTTATATTACCTACAGTCGTCACAATAATCACCCGCACACATTTTGATACAAAAAATATTGACCGCCTATCAACTGATTTGATAACTGCTTGTATTGACTCTAAATATAGGCGCTCATTTGATACTCTTCTTATAAAAACTAAGCATCCAATAGACTTTGAGCCGCTCGTAAATCTAGTGTACCTTCATAAATCGCACGCCCTGTAATGATACCTTCAATGCAGTCACCATAAGGCTTGAGCAGCTCAACATCTTTTAAATCCGTTACGCCACCTGAAGCAATCACAGGAATCCCACCTTCTCGTGCCAGATTCACTGTTTGCTCGACATTTACCCCTTGCATCATCCCATCTCGGGCAATATCAGTATACACAATTGACGAAACGCCAACGTCCGCAAAGCGTTTTGCTAAGTCAACCGCTTTTACCTCAGTCACATTTGCCCAGCCATGCGTAGCAACCATGCCATCTTTGGCATCAATACCAACGATGATATGCCCTGCAAACTCACGGCATGCCTCTGCCACAAAGTCTGGATCTTCAACAGCCTTTGTACCAATAATGATATAAGTTAAGCCTGCTTTCATATACTGCTCAATGGTTTTTAGGCGACGCACACCACCACCTAGCTGGATGGGCAAGTTAGGAAAGGCGCTGGCAATATCTGTCACCACAGACTTATGTACTGGTACACCATCAAATGCACCATTTAAGTCTACCAGATGTAGACGTCTTGCCCCTTCATTGACCCAGCGAGAAGCCATCGCTACAGGGTCATTTGAAAATACAGTATCATCTTCCATACGCCCTTGTTTTAAGCGTACGCATTTTCCATCTTTTAAATCAATAGCAGGAATAATTACAGGTGTGTTTGACATAATAAAATCCTTAATTGGAAACTCAAAAAGTAAAAAAGTCTTGAAATGACAATATGATAGAGCAGGAATATAGAAAATATTTGATGTTAAGTCATTTTTTTGTGCAATAAACACACAGTTTTTTAACTGACTGGCAATTTTAGGGTAATTTGACGTATAATCCTAGGTCATATTGTATATGTATTTTGGTAGCCAGTCGCCACTGTCTTCTTATATTTAAGATATTAATCGCTCAGAGGATGCTAGATTTTCTGTACTTGATGCTTTCTATGTAAGGTTTTAATTATTGAATAGTCTATATCCCTAAGCCTGCTAGTATCCATAGATACTCATCAGTCAGGTTAATACTCTTATCTCGTGCAAGTCTTGCTAAGTACAAATGAATAGCAACTTGCTCAAGCCACACAGGACGTCTGGTATCTTTCCTTAGCCTATGGATTAAGTTCGCTTATGTTTACCATTAAAAAAGGGTTGGACGTACCCATTGCTGGCGAGCCTAGCAATGAGATCAGCCAGCATGTGCCGAAAACTGTGGCACTCATTGGCTACGATTATGTGGGCATGAAGCCTACCATGAATGTCACCGAGGGTGATATCGTAGTAAAGGGTCAGCCTGTCTTTGAAGACAAAAAACGGGTCGGAGTCATCTACACTGCACCTGCATCAGGTAAAGTGATTGCGGTTAACCGTGGCGAGCGCCGAGTGTTTGAAAGCTTGGTGATCGAAGTCGACCCCACTGCCGAGGAAGTCGAGTTTAAACGATTCAATTCAACCGAGTTGGCAAACTTAGACTCTGAAACTGTTGAAGCTCAACTCATCAAATCAGGTGAATGGACAGCATTTCGTAGCCGTCCCTACAGTCGTACGCCAGATATCGGCGCTCGACCCAGTGCCATCTTCGTCACAGCAATAGACACCAATCCACTTGCCTTTGACCCAATGATTGTGATTAATGAAGAGACTCAAGCCTTTAATGATGGCTTGGCAGTGTTATCGACATTATCACCAAAAACGTATGTTTGTCATCATGGTGATGCCAACATTCCTAAAATTACCCAGACAGCCAATGGCAATGTGACTGAATACCATGCTTTTTCTGGTGTTCATCCCGCAGGGCTAGCTGGTACACACATTCACTTTTTACACCCTGTCAGCCGTGAAGTAACCGTATGGACGATTGGCTATCAAGACGTGATTGCCATTGGTAAGTTATTTACCACAGGTCGCCTATATACCAAGCGCTTGATTAGCTTGGCAGGACCTTCAGTGAAAAACCCACGTCTCATTGCTACCGAGCGTGGTGCATCACTAACTGAGCTGACTCAAGACCAGCTTCAGGGGACAGATAACCGCATCATTTCAGGCTCGGTACTGGCAGGACGCAAAATATTTGAGCAAGTTGCCTATCTAGGACGCTTCCATAATCAAGTCAGTGTCTTAGCCGAAGGTCGTGAACGTCCAGCGTTCCACTTCTTTAGCACAGGTAAAAATCGCTTTTCTAAACTGCCAATTTATATCTCACACTTCTTTAAAAATAAAAAGTTCAACTTCACCACGACATCTAATGGCTCACCTCGTGCCATGGTACCTATCGGTGTATTTGAAACTGTCATGCCTCAAGACTATTTGCCCACACAGCTATTACGTGCCTTAATCGTTGAAGACATCGTTACAGCAGTTGATCTTGGGGCATTAGAGCTTGATGAAGAAGATTTGGCATTATGTACCTTCGTATCTCCAGGCAAATACGAGTTTGGCGATATTCTACGTGATAACTTAACTCGCATTGAGCAGGAGGGCTAAACGAGATGAAATTTATTCATAACATATTTGACCGTGCAGCCCCACATTTTGAAAAAGGTGGCAAATACGAAAAGTACTATGCTGTCTATGAGATGTTTGACACATTTTTCCGTCAACCAAGCTCAACTACTTATTCAGCCTCTCACGTCCGTGATGGTATCGACCTAAAACGTATTATGATTACCGTCTGGCTATGTACTTTCCCTGCGATGTTTTGGGGTATGTACAATGTAGGACACCAAGCATTAATGGCAATCAGCCAGTTAGGTGTAACACCTGAGGGCTGGCGTACCATCATTACAGGGTTAGTCGGCTATGACCCAAATAGCTGGTTTGCTTGCTTTGTCTATGGTGCGATGCAGTTTTTACCTATTTACATCACCACCTTCGCAGTTGGTATCTTATGGGAAGTCATCTTTGCTGTGGTGCGTGGGCATGAAGTCAATGAGGGCTTCTTTGTCACTTCAGTACTATTTGCCTTGAGCTTACCCCCTGATACGCCTTTATGGCAAGTCGCACTAGGTATTACTTTTGGTGTGGTCGTTGCTAAAGAAGTCTTTGGTGGTACAGGTAAAAACTTCCTCAACCCAGCATTAGCAGGACGGGCATTTTTATATTTCTCATTCCCTGCATATATGTCAGGTGATACGGTATGGACGGCGGTTGATGGTTTTTCAGGAGCAACGCCTCTTGGCTTAGCAGCAATCGGTGTTTCTCCAGATCAGTTTGTTAATGCGTATCAGCAAACCATCACTTGGACCGATGCCTTTTTTGGTAATATGCAAGGTAGTATTGGTGAAGGTTCAACCATCGCCATTTTAATGGGTGCTGCGGTTTTATTATGGACACGCATCGCTTCATGGCGAATCATGGCAGGTGGGGTTATCGGCTTAGTAGCAACTTCACTTCTCTTTAATGCCATCGGCTCTACCGAAAATCCAATGATGAATCTACCATTTTACTGGCATTTAGTATTGGGTGGCTTTGCCTTTGGTATCGTCTTTATGGCAACAGACCCTGTCTCAGCGGCACATACCAACAAAGGACGCTGGGCTTATGGGATACTTATTGGCTTTATGACGGTGGTCATTCGTGTGATTAACCCAGCCTTCCCAGAAGGCATCATGCTTGCCATCTTATTTGCAAACTTGTTCGCTCCGTTGTTCGACTATTTTGTCACTCAAGCCAACATCAAACGCCAAACTGCACGGAGGATGCGTCATGTCCCAACCGCAAAATAAAAAAAGCAATAGCAACATTACCACCATTAGTGTTGCCCTTGTACTCTGCTTAGTATGCTCGGTCATGGTCTCAGCAGTGGCAGTCGGCTTAAAGCCAAAACAAGTCGAAAATAGCCGCCTTGACCGTAACAAAAATATTTTATTAGCCGCCGGTATCATCGACTCACCTGAGGTGAGCAACTCTGAAATTCAACAAAAATTTAAAGAGTTCGATATCAAGTTGGTTGATTTAACCACTGGTAAATATGCAACAGAAGCAGATTTACAAGCTGCTGGTATCACTGATGTTGCCGACTACGATGCCAATCTTGCTTCTAAAAGTAAAGATTTGGGCATTGACTTAGGTGACAATGACCCAGCAGGTATTGGTAGTAAGCCTAAGTACGCCAAAATCTATGTCAAAAATGGGGCTAATGGTCAGCCAGAGCTTATCGTACTACCCATCTATGGCTATGGTCTTTGGGGTACTATCTATGGCTTCTTAACATTAGAAGATGACCTAAATACCATCAAAGGTATCAGCTTCTATGAGCATAAAGAAACACCCGGACTTGGCGCTCGCATTGAAGAGCCTGAATGGCGGGCAAAATGGGAAGGCATCGAGTCTTATGATGACAGTGGCGAAGTCGCAACTGGTGTCACCAAAGCGGGTAACCACAAAGACAACTGGGTCGATGGCATCAGTGGTGCAACGTTGACCAGCCGTGGGGTAAGTAACTTTATTCAGTTCTGGCTAGGCGACCAAGGTTACAAGCCATTTTTAGATAACTTACGTGATGGCAAGGAGGCGTGATATGGCAACTGATACCAAAAAAATCTTAACCACACCAATTTTTGATAATAACCCCATTGCCTTACAAATCTTAGGTATTTGTTCAGCATTGGCGGTCACTACCAGTGTCAAAAACGCACTGGTTATGTGTATTGCTTTGACATTGGTAACGGCATTTTCTAGCTTTTTTATCTCAACAATTCGTAACCGCATTCCTTCAAGTATTCGTATCATCGTACAGATGACGATTATTGCATCACTGGTTATCATTGTTGACCAAATCCTAAAAGCAGTGGCATATGATGTGAGTAAATCATTGTCGGTATTCGTCGGCTTGATTATTACTAACTGTATTGTTATGGGTCGTGCAGAAGCCTTTGCGATGAGCAACCCACCAATCCCTAGCTTTTTAGATGGTATTGGTAATGGTCTTGGCTACTCTGCCGTCTTACTATTTGTCGCCAGTCTGCGTGAGTTATTGGGTGCTGGTAGCTGGTTTGGCATCACTATTTTGAACCCTGTTACCAATGGTGGCTGGTATGTTCCAAATGGTCTATTACTACTACCACCTTCAGCATTCTTTATCATTGCATTGTTCATTACCCTTGTTCGCTTGAAAAAGCCTGAGCAGGTTGAAGAGCCTGAATTTGTGATTAAACCACAATCGAAAGGTCTGGCACACGGAGGGCATCACTAATGGGACACTATCTTAGTTTATTTATAACCTCAGTATTTATTGAGAATATGGCACTTGCCTACTTTTTGGGTATGTGTACATTCTTGGCAGTCTCCAAAAAGGTATCAACTGCTCTAGGACTAGGTGTTGCGGTTGTGGTGGTTATGGCAATTACTGTACCGCTAAATAACTTGCTATACCAATTTATCCTAAAAAATGGTGCTTTGGCATGGGCAGGCTTCCCAAATATGGATTTAAGCTTTTTGGGTCTGCTTAGCTACATTGCTCTGATTGCTGCCACAGTACAGATTTTGGAGATGTTTTTAGATAAGTTTGTACCAGCACTATATAACGCTTTGGGTGTGTTCTTACCACTGATTACCGTAAACTGCGCCATCATGGGTGGTGTACTATTTATGGTAGAGCGTGACTATAACTTTACTGAGTCTATTACCTATGGTATTGGTGCAGGGCTTGGTTGGGCAGTTGCCATTGCCTTACTGGCAGGTATTCGTGAAAAACTTAAATACTCTGATGTGCCTGCTCCGTTACGTGGCTTAGGTATTACCTTTATTACTGTAGGCTTGATGTCATTGGGCTTTATGTCCTTTGGTGGCATGTCGATTTAACCGTTTTCTCATTCATGAGGGTGGCGGCAGTGACTCAAAAGTGGTAACCCAACTGCCCTACCCCACACTCAATAAGGAAAAGTATCATGGAGTTATTTGGTACGGCAATCGGTGGCGTCGCCATGTTTACCCTGATCATCATGAGCTTGGTCGGCATTATTTTGGTCGCCCGCTCACGACTGGTTAGCTCAGGTGATGTCACCATTCATATCAATGATAATCCCGACAATGATGTCGTGACCCCAGCAGGGGGCAAACTGCTACAAACACTGGCAAACGAAGGTATCTTTTTATCTTCTGCCTGTGGTGGTGGTGGTACATGTGGTCAGTGTCGCTGTAAAGTCATCTCAGGTGGTGGCTCAATTCTACCCACCGAGGAAGGACATTTTACCCAAGGTGAAATCCGCGATAATATGCGTTTGGCTTGTCAGGTTGCTGTCAAGCAAGACATGGATATTGAAATTGACCCAGAGTTCTTTGATGTACAAAAATGGGAATGTACTGTCCGCTCAAACGACAACGTTGCCACGTTTATTAAAGAGTTGGTGCTTGAGATTCCTGAAGGCGAAGAAGTTAACTTCCGTGCAGGTGGTTATGTTCAGCTAGAAGCACCACCACATGAAGTGCATTACAAAGACTTTGATATTGCTGAAGAATATCGTGGTGACTGGGAGCAGTTTAATATGTTTAAGTATGTTTCTAAGGTAGAAGAGCCTGTGATTCGTGCTTATTCAATGGCAAACTATCCTGAAGAAAAAGGTATCATCAAGTTTAATATTCGTATCGCCAGTCCACCACCAAGAGGCCCTGAAGGCATCCCACCAGGGAAAATGTCTTCTTGGGTATTTAACCTCAAACCCGGTGATAAAGTCACTGTATCAGGTCCTTATGGTGAATTCTTTGCCAAAGACACCAAAGCTGAAATGGTCTTTATCGGTGGTGGTGCAGGTATGGCACCAATGCGTTCTCACATCTTTGACCAACTTAAACGCCTTAGCTCTGACCGCAAAATCAGCTTCTGGTATGGTGCTCGCTCTGTACGTGAGATGTTCTATGTCGAAGATTATGATTCACTTGCCGAAGAGTTTGATAACTTTGAATGGCATGTGGCACTGTCTGACCCACAACCTGAAGACAACTGGGACGGCTACACAGGGTTTATTCACAATGTCTTGTACGAAGAGTATCTGAAAGACCATCCAAACCCAGAAGATTGTGAGTTCTATATGTGTGGACCACCAGTGATGAACGCTGCTGTCATCGACATGCTACACTCACTGGGTGTAGAGGATGAAAACATCTTACTTGATGACTTCGGTGGTTAATAACCCAAGCATTTATAATTAGCAATAAAAAAAGAGTCTCAATTGAGGCTCTTTTTTTATGGATTCATTAAAGTCAACTTTTTATCATTAATAATGTTCAACAGCCCCTAATACAACTCAAAATAATCTACCAATGGTGGAAAAATGGTAATTTGTGAGTCTTTTTCATCAAAGCCATTATCCTTAGGATTACTAATCAAAGGCGATGGCTCATACAAATCATGTTTATCCAGATAATACACACTCCAAGAGTCTGTACCATGCACAGGTGATTTTAACCCTTTTGTCCCTTCATAAAATTCTTGAGTTAATGCTTCTAACCAACCGTCAGGACAATCTTCTTTTTGATAATTCACCACAGGATAAATGGCAAAACCGCGAGTAAAGCCATACTGTGTATTTAAATTACGATAAGGTACAATCAAAGACAGCGTCAGCTTTGGCTCAGTATATACCCGCACCTCAATAGTAACACCATCCGTCCGTCCTGTTGGCAGATTGGCATACATATCATAACTTAAAAAATCAAACTTCTGACCTTCTTTAGGTATCTCTAACCTTTGTAACAACGAGCCTACGTCACCATCTACAAATTTTTCAAAGCTGATATTATTGCTGGCTTCATCATAGATTATCGACATTAGCCCTGACTCTGAGCCATCACTAAGATGTATCATATTCCACCCTGCCAATAGCCCTGCCAAATTCATGGCTCTTTGCCAGTCCTCTGGTAGCTTCTTTTCTTCTCTTTGATGAGCATTGACCGATAAAGGATAACTACTTAAATTACCCGCATTTTCCCGCATCACATTATCCGCAAATGCTGTGGCGGTGGTGGGATAATCATCAAGCAGGTCAAACAGGCGATTGGTCACCACCAATAAAGGCGTCCGCATATAACCGCCATCAAAAATAATCACTTGATTATTTTCTAGACAAAAATGAAAATCAGGATTATCGCTAATCTCTTGTATTTGCTTACAGTTAAACCATTTTATCGAACATGTGGCAAGGCGTGCTGAGGTCATACCAATATAACAGCCCAACAAATACATAAATGCCTGATTTTCAGCTTTACTGACAAATTCATCATAATTCTTAAAGGTGAAATTTTCATGATTTTTGATGGCAGTCAAACATTGGTCTATTTGCTTAAGGCTTTGATAAGAGTAGTCAAAATTAACCTTAGACAATAACTTATGATAAGCGACTATATTATCAATCAGCTTACCTGTACGTACTTTTTTAAGATAATGGGTACAAATGTCATTGGCATCATCAAGCAGGTTAATTTGTGCTTTGCTTAATAATTGATTCACCGTATCGTTAACATAATCAACCAAGCTCATTTCACCATCTAAGACACTTTGTACTGCCCCAAGTGGCAAACTGATACCATAAGAAAACTGCGCACCAAAGCTAAATGGAAAATCTTGCTCAAATGTAGGCTGACTTTGCTCATCTGTAGAGCCATCCATACCTATCTTGGTTAAATCCTCATAATTTTTCCACATCGGTACGTCATCAATTTTTCTACCTATCTGCTCAATAATATAGATAGCAAGCGTAAGCAAAAAATTTTTATGACCCTGTTGCTTTAAAATTTTATTCAGGGTAATGCCTTGACGCTCCATTTGTTGTAGCAGTTGGTTAAGGCGATGAATACTGGCATCGGTATTACCCAATTTGCATTGTTGCAATGCTTTAAAAAATAGCATACCGCCATTAGGTACGGTTTGTTGCTGTAGGTGATAACGCAGATATTCGACTTGACGTTGTACAGCATTAGGTTGGTTAAACATGAGAGATAGAATCCTTTTTATATTTTATTAATCTGATTAAATATTCAAAACAGCTTTTCTCAACGTTCAGTCTAGCACAATTAATCACAGCTAATAATGCTCATGTCTGTATAACCCTATCTAGTGGTCAGCATCAAATACCCTATCACCTGATATAGGCAACTCAATACAACCCTATGCAAATAAACAGTTATCACAACCAAAACAACGACTCCCACAAAGGATTTCTTTTCCAAAAAAATACGCTACACTATATGCCAGCTTCACTTATGGTCAAAAACTACGAAACAGCGACAGTGTTGCTCTCATTTACAGTACAACCGTCCTATCTGGGACTATCTGCACTCGGTCACCTTGTATCTGTTTTAGTCTTCTTTGGCTATAGCATCTGTATTTTCACTTATTAGGGCAATCCATTATGTCTCGCTCTGTCACTTCCAATACTGCTATCAATCCCTTTCTGCTAATGGCATGGCTTGCTATTGTTGTATGTTCTATGTTCACACTTAGCGCCTGTCAACAAGCTCCCAATTACGACTATATTGAGGGGCAAACGATGGGAACAAGCTATCATATCCGCTACCAGCAACCTAAAGACATAGATAAGCAAAGCGTCCAACAAGCAGTCAATGCCCGTCTTGTAGAAATCAATCACAGTATGTCCACTTACCAAAAAGACTCACTCATCAGTCAGTTTAATCGCCTGCCTGCACATCAAGTATTCCAGATTGATAATGACTTTTTGCAAGTCTTTAATAGTGCAAAAACAGTATACAACCAGTCTGGTGGCGCATTTAATCCAACTGTTTTACCTTTGATTGAGCTTTGGGGATTTGGCTCAACCATGACCGTGGATAGACTACAAAGTCCACCAACAGAACAGGAAATCGCCACAGCAAAACATCTTATTGACTTTGATGCCATTACAGCCAATGAGATGCAACTATCTAAAAGTAAAGACAATGTGGCATTAGACTTTTCTGCGATAGCTAAGGGCTATGGTGTTGATGCCATTGCCCAGTTGTTACAAGAAAAATATCAGATTCAAAATTATATGGTTGAGATTGGGGGTGAAGTTGCTACTGCTGGTGTCAATGCCAAGTCGCAACCGTGGCAAATTGCCATTGATGCACCCATTTTAAATAGCAGTGTCAGTGAGCGCCAAACCATTGCAGCCATTCGCCAACCCAAAGAGCCCAACCGTTTAAATTTGGCAACCTCTGGTAACTACCGAAACTCTGTTGTTTTTGATGGTCAGCGCTACAGTCATACCATAGACCCAATCACAGGCATGCCTATTGTTGGCGGTGCGCCGTCTGTCACTGTATCTGCTGATTCAGTGACACTTGCTGATGCGTGGGCAACGGCATTAACTGCCATGCCTTATGAAAAAGCCTTAGACATTGCTACCCAAAAAGATCTGGCGGTGATGTTTATTGTGCCTAAAAAAGGACAAGAACACACACAAGATAACCAAAGTATCAATGCTTGGGAGGTAGTCGAAACACCAGCAATGCAAGCATTACGCTCAGGGAAGACAGCAACAAATTAAAGTGCCAGATTGACAGTCCGTTCCTCTCAAATATCAATTCATCTGTATCAAAATGTGACAAAACTCTTAAATTGGCTGATATTTAAGTAACAATATGTGTAGAATATGGTCTAAAGTAAGGATATTGTGAGACTTTTAAGGTATTAGATACTGACTAGATACTAAGGATAGATGATGATATATACACTCATGGCAGTCGTTTTTGTTATTGGATATCTTGCTATTGCATTAGAGCATAATTTACATATTGATAAGGCTGCCTCTGCATTATTAACGGCTGTATTGGTCTGGACATTATTAGTATTTGGTGTCGATACCTTATTTGCAGAGCATGCAACTCATGCTGCAACAGAAGGTGTAACACATGGCGCCATGCTCAACATAGAGTTGCGTCATCACCTTGCCGAAATCGCTGAAATCTTATTTTTCTTAATGGGGGCCATGGTCATTGTAGAGCTGATTGATGCTCATGATGGCTTTGATGTTGTTACCAGTCGTATCAATACCACCAGTGCTACTTCTCTTTTGTGGATTATTGGTACATTAACCTTCTTTTTCTCTGCCTTATTAGACAACCTAACCACGACCATTGTTATGGTTTCACTACTGCGTAAATTGGTGACAGATAAGAATCTGCGTTGGTGGTTTGCAGGGATTATTATCATTTGTGCCAATGCTGGTGGTGCATGGTCACCGATTGGTGATGTAACAACAACGATGTTATGGATAGGTAATCAGGTCACTGCCAGCCGTATTATGGTCGATTTGATTGTACCAAGTATCATTGCAGCAGTCATTCCACTGGCAATTTTAAGCTTCAAACTTAAAGGACAAAATATCCAAAAGCCTATCAGCAATGTGTCTGCACCATTAACTGCAAATAGCAATTATCTAAGTACCAACCCACACCAGCAAGCCGATGAAGAGGATGTCACAACTGTCAGTAGTCATGCAGAAGATGGACATCATGCCAGAGCCTTACCTATCCGCCCCCGTAGCCGTACTAATGTTTTAATCCTAGGCTTGGGAGCATTGGCATTTGTGCCTATCTTTAAGACCGTGACCCATCTGCCACCTTATATGGGTATCTTATTTGGTGTAGCGATTTTATGGATTTACACTGAGCTACTACATCGTGATAAAGAGCAACATGTCAAAAGGCAGGTAACGGTTGTTGGTGTACTGTCACGTGTCGATATGCCCAGTATTCTATTTTTCTTAGGGATTTTATTGGCAGTCTCTGGATTGGCAACGGCGGGTCACTTAACTGATATGGCGCACTTGCTTGATCGCTCATTCGGCAATTTATACATCATTAATGTGTTTATTGGCTTGTTATCTTCCTTAGTAGATAATGTACCACTGGTCGCTGGTGCAATGAAAATGTATCCTTTATTAAATGATGCTGCCCTCAATGGACTTAGTGGTGATGCACTAGCACATCAACAACAGTTTATCCAAGACGGAGCATTTTGGCACTTTTTAGCATACTGTGCAGGTACAGGTGGTAGCTGTCTGATTATTGGTTCAGCAGCAGGTGTGGCTGCCATGGGTATGGAAAAGATTCCGTTCATGTGGTATCTAAAACGCATTAGCTGGTTAGCATTGGTTGGTTATTTGGCAGGTGCAGCGACTTATATTGCCATACACGTGTTGTAACCGTTTGGCCCGTGTGTCGCCTGCCTTCATTTGTTATAATGAAGGTAGGTTATACCCGTGTTTGAGTGTTTGTCCGCTTGATAAACAGGAGTCATTATGCTGACGCAGTTGTTACCAATACTTGCCATTACCTTTACCGTGTTTGTGTTATTCTTCATTTTTATGGGTATTGGATATATGGTCAAAAAAGAGCCGTTACGTGGCTCTTGTGGACGTGTTGCCAACCTGATGGGTGATGAAACCTGCCAGTTTTGTGGTGATGACCCCAATAAGTGCGAGTCTCTCAATGACCAAAAAGCCAATATGCGAGATAAAGCAAAAGAGCTGGGAAAATCGGCTGTATAGTAAATAACTATATCAATGGAATTGGTTAATTAATGATATTAGCAAATATAAACTCGCCTATAATACGGTAAAATTGCAGTCACAAGTCATGTTTATATACGCTAAATGACAATATATTTAAGACCATCGCTATATCTGCGATGGTTTTTTACTGACACACCTACCACGTATTACGAGAATAAAGGTAAGCGTTTATCATTTTTAAATTAAGCTGTTATTAATTTTTTATTTAATATTTTCATCTACCTAATGTACTGACTTATGTCTTCAACCACTCAGCCAGAATCGTCCAAAAGCTCATCTTCAGCTCAGATTACTAGGTCTGCGCCATCACCACGCTTTACTTTCTGGTTGGTGCTGATTGCCATTATTCTACTGTCTGCAAATATGCGCTCCCCCATCGTTGCACTTGGCTCTATTGCACCAGTTGTGCAAGAAGCATTGCATATCCACGAGGCACAGATTGGCTGGCTGGGAGCTGTACCTATGCTCATGTTTGCAGTGGGGGCATTTATCTCACCACCCATTGGCAAACGCTTTGGGCTAGAAAACACGCTTATTGTGATGCTGGTTATGCTGACAGTGGGTATTATTGTACGTTCATGGTGGGTCGGCTGGACAGGGTTTTTGGTAGGTACAGTTTTACTGTCTTTTGCCATTGGCTTTGCCAATACCTTGGCAGCTCCGATTATCAAACAGCGCACCCCCAATCACATTGCGTTAATAACAGGACTGTTTAGTTTGACCATGACCACAGTTGCAGGTTTGGTAGCAGGGGTTATCTATCCTCTCACTACTAAGGTTGGCTGGCAATGGGCGCTTGGTGGTTGGGCAAGTTTGGGAGTATTGGCAATCGCTGTTTGGATTGTACTGCGCATCATGCTCGGCTCATCACATCGTATTCCACAATCAATGGATACCACACCAGATGATAATATCTCTATCTGGCGCTCACCACTGGCATGGCAACTTGCTGTATTTATGGGGTTACAGTCGGTGATGTTTTATACCACTGCCAGCTTTCTGCCCTCTATTTGGCTCAGCAAAGGGCTAAGCCAAGTCCAAGCAGGTCATATGGCATCGGTATTTCAGTTTATGGCACCGCTCGCAATTTTAAGTTTAACTTGGCTCATACAACGTGGCAAATCCATCCAGATGGTCGCCATCACTGCTGCCGCATTAAATGCCATTGGTTCTTTTGGTATGGCATACTTAACCCCATCAGTTGCTTGGCTATGGTCAGCCTTGATGGGACTGGGTACATCAGGGATTTTCACTCTCTCCATTATGTTATTTTCACTACGCACTTACACACCACAGCAAGCCAGCCAACTCTCTGGTATGGTACAAACCATTGGCTATATGATTGCCATTTTTGGACCTCTTGGGGCAGGTTGGCTACATGAGATTACAGGTAGCTGGGATTTATCTTTATTACTATTATTTTTATTGATGGTAGTCAATGTGGTGTTTAGCTATTTTGCCAGTCGTCCCATGATGATTGATGGTCGACCTTCTTACTAAAGTAACTAAAGAGCTATCTCATTTTACTCACACCTTACAAGTTAACAAACTGATATTACAAACGGTTTTTTATGAAATTCTCAAAATTTGGACAAAAATTTACCCAAACAACTGGCATTTCACAATTGATGGATGATATGGGTAATGCCCTAAAAAGTGATGCACCTATCAATATGCTTGGTGGTGGTAATCCTGCCCGTATTGATGCGGTTAACCAAGTATTTTTACAAACCCTAAAAACATTAACTGAAGGGGATTTTGCCAGTCCTGCCCTTGATAGTGTGGCAAACTACTCTAATCCTCAGGGTGATGCAGGTCTTATCAAGGCACTGGTTGAATTTTTTAATCGCCATTATGACTGGCAACTGACACCACAACATATCGCTTTGACCAATGGCTCACAAAATGCATTCTTTTATCTATTCAATCTGTTTGGTGGTGAGTTTGTAGAAGAGCTTGAGAGCGGAGAAAGCACTCATAACAAAGCCATACTTTTGCCCCTTGCACCCGAATATATTGGCTATAGTGATGTGCATATTGAGGGTAAGCACTTTATTGCAAGCAAACCGTATATTGAAGAAACCACCCATGACGGCAAAGAAGGCTTTTTTAAATATCGAGTAGATTTTGATGCATTAGAAAATCTACCTGAGCTAAAGCAAGGAAAAATCGGGGCAATCTGTTGCTCTCGCCCCACCAATCCTACAGGTAATGTCCTGACTGATACAGAGATGATGCGACTTGCTGATATTGCTCAGCAATATGACATACCACTGATTATTGATAATGCCTACGGTGCACCTTTTCCCAATATCATCTATCCGCAAGTACAACTGCACTGGGATGACAACACCATCTTATGCTTTAGCCTTTCCAAAGTTGGACTACCTGGTGTGCGTACAGGTATTGTCGTTGCACACCCTCAAGTGATTGAAGCCATTAGTGCGATGAATGCCATCGTCAATCTTGCCCCAACCCGATTTGGTGCAACCATTGCCACACCGCTACTACAAGACGATACGCTAAAGCATCTGTCAGATACGGTTATCCAGCCATTTTATGCCAATAAAGCCAAATACGCCATTGAGCAACTGCAAGCAGAGCTTGGCGATACCCCGATGCGTATCCATAAACCAGAAGGCGCTATCTTTTTATGGCTATGGTTTAAAGATTTACCCATCAGCACCACTGAGCTATATCAACGCCTCAAAGCAGAAAATACACTGGTTGTTCCCAGTGAATACTTCTTTCCGGGGCTAGACATCTCTGATTATCCACATGCTCACCAATGTATCCGTATGAGCATTGCGTCAGATGATGACACACTACAAAAAGGGATTTCAGTCATCGGTAAAATTGTCCGTGAGCTTTATACGAATGGGTAAAATAGAGACGTAGAGTATATTATCTTCTGTCTTAAGTACTAAATCATTATAAACTGATATCATCAGAATATTTCACTCTTGACAGAAATAATAGAAAGGTGCATGATTATGATATCAACCATTCATATTTAAGAGTAACAAGAAACCATGAAATTAAACCCAGCTACTGAGCAGTTTATTCTACATTGGGGCGAGATGGGCTCACAATGGGGCGTGAATCGTACCATGTCACAAATTCATGCCTTACTTTATATTATTGGTAAACCACTCAATGCTGAAGAAATCACCGAAACCTTAGGTGTGGCTCGCTCGAATGTATCGACCAGTATTAAAGAGCTACAAAACTGGGGCTTGGTACAAAAGGTATCTATTTTAGGTGACCGCCGTGACCATTTCACCACACATGGTGATGTTTGGGAGTTGGCTCGTATTATCGTTGTTGAACGCCAACGTCGTGAGCTTGAACCAACGGTACAGTTTTTACAACAGTTGATGAATAGCCCAGAGTTTGCACAAGAAAATAGCCAAGTACAACAGAAAATTCAAGAGACGCAAGAGTTTGTATCCACACTTACCAGTTGGTCAACTGAGATGCTAAAACTGCCCACAAGCACCCTTAGAAAAGTGCTAAAACTGGGGGCGAGTATTAAAAAATTATTGCGTTAATGTATGATTATTAAGACTTCTAATTATTCGTTTATTTGTAAATTTCAGTTAAAACAGAAATTTTAGAAAAATATAAAAGGAAAGAATCAACATGGATAACGATGGCAATAGGATTGATAAAGTTTCTTTGCATACACTAATGGACTATCCCACTAAACAAGTTTTAATATTATTTTCGTTAGTTGGTACTGTTATTGGTGGCATTATCTTAACAATGTTAATGCTATTAATTGATATTAATTTTAGTTATCAGATGGTGATTTTTTCTTTATTAATAGGCATTTTACCTGCCACTTTAACGGCAGTGTATGTGTGCTACCGAAAAATTTATGCTGAAGGTATATTCAGTTCTGTAGTTGTATTTTTTGCAGGTGCGGTTAGCTCTATTATTTTTGCGATGTTGGCGATTGTTACTCTTTATATCATTGTGAACGGAAGTTTTATGGAGTTTTTGGTATGGCATAACTTAAAAGCTTCATTAGTAATAATGATTTTTGCGGGTATATTGGGAGGGTTTTGTGCGGTGTTGACAGGATTATTTGCATTGCCAAAAAGTGAAGTAAAAGTAGATAAAACACTCAAGGAATAAATAATGAATATTTTAATCAGTGGTGGTTCAGGGTTTTTAGGCAGTGCCTTAACTGACTGCTTAATTCAGCAAGGTATGACGGTTACATGGTTAACCCGAGATACCAGTCAAAGCCACCCCAAAAACGTGCAAATGCTGTCTTATGAGCAGTTAGCAAATGACAATCATAACCACAACCAAAATTATGATGTGATTATCAATTTAGCAGGGGCAGGTATTGCTGACAGCCGTTGGACAGAGAAACGTAAACAACAACTTATGGACAGTCGCCTAAAACCCACACAAGCGATTTTGGACTTTATCGTTCGTAGTGAGTATAAGCCTAAGTTATTAATTAGTGGTTCAGCGATTGGCTGGTATGGCATACAAGGTGATACGCCTCTAACGGAGGACAGCTCCGCTAAACCTGATTTTGCCCATAGTCTTTGTGAAAAGTGGGAACAGCTTGCCATGTCAGCAACTCAGAAAGGGGTAGCGGTGGCAATCGTACGAACTGGCGTGGTGATTGATAGTCAAGGTGGTATGTTGGCAAAACTACTTACGCCCTTTAAGCTCGGATTGGGTGGCAAATTGGGTGATGGTCAGCAAATCATCAGTTGGATAGGGCGTGATGATTGGGTACGGGCAGTGCAGTTTATTATTGAGTGTCATATAGATAGCCAAAATCAAGTGATGATTTATAACCTAACCGCCCCCAATCCCATCAGTAATCATACTTTTACCAAAGCTGTGGGCAGTTGGCTGAATCGTCCAACGTGGTTTACCCTTCCACGATTTTTATTGAAATTATTGTTTGGTGAAATGGCAACTTTACTCATTGATGGACAAAAGGTATTGCCCCAAGCATTATTACAGGCAGGATTTGGATTTGAGTATCCAACGATTGATACATTGTTAGCCAGTCAAGATAAATAAATATTATGTTTCACATGAAACATTAGTTGATATTTGTTTTGCAATAATAAGCTCTTGATAAACAGGATGTGATGATGGAGACAAATAATAATAGACCCTATCCAAGACAAAGAATACTATCAGTATATACCTGTTTGGGTGGCATACTTGGTGGATTTATTTTATATATCATAATGGCATTATTCACTAATATTATGAGCTTGTCTTATGAAAGCATCACTGTTTTAGATTATGTATTACCCAGTTATTTTTCAGTTATTGTGGCTCATATGTATATGATGGTTGCAATGTCTGTTATGGGTGGTGTTGTGGGTCTGATTCCTGCTTTATTGACTGCTTGCATCATCACTGCATCAAGGATATATGCATCTACAAAAAGCTTTGTATTAGTATTTGTCATTGGTACGATGGTCAGTGCATTATTTTCAGCAGCAATGGGTTCAACAGCTTGGGAAGTTGCTGTTACAGGTGGGTTTAGTGCACTGATATTGGCATTATTTACCCTACCAAAAAAAGATACAGATTTAGCTTTAGATGACAATGCTACTGACGCCTAAATATTTGCATGCTAAATTGTTTCACGTGAAACCTATCATAAAGTAGTGACAATTATGAATACATTACCCTTACAAACACAAAAACCGCAAGACTATATTAACCTTGTTAATCCTGCCAAGTCAGATTTGCCCAATTATTTATATCTAAGTTTGGCTGTTTTATGGGCATATAGTGGAGTTATGCCAGTGTTGTTTGCCCCCACCGAGTCACTGGCAATGTTGGCAAAATTGGGCATTGCTGAATCATTACAGTGGGGTGTATTTTTATTTGCCTCTGCTTTAGATGTGGTGTTTGCGGTGTTGATTATTAGCCGTTGTCGTTATCAGGCATGGTTATGGTTGGCTCAGTTTGTGGTGGTAGCAAATTATAGTGTGATAGTGGCAGTGGGTTTGACAGAAAATTGGACACACCCTTTTGCCCCACTGATTAAAAATGTACCAATTATGGCGTTGTTGTTTTATTTATATCAACAACATAACCACTAGTTTTTCCAGCTACTTTTTTTTAAGATTTTATTTCAGTTTTAACAGAAATTACTAAAACAAAACCCTCCCCCAACCCCTCCCAAAGGGCGGGGAGAGATATTTATCAATAGTCAGGTAATGGCTTAGATACAAGGTGAAAGAATATGGATACTTATTTAATTGTCAAAACCCTACATATTTTATCGGCAACCTTGATTATGGGAACGGGATTGGGAACAGCGTTTTATCTGTTTATGGTCAATCGTAGCGACAGTGTGCCTGCTCAAGCAGTGGTGAGTAAGTGGGTATGTAAGGCAGATTGGTGGTTTACCACGCCTGCGGTGATTTTTCAGCCATTATCTGGATTGTGGCTTGCCAAGCAAATGCATATGCCAATGAGTGCGACATGGATTTGGCTAACGTTGGCATTATTTGTGTTTGCAGGGGTGTGTTGGCTACCTGTCGTAGTGTGGCAAATTCAAATGCGAAATATTGCCAATGAGGCTTATAAGGCAGGTGAAAGTAAGCTACCCAAACGCTATTGGCAGTTAGCTAGACGTTGGGAAACTTTGGGTTATCCAGCCTTTACTGCGGTGGTAGTGATATTCTTTTTAATGGTATTAAAGCCAATGTAATCAATTAAGCATGTTGATTGTTTCACGTGAAACTTTTGATGGCTACTCAAAGTATACTGCAAATCATAAATGACAAAACAGGAAATAAAAATATGAAACCTTTTAATAAGCAAGCCAACGTTAAGCCAAGCCATACAACCACTACACCCATCACCATGTATTACGATGACGCTTGTGTGATATGCAGTACGGAGGCAAAAAATATGCAGTCACGTAACCCAACTGGCATACGCCTTATACCTGTCGATGTTGGTATTGAGGAGCTAAATAAGGCAGGGTTTAGCCGAGAGGACGCCATGACTTATTTATGTGTGCAAGATGGTGCAGGGCAGTGGTATACACACATGGAGGCGGTGCGACAACTGTATAAAACCGCAGGGATAAAACATGCCAACTGGCTATATTTGCCTGTCATTAAACAAGCAGGTGATTTTGTTTATCCGTTTATTGCTCGTAACCGTTATCGCTTTCCTGATTGGTTGGTAGTCATGCTGTATGGTGAGGCGGTAAAAAATGAGTGCCAAGATGGGGGGTGCAAATTGCCAATAAGTGAACGTTTAAAGAATAAATAAAAGTGAGTAAAGAAAAATGACCATTTTACTATTGGGTAGCTCGGGATTTATCGGGCGACAAGTTAAGCAAATACTTGAGCAAATGGGGCATGATTTGCGTCTGCCTACTCATCAGCAGATAGATTTTAAGAGTCTTGATTTGCCCACCAATCAGCAAAATCTTATTAAGCTTTTAACAGGTGTGGAGGTGGTCATTAATATGGTGGGTATTATGAGCAGTGATACAGATGAGCTTGAGCAAGTACATCATCATAGCCCTGTACGTTTAGCTAAACTTGCCAAAAGTTTGGGGGTGAAACGCTGGGTAAATTTATCGGCATTGGGGGCAGATAGCAATCATCAGGTGGCATTTTTGGCTAGTAAAGGTCGGGGTGATAGGGCGTTGCAAAGCCTCGCCAATGATGATTTTTCAGTCGCTATTGCTAGACCCTCATTGGTGTTTGGGCATACAGCTCAGCAGTATGGGGCAAGCGGTGCGATGTTTATTAAGCTGGCTAAACTGCCTGTGTTGTGTCTGCCGAATGCAGGTCAGTTTCACATACAACCTGTGTATGTCAATGAGGTGGCAGAGGGGTTGGTTAAGTTGGCAACGATAAAGCAATTTACCCATGATTGTCCAGCAATGGTGGTCGATTTTACTGGCAAAACAGTCACCACATTAGCTGAATATCTACAAATGATACGCCAAATTATTCACCAAAAACCACCATCAACCATTATTAATCTACCAATGGCATGGGCAAAAATGGGCATGGCATTGATTAAGCCGTTTAGCTTATTCATGCCCAATAGTATGTTAAGCACTGACAGTTTGACCTTATTAGAATATGGCTCGGTAGCAGATTATCAAGCGTTTACTCAATTATTAGGACATGAGCCAATGGGTTATAAAGAGTTTTTAGCAGTTTTTTAATTTATCGTCAAAGAACTACTAAACAGCTACGGTGTTGTCCTCACTTGATGTACTGATTGTACTATCTTCACTCGGTCGCCTTGTATCTATTTTAGTCTTCTTTGACTATACAAATTTCTGTTTTTACAGAAATAAATATAAGAATGTAAAAAAGGAATAAAGCCATGTCATCAATTACTACTAAAATAAATCAGCCAGCAAAAACAAAACCCATCATTGAATGGCAAGATTTACGTCAATTAAGTCGTATGCAGGTGCTAAAAAATATTTTATTTCCCATTCCTTTTTTGATGTTATTTTGGTTTTGTTTGGCACAAAATTGGTGGCTAATGGCATTTGTGCTGGCATTTTTTAGTTTTAGTGCCTGTTTTCGTTTGACGCATGATTGTTATCATCGCAGTTTGGGCTTGTCGAAAACGGTAACGCATACGCTATTATTTATTTTAAGCGGTATGATGTTTTGTAGTACCCATGCCATTCACCATACCCACCTGCAACACCATCGTGAGACGCTAAGTGATGATGATATTGAGGGGACATGGGCAAGATTGCCGTGGTATATTGCGTTATTTGCAGGGGTTGTATTTACCATCAAAGTTCAGTGGGCAGGATTTGCTCAGTCTCGCCCATCTCAACAAAGATTGGTCATCATTGATTTACTGATTCTTATCAGTTTGTTGGTGGTGGCAGTTATCACCATGCACCCTATTTTATTGGCACATATTGCAATCATGCTATTGGGTAATACATTGGTGGGATTTTTTGGGGTGTGGTTATTGCATCATGATTTAGATGAGGGTTTTGCTGAAAATGCTAAAAAGGACATGCCTGCTCGTAGTGAGCGTAATTGGCTTATCAATTTGCTAACCTTTGGGCAGTTTTATCATAATGAACATCATTTATACCCTGCTGTCCCCACTGATAATCTGCACAAATTGGCACAAAGGCTAGATAGCTTATCACTTATCAAGCCAATACCCGTTATACCTTTTTTACCGCAGTCTTGTTTAACACAGACCTGTTTATCAAAGCCTTGTTTGTCTAGCTTAGAGAAGATAAAACAACTAAAGCTACCACAGCAAGTGCTAAAGGTTAGGTCTTAGATGAGCGTTTAGACTGAACCAAACCCACAACCAAACTAATTACCCCAACCATTAACGATAAGAAAAACCCAGTCAATAGCGTTGCCAACAAGGCATATAAAAAGGGTTGTTGGTGGATATTAACCAGTTGTTCCACGATAGCGACGGCCCCCATACCTGCCCACATTTCAGGTGCAATAGGCAGACTAATAAACGTACCAATATTAAGCAGTTGTAATCCTGCCTTGATATACACCCCTGTGATAAGGGCTTTGTGAGCTGTTTTGTGTTGATGCTTAAGCAGATAGCCATCAAACAGGGTATAAGCGACAATAAAACAAGCGACCCCAACCACCATACCTAAAATATAAGGGGTAGATTGATTAAAAACTATCGCCCAAATAAAGCTGGCAATGGCATTGACCACCACCCAAAATGTCCAAAATCCAAAACGGTATTGCATGATCATATCCCAGTTATAAATTATAAAAGTGAATATTTTTATATTCATATTAAAGAATAACAAAAAAGCCGACAATCATGTCGGCTTTTATCATCAGTAGTGAAAAAATAGTTTTTAAGCTAGATACCAGCTGCAGCTTTAAAAGCAGCTTCGTCATAGTCATCACCATGAGTGACAACAACTGCTGTACCGTCTACACTGACGTTGACAAATTTTACACCTTGTACACCTTCCGTCTTTTTAACCAACTCTTGTGCAGCTTCTTTATCAATGGCATTAATTTCATATTTAGTTTGTGGCATAACTATAATCCTTATTTTTCTATAACCAATACTAAAAGCATCAAGCACCTTTGTTATAGGTAAAGCTTGCTACTCCAAATGCAAGTTATTTTTGATATGTGGCTCTAGTATTGATATCAATTGATTTTTTGATTTCATGAGTTATATGCTAGACACATAAACTCACATATTATTAGAAGTTACTCGACAAAGTACATTTTACTTATGCACTATTGTAACATTAAATACTTTAACAAATAGCCATAGTCTTAGGTAGACTGCTTATCTGTATATATGACTTTTCATCACAGTATTCATCTTTCGCTCATAGTTTAAACGCAGTTTTATCATATTTTTTTGACTGTCTAACACCTTTTGCAAAATTAGCAAACTATTGTTTTGTTTTTGTCTAAGTTCTATATGCACTTTTCATAGATTCACTATCTACTCTACCCCGTATACCCATACTAAACCCTATCAATATTGCTAAGAACCATAAAATATCAAGCAAAGTTACCGAATCACTAATAAATAATCTGCCTGAAGGCTTGAAATTTACCTATATCATCTTTATCAACTTGCTATACGGCATTATAGCTATATTTATGATTATGCCTTTTTATCATTATAGTCCGGTATCACAACGACTTATATTTAAATAACAAGCAGTTTTACAACTTTACAATCTTAATAGTTATAGGAGTTATTATGAGCGAGCAAGCCCCAAACCATCAGTACGATACCAAAGACCCCAAAGCAGCGCAAAGCAACATTGAGCATGATGAGTCTATCCTTGAATCAACTATTGAAGAGTTTGATCCCGCCAGTAATTCAGGTGATGAAGCAACCATCAAAAATGATATCAATCTTGACGCATTTCAGGCACGTATTGCTGAGCTGGAAGATGAGGTGAAATCTGCTAAAGAAGGACAAGCCCGCGCCAATGCTGAAGCATATAATGCACAAAGACGCATGGAGCAGGAAACAGAGAAAAGCAAAAAATTTGCTCTACAAAAATTTGCCAAAGAGCTGTTAGAAGTAGTCGATAACCTTGAACGTGCCATTGTCAGTGTGCAGCAAGATGATGATGCAGACGATGCCATTATGGAAGGAGTAAAGCTGACTCATAAATCGCTACTAAATGTACTAAATAAACATGGTGTACAAGTAGTTGACCCACAAGGTGAAAAATTTAATGCTGATTTGCATGAAGCTGTAGGCATTGATCCAAATGCAGAAGCAGATACTGTCGGTGAAGTCTTACAAAAAGGTTATACCTTGCATGACCGACTACTACGCCCTGCCATGGTGCGTGTTGGTCAATAAATAATCGTAGCTTATATATAGGTAGTAAATTGTGTTTATGAAACCTTAAAGTCACCATAATTGACCATCGTAGATAAAAGGTTTTCACAAAAAGATACATAAAAATATTAAGTGACTGATAATTTTACTTGAAAAATTCGCTCACTAAACCGATATATCTAAGCAAGACAAGATAACTCTAAACTGCTTGCAACACTGATAAAGCCTTTAATGAATGACAAGATTTTGTCAGTTGTAGCATGTTAAAGAGATCTTTTGATAAACAATTAATTAAAAAACTGGAGTATATTTTATGGCTAAAGTAATTGGTATTGACCTAGGTACAACTAACTCATGTGTTGCCGTCATGGAAGGTGATAATGTTAAAGTCATCGAAAACGCTGAAGGTACACGCACAACCCCATCTATCGTTGCTTACAAAGATGGTGAAATTTTAGTCGGTCAAGCAGCAAAACGCCAAGCTGTAACCAATCCTAAAAACACATTATTCGCTATTAAGCGTTTGATTGGTCGTCGCTTTGATGACAAAGTAGTACAAAAAGATATCGGTATGGTACCTTATAAAATCGTCAAAGCAGACAATGGCGATGCATGGGTAGAAGTAAACGACAAAAAAATGGCACCACCACAGATTTCTGCTGAAATCTTGAAAAAAATGAAGAAAACAGCAGAAGACTATTTAGGTGAAGCGGTTACTGAAGCAGTGGTTACTGTCCCTGCTTACTTTAACGATAGCCAACGTCAAGCAACTAAAGATGCGGGTAAAATCGCTGGTCTTGATGTAAAACGTATTATCAATGAGCCAACTGCGGCTGCATTGGCATACGGTATGGATAAGAAAAAAGGTGACCGTACGGTTGCTGTCTATGACTTAGGTGGTGGTACTTTTGACGTATCAATCATTGAAATTGCTGATGTGGATGGTGAGCAACAGTTTGAAGTGCTATCAACCAATGGTGACACCTTCTTAGGTGGTGAGGACTTTGACTTAGCATTAATCGACTACTTGGTAGAAGAGTTTAAAAAAGAGCAAGACTTTAACTTAAAAGGTGACCCTCTTGCGATGCAGCGTCTAAAAGAAGCCGCTGAAAAAGCTAAAATTGAGCTGTCTTCTGCACAAAGCACAGAGATTAACTTGCCTTATATCACTGCTGACGCATCTGGCCCTAAGCACTTGGTTATCACCATCAGCCGCTCAAAACTTGAAGCACTGACTGAAGAATTAGTACAACGTACTATGGAGCCTTGTAAAGTAGCACTTGAAGATGCAGGTCTTAGCAAAGGTGACATTAATGATGTGATTTTGGTTGGTGGTCAGACTCGTATGCCACTGGTACAACAAAAGGTAGAAGAGTTCTTCGGTCAAGAGCCACGTAAAGATGTGAACCCTGATGAAGCAGTTGCTGTTGGTGCAGCAATTCAAGGTGCGGTACTATCTGGTGACAAAACAGACGTATTGTTATTAGACGTGACACCATTGACACTTGGTATTGAAACAATGGGTGGTGTGATGACACCAATCATTGAGAAAAACACCATGATTCCAACTAAGAAATCACAAGTGTTCTCTACTGCTGAAGATAACCAGCCAGCAGTAACTATCCAAGTGTATCAAGGTGAGCGTAAAGTTGCGTCACAAAACAAACTACTTGGACGTTTTGACTTAACAGATATCCCACCAGCACCTCGTGGACTACCACAAATTGAAGTAACTTTCGACATCAACGCTGACGGTATCATGAATATCTCTGCTAAAGATAAAGGTACAGGTAAAGCACAAAGTATCCAAATTAAAGCAGACTCTGGTCTATCAGATGAAGAAATCGAACAAATGGTACGTGATGCAGAAGCCAATGCAGCCGAAGATGAAAAATTCGCTGCCCTAGCTCAGGTACGTAATGAGGCAGATGGTCGCATCCATGCTATCCAAAAAGCACTAAAAGAAGCTGGCGATAAAGTCACTGATGATGAGAAAGCAACGGTTGAATCAGCCATCAGTGATTTAGAAGCAGCGACTAAAGAAGATGACCATGATGACATCAAGTCTAAGCTAGAAGCTCTTGATAATGCCTTCTTACCAATCAGCCAAAAAATCTATGCTGATGCCGGTGCGGGCGCTGAAGGTGTAGACCCAAGCCAGTTCCAGCAAGGTGCTGGTGAGCAAGCCTCAGCAAACAAAGCTGATGATGACGTGGTCGATGCTGAGTTTACTGAAGTCAAAGATGACAATAAGTAAGGCTGAAATTATCATTTAAACTTCAATAAGTTATAAAAAACGCACCAAAGTAGGTGCGTTTTTTGTTGCCAAATTATCAGCCATTACTCATTTAGCAACAAATGTAACAAATAATTTCATAAACCCTGCTTTGTAACTTCACCGACTTGAAATACTTGCAAATCTTAACGCCGATACAATCAAACTGCGACAGATAATCAAGAATACTTTGTTAATATAGTCTCATCGATATTAGGCACAGGCATCTACTTACTAAGCCTCGTTATATGCTTAATATCTTAACTAGAGGAGTTAAACATGAATACATTACAAAAATCATTAATTGCACTAGCCGCCGGTTCATTACTAAGCGTTGGCGCACAAGCCGCTGTATTTGGTAACGGTTATACTGGACAACCTTATGTTGGTGTCAAAGTTGGTCAAATTGATCCAAAACCAAATACTGGTGATTTAGACAAAGCAACAGCATACGGTGTATATGCAGGTTATAACTTTGATCCTAATTTTGGTGCAGAGGTTGAGTACTTAGGCTCTGATGACTCTGACTATAGCCATACCCAAAATGGTATCACTAAAACAGGTGAAGGTGATGCAAAAACCTACGGCGCATACGGTACTTACCGTTATTATGTCCCAAATGCTAATGGACTATACGCTAAAGGTAAGCTAGGTATTGCTAAAACTGATATCTCAGCATCTGCTTCAAAAATTGCTGGTGTTGAAGTTTCAAAAACCAGCACTGATGAAAGCTCAACTGGTCTAGCTGGTGGTGTTGGTATCGGCTTTGCACCAAGTCAAAATCTTGGTATTGAAGCAGAATACTCTAAAATTGGTGACAAAGCTGATTTAGTTAGTGTTGGCGCTCACCTAAAATTCTAAGTCTCTGACTTAGGGTAGTAAAAAGGAAACGACTACTTCGGTAGTCGTTTTTTTATGGTTAACGTCATAAAACTTCACTATATTTTATGCTACATTAAGTATTGAGATAAAGTATTTATCAATAGGGGTATTTTATGATGATTGAACCATGGCATTGGCTGGTCTTGGGTATGATACTCATCATCGCTGAAATGTTTTTGCCAACGTTTGCAAGCCTTTGGTTTGGGATTGCAGCCATTATTGTGGCGCTACTGGCATGGCTATTACCATTGTCTATACTATGGCAGGTCATCATCTGGCTATCTCTCTCTGTGATTATGGCTCTGGCATGGTTTAAATACATCAAGCCATTATCTGTTGATCGTACTAAAGCAGGGCTAGGTGGTAGTGTTATCATCGGTGAGACAGGTATGATTGTGGTCAAACCGCAACCAGAAAAACTGGGAAAAGTTCGCTTTAGTGTCCCGATTGTCGGTGCTGATGAATGGCTATGCCGTACTCGTGATGAAGTCGTCGAAGTGGGTGACCGAGTGACTGTCATTGATATCACAGGTAATGAGCTTATTGTCAGTCCTACCAAAACTTTAAAGCCCTAAAATTAAAACCTTAACATAATTCATCAAAGTGCAAACTCACCACTGTTTAATATCTGAAATATGATCGTTATAGCATGACAAAGAAAGTTTAAAAGGAGTATACAATGGGTGGCTTAAGTACAGTCATGATGGTGTTAATCGCCCTTGTGGTATTTACTGTCTATAAAGGGGTACGCATCGTACCACAAGGCTACAAATGGATAGTGCAACGCTTGGGTAAATATCACCAAACCCTAGAGCCAGGGCTTAATATCATCATTCCCTATGTTGATGATGTGGCTTATAAAGTCACCACCAAAGATATTGTACTAGACATTCCTAGCCAAGAAGTCATTACCCGAGATAACGTGGTCATCATTGCCAATGCGGTGGCATATATCAATATCGTCCAGCCAGAGCGAGCGGTATATGGTATTGAAGATTATGAATATGGTATTCGTAATCTGGTACAAACCTCTTTACGCTCTATCATCGGTGAGATGGACTTAGACAATGCTTTATCTAGCCGTGACCAAATCAAAGCGCAACTTAAACAAGCCATTTCTGAAGATATTTCTGATTGGGGCATCACGCTAAAAACCGTTGAAATCCAAGACATTAACCCCTCTTCAACCATGCAAATGGCGATGGAAGAGCAAGCAGCAGCCGAGCGTCAACGCCGTGCTACTGTGACCCGTGCTGATGGTCAAAAACAAGCAGCTATTTTAGAAGCTGATGGTCGTCTAGAAGCCTCTCGCCGTGATGCTGAAGCACAAGTGGTCTTGGCAAAAGGTTCAGAGAAATCTATCCGCCTAATTACTGAAGCGATGGGTGAAGAAGAAATGCCTGTGGTCTATCTACTTGGTGAGCAGTACATCAAAGCCATGCGAGAGCTTGCCGAGTCAGATAATGCCAAAACTGTGGTATTACCTGCCGATATTCTAAATACCGTTAAAGGTATGGTTGGTGATAAGTTTAAATAAGCCATAACACACCAAACAACTTAACGAAAAGCCCATTTATCACAAAAGATGAATGGGCTTTTTTCTGCTACAATTTCTTTAATATCCGTTATTTAGTCATTCTTTGACTATGGTTTTTGCCAAATCATATATCAAGTAGGGCAAGTGTCATCATTTATATTGAGACTTGCTATAAAATACAATGATTTGGGATTCTCTGACATAGGTCTTTATATGAATATCCAGCCACCACCTCATGATGCCAATAATATTAATAACATCAACAATAGCCATGATGCCTTTATACAACCGACTGACCTACAAGTATGGACATCTGATGTCAATATGGGCAGTTTGGCGCAACAGGAGCTCATACCACGTTTACAAGCCATTGTTGGGCAGGAGTTTGTCCTAACCGATGAAGCACAAACCCTACCCTATCGGCAAGGCTATCGCTTTGGTGAAGGTCGTGCATTGGCGGTGGTAAAACCTGCCGATTTGTGGCAACAGTGGCAGGTCTTAGAGGCTTGTGTGGCAGCCGATGTGATGATTATTACCCAAGCAGCAAACACAGGGCTAACTGGTGGCTCAACACCTGCTGGAGAGATTTATGAGCGTGAAGTAGTGATTATTAACACCTTACGCATTGATGGCATTCAATTGATTAATGATGCCAAAGAGGTGATTTGTCTGGCAGGTAGCACCCTAAACGAGCTAGAAAAAACGCTCAAACCACACCAACGTGAGCCACATTCTGTTATTGGCTCATCGTGTATTGGGGCATCAGTACTCGGTGGGGTGTGTAACAACTCGGGCGGCGCATTGGTACAGCGAGGACCTGCCTATACGGAAATGGCATTATACGCACATTTAGACAGCGAAGGGCGACTGCACTTAGTCAATCATTTGGGCGTACATCTGGGCGAAGACGTACAAACCGTTATGCGTACCCTACAACAAGGGGACTATAAGGATAAGGACATCGAATCAGCAGTTGGTGTGGGGCATGACCATCATTATTGTCAGCATGTGCGACAAATTGATGAGCCCACCCCTGCCCGCTTTAATGCTGACCCATCACGCCTACATGAAGCCTCTGGCTGTGCAGGTAAACTGATGGTATTTGCTGTCCGCTTAGACACCTTTCCACTAGAAAGCCAATCGCAAGTCTTTTATATCGGCAGTAATGATGCCAATGAATTTAATGATATCCGACGCACTGTTTTGGCAACATTTAAAAACTTGCCCATCTCAGGTGAATATATTCACCGTGATGCCTATGATATTGCTGCCAAATATGGCAAAGACACCTTTTGGGTGATTAAAAAATTCGGTACTCATAACCTACCAAAGATGTTTGCTCTAAAAAATAAAATAGATAGAGTTGGCAATCGCTTTGGCTTTTTACCCAAGCATTTATCTGACCGTGTCATGCAAATGTTTAGCCACTTCTTGCCACAACACTTACCCAAATCAATGCAAGATTATCGTAACCGCTATCAACATCATTTAATCTTAAAAATGGGCGGTGAAGGAATCAAAGAAGCTCAAGACTTTTTGCAAAGCTACTTTGCAGATAACACAAAAGATGGGGGCTTTTTTGTATGTAATGAGACAGAAGCTCAGGCTGCCATGCTACACCGATTTGCAGTCGCTGGTGCTGCGGTACGCTATCGGGCAGTGCATCATGATGAGGTAGAAGACATTGTGGCGTTAGACATTGCCCTGCGTCGTAACGACCGTGAGTGGCAAGAGGTACTACCTAATGAGATTGAAGATAAGCTTATCCATAAGTTGTACTATGGGCATTTTTTCTGCCATGTGTTCCATCAAGACTATTTGGTCAAAAAAGGTGTGAACTGCCATCAGCTAGAGGAGCAGATGTTAGCATTGCTTGATAAGCGTGGGGCAAAATATCCTGCGGAGCATAACGTCGGGCATTTATACACTGCTGAGCCATCATTACAAAACTTTTATCAATACGTTGACCCAACCAACAGCTTTAATGCAGGTATTGGTAAAACATCTGCATTAAAACATTGGCGGTAAATTCTAACCATTATGTATTTGGGTATTGGATATTAGGTATTCGGCAGTGCCTCCACTTGCCGTTTGTAAAAATCTAACACATCGGTGGTAAAGTCTTTCATTACCCATTTGCCCCAAAATCCTGCATAGGCATTGATATTGGTGGTGATACGATAATTTACCGTAAAGGTTAGCTTAGAGGTATGTGGGTCGATGGCGGTAATGTCGTATTGCCCCAATAGCAATTTAAAATGCTCACCATTAATGGTGACATGGTCGTCAAGTGCACCACTAGGCACAGAATCAGGATAAAACTTAAACTGCCAGCGAAGTTGCTGATTGGGGATTTGTGAAATGATGGGCTCATCAAAATAAATGCCTTTATGCCACTCACATTTACGTACTGCTTGTCCATTTTCCCAGACCGTCTGAGCCGACTTTGGCGTTGGTACACCTAACAATGGCAACAGCTTGCTATGCTGATAAAACTGCTGTGGCTCAATGTTTTCGACATGATTGATGGCTTGCCAGATTTGCTCAGGGGTTGCCTGAATGACAAGGCTTTGCTGGTGCTGATAAGTATGCGACTGCTCTGCCCATGGCATAAATAATACTAACAATGGCAACAACACCACACTATGTAAGACATGGCTTTTCCAAATCTTTTGGCAAAACCAGCGCATGCTAAATGCCCCTAACAAGAGCAACACAAAAATAGCAGGGCTTGCCATCACAATACAAATCACCCCTTCTCTTAAAATCGGCATAGAAATAATAATAATCGCCAACATCAACCAACAAATAGCTTTAAAAATCTGCCCACTGGAGACGGGGTTCTGATAACTGACAAAGTAACTGACCCACGCTCCCAAAAAAAAGGGTACGCCCAATAAAAATTGACCACTTAATAATCTCTCATAACCATGAGCAATGGCATAACAAAATATAAATACCATTAATGCCGATAACACCGTTGCAGGTAAGAGCTTTAGTCGTCGTGAACGAGGTAAATAGACCAATTTACCAAAAGAAAATTTAGGCTGTTGAACGGTAGTAGGTGGGGCGTATAGATTGTCTTCTGCTAAATCAGCTTTATCTGTTTTTTGTGTATCTGGTTGCTGATTCGCTGTTTGCTTGGCTATTTGCTTGGTTGTGTCATCTTTATTAGAATCAGAAGGTTGATTGGTTGGGTTGCTCATGTCAGTCACCATGCTTTATGGTCGTTATAGTCGACTCAATATAAAACTGTTACTTTGTCAGCCTCATTCGCAGTACTACATGTACACCTTCACTCGGCTTCCTCGTAACAGTATTATCTTGAATCAACTATATTATTATTTGAGTTGTTATTTCTTTATATTCTATAATTTCTGTATATACAGAAATATAATAACAAACATACCTGAGATTAGGATAATAAGCAAGCCATAAAATTAGCCATGTTTAAATTAATTGTAAAACCAGTTTAAGCATGGCAAGATTAGCTATTGTCTACTCACTATAAACGATAGTAAAGGCAGGTATTTAATTAAATCACCTTTGAAAACCGCCCCTGCTCTTTACTTGCCAAATAACTATCAAACACCATCGCCACATTGCGAGCAAGCAAGCGACCTTTGGGTAAAATACGAATACCCATTGCGTCCATATCTATCAGCTTGTCTTGTTGCATATCCCCTAATGCCTGTATCTCATTGATAAAAAAGGTAATCGCATCAATGCCAAACTTCTGATTCACATCTTTAAAATCAATATAATCATGACACAACAAATTCATAATCACATAGGCACGCAAGCGGTCTTGGATAGAAGTTTTAATATGTTTGACCGCAGGCAATTGACCATTATTAATCGCCGTTTGATAGTCATCGAGTGACACATCATTTTGCAGAATATGACTGGCATGAGAGCTATATAAAGTGCTGTTAATTTGGCTGATAGCTGATACCCCAAAGCCCAACAAATCACAATCACCCATCAGCGTATAACCCTGAAAATTACGGTGCAATTTGCCGTCACGCTGGGCGATGGCAAGCTCATCATCAGGGCGGGCAAAATGGTCAATACCAATATATTGATAGCCTGCCTCATTTAACGCCGTGATGGTGTTGCTAAACATGGTTAGCTTATCGCTTGGGCTGGGTAAATCCTCAGCTTTAATTTGCCGTTGTGCCTTAAAACGCTCGGGCAGATGAGCATAATTAAATATCGACAAGCGGTCAGGTTGCATCTCAATAATACGAGTCACAGTATCTTGTAAGCTGTCTATGCTTTGATGGGGCAATCCATAAATCAAATCCATATTAATTGAGCCAAAGCCAAGCTGTCGTGCCTCAGTCATCACTTGACGGATAAGCGATTCAGGTTGTACTCGATTAACAGCAATTTGTACCATTTCATTTAAATCCTGCACCCCAAAACTAAGCCGATTAAATTCCAGTTTACGCAATGTCTTAAGCGTATTATCGCCCAATTCTCTGGGGTCAATCTCAATCGAATAATCACCAGCATTTTCCCCCTCAGTGGGAGCAAACTCAAATTGTGTCTGCAAAAATTGCCACAGTTGTACTAATTCATCATCACTTAAAAAAGTTGGCGTACCACCGCCCAAATGTAGTTGTTTAACAAATGGTTTGCCCGTAGCAGATATCTCTTGTGGGGCAGGTTTTAGCAATGCCCGTTTGCGTTTAATTTCAGCAAATAGATAATCTAAATAATCACCTGAGTCGCTGTTTTTTTTGGTAATGATTTTATTGCAAGCACAGTAATAGCAAAGGTGGCGACAAAACGGAATATGAAAATATAGCGATAACGGCGTTTGTGGGTCACGCTCTGCCAATATTTGTGCTTCAACGCCTTCATGAATGGGCTTAAATTCTAATGCGGTTGGATATGAAGTATAACGAGGTCCTGAGCGGTTATACTTTTGGATAAGCTGGTCATCAAAAATTAAGGGCTGAGTAGCGGGGCTATTCTCAAATTGACGGCGGGCATAAGGATTGCTTGGCTCACTGATGGGGCGTTGGGTGCTGGGCTGTTCAACTGCTGAGGAGGAAAAAGGATTGGCTTGCGGTGAAGACATGGCTATTCCTTGACGCTAGGGTTTGTGGGTGATAACTATGGGTAATGGCTATTATAACAAACCCTAGCAAAAAACTAAGATGGCTATTTATGCCACTTACTCAGCTCATGTCATACTGCTTTTCTAATGCCATCGCTTGTTGCAAACTTGGCAAGCTCATTAAATGCTTGGCATAGTAGGCAATGTGTGGATAATCTGCCAACGCTTGTTTTTTATTCAGCATTAACACCACAAAAGACAACATAAAATCAGCCCCTGTTAATTTATCAGCGACCAGATAGCTTTTATTTGCCAAATTATCATTTAAATAATTCAAGACTTTGGATTTCTCTTTATCAATATATTGCAATAAAAACTGCGTGTCACGAATGCCTTCTTTAGCCACAAATACTTCCATTAAAATCGGTAACATCAGTGAGCTTTCAGCAAAATGTATCCATTGCAAATATTTGGCATACTCCATGCTATCAGCTTGTGGGCGTAAATCTGGAGCATAGCGGTCAATCAAAAACTCCACAATCGCTCCCGACTCGGCAACGACTTCGCCTTCTACCTCAATCACAGGCGACTTGCCCAATGGGTGAATGGCTTTGAGCGATTCAGTGGCAAGGTGGGTGACAGGGTCACGTTGGTGAGTGATGACCTCATAATCTATGTCATACTGGTTTTTTAGCACTTCTAATAACCATAAAATCCGCAATGAGCGAGATTGGTTAAGGTGGTGTAAACGTATCATGGACTGTTCCTATTGTCTGAAATGTTATATAAAATGAGTTATGCTAATTAGCAGTATGTCAAAATGTGATTAAATAATAAATAGTAAAACTAAAGCCATCACAGCAATAAAACAACATAAAAAATAGACCAGTCATCTAATATTATGTAAATAAACCCAAGGTAAACTTACTTAAGTTTTACCATAAAAAACCACCTGAAGGAAGGAAAATCCCATGAGTATATTATATGAAACCCAAGCCACTGTAACTGGTGGACGTGAAGGCGTTGCCAAACTAAATGACAGCGATTTAACCGTTAACCTTGTACCACCTGGTAGCAAAAAAGATGGCAACAACCCAGAGCAACTGTTTGCCATTGGTTATGCCTCTTGCTTTGATAGTGCCTTAAACGTGGTCAAACAGCAAAGCAAAGTCAAATTTGACAGCGAAACGCAGGTGACCATTCAACTCAATAAATTTTCTGATACAGATTATGGGCTATCAGGTCGTATTCATGTCATCGCCAGTAACACCGAATTATCAGCTGATGAAGTACAAAAAGCAGTAGAAACAGCACACCAAGTCTGCCCTTACTCAAAAGCCACCAAAGGTAATATTGACATCAGTGTGACTTCAGAAGTGAAATAAAACGCAGTTTATATTTTGTTTTTTGTGAATGTTTAATAGATAGCCAAAGGTTTTAATCACTTTTGGCTATTTATTTTTATTGCCAACTAATTTTTGATTGTTAGGCGAAATTTAAGGAAAAATTATGAGTCAAAACACGCCAGCCAGTGAGGTATTAACCCAACTATTAAAACAGCGTTATTCTTGCCGTCAATTTCTACCTAAAACGGTTGAACATAGCACCATTGAGGCAATCTTAGCCGATGCCCAACTCTCGCCCTCAAACTGCAATACCCAACCTTGGCAAGTGCATATCGTTTCAGGTGATACCCTAAAAAAACTTAGCCAAACCATGCTCCAAAAGGCAAAACAGCAAGCCTATTCGATGGATTTTACTGCCAGTGTAGAGGATTATTTTGGGGTATTTAAACAGCGTCATCATGATATGTCATCACGCTATTATCAGGCTCAAGGCATTGAGCGTGACGATACGCAGGCTCGGCAAGCAGAGATTGCCCGTAACTTTACTTTTTTTGATGCCCCACATGCAGTATTTATGTTTATGCCTATTTTTGGTGATGGTATTCGTTCGGCGGTGGATTTGGGGATTTATACCCAGAGCTTTTTATTATCGCTAACCGCTCGAGGCTTGGCAGGTGTACCGCAAGGGATATTAAGCTTTTTTGCTGACGATGTGCGTAAGATTTTGGGCGTATCTGATGAGTTTAAGTTGGCTCATGGTATCTCGTTTGGTTATGCTGATGAATCTGCCCCTGTGAATAGCCGATTTATGGAACGTGTGCCTGTCAGCGAGAGTGTGACGTTTCATGAGTGATTGGTCATGAATAATTGGTTATGTCTAAACCTACTTAATTAGCCTTTATAGAAAGAGCAAAAAATACTGCCCTTAATACCTCAGTCCTATATAATCTTATGGCATTAAATATATAGGATTGGGTGATTATGCAAAGCGGAAAAGTTAAACATTATAATGCAGAGAAAGGCTATGGCTTTATTGATGTGGATAATCAAAGTGAAGATGTATTTTTTCACATTAGTAAATGGAAATTGTCGCAACCACCTCAGGTAGGACAACAAATTTATTTTGATAGTCAAAGAAATGATAAAAACCAACTGCGAGCCACCAAAGTAACGGCAACACCAAACAACCAATCATCGTCAACTTCTGGTGCAAAACGACACTCTTCATCGCAGAAAAAGCAGAACAGACAGCATCGCAATCAGCATCAAAACCAACACCAACACCAACACCAACACCAACACCAAAAAAATAATCCCAAAAAAGGGATATTAAGCACTGTATTTAGCTTAATTATTTTGCTTGCCATTGCTGTTTATGCCTTTCCTAATTTAAAAGCCAAGTTTTTTCAGGACAATGATTCAGCTAATACGACAACACAGTACACCTATACATCGTCCTCATCACAGCCTACCGCTAATACACAAAGCAATACAATTACTGGTGACCCACAGGTTGACCAGACCATCCATCTAATCCAACAAGGTGGACCTTTTCCCTATCCAGAAAAAGATGGCACGACCTTTTATAATCGAGAAGGCAGGCTACCGCAAAAAAGCCGTGGTTATTATAAAGAATATACCGTACCCACTCCGGGGGTTTCGCATCGTGGGGCAAGACGTATTGTGACAGGGGGGTATCCACCAGAGGTCTATTATCTCACTGTTAACCATTATGAAACCTTTAAAAAGTTAAATGTGGAGGCACAGTAAATGCAAAACGAGATACAAAACGAAATGCAAAGTCCATCAAACCAAGCCATTATTTATATTGATGCAAATAATCCTGATGCCATGAATACCCTACCTAAGCAGGCGACGCATTTACTTATTAAAGAAGTCGTTGATAAACAAACCTTACTGGCAAGTTTGGCACAGGCGGGGGAGTTTCCCAGTTATTTTGCTAATAATTGGGACAGTGCATGGGACTGCCTAACCGATAGCAATATTGAGCATTTAGTCCTTAATCTTAGTGAGGTTAAAAGGATAAATACAGAGGACTTTAATACCTTTAAAAACCTGATTGAAGATGCTTATATGGATTTTGGCAAGCCTCAGCTTTGGGTAATCGTAGCAGGTGATTAATGATTTTGATAAGAGGTTATGAAAAGTTCTGACAATACCATGACTAAACCCTCACTTGCTTAAAACAGAAAACTAAAGTAAAGTTTTTATTTATAGTCAAAGTAAGATAAAACGCTGTAAAAGTGGTTTTTCTCAAATATTCCATCACTGTTTCTAATAAAGTTTTTTGATAAAGAACATCGTTATTTGAGTTGTCTTTGATTGATTATTTTTATTCATAATAAAAGGTAACTCATGTCATTTGCTCAAGTCCATACCCGTTCCGTTGTTGGTCTACATGCCCCAGCCGTGATGGTCGAAGTACATTTATCACAAGGATTGCCTGCTTTAACCATTGTTGGCTTACCAGAGGCAGCGGTACGTGAAAGTAAAGATAGGGTACGCTCAGCGATTATCAACTCAAACTTTCAATTTCCCAACCGCCGTCTGACCATCAACCTTGCCCCTGCCGATTTACCCAAAGAAGGGGCAAGGCTAGATTTGCCAATAGCGATGGGAATTTTGGCAGCCAGTGGGCAGATTGATGCAGATATTTTGGAAAATTTTGAGTTTATTGGCGAGTTGGCATTAAATGGTGACCTACGCCAGATTACAGGCAGTTTGGCGGTTGCTCGAGCTATAAAAACTCACCAAAATCAAGGCACACAAAGTCAAGGTTTACAAAATAAAAGTAAACAACGTCAGCTTATCGTTCCAAAAGCCAATGCAGCAGAGGCAGCACGAGTGGCAGGGGTCGAGGTTTTAGGGGCAAATAATCTAACCGAGGTATGCCGTCATTTGGCGGTGGTGAGTGGTCAGCAACCAAACCAAAATGATAAGATTGAGATTGAACAGCCCAGTAGCATCCATACGCAAGTTCATTATAAAATTGACCTTGCCGATGTTAAAGGGCAACATCATGCCAGACGGGCGTTAGAGATTGCGGCAGCAGGTGGACATTCGCTATTGTTTATTGGACCTCCGGGGTCAGGTAAAACGCTGATGGCGTCACGCCTACCGACCATCTTGCCTGAGCTGAGCGATGAAGAGGCGTTAGAGGTTGCCAGCACTTATTCGGTGGCAGACACAGAATATCAATACGGCACACGCCCTTTTCGTGAAATTCACCATACCATTTCAGCAGTGGCATTGGTGGGTGGGGGTTCACGCCCCAAACCCGGTGAGATTACCCTTGCCGACAAAGGGGTTCTTTTTATTGATGAGATGCCAGAGTTTGACCGCAAAGTTTTGGAGGTTTTACGTCAGCCACTGGAATCTAAGCAAATCACTATTAGTCGAGCCAATTCACAAATAACCTTCCCTGCTAATTTTCAGCTTATTGCCGCCATGAACCCTTGTCCCTGTGGCTATCATGGCGACTTATCTAACCGTTGCCATTGCCGACCAGAACAAATTGCCCGTTATCAAGATAAAATCTCAGGACCACTGCTTGACCGCATTGACCTGCATGTCAGCGTTCCTGCTCTACCGTTAACGGACTTACAAAATGCGCAAAAAGGCGAAACCTCCGAAGTGGTACGCCAAAGAGTAGCAAAAGCTCATAGCAGACAGATGCAACGGCAAAATAAAGTGAACAATGAGCTAACCCCCAGTGAGCTTGATGAGCAAGCCAATCTCGGTGAGCCACAAAAACAGCTACTACAAACTGCCCAAGCTCGTCTGAATCTTTCTGCTCGGGGTTATCATCGGGTGCTCAGAGTTGCCCGTACTATTGCCGACCTTGCCGGCAGTGATATGATAGAAATCCCACATCTTAGCGAGGCATTAAGCTATCGTGGTAATTAAAAATTACTCCCAGCAATCAGCAATCAGCAATCAGCAATCAGCAATCAGCAATCAGCAATCAGCAATCAGCAATCAGCAATCAGCAATCAGCAATCAGCAATCAGCATAATAAAACCATATCCAGCATTAAAGAAATGGCATACAAATTCGACAAATTTTGTACTATTGTAGAATAGATATATGAATGATAAAATCAAAGAGCCTTAAATGGCACTTAACAACAGAAGCATCTACTAAAACATTAAAGACAACAAGTTTAATAACTAAGATGCCACTCTGCATAATATTAACTATAGACAAGGAAAATAAACATGAGTAACTTTAATTTCACTGATGCTCTAAAAATCCATGCCGACTGGAAATTCAAACTACGTGATGCCATTGCTGATCATGCACAACTGGACGATAAAAAAATCGCTAAAGATGATCAATGTGTATTAGGAAAGTGGTTACATGATCCTGAGACTAAAGCCGCTTATGGCAACCTAGAAAATTTCCAAGAATGTATCAAGGCTCATGCTCGCTTTCATTTAGCAGCATCTGAAGTTGCACGCTACATTAATATGGAAAACTATGATCATGCAACAGACTTACTAAAATCAGGAACAGAGTATGCCACTGCTAGCTCTGAGGTCGGGCTGGCGATTCATGAACTGCGTAAAGAAGTACAATCATAACCTCAACCTTAGATATAAATTCATTCTTCTCAAACAACAAGTGGGTTTAAGTTAACATTTTACTTAAACCCATTTTTAATGTTTAACAAACCCTATAAAAGACTGGGTTTTTTCTCTATTTTTAGGGGATTATGGATAAACAATCAAGGTATATCATTGTTTATTGACCCAAAAAATTATCATAAATTTTAAACTATAAGTACCAAATATAAATACCAAATATAAATACCAAATATAAATACTAAATTATAAGGACAACGCCATGACCACAGCCACCACCCTATATCACAATGGACATATCCTTACCATGGAAGGCGACAGCCCACAATATGCCCAAGCCCTTGTCACCCAAGCGGACAAAATCGTTTACGTTGGTGAATTAGCAGATGCCAAAACCACCTACCCACAAGCGACCCTAATTGACCTACATCAGCAAACCCTATTGCCCGCCTTTATCGACCCACACAGCCATTTTGCCTTAGTTTCCAATACCATGGGGCAAGTTAACCTCAGTCCCCCACCAATTGGACAAATCAGCACCATTGATGAGATGATGCAGGCGGTGAAACAATACAAAATTGATCAGCAAATCGCTGATGGCGAGTGGATATTTGGTTGGGGCTATGATGACAACGAGCTGACCCCAGCACGTCACCCAACCAAAGATGAGATTGACGCCGTATTACCCAACAACCCTGTATATCTACAACATACCAGCGGACACATGGGCGTGGCAAACTCCAAAGCCCTTGCTTTTATGAATATCACCGCCGACACCCCAAATCCCGAAGGCGGTAACATCGCTCATTATGATGACAGTAAAGAGCCAAACGGCTTGGTACAAGAAACCGCCATGTATCCCTTTATGCGTCACATGCTTGAGCTGTTTGCCCCAAAGCAGGGCGATTTTTTTATGCAAACCCAAGATTATTACATCAAACAAGGTGTCACCACCGCTCAAGATGGCTCAACCCCTCGTAATACCTTACATTTTTTCCAAGCTCAAGCCGATGCAGGCAAGCTAAAAATCGACCTTGTGGCATTAGCAGGGGTCAGTGATTTGGACGAAAATTTGGCGGATAATCAACTAAAATGGCAACATTACCAAAACGGCTTTAAAACCCAAGGTAGCAAAATCATTGCCGATGGTTCACCACAAGGCAAAACTGCCTATTTTACCAAGCCTTATCTGAGCAATATCCCAAGCTGTGGCTGTGGCGGTCACGCCCGAGGCATGCCAAGCCTGACCCAAGAGCAGATAAACGACATGTTTTACAAAGCCTATCAGCATGACAATCAACTGTTTATCCATAATAACGGTGACGCCGCCACCGACATGATTATCATCGCCCATGAATATGCTTGCCAAAAATTAAACCAACCTTTAGACAAAGACCGCCGTACCATTGCCGTTCATGCACAATTTATCCGCCCTGACCAACTCAAAAAACTGCAACAATACAACATTCAGCCCTCATTTTTTACCAATCATGCCTTTTTTTGGGGTGACGTGCATGTCAAAAATCTTGGCAAAGAGCGTGCCTACTCTTTAAGCCCGATGGCAACCGCACACAACATGGGCTTTAAATACACCAACCATTCAGACGACACCGTCACCCCTGTTAACCCCTTATTATCGGTATGGACAGCAGTGAACCGTACCTCACGCTCAGGACAAATCATCGGTGCAAACGAACGCATCACCCCGTATCAAGCTCTAAAAGCGGTCACCGAGCACGCCGCATATCAATACTTCGAAGAAGACAGCAAAGGCACATTGACGGTCGGCAAAGTTGCTGACTTGGTGATATTAGACAATAACCCACTGACCGTACCAGCCGACCGCATCAAAGACATTAAAGTAATGCAAACCATCAAAAATGGGCAAACCATTTATAACTGTCAATGATAACGGTCAAAAGTAGCTAATCTTGCCTTCTGCTTGTATCTGACAGCCTAGGCGGGGCGGTGGCACAAGCTGATACATTGCTGTTACCTCGACACTATCTCAGACTCTAGCCACCGCAACCCGCCCAGACTATCAGGATACCGCTACAGTCAAGGCTAAAAAGCACCACGTAAGCTAAGCCCGAGCAGGATATCCGCTACTGCAATTTGCGACAATGCAAATTCCCTTGCACTCGGGCAAAGCAGTGCTTTGCTATTTCCTCGCTCAGGCTAAAAAGCACCACGTAAGCCAAGTTCAAGCAGGATATCCGCTACTGCAATTTGCGATAATACAATTCCCTTGCACTTGAGCAAAGCAGTGCTTTGCTATCTCCTCGCTCAGGCTAAAAAGTATCACCTAAGCCAAGTTTTAAGCATTTGCTATGCTTGCTCAAGGCTATTGCTTAATCGCCTCAACCTGAATGCTCAATCGCACCTGCTTACTCATCCCCATTGCCACATACTTATCAATGCCCCAGTTAGTACGGTCAATCGTCGTAGTAAAATCACCACCACACACCGACTTTTTATACACAGGGCTAAAATAACAATTAAACTTTGTCGCCGTTAAGCTCACAGGGTGGGTGTTGCCGTGCATCGTCAAATTACCATCAACCTGCGTTACTTTCAGATTTCCATCACTGCTATCCCCATCATCAGCTTTAGCAAAATGCCACTGTGTTGACTCAAAAAGTGCTGTCGGATACTGCTCAACCGCAAAAAAATCCTCACTTTTTAAATGCTCATCAAACTTCTCATTACCTGTATTCAAATCCGTCATCGGAATGGTAATAGCAACTTTGCCAAACTGCTGTTTTGGGTCGTATTGCACTTCACCAGTTAGGTTATAAAACCCGCCTGTATTGGTCGAGGTATTAAAATGGTCGATAGCAAAACGTACATTGGCATGAGCAGGGTCAATCTCATAAGTGCTGACCTGACTCATATCGACCTGAGAAGTGTTATTGGCAGTGTCTTGGTTAGAGTTAGCTTGACTGCTACGGCTACTATCTTGCGTAATACTGGCACAACCCGCACCCGCCAGTATCGAAGTTAAAGCCAGTGTTATTAGTAACTTAGCTAAATACTTTGTAGCGTGATTCGTATGAGTTTGCATCGTATTTTTCCTTATTAATTAATTGATTATTTATCGCTTTATTAAAAACTGGTTTATTAAAAGTGGTTTTATTGGGCATAATGAACACAAGCCAGTCAGTTAATCATTAGCAGGCAATAAATACGCCACCAAACTGGCAAAATCATCAAACGCTTGTGTTGGATTAAAATCACGAATATCTTGCCCATAGTTATAACCATAGGACAGCCCCAGCGTATCTATGCCTGCATTTTGTCCCGCTAAAATATCGTTTTTTGAATCGCCAATCATTACTGCTTTATTAGGATTGACCCTAAGCTGTCCACATACATAGTGTAGCGGAGCAGGGTCAGGTTTTTTCTCAGCCAAGCTATCGCCCCCTAACACCTCAGCAAACAAATCCTGCCAACCAAAACTTTGCAACAACTTAGGCACAAAGCGTATCGGCTTATTGGTTACCAAAGCTAATATATACCCTGCTTGTTGCAATTGTTTTAAACCTTTATCTACCCCTGCATACGCCACGGTTTTTGTGCCACTGGTTTGCTCATATGCCTCAAAAAATACTTCTTGAGCATCACTAATCTGTTGCTGAGTCGGCGGTACTTGACTACTGGCAGTTAACGCCCGTTCTACCAGTTTACGTGAGCCATTACCCACCCAGTTTCTCACCTCACTTTCAGGATAGGTCGGTTTGCCTAATTGGCTGAGCATCATATTTGTCGCCTCTGCCAAATCTGGTACGCTATCAATCAACGTCCCGTCAAAATCAAAAATCAATAGTGACTTTTCACCCATCGGCGTTGTTATAGGGGAGATATGATGGCTTAACTTAGCAGAAGGGGTAATATTCGTACTCATAAAACTCTCTTTTTTAGTTAATTTAAAATTGGTGTACGATTGCGTACTATCATGTTATTACTAATAATAGTAACAAAAATCGCTGACCCCAATGTGTGAAGTTTTTTTAAGGAATACTTATGCCTTATCCTATCCCCAGATTTATAAATACAGACAATATACACCAACGGTGGATAGCACGACTTATAGCAACGCTAAGTGGTTGTCTGTTATTGACTATCACTAATATCAGCCATGCGGGATTATTAGAACGTTTAATCCCACAAGGTGAAACTCATACGGTCACTGCGGTAGACCGTGACGTGGCATTTATTATTGATGGTTATATTTATGATGCCCGCCAATTTTGTTATATGGTGGTTGGTGACAAAGTGGTGTTTTTGGACGGTCGGCATGGCATTGATTACCGAGCCACTGTTTATAATCTTGACGGGCATGAGCAGTGTGATTTGTTGTTACGGAAGCGGGTGGAAGAGTAATTTTGTTATGGTATTAAAAACTTGAACAAACGGCTACCAAAATAGATATAAAAAACCCAACCCTATATAAATCAACAATTTACAGGCATAAAAAAACCCCAAACGGGGGGACTTGTTTTCATTATCAGACGTTATCAGATGTTATCACAAAGCTATGAATAGCAAGGGATTGATGATAATATGGGTTATCTAGTGTTATCACAAAATGGCTACCATTAGCGGTATAAATGGCTACCAAAACGGCTACCAAAATCCAAGGCATAACATCATGGCAAAAGTCAGCAAAGGGATTACTACCGTAACCCAAATTGATAGAGTGATAAAACAGACTATTAAGGCAGGCAAGCAAGCCATTTACCCCTTAGCAGGTTACAAGGGGCTTGAGCTACGCATACGCCCTAAAGGTGATAAAGATGCTACCGCAGATTTTCGCCATCGTTATACTCACCCTTACACTGGTAAACGTCCTTATATGACATTGGGGCTATACCCCGCCTTTACTCTTGAGCAAGCACGCCAAGCCCATACCAATAATATGAGACTATTAGCCCAAAATATTGACCCCATTACCCATAGAGATAAGCAACACACCGAGCAAGCTACAGCCATTACTCATACCTTTAAGGCAGTTGCTAAAGACTGGTTAGCTGAACAGACCAGTAACCCTGAGCATACCCCTAGCCAAAAGACCATAGATAACTGGCAGGGTTTCCTTGAGCCATTGAACAATGCCTTTGGTAATTATCCTATTAGTGAAGTGACAACCCAACAAGTGCTAGCTGTGTGCCGTGAGATTCAAAAAACCCATGTGCATAAAGGCAATAGGGTTAAGGGGCTTGCCAGCCGAATATTTGCCCATGCTGTGGCGAATGGCTTAGTAGAGGTTAACCCAGTATTACAGCTCACTGGTGCAAAAGTATTAAAGCCTACTAAAACCAACCATCACCCAGCATTAACCACGCCAGCTGAGTTTGCCGAGCTATTAAAAGAGATTGACCAGCTAAATCAGCCCAATAGCTATAACAAAGAGGTATTGCAGTTATTGGCATTAACCTTTGCCCGTATTGGTGATGTGTGTTCTATGCGGTGGTGTGATATTGACTGGCAGGCTAAGCAGTGGGTATTTGAGCCAATGAAAGGGCAGGGACGTGAAGATATGGTGGACTGCCTAGTCATACCCCTAGCACCGCAGACCATTGATATATTACAGCATATGCAAGCTATAACAGGTGGGCATGACTATGTGTTCTACAATGCTAGACGCAAAAAGGCTCACTATCTAGACCCTACCCGCATTAATGCCACCTTAAACAACCCTGATATGAATAAAGCAGGTATCGGTAAAGATTATTGCGGACAAGGCTATAAAGATGTACACAGCCCGCATGGCTTTCGTGCCAGTGCCAAAACCTTATTGATGGAACGACTAGGCTATAACCACCTATTGACTGAGCTACAAAGTGGACGACAAGTTCCTGATCAATACGGAAACACCTATAACCGTATGGAGGCAATCGCAAAGCGTACCGAGATGATGAGCAAATGGGCAAACTACTTAGATGACCTGAAGGCTGGCAAGATTGATAACGTCATTCATACCAGCTTTAAGCAGGCAGAAAAAAAGCAGGGTTAAGCCTCTGCTATAACGACCATGCAAGGCTAGGATTAATTACCCGAACGGCAGTATTTATCACACCTTTAGACTGCCACCGCCTTGCACCTATATTTGACTAAGGGTGTGTAAAGGTGTGAATTGTGAGTAAAGAATTTCTAAATATTGATGAGTTCATAGCTGAGCTAGAAAGTAAAAACTATCACTGGAATGACCCTAAAACTACTAATTTATTATTGGAGCTATTTGATAGTAAAAGGCTAACTCCTGTAATTTTCTACAATGGTAACTTTGATGTGATTTATGAAAATCCTGGTTTTATGTATGATGAGGTAAGGATTGCAAAAATAGACCACTGTTGTAATTTAAAAGGTTATTTCTATTTTTCTAGCGAAGACATAGTGGATTTTTACTTATATGCGATTGAAACTGAGGATAATATTGATAACCTTTGGCTTACTGACTACATGCAGGTAGAAATATATCGCACTTATGGAACAAAGCCCCCTGTTATTAATAAATATATGAGAGAATACGAAGGTATCTATAATTACCTATTAAGATTTCCAGAAAATAATACTTGGGAAATTTCTTTTAATGAACTTCTATTCCCTACTCATCAAGTAACCGAAATATTTAAATCCCAAAAACCTAGTGATGAACAATTAACTATAGATAACCTAATGGAATCATTAGAAATAGCAAAAACTACTATAGCACAACAACAAGCACAAATAGCTGACCTTAAACAACTAGAACAAGCCCAGTCAAGCCAGCCTAATAAACTTGATATTATTTTTGATGATACTTTTGAACATCATGCCCCAGACCTTAAACACGCTATTAACCTATGGCTAGACCTATATGCTAATGGTGAAATAAAAGAAGATTCACATACCAACAAAGCCAATCAATGGATTAAGAAAAATACAAATTATGATGATAATGCCATTAGTTCAACTAACCGCATTAGAGAAATAAGCACACCATTAAAAGATTTTGGTGCAAAACGCAGTAAAGAAAATGATAAATAGATTTATCTGTAAGTTATTGATTTATTTATACCTTAGGTAACTAACCTAAGGTATTTTTTTACCTTACCTTACTTACCTGACCTAGCACTCAACCCCCTACCATTGCTAACACCTGATAACCCATCAATACAGGAGTTAGTAATATGTTACACCTATCAGACAACCCCACCGAATTACACCCGCAAGGTCAGACACGCATTAAGCCTACTGCTGATATTTTAGGCATTCACCATCAAACACTGAGGCGGTGGTGGAAAGCTGGCAAGTTCCCCAAGCCAACCAATATTAACGGCATTTTACTGTTTAGAAATGCAGATATTCTGGAGTGGTTAGAGCGTCACCAGCCTGCCAGTAATCAAGCAGAGGGGGCATAGTATGACTACTACACGGCAACCCCTTACCCCCAAACAAACACAAACAGCAATCATTAAAGCCCATCTATTAAGCGGTCAATCTATATCAACATGGCAAGCATACCAGCTATATCAAATCACCTGCTTAGCCCAACGCATACATGACCTACGCAATGCAGGCATGCCTATTGATAGCGAGATAGTTATTAAAGACGGTAAACGCTTTAGTCTTTACTGGTTAGCTCATAGCAATGCACAAGCAATGCAAGGCGTATGCACAAGCAATGCTCAAGGTGTGCTTGAAGAATGCCCCAACAATGAATTACAGGGGGCTTAATCATGTTAACGATATTAGATAACACTATTCGCATGTTGGACGGCTTATATTCATTAAATGACTTGCACAAGGCGAGTGGTGGACGTAATAAACACCGACCGACTGAATTTTTTAGAAGTGAAACAGGCGTAGCCCTAACTGATGAGCTAGAAAGAGAATTTAAGCTAAGTAAAATTCCCACACCTTATAAAAAAGTGGTTATAGGTAAAGGTAAACCACAAGGTACTTATGTTTGCCTTGACCTCGTTTATGCCTATGCTATGTGGATTAATCCCGCCTTTTATCTGCAAGTCATACGCACCTTTCATCATATCGTCACTGGCAATAGCTACACCCAGCAAGTAAATGCCCTTTGCCATGAGATTACACTACTAGAAGAAAAGCTAAGTATTGCTGGCAGGGTGCTATGTGTGGGTGGTAAACAAATCAAACCGCAGATGATAAAGGCAAGGGATAATCTATTACGACAAATGCAACCATGCCTAACTTTTGGGGCAGAATTTGAGCCTACAGGGGGTTGTCATGACTAATCAATACAATCACTCCAACCAATCTTTAAAACCGCAATACGGGGTAAATAGACAGCAAAACAACAGTAATAAATTTCAGTGTAACGGGAACTATTCCCCACTTTGTGAGCCTTCCTCAACTGTGAGGAAGGGTGGCGTAAATAATACGATACCCCATGACAGCAAAAGCCATGATATAGGCGTGTGTTTGCCCTATGAGTACATCGAACAATTACTACTCACTATAACCGCCAATGCTAAGGCACTTAATACCGCATCACAGTTATTTTATAACCGTGCTGAGCTGGCAGACTTCAAACCAATGGGGCGTAAAGAAATTAACACCCTAGCCAATCAGATAAACGATATATCTATGCAGATATTAGACATTGCTGATAGCTTAAGCGAGGTAGTTAACGATGAATAGCCAATATGAAAACATTGCCACTGCCTTGCTATTGGTGTTTGTGATAGCAGTACCATCATGCCAGCCCAATCATGCAAGAGGTAACGAACAGGGTAACGCTGTTATAACGGACGTTGAACAGGATATTAACGACCGTTCAATGAGCCTTCACCCACTGGGTGAGATACACCATCAAATTGAGGACGTTAAACACATAGACCCCTCCCGTCTTTTGGGGAAGGGTTATCCAGCTTTAAATAGTAATATTTTGCGATTTGTTGCGATTGAAAACGCCATATTTAATCGTAAACGTGAAAACCACTTGCCAACTGCCAAAGATAATCGGTATGATGGAGTTCTCTTAAAAATCAGTAGCGGACAAGCCAGCCGTTACCCTTTGGCTTTTTTTGTGTTTGATATTTGCCTAGCCTCTCAAGCAAAGCAAACCATTAGCACAAACTCACACCCCCAAGTCATAGGGGTAAACCGTCATATCATGCCAACAATGGCAACTAGCTATGACGGGGTGACATCGCAAAATAAAAGAGCCTTATGGCGAATATGCGGGGCGGTTTCTGTTAGAGCCGAGAGTGAACCCCGTCACCCTATACCATTAACCACCTATGATGGGGTGGCACAGCCAAATAAAACACCTGTAAAGGGAATAGGCTGGCAGGTGTCTAGTGAGCCTGAGAGCAAGCCCCATCACCCTATATCAATCAATTCTAATCAAAACTACTTGCCAACCAAGCCAATATCTAGGCATAATGACCCTACTACATTACAAGCGGTTAAGCCAAGCCGTCATTCATTGGCTATTTTTGTGCCTAGCATTTGTGGTTACTACCCACAAAACACCACAGGCACAAATACGCCCAAACTATGGGCAAGTCATATCTTGAGCAAGCAGAAGTTTGCAACCAGCTATGACGGGTTGATAGAGCCTAATAAAAGACCTTCGGGGAATAAGCTCAGCCGTCTTGTAACGGTAGTTGAGACCCGTCACCCTCTATGTGGTGACGACTTACTAACTAAATTACAAGGAGGGCAATATCATGCCTAATTCAAACCGTAATACCTCAACAAATACCCCATCAATCCCCAATCAAACCATCTTTAAAGCGGGTGATAAAGTCTTATGCCCAATACTAGGCAATGAGCTTTATACCCTGTTAACACTACCTATTGATGACCGTTTATATATTGAGCATAACGGCTCATATCGTAGCTTTAACCCTGACGGTAAACACTACTCAGATGACAGACTGCCTGAGCTATTCCACAACACGCCAGCCAATCGCCAAGCCATTGCCACCTTGTTTGGTCAACAGGTTAGCAGTGATGGCATGGTCAAAATGACCACTCCCCAACCTACTAGAAAAGTCATTGATTTAACAGATAGTGACGACAAAGAAGTAATTATCATTAGTGCGTGTGAGTTTTCTGATACCGCTTGTGATGTATTAGGGGCTGGCGAGGTCATGCACGACATTGGACAGTTTCTATGGTTAATCTATAACGATAAGTTAAGCATTAGTCAGATTAAAGCAATGGCCAGACTTGTTCATGATACTACTGATAGATGGCATAGCATTATGAATGGCTTGCTTAACAAACTTAATAAGCCCCTCGAGCGAACAGAGTTTGGCAAGGTGGAGGGTTAATACATGACACGCCACTTTCCACCACCAAAACAAAGCAGACGACAAGCCAAACGCAAAAGCTACTATAAAAAGCGTCAACAGACACGCCAGCCAAAAGGTAAGGCAAGGGGGATTAGATGACCGCCATATTAGATAAATCATGTACACAACAAAAAGCCCCCACTAGCAATAGTGGAGGCTTAGTAAATATCTTAGCAGACTTTGCACCAGCGACACGGCAAGCACTGGCAGATGATAGCGTCTTAACTAATCTGTATGACCTACAGCATGAGCTAGACAAGCCATTACAGCTAGATAAAACACTGCTATATCTTGATAGAGATATTAGCATAACCAGTGGTGAATTGGCAGGCGAGATAGCCCAAAATACTGCCAATACTATTGGCTTAGTGTTAGTAAATAATCAAGATCAGCCTGTCAGTATTGCTAGCTATGCCCCTAATAGTCATAACAAGCCATTTATTACTGATACAGCTCCACCGTGTGCGTTTGTTATCGGTGATATGAGCCAAGATAGTGACTGGTGGGCTGTAGATAACTTAGCAGATGCTATTAAGCTATACACTCATCTAACGGTATCTCAAGGGCTTAATATCAGCGTTTTAGTGAGCATAAATGCCTATCAGTTTAATGATATGGTCAGGCACTTTAGTGAGGTGCAGACTGTCACCATTGCCACCACCATTGTTGATAAAGACAAAGTATGCCAGCCATTGGCTGGCGTGAATGCCAAAGCCATTGTAACGGTGTTTGACTTGTTACTATCCTTTGACAATGGGCAAAGCCTTGATGAGATATTAAGTGACCCTGATACCATCACTCATGACTTAATGCTGGACATATGGGGCGAACCTGAGCCACTGGCCAACGACCCCAGCAAGCCAACACCCTACCCCATTGACGCATGGCAAGGGTTACTTAAACAGACCATAGAGCGTATTGCCTACCACACTCAAACACCATTGGCTATGGCTGGTCAGTGTGTACTAGGTGCTATTGCTCATATTGGGCAACGCTTTATTAACGCCCCCTTTGGTCATAAGAGTATGCCTGCCAGTCTAATACTGATTACTGAGGGTGAGAGTGGTAGCGGTAAGTCACAAGCTATGGGGCTATCTCACTTTAAAATCAAAGAACATGAACGCCAGCAATATGAGAGTTATTTATTATTACTGGACGAGTGGGAAAGCCAAAAAACTACCCTTAAAGGTAGTGAGCTTAAAGACTTTCTAGCCAATGAACCCAAGCCACAAAACCCTATTACCTTGTTTGATGACGCTACTATCGAACCGATACTAGATAAGTTTATCAATGGTGATATGAATAACGGCTCATGGTCAACTGATGAGGCAGGGCAATTCTTTAATGGTCACACCATGAAAGGTGATACTGCAGGTAATGCCCTATCTGCATTAACCAAGCTATGGAGTGATGGGCAAGTTAGTCGTGTACGCTCACAAAAGAATGCTTTTGCCAATGCCCGTACTCATGCTTATGACGTGCGTATGACTCTTATGTTAATGGGACAAAGGGTGATATTAGAACAAGCCCTTACTGATGAGATGATGAACCAGCAAGGCTTTTTAGCAAGGGCTTTGATTGCTTGTCCTGAGAGTTTGCAAGGTAAGCGTGTATGGAATGATGACCATCGCAGGCAGATAGACCCATACAGTGACCCTGTATTGATTGCTTATTGGCAACGCTGTCATATCTTACTTGACCCACTGCCCAGCAATGTACCTGAAACACCGCAAGGACAGCCTAACCGCCTGACTGTTAGATGGGCAGATAGACAGGCAGAGCAGGCATTTTATGAGCGTATGCAAGCCATAGAGAACCGCCAAGCTAAAGGGCAGGTATTGGAATATCTCAAAGCCTATGCCAGCCGTATGGCAGAGAATGCCAGCCGTATTGCCTCATTGATGGCTTTCTTTGATGACCGCAAGGTGATTACTGCAGATGATATTAACCGAGCCTTTGAGCTAGTGGAATACTCAACATCTGAACGGTTACGCTATCTTGATGCAACCCCTACTGGTGAGCAAAACGATAGTGAGAAGTTAAGTTGCTGGCTGGTGGATAAAGCTAAAAGTAAAAATCCCCCTATGCTTAATCGTAGTTATATCTATAACGGTTCACCCAAGCCCATGCGTAAAAATAATAAGCTACTACAAAATGAACTTGATATGTTAGAGAGTGCAGGACATATCAAACAGGAAACAGAGGGTAAAAAGAAAGTAATTTATATTAATCCTAAACTATTAATGTAATAGCTACTATATGCCCTTAGAAAAATGTGCCTAAACTGCCTAAATCACCCCTATGCCTTATGGTGTGGGGGTTTTGCTTATGAATACCCCTTGCCTACGTCGTGCCTAAATGCCTAAATACCGTCCTAAACAGGTTCTATTTAGGCACAATATAGGCATTTTAGGACGGCTTAGGATAGCCAGTTGCATAGCTAAAACCCTTATATATCAAGGCTTACAGACCATTTAGGCAATTTAGGCAGGTTTTTAGGTAAGTACATATATTAGATATAAATATATTTTTAGATTTTATTAATGTTCAGTGGCTGGTTGGTGGATAAAATATAACTTGTAGGAATGTAGTAAAAACACTACAATATAAACTATGATAACAGGTGGTTAAATGATTCAAATAAATACAACTGATATTTTCATTAACTGGTTAAAAAAGCTTAAAGACCCCATCGGTAAGGCAGGCATTGCTATACGCATTAAACGGGCAGAAAGTGGCAATTTTGGCGACCATAAGATACTACCTAATACAGGAGGTATCTATGAAATGCGAATATTTAAGGGTAATGGCTACCGTGTGTATTATGCACAGCAAGGTGAAAACATTTACTTACTTTTGATTGGTGGCAGTAAAGACAGTCAAACCCGAGATGTACAAAAAGCCATTGATATATGGCAACAGGTACAACAGGACTTAGAACAGGATAATGACGATGATTGCTGAAAAAATAGAAATAACCCCTTTTGATGTTGCTGAGTGTCTTAATGATGATGAAACCATTCAAGCCTACCTCAATGAGGTACTGGCAGAAGGTACAGCTAGCGAGTTTGTACAGGCGTTAAATGATGTTGCCAGAGCTAAGGGCATGAATGATATTGCCCAAAAATCAGGCATAGGACGCACCACACTTTATAAGTCACTATCTTCTGATAAACCCCGCTTTGAAACGCTATTCAAAGTATTAGATAGCATGGGCTTACAGTTTCAAATAGCCAATAAGGCTTAGTATTTTAAATAAGCACACCTTTACCAACATGGTAACGGTTAACCAATAAGCAACCATATAAGGGTTAGATTTCAAATCTAGCCCTTTTTTATAATGTAAAAAACCCAGCCATATTGAAAGATGTTTAGTTTTGTTAAGGTTGTGAGGAGTTACTAGGGTGTGAATAAACTAACACCCTAAGTATTTACTATTGTGGTGATAACTGGCAGGCAACCCAATGACGTTCAAAACGCTGATGGGTGATAATTTTTAGAGTCCATAAAAAAGGGTTGCATTTGAAATGCGACCCTTTCTGTCAATAGCTAAACTTTTAATTTCGCGGTCGTAAAAATGTACTTAGGGGGGCGGTCACGCCAGCTTATTACCCTGAACTTTTTATCTACCCCTACCATCATAAATAACCAACTCAATCAGTGGCATTTATTCCTACCTAGTCAAAAAGGGTCATTTTTTTGAACAAATGGCTACCAAAACGGCTACCAAAATAGACATAAAAAAGCCCAACCCTATATAAATCAAGGATTTACAGGCATAAAAAAACCCCAAACGGGGGAGTTTGGGGAAAAGGAGAGGTTAGCAAATACTGCAAAACCTTTATTAGGATTATCCATATAATCATATAATAAGGATAACTAAAATATCAGATTAAACAAATGGTGGCTCGAGGCAGGATCGAACTGCCGACACAAGGATTTTCAATCCTTTGCTCTACCGACTGAGCTATCGAGCCGTATTTGTTTGAGGTCGCTATTAAACTAAATATACGCCCATCTGTCAAGCACTTTTTAAAAAATTATTGCCACTACTTCACCGATAACAGCTCATATTCTGCCATAATCTGATGAATATCCTCATCAGCAGGCACAAACTGACGTACGCCTTTTTTTACCTCACAATCATATACTTGCTTGATAAACTTACCCTCAATACCACGATTATGATTTTGTGGATGCACCGCTAAATATTGCAAGCGTTTACTATCCGTTTGCCCATCATCAAAACAGCCCATCACCGCAATGGGCTTATCATTAAACATACCCACATATAGCAGTCCGCCTCGTTTAAATTCCGATGTAAATAAGGCAATGGCATCTTCACCCTTATCAAACTCAGGGTGTTGCTCTAGCAAATCAGCCACTCGCAACGCCAGCTCATTTTCGCGGGCAGGCTCACGAATAATTGGGGCATTAAAATCATTTATTGCAACAGCTTCTAACGGCATAATAGCGTTCCTAGTTAGTCAATTTGTAAATTAGATTAATGACAATATTTTAGCAAACAAACGGCTTGGGCATGGCACAAAAAGTGTGGGTTTGCTATTATCATCACCTTAATATCATTATTATGACCTTATCCTTTTTTATCTTATTTTCATTCATTTTAATTTAGCGAGCCAGCCATGAGTCAACAGTCAACCTCTTGCCCATCAGCACGCCCTGCCCGTATTGCCACCGTTGAGCGTAACACTGCCGAAACTCAAATCACAGTTACCGTCAACCTAGACGGCACAGGTCAAGGCACAGTGGATACAGGCGTGCCGTTTTTAGACCACATGATTGACCAGATTAAGCGTCATGGCTTGTTTGACCTTGATATTAAATGCGTCGGTGATACGCATATTGACGACCATCACAGCGTTGAAGACACAGGCATCACATTAGGGCAAGCATTTGCCAAAGCCTTAGGTGATAAAAAAGGTATCCGCCGTTATGGACATTTTTACGCCCCGCTTGATGAATCGCTATCTCGGGCAGTGGTTGATATCTCAGGTCGTCCGGGGCTACATATGGACATTCCATTTACCCGCTCGCATGTGGGTAGTTTTGACGTCGATTTATTTAGTGAATTTTTCTATGGCTTTGTTAATCATGGCTGGATGACGGTGCATTTAGACAATTTAAAAGGTAAAAATAGTCATCACCAAATAGAATCTACCTTTAAAGCCTTTGCTCGGGCTTTGCGTATGGCGTGTGAATATGATGAACGTGCGTTAAACACCTTACCATCGACCAAAGAGGCGTTGTAGTTGCTGATGGCTGTGCAATCACACCTATCTAACTTTCACTTGATGATTAAGCAAATAATATGACCAAAATCGCACTATTAGACTACGGCATGGGCAACCTACACTCAGTCGCCAAAGCATTAGAATATGTCGGAGCAGACGTGGTGGTTACCAACCAACCCCAGCAGATTGAAAGTGCCGACAAGCTACTCTTCCCCGGTGTCGGAGCAATGCACGACTGTATGCTCGGTATGCACGAGGCAGGCATTGATGACGTGGTACGCAACGCCATCTTTAACAAGCCAGTCATGGCGATTTGTGTTGGTATGCAAGCCTTGTTTGAATACTCAGAAGAAAACTCACAAAATGCTGATGGCACACCTTGTTTGGGCTTGCTTAAAGGACAAGTCAAAAAGTTTGATCCCAACTGGATAGACGAGCAGGGCAACCGCATCAAAGTTCCGCACATGGGCTGGAATACCATCTCAGGCATGGACACCGCCCACCCCTTATGGCAAGGCGTTGATGAGCATACCCATTTTTATTTTGTGCATAGTTATTACTGTCAGCCAGAAGATAATCGTATCGTATCGGCTCGTTGTGATTATGGCGTCGAATTTTGTGCCAGTGTTATCAAAGACAACCTATTTGCCACCCAATTTCACCCCGAAAAAAGCCATAAAGCAGGGCTACAGCTATTAAAGAACTTTGTTGAGTGGGATATATAATTAAAGGTAGATATTGCATCAGGTAAGGAAAATACATTGACATTCCAATCCTTCAAACTATTTTTGATACAGTTATCTGGCTTAGATAGAGACGCTCTACATATCTATATTGGTATGGCTATCTTTTTGTCTTGCTTGATTATTTTTCGCAAGATTGGATTTCATCGTTATGGTTGGGCGTTGGTGATTACTACCTGCTTTGCACTATTGGGTGAAATATTTGATATTCATGACAATATAACCACCCTGAATAAAATTGGTTTAAATGCCAGTATCCATGACATCATTAATACTTGTCTATTACCTTATGTTTTATATGGTATCAGTAAATGGACAAAGATTTTTGAGCTGAATAAATAAAGCATATTTGTTTTGTAGCCAATCCTGCTATCCGCTCATATCTGCTCAGCTAGGTGTGGCAGTGGCACGGTTTGGGGCATTCCATCTAAACGAGCGACTACCCCAAAACCTAGCCACAGCAACACACCTAGCCGAGCAGGATAACCGCTACTATCAGGGCTAAACCGCACCTCAAGACGACTATTGGTACATAATTCACATTAGGGACAAGGTTTCTTTGCAAGATTAATTAAAACAGCGATACTAACAATGAGAACCACATGACAAAATCTATCTTTACCAATTTGGCTGTTTTTGTATCTTGCTTAGTCTCGATGCCTGCTTTTTCAGCCAGTTTTGATTGTGCGAAAGCCAGCAGTTGGGTAGAAAAAACCATTTGTTCTAATGCCCAGCTATCAAGTCTTGATGAGCAAATGGCAAGACATTATAAAAATAGCCTTACTAACGCCTCTGATAATCCAAATAGCACCCAAATTACCCATAATGCTCAGCGTAGATGGTTAAAATTTCAGCGTAATACCTGCACAACACAAGTGTGTTTGATTCGAGAATACCAAGAATATTTAGGTGAGCAGAGTACATACATTGGCGTAGAGGATAACCCTGAGGCTTTAAGTAAAGAAGATTTGCCAAACTCCAAAGCTTTTGGTCAATTTTCTACCATTGTCAATATATCCGTGTATGACCTAGATACTCAGCGTTGGCAGAGTACAGGTGATTCAGTTAATTCAATTTCTATTTATCCTGTCTCTAACAAACCCTATCTTGCGATAGTCACTGGTGATTTAATTTATACCAATGCTCATACATGCAGTTTTGATGATGAAAAAGCGACATGGTCAGAGAATCATTGGGTTTTAACTAATTCGCAAGCAGGTACAACCTCTGAATTGCGTTTGTATCCAGCAACCCATCAAGACAAGACCCAGTTATTATTGCGAGATATAGACAATCAATATCGAGAGACACACTGCGGTATGCGAGGGTATCTTGATGGAATTGTGTTGGATGCTGAGTGATTATTACTTTTGCAACTAAACCATACTACAAGATAGGTTGCAATATTATCATCTCACTTTAAATTAAATGATTTTTATACTTCCTTCTAAATCTCTAGGACGGATACTTTTTAATAGATAGCAAAAGCTATTATCTTCTGCAATAGCTATGTAATGGGATTTTGAGTTATCTAATAATGTTTCATCTTTAATTAACTGTAGTTTCCAATTAGGGAATTTTTCAGGAGGCTCAAATGTTTCTATGATTTCTTCTAAGCTCATTGAGGTAAGCTTATGAATTAAAATTTTAAAATACTCTCGATTATATGAGTGAAGTAAGTATTCTATCTCCCTATAATTATCTATTAATTTCCTTTTACTCATATCTTCTAGATACCAATATGACTGCCAATAATCGTAAAAATTATATTCCGAATTACCCTTTATGGTTAAAAGGGCTCTTCTTAAATTATTAGTCAAGCAAACTTCACTTCCGAGGTGCTTGATAAAAGCTTGAGAAATATTCCTAAATTTTTCATCATCAAAATTGCAATGCTCGGGAATATAATCTAAACAATAAAATATAAATTCCAATCGTCCCCTTAAAGTATCAGTATCTTCTAAGTCATAGATAATATTTTTTCTTTCAGGATTTTGTAAAATTAAAGTAGCTTTAACTCTCTCCTCTTCAACTTGAGCTTTTGAAAAAGTTGAACTAATTATATTAGATTTATCAGCTAAAAAATTATAAATATTATTTGCACCTGCAGATAAATCTATAATAAGGTTTAAAACACCAATAAAAGCTTGTGGACTACGAATAATATCTGGTCTTTTTCCATTTTTATCTATATTACCAAATGCTATAATATTCCTAATAACTCTCATCCAGTTATTATAAAGTGTAGTATCAAAACCTGTAAGATTATCAATTTTTTCTAGATATTTAATTTGAGCGAAAAGTAATACTTTTTGAGTATAAGATGCAACAGGAGAGTGAGTTAGAACTTCATGCAGTAAATTTTCCTGAGGTTCATGTCTAAAAAGCTCTAAATTAAGTTTATTTTTTAAAAAACTCGGATAATACTCTGTCAGTAAGTCTAAATAATTGACTAATCTTCTAAAACTTGATTCTGTTAACCAGTCAATAGAAATATTATGCGGATTTTCTTGAAGGGATTTTATAATATCATTTGTATCCTCTACTTGCTTAGTAGATGCTAAGTCCACCATAAATACAAAAGAAAAAAATCTTACAAAAGATTCATCAATAGCAGAATATTTCCTAAAATTGCTCCATAGAAAGTCTGTCCATTTGGTATCAATCTTGACTTTGAAGCTTTTTTGAGCTGGTATTTTAGATTCCCAGTTAAAATCATAAACTCTCTTTTCTATACCTGCTTTAAAATTTTCAAAAGTAGTTAAAAGTTTTCCTCGAGCATTCATTTTTATATATAAATCATCCGTTAGACCTAAATATTCAAGCTCTATATAATAAAATTGTATAATATTTTTTGTAGTTAGTTTATCCCAGAGATTATTTATTTTAAAGAAATTTTCATGTATATCATCAAGTGTATTTAACATCGCACTAATAGTCGAATCATTCTTCCATGATAAAAAGAACCAAGAAGAATCTTTTATAATACTACTTATTTTGATAGTAACCGAGTCATTATCTTCACCTATTTCAGGAAATGTATTTAAATTTTCGACTAATTTTCGACAGAAATCGCGCGAAGTCATACGAGTCTCATATGAAAAATTAGCAAGTATTTTATAAGTATCATAAGGAATTTTGCTAGTTATAGAAGCATAACAATGTAAAAGAAATAAAGTTGTTAAGCGTTGTTGTCCATCTAGTGGTTGAAACTTATTATTTTCAATACTTCCATAAATAAAATCTAACATTAATATTTCATCTTTGTGTAGACTTTCATATAAAGCTTTTAGAAAATAGCTTCTAATCTTTGATTGACTTTCTCTTCCTTGAGCATAATCTCTTTGAATGATAGGTACTTCTATAGCATATTTATTTAAGAGCTGATAGAAAGTTAATGACTCACCTTGATAATTAGGTTTGTTTTTCATATTTAGTTCTCAATATAATTATATTTTTCTAAAGTAGTAATTAAATCATTTTCATAGTTTTCTTTATCTAATTGTGTCCAAAAAGATATTTTGGGAGGATATGAGCTAAAATATTTAAGAAAAACATTTTTTGTACATATAGGAATAAATATTCCTTTTTTATCTCTATCAATTATAGTTTTTCTTTTTATAGGAAAAACTGCATTTTTATAACTTCTATTAGTAGTTGAGTCTAATAAAGTAAGATTAAATAGACTATCTACATCATCTTCTAATTTAATATGCTGATTGAAGTGATTATTTATTTCTTCAAATAGAATTATGAAACTCTCTTCAGATTCATCCCAACTATCAATTCTATCTATTAAATCATGACTATCTGGAGCTAAAGCTTCAGTATCTATAAAAGTTCTAGAATCAACTAACCATTGTTTTCTATTTTTCTCATCAGGAACTCTATTTTTGATAGAAGTTATATGTTCGATATCCCATTTTTGATTCTCATATAAGTCAAAAGGGAAATATGAATTATCTTTATCACTTGATAACATAGTTAGTATATTATACAAAAGCAATATTTTTCTTACTTCGGTAGTATCATTGTACTGTAAATCTCTCACAGATATTTTTCTGAGGCTGAATTTTATTTTTTCATCTAAATATTTATGAAAATCTGATTTTTTCTTACTACAAGATTCTTTATAAAGTTCTTTAATGTTTATAGCATTAACTGTTATAAGACATCCTATTTTATGATATAAACTTCTTTCTTTATACCATTCATAAAATCTATTATAATAATCTTTAATTTCATTCCAATTTTCTGATAAAATATCGTTGCTAGGTTTTCTAAATTTTTTACTAAAAAATCTGAAAGTTGCAAGTTTATCTTTACTATCTGGATTTTCATTCATTAAATCGAATATAAATTCTATACGATTTACAAATTTCCTTTCTTTGTTTATAAAATACCAGAATCTATCATCTTGTAGCGAACCTTCGATTCTATCCCATTCATTTGCTATTTCTAATTGACGTAATTTTAACTTGTTATCTTGTTCATTGAAGTTTGAGCTATTTAAAAATAAGGCTTTTATTAACTCTGAGTTAGTTAATGGTATTTTTCCTATATTAATTCTAGTGAATATAGAAATAGCATCATCCTCAATGCTTTCATACCAAATAACTCTTGAGTGAAACTTAAATTTTGATGAGAAATTTAATTTATCAAAAGATATATCCTGATTTTTTTTATCAAACCATGCTGATATAGTTATATAAGCTTTTGAAATATAATAAAAATCTATATTACTTTCATTGATTTTTTGATTATCCTCTAAGCTTTCAAGAAATAAACTAGAAGAAGGACGAGTTTCATAATTTAATTTAAATATTTTTTCTCTTTTACTTATTATGTAGTCTTGATTTAAATAGAATAAGATGAGATATATAGTAGTAAGACGTTGTTGTCCATCAATAACTTCAAACTCTTCATTATCAGTTTTTTTAACAACTATAGGTTGCAAACAGTACCAAGTTTTATCATCTGACTGAGAATCGATTGCACGAGGAGTGAAACTGTTAATATCGTTAAGCAATTCAGTAATTTCAGTAGCAGTCCATCGATACCCTCTTTGATAAGAAGGTATTATGAAATTACAGTCTCGTAGTTCGTTTATCGTTTTGAGTTTAAGTATATTTTGCATGAGTCTCACTAGATAGAATTATTATGTCAAGTTTTTTGAGTTTATAAGCATTATATTAATAGTTGTTTGGGTGTCATGTCTATAGTTCTTTTTTCTGTATACGATATTTTTGATTATGTGAAAAGAGTATTTTTAACACTCCCCCCCCCTCAAGCCATACCCCGTACCCTTGCCATAATCCCTTTTTTAATCACCAAACGTACATAGCTTACCGCAATAATCAGTAACACCGCCAGCAACGCCACACCACCCATCGCAAAGCTTGCCCACGGCACACTAAAACGTAAATCAAACCACTGCGTAATCAGCACCCAAGCCGTGATACTCGCCCCGACCACCGCAATCAGCCCCGCACTGATACCCAATAAACCAATCTCTAAAATATTAATCGCATACAAGTCACGAGTCTGCATACCGAGCAACCGAAACGACGCACTGTCTCGCAGACGGTCTTGTGACGTGGATAACAGCGACGTAATCAGCACCATCATACCCGTAAGCAACGCAAGCAAAGTAAACACCTGCACCAATCGGCTCATCTGAGCCACAAAAGTTTGGATTTGTTTGGCAATCGCCCCACCATCAATACTGGTAATCGCAGGAAACTGGCGAGCAATATTGGTTTGCAACTGTGGAATGCTCTTAGCATCGACCCGAGCCGTAGCAAATTGAATCTGTGGAGCGTCCGCCATCACACTTGGCTCAAATAAAAAGTAAAAAAACGGACTAGGACCTTTTTCATAACGCTCACGAATACTGGTGATTTGCCCAACCACCTCAATACCCTGAATATTAAAACGTATGTGGTCGCCCAATCCCACCCCCAGCATCTCAGATGCCGTATCCAAAATCGACATCGGTACTGCTGTATCCGCAGGGAGTGTGGTTGAGGTATTATCTGTATTATCCGTTTCTATGCCAGTTTTTGATTCTGTTTTTATATCTGTATTTGTCACAGGGGCATAAAGCTGGTTAGCCACCACCGCCTCTGCAATAAATTCCGTATCCATCAACGAATCGGCATAGCTAAGATTAAAAATACGTGTCGGGTCATCGCCTGTCCCCGACTCAATCTCACTGGCTGGCACACCGCCCGCCTCAATAATACGTGCCCGAATCACAGGATAATAAGTCAACGGAGCATCAATCATCTTATCCAGCGTATCGTGTTGCTCAGACTGCACATCGAGCAAAAATAAATTAGGGGCATCTTGCGGATATGCCTGAATAAACTGGCTATTTAAACTGTGATTTAATAGCGTTACCATGGTCAAAACCGCCACCGACAAAGCAAGGGTCACAAAAAACAGCCCCGACTGATTGCCCTTACGGGACAAATTATGAATGGCTGTGCGTCCCAGCCAGCCCAACTGTCTATGACTTGCAATCGCACTTAACAGCCACAACCAGCCCCGAGCCAATAACCAAAAACCACCCGCCAATAACCCCATACCAAGCAACGCTTGCCCCCCTGTCAGTACCGAGCCGAACTCAAACGCCAACAAAGCAAAACTGGCAAGCACCACCAACACATACCAATAGACAGGCGGACGCTGACGGCGACTATTGTTGGCTTGCTTTAATACCGCTGACGGTTTGGTATGAGTCACTGCATACAGGCTATGTTGCACAATCAGCAAGGTAATCGTCACCGCCACAAGGCTAATTTTTAACACACTCAGCGGTTGAATCGACAGCACAATATCACTGGGCAACACCGCACTCAAATAACGTCCCCCAAGCCTAAGCATCGCCACACTCATCAGCACCGAACTGGCACAAGCAAGCCCCGCCATCAGCAAAAACAAACGATAATAACTGTGCTTAATCGACCCAACCGACTCACCCAACGCCCGACGAATCGCCGTCGCCCGTTGCCCCAAATCCACAAACGCCTTCACCACACTTAGCAAAGCCACCGCAGATAAAAACAGCACCGCAATCACCAACAACTTCAAAAACCGAAGCACATTATCCGACACCCGTGACACCGACGTATCCGTACTATCGGCATCACTCATGGTTACATCAGGCTGACTTGCCAAAATCTCAGCCAGCCGAGCCTGCTCAGCCTCAATCTGCTCAGGCGACCCTGCAAGCTCAATGCGATAACTCACCCGACTACGCTGACCAAGTAATTGCGTCGCCTCTAAATCCGAGCTTGCCATCAACACCCTTGCCCCAAAGCCAAAAGCCGTCAACGGGCGGTCAGGCTCAGCGGTCAGCTCATCGCTAATCGTAAACACCGCCTCACCAATCTTCACCTCATCACCGACACTTAGCCCCAGCCCAGTCAGCACCTGTGTTTCTACCACCACCTGATGCGATTTTAATTGCTCAGACAACGCCTTACCCGATGCCAACTTCACCTCACCATACAGCGGATATGCAGGTGATACCGCCTTAATCCGAGCCAGCAAGCTATGCGAATTGTGCGAATTATCCGTCTCTTGCACCGCCTTTGTTGCTTTTGCTTGCCCCGTAATCATCGCATTAAACTGCGACTCATAAACCACATTATCAGGCTCAAACCCACGCACCGCCGACAACACAGACTCAGACCACGCCTGCTGACTGGTCAAAACCAAATCACCGCCCACCAACGCCCGCTGATTATCCGCCACATAATCGTCCACCGATTGTTGAATCGAATCCAACGTCAAATACGTCGATAACGACAAAATCATCGCCAACAAAAACAACAACGGATAAATCCAATGTTGCACCCAACTACGACGCACCACCTTATTACCCAATACCGAGCCTGAAAACCAAGCATCAGCGAACGCTTGCTTTTTTAAAGAGGGCTTATTTTGAGAGTGGTTGTTTAAAGGTGGTTTATCTAAAGAATGGTTATCAGGTGTGGACATAATCAAAATCTATATTGAGTAGCAAAGCAGAAGAGTATAACAACAAGTGATACAATGAAAGTGAGTAAAAATACCAGCAATAATAGTTAATTAAATGATAGTAGCTAATCCTGCTATCCGCTTATATCTTGCATGCCCACTAGAGCGGTGACTAAAGCCAGTGGCGTTCCTGTTACCTCGATACCGCCACTAGCTAAGTCACCGCAAACTAGTGGTCATACAAGGATAACCGCTACTATCAGGGCTAAAAAGCCTTGTTAGGGCAACACTTAACTATCCGTTGATATTTCGTAGTAACGCATCGTTTTCACAAAATCCTATTTAAAGGATTTTGTCTTGCATGAGGGACAAAGCAGTGCTTTGTCTTAATCCTCACTCAGGGCTAAACCGCACCTCAAGGCAACTTTTAGGTTGATTATTTAGCTTCGTTATTAGCTTACACCCGAAGCTTATCAATTTATAGGGATATAATATGATTTATTTATGTGGTCCAAAGAACGCTAGATACACATATACTGGTAGTCCAATTCCGCATTTAGACCTTGCCTATCGTTGTGATGCACAAACGCTTGCAAAAGCTTTGAGTATTTATGAAAGCGTATTCAATGTACGCATCACCTCGATGCAAGAGCCTCTTTTGGGCTTGAGCGAAAACATAGGTAAGTATTTTGATTATCTGGATTTAGACAATAATTCAAAAATAGCAGTTGACGTTCATGTCATTCGGCAAGGAGAGACTATTTGCCCCAAACAAAATTTAGATTTTGTGCTACAAAAAGAAGATATTGTCGATATTGGACCATTACTTTGTTAATTAGGAAGTTTGACCAGCAGTAAAGGATCTAGCAAAAGAAAGTCTATGACTTTCTTACCATGCAATTTTTTTACGGTTCTCATATCAGGGTGACGCTGTTTTTAAAGATGATTCTTTTTAAATTTATCCTCTGGTAGTACCAGAAATAGAAATATAAGGCATGTCTTTATATTTTTTTACTAACTTTATATATTCATCAATTAATGGCTGTATTTTTTGCTTTCTATTAGTAGAATAGACATTAATAAGCATGTATCTTGCATACTCAGAAGGTTTTTTAGGTTCATAAAAACCTTGATAAATTAATCCTAAGTATACTTTCCCAGAGTAGTTTCTACCGATTTCAATTCTTGAAAACCCTTCTGCTTGAGGAAGTAAAGTCTCTAAAGAGATGTAACCTAGAGAATCACCAGTTTGTTGTGTTGGTAGATTAAAGTACTCTTCTAAATCTTCAATAGACATATCTTGGATAGTAGGTAATAAGTAATCACATTCTTTGGCATAATCTTGAAAACGTTTCCCATCATGTTTTGCAACACTAATGACATCATCTTCAAAATTTACTTCAACTCTCATACTAGTAGTAGCTGATGGAAACCTTAACAAACCCTTTTCATTTTTCTCAAAGTCACCCGCTAAGAAATATATATACTCACCCATAGGTTCAATTTCCCAGAATATATGAGAATAAATTTCAGGGTTAACATCTCTAATATCTTTATTAATCCAAATAGGTAGATTATCAAAGTTACTCATCTTTCCGATAGGTTCTATAAACACCAATGGTCGTGCTGCAAGATTTTCAATATGATTTCCTACATATTTTTCAAAAGTTGCCTTAGGTGATTTGTTTGTCATATTACATTGCCTTTTTTATTTAATTTCTGGTGAAAATTGTATTCTCAAGTCCTTATTATATACATGTTATATTCAATTTTGATTTAAAACTAGTACATAATAAACTACTAGTATAAATTTACTGGCTAGAAAAAAACTTTACATTGTAAATGTATATAGATAATGAAATATTAATAAAACTAAAGAATAATTTTTTTATTATAACAAAATTATTATGTGGGTTTTCTATATCATCATACCATCTTAATTTTCAACCCGACCATCAACAATGGTAATCACCTGATTGGCATGGGTGCTTAGACTTGGGTCATGAGTTACCACCACCAATGCCGTCCCTGATTGTTGTTGTAGCTCTAACAATAAGTGCATCACCTGTTGAGCATTTTGCTCATCAAGATTGCCTGTTGGCTCATCGGCAAAAATAATTTTTGGACGGGCGACCAATGCCCTTGCCAAAGCAGTGCGTTGTTGCTCACCCCCTGATAGCTGATGCGGTAAACTGTCACGGCGATGCATGAGCCCAACCGCAGTGAGCAATTCCTCGACTCGGCTAGGGTCAGGACGACGAGCAATATCTAACGGAAAGGCAATATTTTCAGCGACCGTCAGCGTTGGCAACAAATGAAACGACTGAAACACAAAGCCCATGTCTTGTTGGCGTTTTTGTGCCAATGCTTCTTCATTAAGCTTGGTCAGATTTTGTCCATCTAACCACACCTCACCCGAGTCAGGATAATCTAGCCCTGCTAGCAAGCCTAACAGTGTCGATTTACCTGAGCCAGATTTACCCATAATCACCGCAAATTCACCCGCCTGCACCGCCACATCAATACCCTTAATAATGTCGATACGTTGCTCACCCACTTTTACACTTTTACTAAGATTGTTGGCATACAGCAGGGGTTGTGACGTAGATGACGTAGTGGGTGAGGGGGTGTGTGAGTTATTAAGGGTAGGATTTGCGTTGGAGTTTGTGGCAGATTTCATGGTAGTTTTTCTATATGATTTATGGTGTATTGTCTATTATTGCGTATTGCTGGATTTTTCTTGTACCACCTCAGTTAGCACAGGCATCAACACAGGTAAGATATTATTTCTCACCACATGCGTATAACCCTCTTTGGTTGGGTGGATGGCATCTTTTTGATTGAGATTGGCATCACCTGCGACCCCATTTAAGAAAAATGGAATATACGCCACCCCTGTATCTTTGGCGATGCGTGGATAAATGCGTGAAAATTGATTCACATAATCATCGCCCATATTGTCATAAATCTCCATACCCCCCAATATCACCGTACTACCACTGGCTTGTAAGCGTTCGATAGCGGTGCGAATATTGTCATCGACAGTGGTTACAGGTACGCCACGCATGGCATCGTTTGCCCCTGTGGTCAAAATGGTAATATCAGGCTGAGTTTTTAACGCCCAGTCGAGCCGATTAACCAGACCAGTACTGGTTTCGCCACTAAGCCCTGAGTTAACCACGCTGACATTGCTATAACCTGCCTCACGCAGTTGTGCTTGTAGCTGAGCAGGGTAGTTGTCTTGCTCCGCCACGCCCAAACCCTCAGTGAGCGAATCACCAATCGCCAAAATCGTAATGGGCGTAGTGATGGGCTGGGCGAGTGGTTGCAAAGGTGGATTAAGCACAGGGGCTGGTGAATTAACCCTTTGTGAGTTGCTAGTTTGAGTGGGTTGGCTTGCGGTGGGCTGTGAATTATCGTTTTCAGTATCACTTTTGTTATCAGACACAGGTTGACACGCCATACATACTAAGGCGGTGAATAGAGTGACTATGCCCATGCGTCCTTTATGTTTTATGCGAGAGTGGGTGTACTTGGTTTTAATGGCTGTCGATAATAAGGACATAAGTATTTATTCCCCTAACTGATAATAAATTGCTAATACAAGGCATCTAAGTGAAGATATTATAAATCTCTAATAGGGTCTGTTGAACATTCATCTTCATAGGAAAAATTGAGAAAAATTTGACTTAGTCAAGGCAATGGACACAGGTAATATCGGGATATTAACAAGTTCATTAACGCAGAATAAGGCAAATTTAGCCAATTTTTACATGAAAGTAAAAAGTAGCTATATCCCTTATAGGTATTAGCCTGACGGGGTGAAAGTTCAACAGACCCTAAGGTTAACACTGTAAGAGGTTTATTTGAGATTAACAAAGTAACTGTTTTTTATTGTTTCGACTATCCCCTACCTTAGCACTTGTCCTGTTCTAATATCTCTTATTTGACTTGGCAATTGATAACCCAAGGTATCCCCTTGTAAATAACCTATATGCTTAGCCAGTTTATGGTTAGCAAAAGAGGCTTGGGCTTGCTCTAGACTATTGGCAGGGGGTTGACCGGCTTGATTACAACTGGTTGAGACGATAAAACCATAGGGGTTTTCTTCTGATACCATCTGCTGACATATTTGTTTAATCATAGGATGGGCAATGACGCGTACTGCCACGCTATCATGATTGCCTGTTATCCATTGTGGAATGTCTGGCTGATAGTTTTGATTATCCATCAGTGGCAATAACCATGTCTGTGCTTGTTGCTGAGCCGTTGGTAAATTGAGATTAATTAATGATAACTGACTGATGGATTGTGTCAGCCGTTGCCGTTGCTCATCAGACAGTGGCGCAATTAAAGAAGCGATACGTGACAGCTTATCTGTCACCACAATCATACCTTTTTCTTGTGGGCGTGATTTTAGCTGGAGTACGGTTTGTACAGCTTTTTGATTAAAAGGGTCGCAACCAATCCCCCAGACACTTTCGGTTGGATAAACCAAAATCTGACCTTGCTTTATCCATGCCACTGCCTGCTGAATATCAGTAAATACAGTTGTATTTTTGGATGTTTTTGCAGAAGTTGTCATCTTAGCTCTTTAGGAAAAATTGCTATAAGTTTATCTTAGTCAAGGCAATAAATGTAGGTAGCTTATTTATCAAGGCGAGATATAGCCAACGGACTTTATAACTGTTACGGTGTTAGGCTCGTTTGCTATACAGCCGTACTATCTGCACTCGCCTGCCTTGTGCCAGTTTATAAATTCACTGACTATATTATCCAGTTTATTAACGAAGAAATAAGGCAAATATAGCCATTTTTTACATAAGAGTAAAAAGTAGCTGTATCCTTTGTCGATATTAGCTAAACAGGATGGATTATCAACAAGCCTAAATATATGGCTTATATCAATCGTTTATATCGTCCAGCATTTTGAGCAATAATACCAAGCAACTCTAGTGTCATCAGTTGGCTTAATAGTGTTGGTGTATCAAGTTGTGTCTTTTCTATTAACTTATCTAAATCTTGACCAACCCAATCCAAATGTACCATCAAAGGTTGTAGCTCATTGGGAATTGTCACGTTATTGCTAGAAGCTTGTGGTGATTTTTCTATATGACGATGTCTATTAGCCTGATTATCAACCTGATAAGGCATCGGTTTGATTGGAGATTGTGGCTGACGCTGACTGGCAAATGATTTCTGAGTTTCTATGATTTCGCTATCATCTTTTGTGTATGGATACAGATGCGCTGATGCAGACGTTTCTTGTATGGAGGCATGCGAAGAGGTTTGGTTTGCAATGTCAGCGATGACTTGCTCAGGATGATAAATCAGGGTTGCACCCTCACGTATTAGATGATGACATCCCTCTGCATTAAGATTATCAATACGACTAGGCACAGCAAAGACTTGTTTACCTTGCTCAGCGGTCAAACGAGCAGTAATTAATGAGCCACTTTGAATGGTCGCTTCAGTGACGATTGTCCCCAGACTTAACCCTGCGACCAAACGATTACGGCGAGGAAAAGTATGTTTATTAGGCTGAGTATTGGGTAACAACTCAGAGATGATACAGCCCCCTTCATTGACGATACGCTCAATTAAGGCATGGTGCTGTTTGGGATAACACACATCAATGCCTGTACCCATTACACCAATGGTGCGCCCTGCCAGCTCTTTTGGCTGAGCCAATGCACCCAGATGTGCCTGAGCATCAATGCCTTGTGCCAACCCACTGGTGATGACATAACCAGACTGAGCAAGATACTGTGCCATATCAAATGTGGTCTTTTGTGCTTGAGGCGTTGGCCTGCGACTACCAACAATGGCAATCTGTGCCAATGAGAGTTTATCAGCTTGTCCACGATAAAATAACACAGGAGGTGGGTCATACAGTTGCGTGATACCATCAGGGTAGTCAGCATCACCAAAAAATATTAATTGATAAGATTGTTGGGCAATATCTTTTTGTATCTTTTCTAAGAAGTGCAGGCTGTCTTTTTCAGTGGCCTCGCTATGTCGTGATAGATGGCTGTGATGTATACCTAACGCTCGCCAATCTTCCACACTGGCTTGTAAGGCAGATGTTGCTGATGTAAATGCCGTTGTTAATTTACGAAAGGCAGAGAGTGACATATTCACCCTCTGCCATAATACCAAAATATCTTGTTGCGATGGCGTCATAACTGACCTAAGTTTGCCCTATAAGCCATCAGGTGGTAATAACTGGTCACCAACATTTAAAGGCAATTCTGAGTCTAGTACATAAGCATAGCTGATGTTATCAAAGGTTTTAAAGACCATCACATGTCCTGCTTCCTCACTTGGCAAACGAGATGGCGCATCATTATCTCGAATGTCTCGTACTAATGGGCCTTTGCGATAAACAGTTAATACATCACCTGGTTTTGCACCATTGACTGCTCCTAAGTTTATTGCCACTACACTGCCTCGTGCCGCTGTCCCAATAGAGCCCATGACTCGAACAATCAATCCACCACGATTTACCTGAGCAGGAGCTGGATAAAAAACTGGTGGCACAATATTACCCATTTCTACAAAAACTCTATCACCTTCTCGTACTTCTTTGCCGTAAGTATCTAATATTTGTAGGCTAGAAATATTATTATTGGTAACATCTGTCACCACTGCTGTTGCGATTTGCTCAACTTCAATTCCCATGACCTGTTTGGTTGCATTATCTACATACGGTTCACCAACGTGATAAATACCGTAACGCTGACCAACGATCAATGGCACACCTTTAGCATACACTTTATCACCAATACTGGTTAATAAGTTGCGATTTTTTGACGCTAAAACATAAGGTGTCGTTTCCAAATCCACTGGATTTACAATGATATTTCTATCCAACCAAAACTGAATGGCTGATAAAGGAATGGGAGGAATACTATTGTTTAATGGTGTTACGGTCACTGTTTGTTGTATATTTTCAATAACATCCACTTGCGCCATATCACGCTCAATACCAGCACAACCCTCACCCGTATCAATACCGATTAGATTTTGCCCCTTGATAACACATAACAGAATGACATCACCAGGATAAATAAGATTGGGATTCTTAATTTGTCTATTAGCAGCCCATATTTCCTTCCAAAGCCAAGGTTTATCCAAATAACGTCCCGCAATACCCCATAACGTATCACCTTTTTTGACAATATAGCGATTGGGTGCATCTGCTTTTACAGTCGGAGGAGGATTGCTTGCATGAGCTGAGCCTCCTAATAACATTAGCCCAGCAATAGTTGTTGTTAGCAATCGTTGTAGTCGTTTCATTTGAGTAGATTTCATTATTGTGTCCATTTGTCCAGCAGCAGTAACAAAGCAGAAAAAGTCTGTAATTGTGAATTTTATTGACATTATGTGGATTTTACAATCACATAACATCACAACAAAGTTTAATTTGGCAGTTTAAGTTTACAATTTTATTAATCATAGCACAATCACAGATACATAGCATTTTCATTCAGGTATGAATAGCACTATAATCAGATAAATACATCAATAAAAAATCTACTTACCTATATATTTTGTTTCACGTGAAACAAAACAGCCACCTTATGACAAGATGGCTGTTTTTTATTACTAATAACCTAAACTATATTTATTTCAATGAAGTGAACGACATTAAATATCCAAGTTGGTCACTGTTAACGCATTTTCTTCGATAAAGGCACGGCGTGGCTCAACATTATCACCCATCAAGCAAGTGAATAAATGGTCAGCAGCGATGGCATCTTCAATAGTTACCCGTAGCATACGGCGGTTTTCAGGGTCCATGGTGGTATCCCAAAGCTGGTCAGCATTCATCTCTCCAAGCCCTTTATAACGCTGAATTGCCAATCCACGGCGAGCATCTTGCATCATCTGTTGCCATAGGTGATCAAAGTCACGCAGCAAAGTGTCTTTATCACCACGGCGGATAAATGCCGTCTCTTCAAGCAAGGTATTCCATTGCGAAGACAGACGTAATAAACGAGCATATTCCCCTGAGGTAATAAAGCCACTATCTAGCATATAATGTTGGGCTAACTGATGCACATAAATGGTTATACGAGGTAGCCACTGGGCTTTTTTTGGTTCAGCATCAATATCACGCTCACCTTCTGCCAACGTCTCATCGACATTTGGCAATGTGGTCTGTGATGACTGCTGTGACAGTGTGTCTTGTACCACTTGGTCATAACTGCTGTCATGAATATTGACCAGTTCTACTTCTGGATTCAGGTCACTACCAAAATGCTGTAATTGAGTTTGTACTTTGTCTAGCCACTGTTGCATCGCTTGCTTATCATAGGTCATATCAGTGGTCAGTTTTGGTACAAAGGTCAATGCGTCAAGCAAAACGGCAGGGTATTTAATCTGCAAACGGGCTTTGACCAGTTGACTTTGGTTATAGTCATTAAGCAAGCTCTCTAACGCTTGCCCTGTAATCGCAGGGGCATGTTCATTGATATGCAGTTTGGTATCATCAATGGTTGCTGACAACAAATAGGCTTTAAGTGCCTCATCATCTTTAAGATACAGCTCTTGGCGACCTTTTTTGATTTTATAAAGTGGAGGCTGAGCGATATAAATATAACCACGCTCGATAAGCTCTGGAGTTTGACGGAAAAAGAACGTCAATAGCAAGGTGCGAATGTGTGAACCATCAACGTCGGCATCGGTCATGATGATGATTTTATGATAACGCACTTTGTCAGGGTTATATTCATCAGGACCAATACCACAGCCTAAGGCAGTGATTAGCGTACCCACTTCAGCAGAAGACAGCATTTTGTCAAATCTTGCCCGCTCCACATTTAGAATTTTACCTTTTAGCGGTAATATTGCTTGGGTTTTACGGCTACGACCTTGTTTGGCTGAGCCACCTGCTGAGTCACCCTCGACAATATATAATTCAGATAAAGCGGGGTCTTTTTCTTGGCAATCTGCCAGTTTTCCGGGTAGTCCTGCGATATCTAAGGTAGTTTTACGGCGGGTCATTTCTCGAGCTTTACGAGCCGCATCACGGGCTCTGGCAGCATCAATGATTTTTCCAGCGATGGCTTTTGCTGAACTGGGATTTTCTAGCAGATAATCGCTAAATTTATCATGCATGGCTGATTCAACAGCAGATTTCACTTCGCTAGAGACCAGTTTGTCTTTAGTTTGGCTAGAAAATTTTGGGTCAGGCACTTTCACTGAGACAATGGCGGTTAACCCTTCTCGGGCATCATCACCAGTGGTATTAACCTTTTCTTTTTTAAACAGTTTTTCAGCGTCCATATAACTGTTTAAACAGCGGGTCAATGCTGAGCGAAAACCTGATAAATGCGTGCCACCATCTTTTTGTGGGATATTATTGGTAAAGCACAATACCTTTTCATTATAAGTGTCTGACCACTGTAACGCTGCCTCAACACAAATACCATCATCTTGTTCACTGGTAAAGTGAAACACTTCATTTAAGGTTTCTTTACCTGCATTGATATAGCTGACAAACTCAGACAAGCCGCCTTTATGCTCAAATTCGTGACGTTTATCAATGCGTTCATCAGTTAAGACAATACGCACACCTGAATTTAAAAAGGATAATTCACGCAAGCGTTTTGCCAATATGTCATAATCAAAAATCGTCCCTGTAAAAATCTCAACACTGGGATAAAAGCGAACTTGCGTCCCTGTCTTATCAGTTGCCTCTAACTGCTGAATATCACTGTCTGGCACACCATCGGTATAGGTTTGCTGATAATGATAGCCTTGTCGCCAAATGTTCAATTCAAGTTTTTTAGATAAGGCATTCACCACTGACACACCGACACCATGCAGACCACCCGATACCTTATAACTATTGGCATCAAACTTACCGCCTGCATGCAGTACGGTCATAATCACTTCGGCAGCCGATACGCCTTCTTCGGGGTGAATATCAACGGGAATACCGCGTCCGTTATCCATCACACTCACCGATTCATCTTCATGAATAACGATGTCAATCTGGTCACAATGCCCGGCTAATGCTTCATCAATGGAGTTATCAACCACTTCAAATACCATGTGATGCAAGCCTGTGCCATCATCAGTATCGCCAATATACATACCGGGACGGACACGCACTGCCTCAAGCCCATGCAAAACACGAATGTCCTTTGAGCCATAATCTTCATTATCTGGTGTTTTTATGGATGCTTGACCAACTGCCAAATTCTGCTCGTCAGTCTGGTTCACAGGGGGTTGTTGTTCGCTCATGGTATATCCTTGCTGAAGGCGGGAACAGAGGTCTGTTTGAATATTCACCACACTAGATTTACTTACTAGGGGTTAAAATAATATTTTACTTTCATATAAAAACTGGCTAAATTCACCTTAATTTTCCTATGAAGATAAATACTCAAACATACCCTAACTTTCTGGGCTGATTTGTTTTGGGATAGTTTTTATATACCCCCATCACAACCAATCATTTCTTATAAAAATTTTGCCAAAATCTTAGTGTTATTTGAATGACAAATATAACAGTGTCATGGCGATGAATTATAACATTTTTTCACCTTTGCGTCATCAATAGTAGTCTGGCTAACACACCATTAGCAATATTCTATCTGTTTTTCAATTTAACAGGACTGTCTTTTTTGCACTTGTCCTTGTTTCACATGAAACACTGCAAAATCTTGCCAAAACTGCTTGACTAAATCTAACACTGTTTCATCTAAACTGGTGATAAATAACTGACAAGGTGTTGTTGCAAGTGTACTAAATAAAACAGCCAATGCCTTATCATCAAGTTCGGCAGTGACATCATCTAATAGCACAATGGGGATTTTTGCCTCAGCTTGCTGTAATACGTTGTGATTTAATAAAGGCAGTTGTGACAAACGCAAGGTGGTGATTAGCAGCTTTTTCTCACCACGAGATAGTACATTTACCGCTTGCTCTTTGATATGGCTGTGAGAATTTACCGCTTTATTGGATGTTTCATGTGAAACATTTATATCAATATCATTACTATGGCTATTCGCGCTATTTTCTGGTAAATCTTGTGTTTTTAACTGCTCTCGCTCACTTAACCATGTCACCTGAATATCGGCTCGATGACAGCCCAAGCGGGTATAACCCATCTGCACATCTTGAGATAGGCGTTGTGCCAATAGCTCATCTAAGGGTGTATCGACATCATAGCCTGCATAGAAAGACAACTTAATATCTTCCGCATATTGAGGTAATAATGATTGCAATATGTCATTGAAGTAAGGTTGCCACTGCTCAAATACCTGCTGACGATAATGGGTAATTAGCCCTGCATGATTTGCTAGACCTTTGTCCCATGCCATCAGCTCTTGTCGTTGCATGGCAGTTAGATGATGAGAGGATTTTAATAACGTATTACGTTGCTTGAGTAAGCGTTGATAAGCAAGCCACTGTGAATGAAAGCCTTGTTTCACGTGAAACGCCAACCAGTCAAGCAACTGTCGTCTGCTGGCACTGCCATCTTCTAGCATGTCCATTGATGAGGGGTCAATAAGTAAGGTCGGCAAGCGTTGGGTAAGGCTACTTTGTGTATAAACGGTCTGCTGGTTTAACCGTAGTGTGGTACTGGCATCAAGCTGTTTTTGGATTGCCATGCTGTCATCATCAGCAAATTGAGCATGAACAGTAGTGGCTAATTGATGATGACTGATATAGCGTTTGGGCTGATGATGGCGAAAGCTTTTACCCCGAGATAATAAAAATATCCCTTCTAATAGGGATGTTTTACCACTGCCATTATCACCAATGATTAAATTACATTGCTGGGCAGACAGACTCACCTGCTGTAGGTTACGCAAGTGGCTAATGGTCAATCGAGTTATCATGTCTGCCTTATTTAGACTCACAACAAGTTATAAAAATTTAACTACCCTATTAATAATATTAAATTCTCATTGGCATAATCACGTATTGATGCTGGCTATCATTTAACTGATTGACCAATACAGAAGCATTAGACTGGCTCATGTGTAGCTGAACATCTCCTTGTAACACATCAAGCACATCTTGAAGATAGGCAGCATTAAAGGATAATTCAATTGGCTCACCTTGGTACTTAACTTGCAACACCTCAACAGCCTCATCCTGCTCAGCATTATTAGCTTTAACTTCTACGTTACCATCTTGAGCAAAATTAAAAATCACACCTCGTGACTTCTCATTACTTAAAATTGCCACACGACGTAATACTTCAATCATCTTCTCACGATTTAATAATGCAAGCTTATCATTGGCTGTTGGCATAACTCGACGATAGTCTGGAAATTTTCCATCAATAAGACGTGCTGTAAATGTAACCACCACTGAATCATCTATCTGCCCTGTACTATCAACATTACCAAAAGGCAAACTGACTTGTAAAAACTCACGTCCAAAACTTAGCGTTAAGCGATTATCAGCATCATTTAACAACTTACCCAACTCCCCCATCAAACGCTCAAGCTCAATCACTGCTTTACGTGGCAAAATAGCTTGTAACTCAAGGTTATCATCTACTTCAATAGCACTACGTGACAGAGCCAAACGGTGACCATCCGTTGCCACTGTTGTCAATTGACGCTCCGTTACCTCAAAAAGCATACCTGTTAAATAATAACGCACATCTTGAATTGCCATCGCAAATTGTGAGGACGCTATTAAGTCCGACAAGGTCGCTCGATTTAGCGTCAATGGCGTGATGTTCTCTGGGTTGCCCAAAATAGGAAAATCTTCTGCAGGTAATGTTCCTAGTACAAAGCGACTTTTACCACTGGTAATCACACAACGTTCATCTGCCTGCGATGCAATCTGAATCATGGTGTTTTGTGGTAACAGCTTGCAAATATCTTTAAGCTTCATCGCTGGTAATGTCGTCATACCAACCTCACCACAAGCACCTTCTGGTAGCTGGATGGTCGCCATCAACTCCACCTCAAGGTCAGAGGCTGTCAGTGTCAAGGTTGTTTGTGTTAGCTCTAACTTAATATTACCAAGCACCACCATGTTATGACGCTTATCTGCCGCTTTGGCAATCAAATTAATAGCTTTTAATAATAGTTCTCGATTAATAGACAGTTGCATAAGTAAGGTCACTCAGATAAGGATTAATAAACAGAATCGTCAAATTATGGGGCTTATTATCATTCATTCTATACTGCTAGCTTGTTCCTATAATTCAATTAATACGACGCTCAATATTAAAATAAAAACAAACCATGACTAGTACACTAAACATCAACAATTGTACATCATACAAAATGATAAGCACACAAACTTATATGGATGTCTGTGCCATTTGCTAGTATAACAAATGATATCGCATAAACATAAACCGTTATGACTACTTAAGCCCAGCTAGGTTCAATTAAGATAAACCATCGATTAACCAGCCTGTAAGGTCATAGATAACGCTTTATATTCTTTATCCAATATTGGGTCTTCTTGACGTAACTGTGCCACTTTATCACATGCATGCATCACCGTCGTATGATCACGTCCCCCAAAAGACTGCCCAATATCAGGATAGCTATCTCCTGTTAACTCACGTGCCAAAGCCATCGCAATCTGACGCGGACGAGCAATACTACGTGTCCGTTTTTTACCCATCAAGTCTTTGACTGACACATCATAATACTCTGCCACTACTTTACGAATATTATCCATACTAACTGACTGTACCCGCATTGCTACGATATCTTTAAGTGCATATTGCACCATATCCAAATCTATCGGTTGCCCAGTTAAATTAGCATTTGCCAGCACCTGATTCAATGCCCCCTCAAGACGGCGTACATTGGACACCACATTTTGAGCAATAAATAACGCACACTCTTTAGGAAGCTCAATACCAGATAATTTTGCCTTTTTTTGCAAAATTTGCATCCGAGTTTCCATTTCTGGTGGCTCAACAGCAACCGCAAGTCCCCAAGAAAAACGTGAACGAAAACGCTCATCAAATTCTGTCATTTGTGAAGGATGTCTATCTGATGCCAAAATGATTTGTTTATCATCCATCATAAAATCAGCAAATAAAGATAAAAACTCACTACTACTTTTTGTTTTTCCTGCCAGTACATGAACATCATCAATTATTAATAAATCAACCCGTTTAATTTTCTTTTTAAACTCTTCTATTTTTTGATTACGTAAAGCATATACCAGCTGATTAATAAATTTTTCTGAGGAAAAATAATAAAAAGACTTTCCTATTTTTAAATAACGATGTGCTACTGAATGCATTAAATGTGTTTTTCCCAACCCAGAAGCACCATAAATAAATAATGGATTATGTCGATTTTGTGATTGTTTTTTACCCAGCTCAAAGCAAGCTTTGTATGCCAAAATATTAGACTTACCACTGACAAAAGTCTCAAAGGTAAATAAAGGATTAATATAGCTTAATGATTTATCAATATTGGAGTCTACTTGCTTTGAATGTGTTGCAGACTGCTTACTCATACCATCATCTATCACAGAGCGAATTTCTAAAGAAGTTTGCTGGCTTTGATATATAGCAGTTGGTTCAGATAATCCAGTTGCTAACGAAGAGTTGTTTTCACGAAGTACCACTGAGCTAATGACATCATCACTGTGCTTGCGAACCAGCGCTTCAATATCATTTAGATAATGTTTTGACACATGGGTAACAAAATATTGATTCGGGGCAAGTACAACTAACTGCTCTCCATACTGTTGTACTGATAGTGGTCGTAACCACATTGTAAACACACTATCCTTGACTTGATATTTCAGCTCTTCTAAACATCTATCCCAAAGTATATCCACATCTATCATTATATTAATACCTCACTTAAACCCATAACAACTTCATAACAAATACAGCTCAACAGCACATTTATATGTATAAACAACCTATATAATTAGTCTTTTTTTACATCACTATAATAAGACTACCTACATATAAAAACATCATGACATAAAAAGCATCCAAAGATATAAATCCATAACAACTAGGACAAAGACTATACTTCATCTACTATCATATATCTTATAGAACATAAGTGAATATATCACCAAAACCACATTACTAAACAGACATCACTGTAACACAATTAGCCTGTGGATAAAACTCATATTTTCTGTGGATAATTTTGTGGAAAACTATGTTAATAACTCATAACCACAAGTTATACAGAGTTTACCAACAATATTTACACAGGTTTATCAACATTATAACTATATGATATTAATTTATTTTTTATACTTATACACAATAAAGACACCTACCAATAATAACAATATATCTTTAATAATTATTACTATAGGGAAATCGCATGTCTGTGGATAACTCTGAAATTTTCTATAATCAAATGTACACACAGTGAGACTTCCTTGGTTAAAAAATTTTGTCATAGACTTATATTAAGCAATTTTATATTAATTAAAAATTACATATATATTTAATATACTTAAATAAATAAAGACTATAAATCTAGAGGGGTTTCTTATTTCACCTCAATAGTACATCTCAGATATTAATCACTAAACAGCGAGACAAAGTTAGAATATCCAAAAAATCAACTAACTTCTGATAACCATAGTAAGAGTCTTATAAACATGGAAGTTAGATTATTAGATGCATGTCTAGCCAGTTTATTATTAAGTAATACTTAACAATAAATAACAGCAGTATTGCATGCAAAATGTGATGCAAGTCACATAAGCTAGGATGCTTATTAAAGTTTATGCTTAGTAATATTGACAGTATCCGCAAAAACAGGCATAATATGCCGTTATTGCGAATTTTATTTTAATGAAGTTTAAATTTATTTAGTTAAGTTATAGGTGACTTATGAAACGCACTTTCCAACCCAGCGTTCTAAAACGCAAGCGTACACATGGTTTTCGTGCACGCATGGCAACCAAAAAAGGTCGTCAAGTACTAGCACGTCGTCGTGCTAAAGGTCGTCATCGTTTAACGGTATAAACTAGATTTTAGTTTTATCGCAAAAGCACCTATTTAAGGTGCTTTTTTTATGGCAATCATTTTTATAGCCAACTCATATAAGTGATAAGTTTATGAATCATTACCCTTATCCAAAATCATATCGTCTATTGACACCAACACAATATAAAAGAGTCTTTGATTATAGTAGTTATAAAGTACATCAAACACATATCATGGCATTTGTTGTTCAATCTGATAATGCAGAGCCAAGATTGGGAATGGCTATTACTAAAAAGAAACTTGCAACTGCAGTATCAAGAAACTTAGTTAAAAGATTAATTAAAGAGCAGTTTCGTTTTTATGCACCAAAATTGAAACATGTTGATATGGTTTTTATTTTAAAGAAATCCACAAAGCATTTAAGTAATGCAGATATTTCTAAAGAAATTAATGCTATTTTAAAAAAAATATCTGAGAGACAAAATATATCTGATAAAAATTAGGATAATAAAAATAAGATATCATTTGCTAAAAATAATACTGTTATATTGTTAGTTTGATTTGCAGTATTACGTAATGCACTGTTACTCATCTTTACAATAGTTTGAGCTGTTAAAGTATTTGATAATTGTGAAAGGTATTTAGTTGGATTGATAAACATGAAATATCATGACTATCAGTTGATATATCAATGGATAAGCAAAATAGCACTGCGATTATTTCTAAAAGTGATTAGATTGTATCAACGTTGGTTAAGTCCATTATTGCCTGCACGCTGTCGTTATTATCCAACCTGTTCTCATTATGGTCAGTTGGCACTACAATGGCATGGTGCTTGGCGGGGTGGTTTGCTCATATGTACTCGTATCGCACGTTGCCATCCTTGGGGTGGTCATGGTGTGGATTTTGTACCTTTGCCTCTTTATCAGTATCAATATGTTTATATAGCAAGAGAGACACAAATAAAAGGTGTGTTTATTGATAGCAATAGCTATGTGACAAGATTAAATCATATGCTAAAAAGTGGTATTTAGTCACCATCACCGTGTAGATAGCGCTTTATCTATGCTTCTGGCTTGCTAATATGATGGTCTCCATGAGTGCTTCGGATGTCTTGGTATCATTTACTGCTGATATTTAGTAAAATAGCCTTCATTTTATTTCTAAACTCAATCCAATGCTTGCTTGATAGTAAGCCTGTTTGCCTATGTCTAGCAGGTTTTGATGGTGATAATGGTATCGTCAAAGAGCGATTAAACGACTATGGCGTTGCTCTTATTTACATATAACCATACTATCTATACTTGGCTGTTTTGTATCTGTTTTAGTCTTTTTCGACTATAGTTAAAAACTGCAATGATGGTAAGCGCTTCAAGTTTGATCAGTAAGATGAGTTGTTTTTGTAAGTGTAGGTAAGTTGAAATGACTTACTCTAGGATTGAACCTCTTTATATTGCCTAATTATCTTACTTTAGGTATTTGTTTTTTAACTTAGGACTGTCTTATGCAAAAGATACTTCGGTTGCTGATTATCATTGCGATGCTGATTACAGCATACTTATTGATATTGGCATGGCAGAAGGACTACCCACCGGGAGCAGATAGTACGTCTGTTGTTGATGCGCCTTCAGCGCAAGTTTCTACTAGTACAGATATTCCCAGTGCTAGTGTTGCTGATGGTGATGTTCCAACAACATCGACAGCATCTACTGTACCTGCTGGTAATCAAGCACCAGCATCTGCAACAGGACTGATATCAGTCACTACAGATTATTATGATATTAAAATTAATCCAGTAGGTGGTGATATTGTCTATGCGGCGTTGCGCCCTTATAGTGCGACACTTGGCAGTAAAGAACGCTTTGTATTGTTTGAGAATACAGCACAACGTGTGTATGTAGCGCAATCAGGGCTGATTGGTCAAGATGGTGTTGATACAAACTCTGAGCGGGCTAAGTATCAATATCAAAGCAATCAGTATGTGATGCAGCCAAACCAAGAGACACTAACAGTTCCTCTAACACTGACTAAAGATGGTGTGACCATTACTAAATCGTTTACCTTTACAAAGGGTAAATATCCGATTGATGTCAGTTATACCATTGATAATGAGACAGGTAAAACGTGGCAAGGTCAGTTATATACTCAAATAAAACGTGATGGTAGTAAAGATCCTGGCATGGCAGATAAGGGAGCGCTGAGTATGGCGACTTATCTGGGCGGTGCTTGGGGAACACCAGATGATGACTATAATAAGCTCAAGTTTAAGGATTTTAATGATGGTGAGCTAAAGTCAGTTAGTAGTGATGCTGGTTGGGTAGGTGTGGTTCAGCACTACTTTGTATCTGCATGGACACCTAAAAACTTTACTGGTCATTTCTTCTCTAATGAAGTATCTGGTAACTATTTTATTGGTATGAAAAGTCAGCCAATATCGATTGCACCAAAGTCACAAGAAACCATTAGTGCAGTACTTTATGCGGGTCCTAAGATTCAGGCTGATTTGAAAGGTGTGGCTGAGGGGCTTAATAAGACAGTGGATTATGGTTACTTATGGCCTATCTCTAAAGTGCTGTTTGCTTTATTAGAGGGTATTCATAAGGTCATTGGTAACTGGGGTTGGTCTATTATTGTACTGACTATTTTGGTTAAAATTGCGCTGATGTGGTTCTCTAATAAGAGTTACTACTCTATGGCAAAAATGCGTGCCTTAGCCCCTCGTTTGCAGGCATTGAAAGATGAATACGGTGATGACCGTATGAGAATGTCACAAGAGATGATGGCTCTTTATAAAGAGGAAAAGGTTAACCCAATGGCGGGTTGCTTGCCTATTTTACTTCAGATGCCAATTTTCTTAGCATTATATTGGGTCTTGGTTGAGAGTGTAGAGCTGCGTCATGCGCCTTGGATTTTATGGATTCATGATTTATCGGCAATGGACCCTTACTTTATCTTGCCTATTTTTATGGGTGTGACTATGTTTGCTCAACAGATGCTGAATCCACAGCCAACTGACCCAATGCAAGCAAAAGTAATGAAGTTTTTACCCATTATTTTTACGATATTTATGTTGTTCTTCCCTGCCGGTCTTGTTTTATACTGGATAGTAAATAACCTGTTTACCATCATGCAACAGTATATTGTTAATAAAAAAGTGGAGAAAGAGCAGAAGCAGAAAGAAGTCAAAATACTTAGTTAATCACAGACTTTTTAACGCTACAAAAAACACCGCCATTATCATGGCGGTGTTTTTTATGGTTTTTAGTTTGATGTTCCTTGCTATACTAGCTTGTTATACTATGAGTATTATGGTCAAATTTGTGTGAAGTGGTTAAGCTATTCTTCTTTATTGCTATATTTGACTGATATTTCATAGCTTTTTTTACTGGTAAAAGTTGCCTTTATTTATGACAATGATGACTCAATCACAACCTTCTATTTCTACAACGATAGCTGCTATTGCCACACCCATTGGGAGAGGTGGTGTGGGTATTATTAGATTATCAGGCAGTCATGCCTATCAGATAGCTTGTGCCTTAACAGGACGCTCTAGCTTTCAGCCTCGGCAGGCAATGTTCTGTCGTTTTTTGGATGCTCAACAGACAGTCTTAGATGAAGGTATTGTTCTGTATTTTAAAGCGCCCCATTCCTTTACTGGAGAGGATGTGATTGAGCTACAAGGGCATGGGGGTGTCATCTTACAAAACCAGCTATTGGCACGAGTTTTTGAGTTGGGTGCTAAGCAGGCGCAAGCGGGTGAGTTTTCGTACCGTGCGTTTGAGAATGATAAGCTGGATTTGGTGCAGGCAGAAGCGATTGCTGATGCCATTGATGCCACCAGTGTGGCTGCTGCACATAGTGCTATGCGCTCATTAACTGGAGAGTTTTCGGTACGTATTAATGAGCTATTAGAGGCTTTAATCAATTTACGCCTGTATGTTGAAGCAGCAATAGACTTCCCTGAAGAAGAGGATGTAGATTTCCTTGGTGATGGTGTGATACAGGGAAGACTGGAGCATATAGAAACACAGGTTGCCCATATTTTGGAGACAGCACAACAAGGACAGTTATTGCGTGATGGGGTGCATGTGGTATTGGCAGGGCGACCAAATGCAGGCAAGTCTAGCTTGCTCAATCGTCTGGCAGGGCAAGAGCGGGCAATTGTGACAGATGTGGCAGGTACAACACGAGATACACTACAAGAAAGTATTGTCCTAAATGGGTTGACAATTCATCTGACAGATACTGCTGGTCTAAGAGAGACAGATGATGCGGTGGAGCGTATTGGTATTGACCGTGCGCATTCTGCGATTGCACAAGCAGACTTATTGCTATTGGTCTATGACTTAAGTCAAGAGGTAGACCCTATCACACTAGCAAAGACTTTGTTTAAGACGGCTGTGGATAGTAAACGCTTATTGTTAATCGGTAATAAGCGGGATTTATTATCCACTGTGGAGACAGATACTCAGCTTGTGGATGGCTTTGAGCAAGTCAATGTTTCATGTGAAACAGGTTTGGGAATACAAAGTCTTATAGATGTTTTGTGTGATAAAGTGGGCTTTCATCCACCAGAAAATAGCTTAATAGCACGAACACGTCATCTTGATGCCCTAAAAAGAACACAGAGTCATTTGCAGGATGCCAGTATACAACTTAATGAGTATCAGGCAGGTGAGTTAGTCGCAGAAAGTTTGCGTTTGGCACAGCAAAGTCTAGGTGAGATTACAGGTGAGTTTTTTGCCGATGATTTGTTAGGACGAATTTTTAGTAGTTTTTGTATTGGCAAGTAAATATTATTGGTAAATATTAAAAGAGCCTGTTGATGTTACTTAGCCATTATCCAGTACGATTTGAATTTGCTTTGGTTGCATATGCTTATCCTGCTTATAATACTGTTACGAGGAAAATAAGCGAAGGTATTCCTGTTTTTATAAAAGTAGGTACTGTGAGCGAGTTTGATGATTTAACAGTTTTGTATTGAGATGACGGACGATAGTAGAGAGGAGTTGCTATTATTTGATATCAGATAAGCATTCACCTATAGTACAACTTAGAGTGATTGACTATAATTAAGACAAGGCTTGTTTTCTTTATTTATAACTTTATAGGCACTTTATGCACTGTCCTTACTGTAATGCAAGTGATACCAAAGTCATTGATTCACGCTTAGCAGCTGATGGCGCTCAGGTGCGACGACGACGACAGTGTATCCCTTGTCAAGAGCGCTTTACAACATTTGAAGTGGTAGAAGTCGTGATGCCTAGAATTATCAAATCTAGTGGCAAAATTGAGCCATATGATAATGAGAAATTGAGACGCTCTATTCAATTGCCACTACAAAAGCGTCCTATTACCCTTGATGAACAAGAAGCCATGTTAAGCCGTATCGAAAAGCGATTGCGCCAGCTTGGTGAGCGTGAAATTAGCAGTAAAGCGCTGGGTGAAGTAGTGATGAGTGAGCTAAAAGCGTTAGATGATGTGGCTTATGTTCGCTTCGCTAGTGTCTATCGTGATTTTCAAGATATTGAAGCGTTTCATCAAGAGTTAGTGAATATTCGCACCAGTGATACCAATCCATCCACAAAATAAGCACACCATGAGCTAATTTGAACTAAGTTAAAGTGCCATAAGTAAGTTTGGCAAGATACTTACTGATGGCAAATGATATTATTAAATAGTGATGGTGTGATACATAAGTAAATTTAAATTCCTGTTTACTGTGATGGAACATGGTTGTTCCCCATCTTTATTTGACCTTCCAAAAAAGTGATATTTATGACTGCTATTTTTTCCCCTCATCAGTTTGAAGATAGCTATTTTATGCAATTAGCAATAGAGCAGGCGCGTCAGGGGATATATACGACCCGTCCCAATCCAGCTGTAGGCTGTGTGATAGTAAAGGATAAACAAATACAAGGTATGGGGTTTCATCCTAAAGCAGGAATGCCTCATGCTGAAGTCTATGCGCTGGCGGAAGCAAGTGATGATGCACAGGGTGCAACAGCTTATGTTACCTTGGAGCCATGTAGTCATACAGGGCGTACGCCCCCATGTGCTCAAGCCTTGATACAGGCAGGAATATCTCGAGTTGTGATTGCTGGGCTTGACCCTAATCCTAAAGTCGCTGGACGTGGTGCAAAAATGCTTCAGCAGGCTGGCATTGAAGTGACAGTAGGTGTACAAACCCAACAAGCTGAGGCACTTAATCAAGGGTTTTTAAAAGCCATGCGTCACCAGCTTCCTTATGTGCGTCTAAAAATAGCAACCAGTATGGATGGGCGTACAGCACTGGCATCTGGAGAGTCAAAATGGATTACGGGTACACAAGCACGTGAAGACGTACAAAAATTACGCGCACGCAGTGGGGCAATCATTACTGGTAGCCAAACGATTATTGATGACAACCCCAGTTTAAATGTACGCTCACAGTCACTGGGTGTTAACTTACAAGATGTGCCACAACCGAAAATAGTAATATTAGATAGACGGCAACGGTTGCAGAAATTGGCACAACAATCTTCATTTACTGTGCTAAATAATCCCAATACGGTGATATGGTCAGATTCTGATTTAGAAGCGTTATTGCGTCACTTAGTGGCTGAATATCAGGTCTATGATGTCTTGATTGAGGCGGGTTCACAAGTAGCAGGTAGCTTTGTTGACAGTCAATTGGTTGATGAAATGGTCATTTATCAAGCCCCATGTGTTTTGGGAAATGAAGCAAAGCCGATGTTAACAATGACCCTAGATAAGCTATATCAACAGCCACTATTTAGCTATCAGTCGGTGCAGATGGTGGGTAATGATATTAAGCTGGTACTGACAAAAGCAGACTAGGGGCTGTGTAGAATAGGCTTTAGCTGTATGTTTGCCCAAAGCTATATTTTAAATTATCCACAGGATGATTTATTTGGTTGTGAGTAAATATCTTTTATAAACAGGTTTCACATGAAACTGTGGATAAGTTGGTTTCACATGGAACATATTTAATGATATTTTTAGTGGGAAATACTTGTTTTTAAAGCGTTTCACGTGAAACAAATAATGTTTTATAAAGATATTGCAAAATGGGTTTTACTTGTGGATAAGTATAAAAAATCATAGAAAAAACCCTTGCGAATGGGCGTGATATATGGAGTTATCCACAGGGTGTCAGAGTTAAATATGAGCTAATGAATAACAAGGATAATATTATGTTTACAGGTATCATAGAAAGTTTGGGTACAATCAAGCGAATGGATGCAGTCTCAGGTGATGTGAGGCTGACCATTGAGTCGGACAGTTTGGACTTTTGCGATATAAAGCTTGGTGACTCGATTGCTACCAATGGTATATGTTTGACAGTGGTAGACTTTGGACAGAATTGGTATGCCGTTGATGTTTCACGTGAAACTCTGGCTCGAACTGCTATGCAGAACTGGTCTATTGGGGATACCGTCAATTTAGAAAAAGCCATGTTGCCGACCACTCGCTTTGGTGGACATATTGTCTCAGGTCATGTCGATGATGTGGGAACGATTACATTAATGAAAAAAGATGCCCGTTCAATCTATATTGAGCTTCAAGTCCCAGACTCTTTAAAATACTATACAGCGACTAAAGGCTCTATCACAACAGATGGTATTAGCTTAACCACAAACTTGGTTAAGGATAATATTGTTTGCCTTAATATTATTCCCCATACTGCACAAAGGACAAACATTGACCGCCATTGGTATGTGGGTGCATTGGTGAATATTGAAGTGGATGTGGTTGCCAGATATTTAGAGCGTCTATTATTGGGCAATAAAGATTCCCTTAGCCCTCAAGCAAGTATTACAGAGGCATTTTTGGCAGAAAATGGTTTTATGCGTTAAATTGGGCATCGTTTTTGTTAGGAATAAAAAATATTAGGCTGAATACTCGGTGTCATATTTAGCTATATTATAAAATTGCCTATTCAAAATTCTCCTCCATATCAACTTAGCTTGCATTTACTGTGTGAGTATTTGAATTGTTCTAACTGTATTTTTTATAAAAAAATTTACAATAATGTTGTTTTGTTTAAAAAATGTAACTAAATTTATGGTAAAGTATGATGGTTGATGCACAACCTCAAAAAGATTGTGACAAAAAGATGCTATTGGCGAACATTATGTATTGGAATCATAACTTGGCTGATATCTCATCGAAAATATATTGATTAGGACAGGTAAATATTCGAACATATAACGTATTATTTTCTAAAAAGTATGGCATTTATAGTAATGCTTATTGGTGTGTAGATAAATAACTTTTAATTCTGTTAATGTCTCATATTAGAATGTTAAACAGACCCTATACAAGATAGGTATTATTTTTCTTCTAAGGGGTTTAGTTTAAGATGATTGTAAATAATATATGGTTCTCAATGAGAATGAAGAATGATGTTTGAATAGTTAACATGTCTTATAAAACTGACAATAAAAAGGATAATGTTATGAAAACTAGCAAATCATCATTAAGTATTTTATCGCTCGCTGTGTCAGCTTTGCTATTAGCAGGTTGTGGTGGTGGGTCTGGCGGTGGTGCAAGCTCTACACCTGTAAAAAATCCAGTTAACCCGAAGCAAGAACAACCAAGCACACCCAAACAAGAACAACCAAGCACACCCAAACAAGAACAACCAAGCACACCCAAACAAGAACAACCAAGCACACCCAAACAAGAACAACCAAGCACACCCAAACAAGAACAACCAAGCACACCCAAACAAGAACAACCAAGCACACCCAAACAAGAACAACCAAGCACACCCAAACAAGAACAACCAAGCACACCCAAACAAGAACAACCAAGCACACCTAAACAAGAACAACCAAGCACACCTAAACAAGAACAACCTTCTGATATTAGTAAGCAAGCAAATCTAAGTGTTTATAATCAATTAAACCTACGTCGGCAGGCTTGTGGATTTGGAGGGTTACTGCCTAACCAAGAGTTAGAAAAAGCAGCTAGTAACCATGCTAACTATTTATTGTATATGGGACAACATAGTGATGTGTATCAAGGACATAGTGAATATAAAGTAGATAGCTATAGTGGTATTGATAATCCATACTATACTGGGAATCAACTGAGTGAACGTGTACAGACGGGTAGTAATATTGGTAAGAAAGCGTTAGCCGTTAACTATAACTACCGTCAGGTTGGTGAGGATATATCTGCTTTTTATATTCCGCATACCTATTTTGAATCGCAAAATGATATCAATATTGCTTTGGATAGCCTGAATGGGTTATTGGCTGCGCCTTATCATTTGGCAAGTATGGTGAGTCCTAATTTTACTGAAGTTGGGATTAGCTATGGTCGGATTAAGAGACCAGGTGTTAAAGACTATGGCCATAATTTTACCTTTCAAATTTACCAATCCGTGTTGGAAGTTATGTTAGGAAGAGCAATGGGAACACCTTCTCATAAGTCAAACTCTAGCGTTTTGAACTATCCTTGTAGTGAGATGTCTTATACAACAGAATATGAGTTGACGAATGAGTCTCCTAACCCCTTTGGAGATAAAAGAGATTTGGAAAAAGAACCCATTGGACAGCCCATTTATATTTTGGGAAATGGCAGTATCCGTGTGAGCAACTATAAGATGGTAGATGCGGCTAATCAGCCATTGTCATTGTTAAAGTTAACTTCAACAAATGATCCTCAAAAGATTTTGAAAGATAATCAAGTGTTTTTGATACCGTTAAAGCCGTTACAGCCCGATCAAATGTATACCGTAACATATGATGTATCAGTCAATGGTGCAAAAGCAACGCACAAAGTAGTGACATTTAAAACAATGCCTAAAAAACTAATGTAGCATCATATTATCGTCAAAGAAGGTATCGTTAATAAAGTCTATTGAATACTCGCCCCTTATCACCTTATGCTAAGGTTTATAAGGGGTGCTGTCATATTCTATCGGAAAAATTAGCTGAAGTTTTCCGACAAAGATGAACACTTGGCAGACCCTAGATTTCCTTAAAGTCATTGCTTATAAATATTTTTGTAGTGTCTCTTCTAACACTTCTTTTTTTAGTGGCTTTGATAAAAAGTCATTCATTCCTGCTTGCATACAGGCTTCACGGTCTTCGGGTGTATCGTTGGCTGTCAGTGCAACAATGATGATATCATCTTGTTGTTCACGGATATTACGCGTGGCTTCCAGACCATCCATATAGGGCATGCGACAGTCCATAAGTATTAAGTCTATTTGCTTACGTTTCTTTGCCAAAATATCAAGAGCTTGTTGACCATTATCGGCGACCACACTTTGATAGCCAAGCTTTTCAAGTAGCTTGCAAGCTACTTTTTGATTGATGAAATTATCTTCCACGACCAGTATGTTGATATGATTTTGGGTATCTGCTGCATCTATTGAGTTGTCCATTGAGCCATCTATTGTAGAGCTATTGGTTATTGGTAAAATGGCTGTTGTGGATTGATTTAATAGCATACCTTCATGTTGATGTTTTAGGTTTTCACAAGTGTCAGGAGTGTTTGTTTCGTTAGTTTGTGAAAGAATGGTATTGCTATTAGCCATTGCATCATAGAGTCTGGTTAGTTCAGCAATGAGCTGTGAAGCATATAAAGGTTTAATTAAAAAGCTATCATAGCGTTCACGTATGGAGGGGCTAATGCCTCGCTCAGGGGTGCTACTGAGTAGGATTTTTGATGCTTTGTGATAAAACGGTAAGGTTGCTAGTAAATCAATGTCTTTTTGTGGGTGTAAGTCATATTCAATTAAAAATACAGGGGTTAGTTGGCTGGGTAAGTAAGCATTGATTTTATAAATAGTTTCTTGGTCTATCTGCGTGTGAATCATTGCGGATATTTTTAAATAGTCCATGAGTGTGCGTAAGGTTGACGCATAAAATGGATGGTTGATAAATGCAATGAGACATAGTGAAGTTAGGTTGGTATGGTTTTGATATTGGTATATAGGCTGATACTCTGACTGCTGGCATGGTAAGCACAGTCGGAATTTACTGCCAATATTAAGCTGGCTTTCTATATGAATAAAGCCACCAAGAAGCTGTGCATAGTTGCTAGCAAAGGCAAGTCCTAAGCCAGTACCACCAAATTTGCGACTGATAGAGTCATTGGCTTGGTTAAAAAATGAGAAGAGACATTGTTGCTCATCTTTACTAATACCAATACCAGTATCTTCAATCGTAAAACATAACCAGTATGAGGTGTTGTTTGTTTGGGGGTGAGTGTTGCTTTCAGTTAACATTTTTTGTAACTGAGGACTTTCAGGATGAAAACAGTTGAGGCTGAGTGCAACATGTCCTGATTGGGTGAATTTGATGGCATTGCTAACAAGATTTAGCAGAGCTTGACGCAGTCGCCCTGTATCTGTTGGAAAGTATCGTGGGCATTGTGGATCAGCATGAAAAAACAATTCAATATTTTGTTGTCTGGCATTACCAAGCATAAGATCCGTGACTTGTTGACAGAGTAACAAAATATCAGTTTGCTCAATGCTAAGAGGCATTTTTCCGGCTTCAATTTTTGCGACATCCAGCATGTTATTGAGCATATTCATCATATTGTGGCAAGCTTGCTCTAGGGTAGCAAATGTCGCTTGTTGTTCTTTACTTAATTCTTCAGTTTCAATGATATTGAGTGTTCCAATGACACCGCTTAATGGTGTACGTAGTTCGTGTCCTAGCTCTGACCATAGTTTGTCTAAGTCTGATAAGCGGTCTTGTTGTTGTTGTTGTTTTAGCGTCACAGTATTAAGATCGTTGGTAAAGTCGCTAACGTCACTAAGTAAGGCTGAGTAGCCCTGTACATTACCTTCTGAGTCAAACCAAGGTTTAAGGTATAGCTGATAATCAGTATTATCTTCAAGGCTGGTAACCATTAAAATACGAATAATAAGTAATTCATTCAACTTGGTAAGAATTTGATGCGTTGTTTTGTCTGAACCAGTGACAAAGTCGGTTAAGTAATAAGTAACATCCTCTTGATAGGATGTCATAAATACTTGTTCAAAGCGGTTATTGAAGAAGCTGATTTGTCCATCTTGGCGGATTAATAGCATGGGTAATGGTGATTGATCTACCAGATGATGCAAACGGTTACTTAAATGGTGAATTTGTTCTAAGTATTGATGGCGCTGAAAGCTAATACGATTAATCGCATTACCAAGTCGTAAAAACTCTTGCCCTACGTTGAGTTCATTAAGTCGTAATGGAACAAATGTTTCAGAATATTGGTTTGGTAGCTGAGAAATGTAGTTGGTTACTTTATCCCAACTTTTTTTGCGTTGTAATGTGTAATAGGTTGCCATAGCGAAAAATATTAGAGCCATGAGCAGTGGTACCCAATATAAGGGACGATTCCAATATAGGGTGTAGGGTGGATAGTATATTTGGAGGTAGAGCTGGTATCCTCCTTCTAGCATACTATAGCCCAGTAGATAGTTTGACTTTAAGCTGATGTGATCATCACTGGTATCTTCACTTTGCCAATAAGGCAGTGATACAAAAGTGACTTTGGGTTGGTCTTCACGACGGTAATTATGAATAAAGGTATGTGCTGATGGTGTGACAATGACCACTTGGTAACTGATGTTATTATCAACATGGTCTGTTAATAGATGCTCAAAGGAAATCTGATTATCAGAAAGCTGTGTTTCCAGCTCATTTTGTAATGTATGGTAAAGGTGGATGCTTCTTTGTTGGCTCAATTGTTTTGAGGCATCCCAGACCAAATAGTAACTAAGCTCAATAAAGCATAACAGAGAGAGGGCATACAGTAGTAGTGTATGGTTGATGGAAAGATATTTTTTCATAACTGTCAATAATTTAATTAAGCGAAACGTCACAATGCTGGTACAAGGCGAAGTAAAGAGCTAATGATTCGACCATCATATAGTGGCTAGTTGTAGGCAATACACGTCATAAAGTTAGAGTAATATTGTATCCTTAGAATTTATAAGCATATTTTATTTTACTTTATTACAAATATTTAGAAATTATTAATATAAAATCCTTGTATTGAGCCTATGCAAATGCGTTGGTACTGAGCCAGTATAGCATTGACAACTAATTGAAGGTCAGTAATTTATAGATGGCTTGTCTGTTTTTTACCATTAACGCAAAAATGACACTGACATACTCCTTATCTATCAGCATTATTATAAACAATGTCAGCTAAATCTAATAGAAAAAACTGAATAAAAACAGCATAGATAGGCGTAAATTTTCCCTGTATAAGTATGCTTCGGTTATAATGTCTATAACTTATTATAGATACCATGAAATGATGACTACCTCTTATGAATAAAAATACTGCATCAAAACAACGCCTTATCTTTGCTGGTACACCAGAATTTGCTGCCACAAGCCTACAAGCCTTGATTGACAAACAAGATGAATTAAACATTGAGATTGTCGCCGTCTATACCCAGCCCGACCGCAAAGCAGGACGAGGGCAAAAGCTCACTGCATCGCCTGTTAAACAAGTTGCCTTAGCTCATAACATTGCAGTTGAACAACCAGAAACCTTTAAAAAATCCAGTGAGCAAGGCATTGTTTCACGTGAAACTTTAGCCAACTATCGACCTGATATTATGGTGGTGGCAGCCTATGGCTTGATATTGCCTGTGGGGGTTTTAAATACGCCAACGCATGGTTGCTTAAACATTCATGCTTCCTTGTTACCACGCTGGCGGGGGGCTGCCCCGATTCATCGAGCTTTATTGGCAGGCGATGATAAGACGGGCATTACCATCATGCAAATGGATAAAGGCTTGGACACGGGCAACATGCTATATAAAGTAGATTGCCCCATTGATGATACTGATACCACTGCAAGTCTGCATGACAGCTTAGCAAAATTGGGGGCAGATGCCATCATCACCGTATTGCAAGACTTGCCTCATTATCAATCTCAAGCACAAAAGCAAGATGACAGCCTTGCCAATTATGCCGAAAAGTTAAGCAAAGCCGAAGGGGAGATTGACTGGACGCAACCTGCCGAAATCATCGAACGACAAATCCGCGGTATGCACCCATATCCCAGCACTTACACCTTTTTAAATGGTAATCGAGTGAAAGTCTTAGCCAGTCTACCTGTTAATGACTCACAAATGACCGACCAGCCCGCAGGAACGGTGATTAGTGTCGGCAAAAATGCCATTTTGGTTGCTTGTGGAAAAAATAATAGCAATGATGATAAAGCAACCACGCTGCGTTTGACCAAATTACAATTTGCAGGGGGTAAAGCAGTGACGGCTGAACAAATCTGTCATGGCAATCAGCTCAATGATGGTGACCGTTTTGGTGAGTATTTAGCAGATGGAGCTGATAAAGGTGGGTCAAATTAAGATGAGCCATAGTAATAGTAAAAACCACTCACAAAACAAAGCCCAAAGCAATGTGCGTGTTAAAGTCATCGAAACTCTGCTTGCTATCCAAGCAGGGCAGTCGTTAACTGGTTTGCTTGACCCGTTATTAAATGGCTTACAAGGTGAGGATAAAGGCTTTGCCCATGCCTTGCTACTTACCACGCTACGGCATTGGTTTGCTACGGCACGTCTGCTTGATAGCCTTGCTGATAATCCCATTGAAGAGCTGGCGGTACGCACCAGTATTCAAGTAGGTATTACCCAGCTTTTATATCTGCAAGTGGCTGACCATGCCGCCATTCATGAAACTGTCGAGGCGGTGAAAAAAATCGACTTATCTCGTGCTACTGGCTTGGTGAATGCCATCTTGCGTAAAGTGAGCAAGAATCCCAATAAGTTTCGCAAAAAATGTGATAAAAATCACAGCCTACCCAACTGGCTAGCCAAACAGCTCAAACAGGATTGGGCAGAGTATTATGATGAGTTAACCCAAGCCTTACGCCAACCAGCCCCAATATTTTTGCGAGTCAATTACACTCAAGCCAACAATGAGCAGTATTTGCAACTATTGGCAGAGGCAGAGCTTACTGCCCAACTGCTAAACTTAACAACCAGTATGGCATTGGCGAATAGCAATATTAACATGACAGTTAGCCCTATATTGCTACAAAGCCAAACACCTATTTGGCAACTGCCCAATTTTGCTGAGGGTATGGTTAGCGTACAAGATGCCCATGCCCAGTTAGCAGCCCCAATATTACATAACGTATTGCAGGCAAGTTTAGGCTCAAACTCAAATAAGCTGTCATTAAACCTACTTGATGCTTGTGCTGCCCCTGGTGGTAAGCTGGCACATTGGCTAGAGCTTATCGAATCTAAATTTGCACCAAAGTTTCACGTGAAACAAACTGATGAAAAACCAGCAATTACCATTACGGCAATAGACAATGAGCCAAAGCGTAATAGCCGAATTTTTGAGAATTTAGAAAGACTACAACTGCCTACTACCATCTCTACGCGTGAGTTGGGGTTAGAGATATTGTGTGTCGATGCGACCACATGGCAGGCAAATGATGATAGTAAAAAGAATACTGAAACCAACACTAAAAACAACGCAGGATTTGACGCTATTTTACTCGATGCTCCTTGTACCGCCACAGGGGTGATACGCCGTCACCCCGACATTGCCCTATTGCGTACTGAAGCAGATGTCACCCAAACAGTGGCTTTGCAAGCACAGATTTTGGATAATCTATGGGGACAGTTAAATGAAGGTGGTTATTTGCTGTATGTTACCTGCTCAATCTTAAAGGCAGAAAATGTGGCACAAATGCAAGCCTTTATCAGTCGCCATACGGACGCACAGGTGATAGAATTTGATGATGCAGAATGTAATTGGGGCATTAAACAAGACATTGGTAGGCAGTGTTTACCCTTAGTAGAAAATAGTGGTGATGGGTTTTATTTTGCCTTGTTGCAGAAAAATAGAAATGAATTAAGTTAAACTTGTATGAAACATATCAAGTTTAAAGATTGGACACTTATTGTTGATGTAGAAGCGACCCAACAGCTTTATGCAAAATGGACAGAGGGTAGTGCTGAGAGGTGTGGTTGTGATAACTGTAAAAACTTTATTGCAAATAGAAGCAATGCCTATCCTAATGATATTCAAGCACTATTTGCCAGCATTGGTATAGATTATAGAAAGGAGCTAGACGTTAACTATATTTCTAAGAATAGTTGTCATCAGCATTTCTATGATGGTTCATTTTATTTTGTGGGTAGTTTTATTGGTAAAGATTGTAGGATCCAATTGGATAAAGAGTCTTATACTAGAGAGCTACAAGCAATTAATGATAATTTTAAAATGGGTTTTTGTAGTACCAAGTTAGACTTATTTGATAGTGTGCAAAATACCGTAGAAATATTTTTTATAACGGTTTTACCATGGAAGATTGATAAGTGCTTAGATATCAATTAAGGCTATTAGTCATAAAATAGCCTATATGCTGATTGGTGCGATGGTTTGAGCATATACAGTATTCAAGTTGCTAAATAAGGGGAAATTATCATGCAAGTGACTTTAGAATTTGATGAAGACTTTTATCAAGATTTGGTTAAAGAGGTAGGTGAGAATAATATCAGTGAGTATATTTAGTCGGTATTGCGTACGCAAATACAACCAAAGAAACAATCACCAAATAAACATACATTAACTTCTCAACAATTATCTATTGAGAAAAAACGGCAAGCATTGGCTCGGTTAGCTGGTAGTTGGAAAGGTGATGAGCTAAGGGTCGAACAGCCATTAAGTGATGTTAATGAATTAAATAATATTTTTGGTAAATATGCTTTGCGGAATAAAAAAGCGGTCAGTATTGAGCAGATGAATGCAATATTTACCAATAGCACCCCATAAATTAAGATGGTTTTTAAATCAAACAAAACTAGGAAATCTAAATGAAATATATCAGTACCCGTGGTCAAACTGAGCCGATGGATTTTAGCGATGTGCTACTAATGGGGCTTGCCCCTGATGGTGGGTTAATGCTCCCCGAAAGCTATCCGCAGATAGATAATGCGACGTTAAATGAGTGGCGACAGCTTAGCTACCCACAGCTTGCCCTAGCCATCATGCGACTGTTTGCTACTGACATTGATGAGGCTGATTTAGCCGACATTATCAATCGTACTTATACGACCGAAGTTTTTGGTAGTGAGGACATTACTCCAGTACGTAAACTTGAGGATAACTTGTATATTTTGGGGTTATCTAATGGTCCGACATTGGCATTTAAAGATGTGGCGATGCAGTTTTTGGGCAATGCCTTTGAATATGTGCTAAAACAAAAAGGCGAGCGTTTAACCATCATCGGAGCGACCAGTGGCGATACAGGCAGTGCTGCCGAATATGCACTGCGTGGTAAAGATAATATCGAAGTATTTATGCTCTCACCACATGGCAAAATGAGTGACTTTCAACGAGCGCAGATGTATAGCCTTGACGATGCCAATATTCATAATATCGCTATTAAAGGTATGTTTGATGATTGCCAAGACATTGTTAAAGCCTTGCAACAAGATGCAGATTTTAAAGCCAAATACAGCTTAGGCACAGTTAATTCGATTAACTGGGGTCGTATCTTGGCACAGATTGTTTACTACTTTAAAGCTTATTTTGCAGTGACTGATAGCAACGATGAAAAAGTGAGCTTTTGTGTGCCATCGGGTAACTTTGGTAATATTTGTGCAGGTCATATTGCTCGTGAGATGGGCTTGCCAATTGAGCGATTAATCGTTGCCACTAATGAAAATGACGTACTAAATGACTTCTTTAATCAAGGGGCATACAACCCACGCCCTGCTGATAAAACTTACGTTACCTCTAGCCCCTCTATGGATATTTCTAAGGCCTCTAACTTTGAGCGTTTTATCTATTTATTGCTTGATAAAGATACCGCTCGGGTGCATGAGTTATTTGATGGGGTAAAATCAGGAACTGGTTTTGATTTATCTGATGTGTTACAAGTGGTGAATCAGCGTTATGGATTTGCAGCAGGTAAATCAACCCATGCCGACCGTTTGGCAACCATCAAAGCCGTCTATAAGCAAACTGACGAGCTTATTGACCCACATACAGCCGATGGGGTAAAAGTCGCCAAAGAGTTGCAACAAGACGGTGAGGTGATTGTCTGTGCTGAAACCGCATTGCCAGTGAAGTTTGCTGATACCATCGTTGAGGCAGTGGGTGAAATCGACATTGAGCGTCCTGCCCACACTGAAGGGTTAGAAGATTTAGAGCAGCACGTATTGGTATTAGATAATGATGCTGAACTGGTTGCTGATGAAATTCGTAAGGTGGTTCAGCCCAGTTAATAAAGAAGTCAGTTTTTTTAATTTCTAAAAATAAAAGCCAATATCTCACCGATATTGGCTTTTTTATATATTTTTTGAAGATAGCAAATGAGTGCAGATAATATGGTTGTACAGCAAATAGGACAACACCATAGCTGTTAAAACGTTCTTTGACTATAGATTGTTTCATGTGAAACAAGTGCCTTTAATCTCTTATTTATGTATCAACACTAAATAAACCGCCATGCCAAAATGCGGGTTTTCTTTTGCCCGTGTTGCATCGCAATTACTTCGACATGTTTGGCTTGGCTTTGAGCGAGACGTTTTTTAAGTGGAGCAATATTCTCTGATTTCGATACCAATGTGGTAAACCAAGCCACCTGTTCGGCAAAATCCATACTTTCAGTAATCATCTGACTGATAAAGCTCAATTCACCACCTTCACACCACAGCTCGGCTTTTTGCCCACCAAAGTTTAAACCAGTGCTGTTTTCTTTATTATGCAGAGGTTTTGAGCGTTGTTGACGGTGCTTTTTAAGGTTACTGCGTTTGCGTTGGTTGGCAGATTGTGCTTGCTCTAAAGATGCATGAAACGGTGGATTACAAATGGTGATATCAAAATAGTCATGCTTGCTAATGATGCCATAAAAGATATGCTTAGGGTTGGTTTGCTGTTTGATGCTGATTTTGTTTTTTAGTGGTGCATTACTTTGGCAAATCAGCTTGGCGGTATTGACCGAGATGGGGTCAATGTCACTGGCGGTAAATCGCCAACCGTATGCTTGCACCCCAATAATTGGGTAAATACAACTTGCCCCTGTACCAATATCAAGAGCGTGAACGCCTTTATCGGCTATGGTGGAATCAGTGTTGTCATTACTGCTATTTAACAAATCAGCAATATGATGAATATAATCGGCACGACTGGGAATGGGAGGACATAAAAAGCCTGCGGGCAAATCCCAAAACTTGATGCCGTAATGATGTGCTAATAAGGCTTGGTTTAGGGTAATTACTGCTTGTGCATCATTAAAGTCAATGGTCGGCTCACCATTTGGGTTTTTGATGCTGTATTGTGCCAACTTGGGTAAGGCACGTGTCAATGCCTCAAAGTCATAGCGACCTTGATGCGGATTGCGAGAGTGTAGAGAAGCTGATTTGTTTTTGGATATATTCATGCAGGTATTGTAGCAAACCATTTATAAAAATTGATATCTATAAGAGTATTTATAAAAATTACTAGTTAGTCTAACTAGGGCTAACACATGGTAAGGGGAATATTGTGGCTGATGCGTCACCTTATTGTAGTTCTAGGCTGTGCTATAAGCTTGCGTTAGCAAGTTATGGCATTTATATTGGCTATAGTGACAATTAAATAAAAACTATTCTTATTAAGGATGATGTTATGACAAAGCTTAATTCTAATTTACACCCTGAAACTGACTACACACGCTTGACCGTTGATGTGCAAGGTCATGTTTGCCTCATCGGGCTAAACCGCCCCAAGAAACGTAATGCCTTTGATAGCCACATGATTAGCCAGCTATCAACTGCTCTGACTGAATATGAAAATAATGATGAGCTACGCTGTGCGTTGATATTTGCACATGGTGAGCATTTCACCGCAGGGCTGGATTTGATGGAGTTGCAGGATAAATTAGATAAGGGTATTTTTGCGTTTGATGAGACGCAGATTGACCCGTGGGGTGTTAGTGGTAAACGTCGCACTAAGCCTGTGGTGGTGGCAGTGCAAGGTACGTGCTTTACCGCAGGGATTGAGCTGATGCTAAATAGTGATGTGGTTATCGCCAGTGAGGATTGCAACTTTGCCCAGATGGAGGTACAACGTGGTATCATGCCGTTTGGTGGGGCAACAGTACGCTTTGTACAGGCATCGGGCTGGCAAAAGGCAATGCCGTATTTACTGACGGGCAAGCCATTTGATGCGACAACAGCAGATAGGCTCAATCTGGTTAGTGAGGTGGTGGCAAAAGGCACGCAATATGAGCGTGGACTTGCGATGGCACAAGAGATTGCCCAGTCTGCACCACTGGCAGTGAAGTCGTTATTGGCATCGGCACAAACGGCAAGAGTAGAGGGCAATAAGCAGGCATTTGCAGAACTGCATGGCTATCTACCTGCATTGTTTCATTCAGAAGATGCCAAAGAAGGGGTGATGGCAATGATTGAGAAGCGTGAAGCGAAGTTTGTGGGGCGGTAGATTGTGTATAAATTAGCAAGTGAGTAAAATATATCTCTCATAATTAATAACAACTTTACTTATAAATGACACTAAATGTCGCATAGAAATGAGTTAAGGTTGTTAGTTAAGTCTCTATAATGCAAAATATTCTTGTATTGAATATGAAATTTAGGACTATTAATGAATACTAGTTTAAAACACTTAATGAAAGAAATTCCTTTTCCACCACCTCAAAATCCTGAATTCACTTTTATTGATTTATTTGCAGGTATAGGTGGGTTCAGGCTGGCTCTTCAAAAGCTTGGTGGAAAATGTGTATTCACCTCAGAGTGGAATAAGTTCTCAAAAATAACTTATCAAGCTAATTATGGGGATGAGCCATTAGGTGATATTACACTAGATGAAACAAAAAATAGTGTACCTTCTTCATTTGATGTCCTATGTGCAGGGTTTCCTTGTCAACCATTTTCTCAAGCAGGGCTTAAAAAAGGTTTTGATGATACTAGAGGAACATTATTTTTTGATGTGGTAGAAATCTTAAAAGAAAGAAAAGATTCTGGAAATCCTACAAAAATAGTCTTTCTTGAAAATGTAAAAGGGCTAAGAAACCATGATAAAGGTAGAACTCTAAGTATTATAAATAGAACTTTAGATGAGTTAGGGTATGAGGTAGCAAATGAGGTTCTCAATTCAAAATATTTTGGTGTTCCACAAAATAGAGAGCGTATTTTTATAGTTGCTTGGTTAAAAGAAACTAATAAGAATTTTATGTTTCCATTAGGACTTACAGAAAATAAAAATCCTATTTTTAATAAGGAAGACCTAGAGAATAAATCTAAAAAAGTGTGTTTGGGTGATATTTTAGAAGATAGTGTTCCAGAAAAATATACAATATCTGATAAATTATATGCAGGACACTTAAGGAGAAAAAAAGAACATAAAAAAAAGGGTAATGGGTTTGGGTTTAGTTTATTCGATAAAAGTTCACCATATACAAGTACTATTTCAGCACGTTATTACAAGGATGGTAGTGAAATAATGGTAAGTCAAGAAGGTAAAAATCCTAGAAAATTAACACCTCGTGAAGCATGTAGATTACAGGGTTATGATGATAGTTTTATTATACCTGTTTCAGATACACAAGCTTATCAACAGTTTGGAAATAGTGTGTCAGTACCAGTAATAAAAACAATATTTTCAGAAATAAAAAGGCAATTGTTATGATTTTAAATCTTTCAAAGTACTTAGATGATATTTCAGAAAATCAAAAGTTTAAAGCAGAAATAAATACTAGGTGGGGGTATATAAAATTTAGTAATTCTGGACAACGAGGAGGTGTTAAGTACTTTAGTATAGGAATAGATGCTATTTTACAAACCTTAATTGATATTAAAGATAATATTGAAGAATTTAAAGGTTCAGAAGAGTATATTGAGAAAGAATGGAGAGATTTAGGAAGTCAGTTTTATACTGATAGTACAGCAAATGCACTTGCTACGGTACAAACTAAACCATTATTTTGCACCTTGAGTAAAATAATTAGTTGGGCTAATAATATTAATGTAGAAAATTACTCTGAAAATGAAATACTGTTAAACACAACTAAACTAGAAAGAGCTATCAATAAGTTAGAAGAGTTAATAGAGGAGTATCCTGAACCCAACTCTTACTTAAAGGATAGATATATAAATCATGAGTTAAATACTATCTATTATGGTGCTCCTGGTACAGGAAAATCGCATACTATTAAAGAAAAGCTTAAATCAATACCTAAAGAAAATATTGAGACGGTAACATTTTATCCAGACTATGACTATACCTCATTTGTTGGTGGCTACCGACCTGTTAGTGAAGATGGTGAAATAAAATATGAATTTGTTCCTCAAGTCTTTACAAATATCTATGTTAAAGCATGGAGTAAGCCAGATCAGCAGTTTTATCTGGTGATAGAAGAGATTAATCGAGGGAACTGTGCTGAAATCTTTGGAGATATATTCCAGCTTTTAGACCAAAATCAAGAATATACAGTGACTCCATCAAATGAATTAAAGGCTTATTTAATAAAAGAGCTATCAGAAGGTCATCAAGGTATTATTAATGGACTAAAAATGCCTCATAACCTAACAATTTTAGCTACAATGAATACTTCTGATCAATCACTATTCCCAATGGATAGTGCATTCAAACGTCGTTGGGATTGGGAGTATATACCAATAAATTATGAAAGAAATGATGAAAATATATCTTCTAGCTTCAAAGTTAATATTAATGATAAAGAGTCATTTTATTGGATTGATTTTATTAAGGCAGTGAATGATAAAATAAAAATTAATCCAAATCTGGGTATGGATAAATGTATAGGGAACTATTTTATTATTCCTGAAGAAGGTGTAATAAGTCTTAAATCTTTTATAAATAAAGCTATCTTTTATCTATGGAATGATGTTTTTAAAGATGAGTTCTCTAGTGAGTCTATTTTTCTAGAAAGTATAACTTACGAAGATTTTTTCCCTATTGATACTAATGGTGAAGCTAGAGTGAGAGAGATATTAGATAGTTTAGATATTGAGATAAAAATGGTAATGGATAGTACTACCGATGAAGATATTGATTGAGGGTGAAACATATCCTATAGATATACTGGAAGAAATATTTGATGATGCAAGATTTTATAGCCAAAATAGTTATGAGGCTACTATTACTACAGTAGGCTATTACCATTCATTAAGTAATAATCAGTTAGTTTATATGTTACCTAAAGTCTTTATGAGTAGTACTGATAAGGAACTTACAATATTTGGTATAAATAAAAATGAATTATTACACATTGATGTAACAGATACCTTTAAACATGATAGTAAGTATCAATGGATTCGACAGTTAATAATATATTTTTATAATAGCCTTAGAGAGTTTCAGAAAAGAAATAATGAAAGTATTTTGCTTCATAAATCTAATCATTACTTATTGCAGTCAAATATTTCTAGCCAAGAATATACTTATTTAGATTTATTATTAACTTTTATTAATTTTTATAAGAAAAATAAAAATCTGATATTATATCGTCATATTCAGTCAAGCTCAAAGTCAGCAAAGAAAACAAGCTGGTCTAAAACTATTAGTAAAAAGCTACCCTTGATAAATAATATGGGACAGCCTATATACAATCAATTTATAAATAAAAATAAATTAATTGATAAACAAGAAGAGCTTTTAGTATATTTCTTTTCTATCTTACAATATTTAAATAAAGAGCATTCTTTAAATATATCAATTGATAAAAGCTATAAAGTCATACAGGGCAGTGCATTTGAGTCTCTTAAGTTAAATGGGTTAAATAAACTTAAGAAAATAAAATATCGTTATTTTTCTGATGTGTATAGATCTATGTATCGCTTATGTGAACTTTATTTTTCTAAAAGCGACTGGGGTTCTAAATATAAAAATAGTAAAGAGTTCATAACAATTGATAACTATAATATAGTTTTTGAGGATATGATAGATAAATTGTTTTCTAAAAATAGTATAGAATCCGATTTTGAAAATACAGAAGGGCTATCTCTTAAGGATTTGAAAAATCATCCAGATGGAAAGATTATAGATCATATATATTCTGATAAGTCGCTGATAGATAACTCTAATATATTTTATATTGGTGATTCTAAGTACTATAAACCTTACGGAAAGGCAGGTAAGTCCTCACAATTCAAACAGTTTACCTATGCTAAGAATGTTATTCAGTTCAATATTGATATTCTAAATCAAAAAAATAAATTGCCAAATAATCTAAGATATAGAGATGATATTACAGAGGGTTATAATATAACTCCAAACTTCTTTATTTATGGTTACATAGATGATTATCATAATTTTGATGATGCTTTATTAGAGCCTAAAAGCGATGTTCCTATTTCTTCTTCACATTTTTCTGATCGTTTATTTGATAGAGATACTCTATTCATTCATGAGTATAAGATAAATTTTTTATTTGTACTTAAGTCATATACTTCTAAAAATGAACATGATATACAAGCATTTAGAGATGCAACAAAAAGACTATTTAGAGAGAAGTTTATTAATTTCTTTAACTCACCTGACCAATCTGGTTTTTTTATTATCAAAAAAGACTTTGAGACAGTAGATGAACTCATAAAACATGTGAATTGTAATTTTAGGAAGTTAAATGGAAAGTGTATTAGCATAGATAATTCATTACTAATTGCTAAACCTTTAGAGTTAGCTACTAAAGAAGATGAAATTGATCAGTATTTCTTTTCATAATAATTTCCTATTTGGTATAGAAAACTGTTACTCAAATAAGTTTTTAGCCATGAAAGAAACAGTATTCTGTGTGGTTAGGTATATTGTGAGAGCTAGGTTTTGAGGCAAACATGCGTTTACATGAAATGCCTCATACCGTTTTATTATTAGATATAAGCTTATAAATAATCAATCAACACGCCACCCCAATCAAATACTGGCTACCATTGCTATTTTGCTTATCAAGCTCACTACGACGCTGTAAAGGGGTGGTGCAACCGCGAGGCTTAATATAATCAATGGCAATTTTAGTGGCAGTATTTTTATCAAACGGCTGTTTGTCTTGACGTTGTATCAAGATGTAATAGGGCTGGGCAAAAGGAATGATAAAACTGTCTAGCACATAAGGGACGTTGTCATAACGAAGGACAGCATGGTTTTCATCGACTTTCATCAAGCCTTTTGCTAGAGCGGTTGATTGTGTGCTATCAGCCGAAGCTGTTGTATGAGTTGCTACACTAGAAGTCTTCGATGACGTTTGGTTTGGTGTAGATTGACACCCTGTGAATAGCAATGCACTGCCACATAAACCAATGCTTAATGTGATGGCAAAAGGTTTTAAAATATTCATAGATTCATCCTTATAAAAAATTTATATGCATTATCATCCGTAAACTTGATAATCCTTTCCATTATACCCTGCAAACTTGTTAAAATAAGCACAACTTTTGGTTGTTAACTACCTCTTTTCTTTTGATGGATTTATATTTTATGTCGACTACTTCTGCTACCCCCTCTATCAAACAAGACCGCATTTTAATCCTCGACTTTGGCTCACAATACAGCCAGCTTATCGCCCGCCGTGTGCGTGAAGCAGGCGTTTTTTGTGAAATGTATCCCTTTGATATTGATAGCGACCGTATCACAAACTTTGGCGCAAAAGGCATTATCTTATCTGGTGGCCCTGAAAGTGTGCATGGCGAAGGTAGCCCAAAGATTAACCAAGCAGTGTTTGATTTGGACGTGCCTGTATTGGGCATTTGCTACGGTATGCAAGCGATGGCTCAGCAGTTTGGTGGGCAGGTGCATGCCAGTGATGTACATGAGTTTGGTTCGGCAAGCATAGATGTCACCGCTGATTGTGAATTGCTAATTAACATCGAAGATGAACCAAAAAAACTGCATGTATGGATGAGTCATGGCGATAAAGTGACCGAACTGCCAACAGGCTTTGAGGTTATCGCCAGTACACCAAGCTGTCCGATTGCAGTGATGGCAAATGAACAAAAACGCTACTATGGTTTGCAGTTTCACCCTGAGGTGACCCATAGCTTGCAAGGTCAGGTAATTTTAAGCCGTTTTGTGCATCAAATCTGTGGCTGTGCAGGCGATTGGACACCTGATAATATCATTGATATGCGAGTGGCTCAGCTAAAAGAGCAAATCGGTGATGCTCAAGTATTGCTTGGACTGTCAGGTGGTGTAGATAGCTCGGTGGTGGCTGGGCTGTTGCATAAAGCGATTGGTGATAAATTAACTTGTGTGTTTGTCGATAATGGCTTACTACGTCTGCATGAAGGCGACCAAGTGATGCAGGTATTTGCCGAAAATATGGGTGTGAAAGTGATTCGTGTCGATGCTGAACAGCAATTTTTGGACGCATTGGCAGGTGAAGCTGACCCTGAGGCAAAACGCAAAATCATCGGCAAAACCTTTATTGATGTGTTTGCTGATACCGCCCGTCAATTATCAAAAAATAGCGAAACAGGCGAGGAAATCAAATTCTTAGCTCAAGGAACGATTTATCCTGATGTCATCGAATCAGCAAAAAGCCATCAAGGCAAAGCCCATGTGATTAAAAGCCATCATAACGTTGGTGGATTGCCTGATGATTTACAGTTTGAATTGGTTGAGCCGTTGCGTGATTTATTCAAAGATGAAGTGCGTAAACTGGGTATCACTTTGGGCTTGCCACATAAGATGATTTATCGCCACCCATTCCCAGGCCCTGGTTTGGGTGTACGCATTTTAGGCGAGGTGAAAAAAGAATATGCTGATATTTTACGCCTTGCCGATGCCATCTTTATGCAAGAGTTAGAAAAATCTGGTTGGTATGAAAAAACGGCGCAAGCCTTTGCGGTGTTTACCCCTGTTAAATCAGTGGGTGTGGTCGGTGATGGTCGCCGTTATGCGTGGGTGATTGCGTTGCGTGCGGTAGAAACGGTGGACTTTATGACTGCTCGTTTTGCCCATCTGCCTTATGAGCTAATTGAAACGGTATCAAACCGTATTATGAATGAGATTAAAGATGTATCTCGGGTAACTTATGACGTGTCAAGCAAGCCACCTGCAACGATTGAGTGGGAGTAAATAAGGGTATAATCTATAAACAAACCCTAGGTAATCTATAAAAAAAGGGCATACTTATGCAAAAACTACTTTTGAATTCAGCCATATTAGGTTTATCTTTATTGATAACCAATATGAGCTTAGCAAGTGCTGATATGGCTGTTTCAAAAGTATCTTTGCAACAACATATCTCTTCCCAACAAAATATCAATGATAAATATGATTGGGTAATACCCTTATCAGAAGAGGTATCTCTTGTTTTTGTAAGGAGTGAGTTAGGTGTTAAACAAGGAATAATTAATAATACAACAGGAAAAGAAATTATCCCTATTATTTATGACCGAATTCATGATTATTATAATGGTGTTGCCATTGTTGAGATAGATAAAAAATATGGGCTGGTTGATAATAACGCAAATCAGATAATACCTCTTATTTATGACTATATGAAATTTCAAAAAGATGGCACAATCAAAGTAGGTTTGGATAATAAATACGGCTTATTTAATCAACAAGGTGAACAAATCATATCAATTAAATATGACCATATTGGTATGTTTAGTGAAGGTTTACTAGCAGTTACGCTAAACGGTCACGCCAAATATATTGATAACCATGAAAATATCATATTGGATACAGATTATGACTATGCTCACAACTTTCAAGATGGTTTAGCATGGGTTATTAAAGATTTAGCAACAAATCAGAAGTTTGCTTTGATAAATAAAAAAGGCAATTTGGTTGTGCCATTTATTTATGATAGTGCCAGAGATTTTTCGGAAGGCTTAGCAGAAGTTTGTGCAGAGAAAAAATGTGGTTATATTAATAGACAAGGTAAAGTCATCATTGCTTTACAATACGACAGTGTCTCAACATTTGAAAATGGCATTGCAAAAGTATATATCAACGAACCTAATACAAATTATGGTCATCATTTTTGCATTGATACTACTGGTAAGCGTACAGATTGCCCTATTGAAGAGATAGCAGAAGCAGTTGCCAATTAGCAATTATCAGCCATGATATATATTTAAACTCCTTTCAATTTTCCATCTTATAACACAAGTTTTCACTTGATTATCATATACAAAACCTCTTGAATGTAATGTAGTTACCATTACATTCAAGAGGTTTTGTTATGGGTCATACAAATTTTAATATGCGTCTTGATGATGACTTAAGAGCCAGTGCTTATCCAGTATTAGAGCAGTATGGATTAACCCCAATGCAAGCGGTGCGAATGTTTTTTAATCAAATTGCTCATACAGGCAAAGTACCTTTGTCATTAGATTGGGCAAGTCATGTGCCTAACCAAACGACCATTGAGGCGATTAAATCAGTGGATCGGGGAGAGCTAGAAACCTATGCAACCACAGAAGAAGCCATGCAAGCGATGTTAGCAATGGCTGGTGAGGATAGGCAATCATAAATGAGCCAAACTAAAAAAATATCGCTCACCGCCCAGTTTAAACGGGACGGTAGTGTTTCAAAAAGTATGCTGTGGTTATTTTTAATGAATTTCCATTATTTCAGCCCTCCCCCTAGCCCCCTATTTTTAGGAATTTCTATTTAAAGAAATTCCCTTGCGAGGCTAAAATTGCAATGCAATTTTTTAACGCCTCTCAGGGAGGGGGTAGCATACTTTTTAGAACACCCCCATTTATAAGATAAGTGCTGGTGAGTTAATCTTAGTTCGCTTAGGTAGCCATAGTGACTTGTTTTAGATAACTGGTTTTAATTAATTTGAATTCAAAAATCAGAAATAACTAATTAAAAACAATCACTCCCCAATCACCACAAAATCCTTATCTGCTAACCCCGCCAACAATGGTTCGCCTTTATCATTGACCTTTAGCACCCCATATTCTGAATTCTCATATTGACTGCCTTGCCCCTCTTGAAAGAAAAAAGCATTGGTGGCAAATTTTACCTGACCACCACGTATCCGATAATATATCGCCATCTCATTAGGGGCTAAGTTCGTATTGGGATTGTCAACCAAACGGACAAACTGCCCAACACTATGCTTATCTTTACGCACCACTACCCAGCCTTCGCTTGGTTGATACAAATCTTTATCCTGCTTTTCAAATACCCTTTCAATATCATCTGCGATGGCAAAACGTAGCCTCATATAATCACCTTGCATTAAGCTACGTGGGTCAACAGGGGCAAGGGATAATAGCACCGTATCACCATCTGCCAAATGTTGCTCATATTTATTGATATTTATATTGACTATTGCCAGCACTATCACTAAAGCTACAACGGCTAAGGATATTTTAAGGGTTGGTCTTTGTCGCCACGAAGATAAGGTTGGTAGTCCTGTTGGTAGGTTTTTACGGATTTTTTCCTTGGAGGTAATTTTAGGATGAATCATTGTTGTTTGCCCTTATTTTTTTTTGTTGTTAGGTGCGTGTTGGCAGTGTGATGAAGAGGCAAGTACTGATGTAATACATAACGACGCAACAAGTACCAACGTAGCAATAATAACGCCAGACCGATGATAAGCATTGAGCCAGATTTAACTAATAAACTGCTATCTAACTGATAGTAATACCAGAATATATAGCTCACAAGGGCAAAAATAGCCAGTCCTAACAACACTCGTTGCTTATTGGCAAATGCCATGACAATCACCAGACAGGTTGCCAATAGTCCAGAGACATATAGCGATAGTAGCCCAATGATAATGACCGCTGTGCTGATAAGTAGCCCTGTGTGTGATAGCAAGCTGATGCCATAACGACGCAAGATAAGCCATGAGGCATACAGACTGGCAACGATTAATAAGCCTTGTTTAACAAGTGTTTGGGCAAATGGATTGACGTCATCAAATCCATAAAGGGCATAAAGGGTTTGCTCAGAGACAATAAAATAGGCAGAGATGGTCAGTAAAGCAAACGTTATGGCGTAAGTAAGTACGTGGTTAAGACGCTTGGCATAAGGTTGATATTTGTTAGGGAGGTAGCTAATAAGCTCATCACTTTGTAAGCTACAAATACTGGCAAACAATGCCAGTAACCCAAGGCTGACCTCTAAGGCATGATACTGATATAACAAAAACAACAAACAGCCGATACCCAGCAAGCTACTGATCAGCCGATAGATAAAGTTTGGCATGATTAGGGTTAGTAGAATTTGGATAAGTAACAGAATACCTGCGGTTTGCGATGCAGTTAATAGTAGCTCATTGATGGACAAAAACCAGTAAACTAGCCCTGCCATACCGATGCTAAACCCCAAGCTACTGATAAAAATCTGGATGTGATGGAGAGTTATACGATCGCTATAACGAAATAGCCAAAAGCTAATGGCAGTCATGGCGATAGCAAAGCTGATTAATATGCCAAAACTGTGTAACATCCCAGCAAGTAAAATAGAAAAAATACTGATTAAGAAAAAGCCTGATATTAGGCCTGATAGTAGCATCAAACTGCTGACATACCACGGCATCTCAGTATGCGTGATTTGAGGTGTATTTTGAGATATTTGAGACCTGTTTATCATCATACTGCTCCTCTATCAGAAGTTTCTGCTAAGCTTTGAGCCACTTGCCGTAGCCATGCCATAGATGCTGAGCTAAGGATGACTAACAACAAAAACAGTACGCTATCTCTGGCAAGCCCTGCATGTTGAAAAATATTGTCTGCTGTCCATATCATTAATACAGTGACGATAGAGCCACATAGACAGGTAAGCATAAACAGATCGACATGGCGACGGCGAAAATACAGATAAATACCCATAGCCCAAGCCAGCCAGATAAGAAAACCCATCGCAGAAATAGCGAAGTTTGTTTCATTTATCACCCCAATAACTGCCAGCTTACTGACATACCAAGTGCTGAGTATCGCAACCAGATAGCTACTCCAGTGTAGCGATTGCTGAGTGGGTGCTGTCGTAGAGTTAGGGCTTTTAGGTTCATCCGCACTAAGCTTTGGTGTATCAAGTGTGGGCTGTTTAAAATATAGAATCCACCCTATAAAGGCGATGATATTAATACCTGCTAAAGTGCTAATCTCAATAACAGAGCCAAAGCCAAAATCAGGACTCTGCCATGGTAATAGGGGCTGATATTGTAAAACGGCGATATTGATAAGACCCAAAAATAACAACCATAAAGCGGGCATCTGAGCCAAAATTGCCCAAGGTATTATCAGCAGGGCCCAAGTAAAAAATAACTGCCAAGGATCTGCACCCGTTTGATATACCTGCCCAAATAGTGCCAATAAACCACCAGTGATTAAACTAGCAAATAGCAATAAAAGCCGTTGTACCAGTGGATATTGGCGTTTTAAAACAAGAAATGTGTATATTAAAATACTTACTATCAATATACTTTCAACCAGAGCAAACTTAGCCATATATCCCATTGTCAGCCAGTTATAAGCGATAAAAAATAGCACTGATAATGCTAACGCCACGACGCCAATGACTAATAAAGCACTGTCAAAAAAGGTAAGCCATTGTTTTGGGCTTGGAATAGAGAAAGTTTGGTTGAGTGGATAATGATTAGACTGATTAGATGTGATGTCAGGATAAAGTGTGTGTTTAGGTGTTCGTGTTCGAAGCGGTTTATGATTATGTTGGGACATGGAATTCCCCTAATAAATACTGAGTTATAAAAATAATTGAGTTATAAAAGTAATAAAGTTATAAATACCAAAATATATCGTTGTTTCTATTAGTCTGACGGAGTTTGAAGTGGATTGGTAGTAACGGTTATGAATATTCTTGTATCAAAATATATATTTTAATGTGTTATAAAAGTGTCTAAATTGACTATACAATAAAAATGACTCTAGGTATGATATGGTTATGTCAGGCTTAAAAAGATGACATAAAACGCTAAAAAAGATAAGCGACTAACAATATTTTAGGAAGGATATGATGACTATCAAAGGTATGAAAAAAGCCCAAAAATCAGTAATGAATATCGGTGCTTATGCAGGTGTCTCTTTATGTTTGCTGGCTTTATCAGGCTGTGCCACAAACTCTTTATTAGAGGGTGATAGCCCCAGATATACCACATCAACTAAAACAGTAAAACAGACCTTGGTCGAAGACCAGTTGGTGGCATTTGGTCGTCCTGCTCAGCCATTACCTAATATGCCTGCTACCAGTATGGTCATCGTTGGTGAAAAAAATAGTTATGTTCTTAGTCAAGGTGGGGCAGAGATGGTGAGTTTATTGACCAATTTAACCCCAGAAAATATTCAAGTCGATAATGACATGAGTTTTTATTCCCCAAAAAATGATGGCTATTTTCAAGGAACAATGAAACTGTCTTATGCCAAACTTAAAGATGAGTTTAAACGCTCAGATTATCAGTTCTTTTTACAGCATGGCGGGCAAGAATGTACTACAGACAGTGATTTACGTATTAATGCCCAGCGTTTTTGCTTTACTGTGCCAATTAAAGGGGGCGTATACCCACAGGTCAGCAATTTTGATTTGATTCAGTCACAATACCAAGCGTTGACTAAACCTTATGCAGTGACGATTTATACTCAATCTTCCCAAGAGCAACGCACAGCCCATCATGGAGGACGAAGTGGTGCAGAAAAGCTGGTATTACTACCGTTTGCTTTAGCATTTGATGTGGTCACTTTCCCCTTCCAGTTGTTGGCGAATTAATCGTAGCAATTATCTAATAGTTAGGGTGTATTTATTGTGTTTGTTGCATGGTAAATATACCTTTAATATCTGAAATATTTCCCTTTTTTAAGATACATATTTTTATATCTTGGATATCTATTTTAATTATTATAGGATATGATAATGATAATCATTATCGTTATATTAGTATTGTTAATAAAATAAGGGAAGTTGTTATGCGTCATACTCATTCATTGTTATTAGCTAGCATGATATCTGCCTTGATGTTATCAGGCTGTAGTGGAGGGAGTAATCATCACCACATATCAGAGCCAGATACAACAAAGCCGACCTTAACCATTGATAGTGACTTAACAAATGTTACTACCAATCAGGATAGTATAACCATTACAGGTACTGTGGCAGATAATGCGCCATTATCAGGATTAATATTATCCATACAGTCTGCACAAAGCAATGACACACAAACAGTTAAAGTCAGTGATAAAGGTGAGTTTTCTGCAAAGATACCACTACAAGTAGGTGATAATGAGCTGACCATCACCGCAACTGATGTCGCAGGTAATAAAGTTGTCTATCAAGCCACTGTATTTGTGGATAAGGTCGCACCAAGCATTGTATTGGCAGATGAAGGTGCAAATCAAGTGAGCCGTACGACCCAAACTGCATTCAAAGGTAAGGTGAGTGATGATGGGGAATTGGCAGGATTATCTGTGCAATTATTGCTAAATAAAACTGCTAATAACAATAGTATGCTAGAAGCTATTACCATTGATGCAAAAGGTGAGTTTGAGGTTGTTACACCATTGCAAGCAGGTGATAATGAGATTGCCATTACAGTAATGGATAAAGCGGGCAATCAGACGACCAAAACACAGCATGTCTATTTTGGACATACTTTAACCGCAGCAAATTCACATACGGGCGCATTGGTTGATGGCAAGCTGTATGCGTGGGGACGTAATAACTTCGGACAAGTAGGCAGAGGCGATGTCACCAGTATTCGTGATGATGGTGATGCACATTCTATTTCGCCTCAATTGATAACTAACGCACCCAAAAATATTGTGTCTATTTCATTTAATCAAAATCATTCTTCATTACTGACCAAAGATGGTAGCGTATATACATGGGGTAGTGATGGTGATGGTGAGCTGGGTCGAGGTGACACAGGACGCAGTGATTGTGGACGTAAAACAGAAAACTGTCGCCTAGACATTGGTAAGGTGAATTCATTGTCAGATGTGGTAGCAATTAGCAGTGGTTATGGACACAGATTGGTACTCAATAAAGCAGGGGAAGTTTGGGCATTTGGTGATAATGGTGAAGGTCAGCTTGGTGTAGATGGTGTCAAAAATAGTAGTACACCTGTACAGGTGGATTTTTCATCTCAAGCCAATGTGGGTAAAATTATCCAAGTGGTTGCTTCGTCAACAAGCTCTTATGCACTAGATGATAAAGGTCAAGTGTGGGCATGGGGCTCTAATAAATATGGTAATTTTGGAATGGGTAAAGTCTGTGAGCGAGGCGATAATCCAAAAGAGACAGGATGTATCCCTTCTTCATTCAAGCCACTACAAGTACCCTTAGCAGAGGCAGTAAAAATCAAAGAGCTTGCGGTTGGGCGTGACCATGTACTGGCATTAACTGATATGGGAGAAGTTTATTCATGGGGGTTAAATGCAAGCAGTCAAGTGGGCTATAACAGTAAAGATATGCCTGATACACAGCAAAAATGGGATAGATTTATAACCACTCCGACATTATTACCTTGGTCAACGGATAAACAAAGCAAGCACGTTTATGCCAATGGTAATACCAGCTATGTGATGAAAAAAGATGGTAAGGTCTATCCATGGGGAATGTATGGTGAATCAGGGGCAGATGGTCGTCCAAACTATATGGACTTAGCTGAGCCAACGGATAAATTACCCAGCTTAACCAATGTGGTGGATATGGGCGTGGGTGCATTGCATCAGCTTGCCAAACGTGAAGATGGTGGTATTTTTAGCTGGGGATGGAGCTTTGAGGGTTCACTTGGTGGTGGTGATACGGTGACGAATATTTGGATGTATAACACTCCCATTGCATTGAAGTTTCCCATTTAGCCAACTCAGTAATGAAATGAGAGTTTGTAAGTCTTGTATTAAGTATAAGATTTATCATAAATTCTAATTGGAAAACGATAGCAAGAAAAATATAGCCAAAAATTAGTGAGTATAAGCATTAGACAATTTTGTAATAGAAACAAATTGTTTGGGTTTATACTCACTTTTTAGCAAATAATTTTATACTTTTTTAACTATTTATACTTTTTTAACTATAAAACCCTTGTGAAAACCATTGTGTGCCAGCCAAATAGACAGTGATGAATATGATGCCAGCCTTTAACCAAAAACCTTTGCAACATTGCCTTTTTTTATTATTGAGCTTATGTGTGACTGCCTGTGGTGGTTCATCGGGTGGTGGTCAGTCAAATAATCAACCAGATAATCATACAGAAGTCACACCACCAGTAGACCCTAATCCCAATCCTACTCCATCACAACCGAGGCAATGGACACCTGCAGGCGGGCAGGCAACAATTGCGTATAATGAGCATCGTCCATTTTTAACCCTGATTCCACATTTGGATATCAATCAGTTATCAGGGGTATCACAAGGGCGTGAGCTGTTTATTACTAACTGGACACCAGCAGGAGAAGGTCGGGCATTGTTTGATGGGTTAGGTCCATTATTTAATGCAGTATCTTGTACCAGTTGTCATTCTGACTCAGGACGAGTATCACCTTATCTAGCCGATGGTACGACCACCGATGGTGTTTTGTTTCGTATTGGCAATAAGCAAGGCGATGTACATCCAATATGGGGTGCACAGCTTCAGCCTAAGGTGATTGATAATACAGTTGGGTTATTGGCAGAAGGTAAGGTACACGCCCACACTAAATCTGCCAGTGCTACAGCTTTGAAAAATGAGGGATTATCTTATTATCAGTTTGAGTTAACTCCCTATGATAGTAATCAGCATCTAGGCAACTATCATTTAGGTGCACGTATTGCACCACAGCTACTCGGTATGGGCTTGCTTGATTTAGTACCAGAAGATGTAATTTTAGCCAATGCTGACCCTGATGATACTGATAATAATGGCATATCTGGTCGGGTACATTGGGTATTTGAAGGGGGACAAAAACGCATAGGACGCTTTGGTTGGAAGGCAATTAACTCAAGCCTAAGAACTCAAAATGCTACCGCCATGAGTCAAGATATGGGACTGACAACGCCTGTGCATATTGACAGTAGCTGTACGCCTGATCAGCCGTTATGTACTCTACTACCGTTAGGCGGTTCGCCTGAGGTATCTGATGCCAGCTTATCCGCAGTGGTCAGCTTTATGACCGCACTATCTGTACCCGAGCGACGTATCCATGACCAAGTGAGATTTGATAAAGGTGCAGATTTGTTTGAACAAGTGGGCTGTGCTCAGTGTCATATACCGACGCTGACCACGGGAGAGAGTCAGCAATTTTATGAGCTTTCTAATCAAACCATCTATGCTTATACTGACTTGCTATTGCATGACATGGGGGAAGGGTTGGACGATGGAGTGAAAGAAATCAATGCTGAAAGCTATGAATGGCGTACACCACCGTTATGGGGTATTGGTATTGTAGCAAAAGATAAAAACGCCCGCTTTTTGCATGATGGACGTGCTAAAACGTTAAAAGAAGCGATTTTATGGCATGGTGGTGAAGCTGAGAAAACTCGTGAACAGTTCCAACAACTAACAGAGCAAGAGCAACAAACGTTATTGCAGTTTTTGCAAGGAATTTAACGATAGTCAGAGAAGTTAGAAACTGATACAAGGCAGGCGAGTGCAGATAGTACAGTTGAATAGCAATTGAGCCTAACACCGTAACAGTTATTAGGCTCTGTTGACTATAAAAAGCTTAACCAAACACTTTAAAGGTAGTTGGATGAAATTTTCTGCTTAAAGCCAGTAGGAATAGCACTCCAACTATCATCATTATCCACGCATTGGTTAATGAGCCAAACACATCGACCAATGCGCCTGCTACTAATGGAAATATTGAAGCTAAAAAATAGCCCCCACCTTGAACAAATGCCAATAAACAAACGGCTTGTTTGCCATTATTCGCATAGTCTAGGCTGGTAATTAAGGATAACGGAAACAATCCACCCACACCCAGACCTAAAATACTCACTGATAATAATACCAACCCTGTCACACTTGCTGGCATCATAATCAGCATCGCCAAACCTAATAATACTAACGATAAGGCTAACAAAATAATGCGTCTGCGGTCAGGAAAGCGTTTGATAAAAATAGATATCAGCGTACCTGATACCACCTGAGCGATGGTAAATAAACTAAGTAGTCCACCCGATGCACTGCTTGACCAGCCGAGTTGCATATAATATAGCGGTAACCATGCCAATACTAACGCATAAGCCCCCGAGCCGATACCAAAAAATAGCAGTAATAACCACGCATTTTTTGACTGAATCGGTAATGCTAAAAAGCCCTCACCATGACTGGGCAGACGGTGCATACTAAAAAAACAAAATAGCATGGCAATAAAAGCAGGGATTGCCATGATTGCCAAATCGGTTTGCCAACCAAAAGTTTGTGCCAATGGGGCTGAGCTTGCCGAAGCAATCATCGCCCCACCCATCGTCCCTGTAGTAAACAGACCCATATAGACACTAGTATTATCGCTTGCCATTCTTTTAAGGTAGGCAGGCATTAAGGTCTGAATCAGGGCAATCCCAATACCACCAATAATGGCAGTGGCTAAAATTGGTAAAGTAGAATCAATAAAAAAGCGTAAAAGGCAGGCAAAGGCAATAGCAAATAAACTTAACATGACGCCTTGATATTCGCTGACCTTGGCTTGTAATCTTGGTGAAAATAGGGCAAAAATCCCCATCATCGCCACAGGCAAGGTGGTTAATAATCCTGCGGTTTGGTTGTCCATCCCCACCATGTCGTGCAATATCGGAATAATAGGTGACACCGATGCCATGATGGGTCTGAGGTTGACCCCCACCATCACTGCAAGAAAAGCTAATGTCCAGTTGATGCTGGCTTGGCTGTGTGTATGGCTATTTAACTGGTTATAGTTTTGCTCATTCATCTGCACATTAATCACCTGAGCCATAGAGTTATTATTTAAATGAGCCATACCACTTCCTTCAGGATTGATTCTCTATTAAGTTATTTTGATATCAAGATAATATAAATATCATCTTACGATTATTTATCTTAATGTCAAGTTAGTTGTTCATTAAGGTTGCGTGCTAAGATAAAGGTAACAAAACAAATAGAGACAATACCGATGACTCATACGGTTGAACAAATTATTAAGCAGTGGCAAACACAAGGGTTTGCTGATGATCAGATTACAGTTATGGAAAGTATCCGCCGACTAAAACGTTTGGATGTATTGTTGATGCGGCAATTAAATCGTGTGTACCAAGAACATCATCTGAATCAGTCAGAGTTTGATGTTTTGGCAGCTTTGCGGCGGGCAGGAAAGCCTTATACCCTAAGTCCTACAGAGTTATTTGCTAGTATGATGGTGACTTCAGGAACAATGACCAATCGCTTGCAACAGTTAGAGAAAAAGCAACTGATAAAACGGTTAGAAAACCCTGATGATAAGCGTAGCTTACTGGTGCAATTAACTACTAAAGGTATTGCAGTAATAGATAAGGTTGTGCCTGCACACATTGAGTTAGAAAATCAGCTATTGTCTGCAATGAGCAAAGAGGAGTTGATTATTATTAATACATTATTAAAGAAAATAGAGGCTAATTTACCGCAAAATAAGTAGTTTTTTTGTATTGATATCAAGATAAATTTTATAAGGAGTCTAAAGATGAGTGAGCATAAGATAACAGGGACAAAAGATACTCAAAAATCAGATAAGAACGCTCAAAAAATATCCTGTAAAAGCACTGTGCAAAATGCTCATTCAATAAATCCATCCACAACAACACAACCACCAACACAACCACCAACACAACCACCAAAGCAACTTAGTCCATTAAGACAGCGAGCCAATGCCATCAAAGACTTGCAATGTAAAAACTTGATTGCTGTTTTGAAAAATCCCAGTGATGTCAAAAATCTTGCAACAGTGGTTCGTAACATCAATGCGTTAGGGGTGGAAAAACTGTATGTGGTGGACAGTCGGGGCTTGTTTCCTGACGACTGGCAAAGTTTGCGTGAGCGAAAATCCCTGCTCAAGCCTTCGGTATCAGCGATTAAATGGAGCTTTGTAAAAGTATTTCGCAGTACCGAGGCATGTTTGGCTCATTTAGAGGACAGGCGTTTTGTCTCTATTGCTACCTCACCACATATTAAGGGTAAAAATAATGTGATTTTGCATAAAGGGAATTATACCCAAAAACGCCTTGCTGTCTGGTTTGGCAATGAATCACGGGGCATTAGTGATGAGGTGATACAGCGTAGTGAGGCATGCGTTCAAATTGAGATGGTAGGTATGGTTGAAAGCCTCAACTTAGCGACCTGCACAGGTATTGTACTGTATGAAGTTACCAAACAACGCCGAGCCTACCAGCAAAAACACAAGCGAGGACGGCGGATTGACCCTGCTGTGGTTGAGGGTATAGATATTGAATAACCTATTGAGCGACTTTTATTCAAGCCATAACGAAAATCTGTTTTCTCTGTCTTTGTTGAGTTGCATAAAGCATAGCTTTTCGATTTGGCTACGCGGTTGATGGTGTTTGTCTGCACCACAAATCCTTGACCGATTTTGTATCCAGATAATCTGATCTTGTTTTAATGCTTGCGCGGATTTTTGACCTGAATTTTTTGTCAATTCCTCTTTTATATTGCGATAGCTTTCATTTAGACTTTTATCAGACTGTTGATATCTAAAATCTACTAGCTCTGCATCACCTGTGAGTGGTAAGTACTCATTGGCTTCTTGGTAGCCATACTTATAAGTGGTTTGGTCAAAACTGCCTACTTTTGAGATAGAAATGGTCTGAGAAGTTGGGTCAATAAAACTGCTGATTGTATTATTTTTATCTCTAAATGTATAACCATGAAACATGGATGGTACGCCATCAACTCCTGTACTATGCAGGGTTTTAGCAGGGTAGTATTGGGCAGTAAAAGGGGGCTTATTTTGAAAATCTGGTTTATCGTGTGTTAATGCCCAACGCTCTAAATCTGGAGCGACAAGCAACATATCATCACAGCTTACATTACCTTCTGCACAACCATAATAAAGATTAAAAGGTATGCCTTGAGCATACATGCCTGAGAAATAATGCTCTTTATCGGGTGTGACCGCCAGCGTATTTATTGATATGCCTAACAAACTTAGCATGGCAAAATGTCGTATGGATTGTGGGATAAGACAAGAAAGGTGAGTAGATATTGCAGAGCGCTTCATTGTTTTTATCTCTATGTTGGTAATAAGTGGCTTCATTATTATTCTACTGAGTCGTTTTTTGACTATGACTATAGATTACTCCCATCATAATTTGAGTATCAATATTCTACGATATGAATATTGATACTCAATCGTCATTACTTAATTACTTATATCAAATAAGGCTAAACTATTTATTTTTTATCGCATATAGTGCGCAGTGGTTGTGGTCGATGCTAGGCGGTGTTGGTTGATTAAAAATCCGACCAAAGCAGGACTGGCATTCTCAGGATAATCAATTTTTGCTGTATCTAGGGCATGGATAGTGAGCTGGTAACGATGTGGATTATCACCTGCAGGTGGACAGGCACCGCCAAAACCCAGCATACCGTAATCATTACGAATATGGCTAGCTCCTGCTGGTAAGTTATGACCATCTACTTTCCCTGCATCTATAGGTAAATGATTAATATTACTAGGAATATTTACTACCATCCAGTGCCAAAATCCTGAGCCAGTCGGTGCATCAGGGTCATATAAAGTCACTGCAAAACTTTTTGTACCTGCTGGCGCACCTTGCCAATAAATAGCAGGAGATAGGTTTGTACCCTGACAGCCAAAGCCATTAAAGACTTGTGCAGAAGATAATTTTTTACCTTGACGGAAGCTATCACTGTTTATAGAAAAGCCATTAGTATTGCCGTTACCTGCAAATGCCAAGCCACTACTGGCAATAGATAGCATGATGGTAGTATTGATTGCCATTTTTAGCATACCATTACTGATAAATTTCATAGAAGCTCCTTAATATTATTTGAAATATGTGCTGATGTAACAGACCTCTTTATTCTATGAATAATGGTTCTTTTATATTTGCCTAAATCCATCAACTTTTATCCCAAACACATCATTCTTTCTTAACGGACAGCAGAAGGAAGCATAGAAAAATATTGCTGGAAGGCTTGGCTAAAACGACTGGCAGAGAGATAACCACAAGCGACTGCTACCTCACCCACACTCAAGTTACCTTGTAATAATAAGCTCATTGCTTGCTCCATACGAAAGCACAATAATAGCTGACGAAAGCTCGTATTTTCTGCCTTTAGTCGACGCTCTAACGTACTGGTGCTGATATGTAGAGCGTTGGCAATGGTAGTTTTTGACCACTGTTTATGTAGTTGATGCCCGACCACTCGAAAGATTTTATCACTGATGCTTAGTGCATGTTTTGGCTGAAATTGATAGCCCAAGCTGGCTAACATCAATAGTAATTCATCTAAACGATGGTGATAAATAACAGGATTTAACGAGTGGGGGTCTTGCTGATATGCCTCAATACTATTAACGGCTCGAAAAAAGGTTTCTTTTAATTGCTGATTAAGAGGGATTTGGGCGGTTGGCTGTTGTTGATAGGTTGCTAATATTGGCATATCCGCCAATACGGACTGCTGACGTTGCTCAAACTGTTTAATATAGTCAGTGGTTAAGCAAAGAACGATTGCTTGATAAGGTGTTGACGGCAACGGCTCATTGATAATATCAACAATACGCCCTTGTTGAAACATCAGTAAACTGCCTGTACCATACTGAGAGCTTTGCGTTTCATTGGTAAAAACATGTTTTGTACCAGCAGTGATGAGGCACAGCATATCATAGCGAATGGTTAATTTTTTGATACGTATCTTATGATGGCTTTTTAGCGTCAATGTCGCTGGGGTAGCGGGAGTTATAGTCATAGGCAAGCCTAACTTTGAACTATCTAAAAGTATATTTTATCAGGATAAATGATAATAAAGGTGATTAATGGTATCTGTTGATGATATTTTAAGTATTATTTTTCCTGTTTTTTCAAATGGTTAAGAAAAATAGATAAGATACTAAGGATAGTAGGAATAACGCTATGAAAGAGCCAAAGTTTGTCAATAGTAATACCTTTGCGAGCAATCCTGGGCAGATATCAGTCAGCCCTTTTGTGTGGTATCGACATCATGCGGTGATGGGTGGCATTATCGTATTGTTACTGCTAGCCATACTTTGTTTATGTCTCTTTGTTGATATGAAGTTTGTGGTGCTGTTTATTATTTTTGCTATTGTGCATCAGATAAATTTTATTCGTATTAAAGAGCATTTCTATTATGGTGACTCTAACGGTGGTATTGTGCTAGCAACCAACCCTGTTTTGGTTGCTGTTTATACCAATCTGAGCAAAGGTTTTGGTTACTATCCTGTGATTAAGATTATTGAATGTCCCACCTTAAAAGCTCTAAATATTGGTGATAGAATTGCGACAGTTGCACTTTACCAAGCTTCTATTAATGAACAACTGCCACACTGGATAAATTTTGAGCCACTGCCAGTAAACTATGTTAGCAATAATCAGGCAGATATTGATAAGGCGTTGCTAAGTTATGGTGAGGATTATTGGGAACGGTTAGAGCAAGGTATCCCCCAAGTACCACAGCCTTACCAAGTTGGACTATATAAAATAAATATAGAGAATAGTGATTGGGAAGATGACTCTGCTGAATTGGTTCAATCCTGAGTTTGAGTTTGAATCTAAGCCTAAGCTTTTAGGTGATGCTAAATCTACAGTCATAGCTCAGGCTAGTTAAGGAATGGCTCGCTTTATTTATTGTCACTATTCAAATCTTGTATTAAGCAGACTTAACCATCTTCACCACGGTAAAATATCTATCGACCATATCGCCAGTTTTGCTAATCGCTTTGTCTTGCTGATGGCTAAACTCGCTAATTTTAAGAAGCGTATTTTCGGTTAATTCGCTTACTTCATTGTCCTCATAAAGGGTAAAACCCATATCGATAAAAGGCAGAGTTTGCATAAATTCTTTTTGTCCATAGGCCAGCACCAATACACCGCTAACCTTTAGACAACGGGCAAGCTCGCCCATAAACTGCTTAGGATTTTGCCAAAAATACAGTGTATTGACGCTAAATATTTTATCAAACTCGTTATCAGCAAACGGTAACGTCAGCCCATCATACAGCCCAAACTCAATATCATAATCATCTGTTAATGGCTGATTGAGTAGGCTCGCTTGCTCGTACATTAATGGGGATATTTCTAACCCACGATAGCGGATATTATCAGCTTGCTGTAGCAACTCTTTAAGATGACCTGCATTACCATGCCCCAGCTCTAGCACACTATCGCCATCACTAATGTCGAGTAAGGCAATAGCAGATTGAGTCATGGTGAGATTGGATTGGTGCATACTACTGCCAAGCTGTTGCCCAAATTCACCACTGGGGCAACGCAACTGTTGTGCCAACTCATTAAGAGTAACTTGCTCGGCGACTTGTTTGGTGTTTTTTTTGTCCATTTTCATATCCTATATCTTGTTTTCCAAGTTATAAATTGAGTGAGAAATAAAAAAGTATTGTTAATAAATAAGTAAATAATCTTATAAAAAATTAAGCGAAAATTAAAAATAGTAATAAAATAGGTAGTCCTAATATAGTAGTAATTGCTTGTATAGTGGAAAATAAAATATTGTGCTTTGTCTGAAAATTATTAACCTTGGTTTGTATTTTGGGAAATAAATACCAAAATAGAATGATAGCCAACAAAAATCCTAATCCTATAAATATATGATTTAAAAAATATATCAAGGAAGGAGTTTGTTTTTGATAGTCGTTTGTTGCAGAGAAATCTACATTAATTAGAAAGTATCCAACAGATATATTGCATATGGTTTCAAAGATAATTAATAGAGTGGATAGTTTTATAATATGAATAAGTGATTGTTTAGAGTAATTTTTACTTTGCATATAGCAAATATTATAAGGAAGGATAAAAAATAACGAGGAGAAGATAAGCGTTATTCCAATAATAAATCCTTGTGGCATACCAATGGGTAGTGATAATAAAAATTTTCTAATAAAAAATATCAGTAGAATACCATTAATATATCTTGAATTAAATTTTATTTTATGGGTTGAGGTGAAAAGTTGAGAACAAAGTAAGCTAAAGAAATAGCATAAAAAGGCGAAAATATAATGTATATAGTAGTAGCTATGAAATATATCCTCTGAGGGGGCATATAGAGGTATGAATACATAGGCATAAACCATAAAAGCGACACTACAGACTAGATAGGTAATGGTAGTGGCTGATAAGTAAAAAAAGAAAAATTGGCTTTTTATATATTGTTCAATACTTTGAAGTTTGCTTTGCATACATAAATTACTCTTATAAAACTCAGCTATGATAAATTGCTCTAAATGAACGTAAGCCAGTCTGGTTGAACCCATCTTGGTATTCAACCATAAATAAGAATAATTATCAAAAAATAAAAGAGTTATTAGCTATGAACGTATAAATGTAGTGAATCAATATCTGATAATTTTGAGAATGAAAATATACCCAGTTTACACCGACCACCATTATATTCGGTGATACACCCTGATACTCTGATATTAGGTACGAGTATGGTCAGTGGTAGATTGGTTAGTGGATGTGTTGGCAGATTAGCCCTCTTCTAATTTTCTATAGGAGTAGCTATAGAAAGAGCCATAAAAATAAAAGTTACTTAGCTTAACAAAAGTATACTTATTATAATTATCATTTATATTAAATTAAAAAGTGTATTTAAATAAAAATTAAGGAAAAAATTATGGAAAATAACACAAAAAAAATTGATTGGAAACAACATATTATCCTTTTTTTAAGAACAGCCATTGGATTTATGTTTTTGTTGTATATTATAAACTGGATAACGTACACATTATTTGACTGGAACAAACAATCTATAGCCAGTATTGTCATACAAGGGATTATGTTTGGTTTACTTTTTGGGTTTATGATGCCAATTATTCGTAGCAAACTGACCAAAAATATCCAACCAACCTTAGCAACAGGCGAGCAGATTGAATACCAAACCCCTGCCAATCTATTTAAAGGTATTGAGAGTGTGGGAGGTGTGCTATTTATCACCAATCAAGGCTTAGTATTTAAATCGCACAAAGCTAATATTCAAACAGGACAAACCAATATCGCCTTTACTGATATTGAAAAGATTGAGGCGGTAAAAACTGCCAAACTGGTTGATAATGGCTTAAAGGTGATAAAAAAAGACGGCTTGGCATTTCAATTTGTGGTAAATGATAGAGATGAATTGATGGCAAAAATTAATGAGAAGTTGTAATCAAAATAGGCATATCAATGAGTACCTGTATCGAAGTATTGCCCGTTCGTACACTGGATATCAGTTTTGATAAGGTACTGAGTTTATCTGAGAAAAATATCAATGCGTTTTTGGCATCGATTGGGGTGCACTATCAGATTGAGTTAGTTGCTTATATTCATGCCCAAGATGAAAGTTATCAATATGAAGTCCGCCCGAATCAGCCATTTTTTTGGAAAGATACAGAATATCTGTGGTTGACTATTAAGGGCGTTCAAGGTGGCACTGATGGTTACTGTTATCCTATCATAGATAACGATGATAAAATCGAGCCTTATTGGAAGTTGGATTATTTAAAAGAAGAAATATTAGCAAAACATTCTAAATCAGGTGTCATGGACAAAACTGATGATATGGCAGATACCATCAAAGGTATTGAAAAGCATAATCAAAGCTGGACTTTTCGCCGTTCTGCGGGGCAATCTGCCATCATTTGTATAAGCTATGGCTTAATTGCTTGTGCTGTTGCCGAGCTTACTGATGGCATTTTATTTTCTGACGATGGCGCATGGGATTATCATTATTTTCCTTGTGATTATTCAGAGTTTTTAGCGGTGTACTTTCGTCCTGACAAAACTAATAATCAAGACTGCCAGAAATGGGCAATACGTTGTATTGAGCAGGTGCAAAAAGAGTTTGGCTGATGTGCTGTTAATTGAAATGAGCGATAAAACAGTAAGCGTTAATGCAGGGGAGTGTGTGGTTATTCCTAAAGGTATTGCTCATAAACCCATCGCCCCAGAGGAAACTTGTGTGATGTTTTTTGTACCATTGCAAGCAAACAGGTAATTAGGTGGTGTATTTGGGGTATAAAATGATAATGTGAGTGATACTTTGTTATATGATTTGTATATAAAGTATCTTGTATTGTATCAATTACTTACGCTGTCTTTTTATCTGCTCATTTCAGTGATAAAGTGTGAGTTTATATCAAATATTCAGGATACTTTTTTTAATGAATGCACTTAATCACAAAATAATGTTAGATAAATTGAAACGTGCTAAGAAAATACCAACCCAAGCACGCTCACAAGCGACGGTATTAACCATTTTAAATACTGCAAAACAGATTATTGTTAATGAAGGTGTGCATTGTTTGACCACCAATAAGATTGCTGAGCAGTCAGGAGTAACCGTCGGCTCAATTTATCAGTATTTTGAAGATAAAGAAGCCATTATTTATGAGATTTTTAGTGCTTGGTTAGATTCTTATTTTGCTGTATATAAAAGTTATAGTAATGAAGCAAATAATCAGAAAAAAGCGGTTGAAGACTTTTTTTTAGGGGTATTGTCTTTATTTGTGGCAGACCATAATGATAGCAAAAGTATGCTTAGACAGTTAGAGATTGCGATTCAGACTGACCCTGAGATAGAAGCACTGGATAAGCAACATACAGAGCGTTTTTGCCAAGCGATTTTTGCGGACTGTTTACGGTTGGATATGGTTGAGGATACTGAGGCTGACCGTCAAAAGGTACGATTTGGGTTTGTGGTTTTGTTACAAGTGATAGATGTGATAAATCAGGCAGATAGTACCGACCGAGAGGCGTATATTGGTTATACACAGTCTATGTTACAAATGTGGTTGCGCTCTTTTGATACAAATAAATAGATATCTAAGAGTTTATGATATTTATATGATGTGAAAGGCTTATCTGACATTGGTTAGATAGGTCTTTTTTCTATGGTCAACGAATTTTATCACTGTTACAGTGCTAGGCTCGTTTGCTATATAACTGTACTATCTGTACTCGCCTGCCTTGTAGCAGTTTATAACTAACTTCGCTGACTATATTTATAAATTTATGCAGAAAATGATTGATTATTCCATTATTCTATGGAATAATAGATTTTATCAAGTTCATTCACTATCAAGCGTTTATTTGTGATGGCGTTTATTTAGGTAAATATACAATATGACAATTAATCATCAGCCAGATTCTTCTTTAGACTTACCCGAGTGTGAGACTCATCAAGCAAGTCAAACCTTAGCAGAAAATGTTGAGCTAAATCAGGTTCAGCTTGATGCGATTACAACGATGCTCAAAGCATTAGCCGATAGTAATCGTTTGCAGTTATTACTGCTATTACAGCAGTGTGATTCGCCGTTATGTGTCAGTGAGATAGCAACACAAACAGGCGATAAAATCACAACGGTGTCTAATCGTTTAAAGCAGTTACACGATGCAGGGTTGGTGAATAAACGCCGAGATGGTCAGCATATTTTATATACATTGCAAGATGCTCACGTTGAGGCATTATTGAGCAATTTGATTGCTCATGCCAGTCATGTGTAGCTAGGTGTGTTGTGTCAGTAGTACAGTTCTAAATATCGTTTGTTTTTAATTTAATCCCCAAAGGAGTATTCCTATGAGCCAATGTAATCAGCATAGCAATCATGAACATCAACATAGTGCAGACTGTGGTCATACCGCTATTCAGCATGGTGACCATGTTTGCTATTTGCATGATGGGCATCTACATCATGTCCACGGCGACCATGTTGATGAGCATGTCATAGAAGTCAGTGATAAAAACCCAAATGCTTGCACAGCAGAGCATGATTGTGGCAAGCATGATGACAGCCATGTACATGGCGAAAACTGTGGTCATGAAGCCGTACCTCATGGCGACCACATTTGCTATATCGTTGATGGTCATTTGCATCATCCACATGGCGACCATTGTGACAATCATGGTAAGGTTGAAGTGCTATAGTGTTAGCCTAAAGCTAAATACGTATCACATAAAAAAACCAGATAGCCAAGCTGTCTGGTTTTTTTGTGTGATGTTACTTTCAAGATGAATAATAGAAATTAGAATTCATAAGAAAGTGAGGCTTTGACTTCACGTCCATTGTCAGGAATATTAAAGGTATTGGGTGAGCCGACCCGTACATAATGGTCACTATCAAGCAGGTTATAGACATTAAGCTGTCCTGTTAGGTTTTTAGTAAATGGATAGTTGACCATGGCATCCCACGTTTGATATCCATCAGCCTTAATCCCGCGTGACGAAGAAAACTCACCGACCACATTGACACCTAAGCCCAAGGTTAATGGATTTGGTAGCCAGTTGTTGGCTTGGTAGGTTGTCCAAATATTGGCGGTATGTTTTGGCATGAGTAAGAAGATACCATCATCACGAGCGAGAGCAGGTTTTTTGATGTCACTATCAAGGTAGCTATAGCCACCTGATATTTGCCAGTTTGGTAGTATTTCGCCATTCACTTCTAGCTCAACCCCTTGCATTTGTCTTTCGCCTATGGCGACTTTATCTCCTGTTGATGTTTGAGCATAAGCATTTTTATCATTGAGGCGGTAGCCACTGAGGCGGGCTGATAACTGGTCTGACCAATGTCCTTTTACCCCGATTTCGATTTGGTCACCTTCACGAGGCTTGAGCAGTTCCCCTGCATCGTTGGTTTCATATTGAGGCATAAAGACTTGAGTATAGCTACCATAGGCATTCAGGTTTGGCGTTAGTTGATATACCACGGCACCATAGCCAGTTACTTTATGGTCTTTGCTACTGCCTTTGACACCTTTTGCTTTATCATTATTATCAATGGTGTAATGGCTAAAACGTCCACCAGCAATTAGGCTTAGTGAGTCGATGGGCTTATAATTGATTTTTCCATATACACCAATTTCGTTTAGAGTATTGTCGTCATACTCAAAGCGGTAGCCTTTTTGTTTGTTGCGCGCCTGCTCTAATAGGTCGATATATGGCAAGTCATTTAGTTGTTGTAGGGTAATTCCTTTGATAAAGCCTCTTGCACTGGTGCGAGTAATATTGGAGTTAAAGCGCTTGTAATCGGCACCAACCACATACTCACTTTGTCCACCTTGAGTGGCAAAAGGTTGGCTAAAGTTTAGGTCAGCACTCAGTGAGGTTTCTTTAATATCTCCCGCCGTTCCAGCAACGTCCATTTTACCTTGCTTTAATGCACTGCCTGCAAACACATAGTTATAGTCGGCATCACGGTCAGAGTAGCGTAGTCCTGCACTGATGATGCCTTTGCTATCTAGCTGATGCTGAAAGTCTGCAAAAATATCATGGGTGCTACTGCTAAAGTCATTCCATTTTGCCCCATAAAAGTCATCATTGGGTAGGGGCAGTAGTTGGTTATTTGCTTGCGTTGGTAAGCCATTGTTAGGAATGATTTGACGACTTTGGAATAAATATCCCACACCTGCTTTGCTGGTGTCATTTAGCTGTTTATCTGCACTTAAATAGACAGTGGCATTACGATTGGCAGAACCGCCTACTTCTTTAACAATGGGATTTTTTTTCTGTTGATATTGAAAAATATTACGGGTGACAAGGCTGTCATCATTCTCATCCAAACTTAGTCGACCCTGCATATCAGCAGTAACATCAAAGCTAAACGGTGAGGTAACACTGCCTTTTAATGTATTTTTGCCATCAGCACTGCCACGCTTACGCACAAGATTAACCACACCACCCATTTCTGAAGCAGAGTTAAACAGCCCAGAAGGCCCACGCATGACTTCGACACGGTCAAAGGGGGCCAGATTAGGTAATGTGCCGTTAATACTTGCCATTGGTGAGGCAAGTCCATCAATACTGAATTGGTCATATTCATAGCCTCGAGCATAGATAGATGAACGCCCATCGTCATTTTGTAATACCCGCATACCAGTAGTACGTTTAGCCATTTGGTCTAGGGTATCGACGTTTAGGTCTTCCATTTTTGCTTGGGTGATGACACTGATAGATTGTGGGATATTTTCTAAGTAATCAGGAATTTTTGTACCCACAGTAGCGACATTGGCATTATATTTGTCGTTGTCTTCACTGGGGTCTATGTAATATAGAGGGTTGGCTGTGATAACGACAGGTTCAAATGTCGCAGATGGTGAGCCATCTTCAGTGACATCAAAGGCAATGCTATCTTGGCTTGACTCTACAACGGTATAAGTATTGGCATTGGAGGTGGTTTGGGCGTAGGCACTAGAAACAGAGCATAACAATAAAGGCAACAGGGCATGGCGTAGCGGTGTATGACGAAACGTTGCTAATGAGAACAGGTGTTGCGATTTTTTATTGTGACTTGTTGTCATTCGTATTTTTTTGGAGGTAAATGACATATGTGATATGTGTGACATAAGATAAGTCCTTTGTTATCAAAAGAATCATTAAAACATTGTTAAAATGTTATTAAAGCCTAGTTGTTAAAATCTGTGAATAATATAAGTCGTAAAAACTGTTATTAAAATATTAAAAATCGGCGATTAAAATCAGAGTGTGATACAGTAATTCTTCAGATTGGCTAAAGATGTTGACTGGCTGATGGGTGGCTATATCGCAGTGGCTATGTTGGCGTTATGTTATCGATACCACATTATCACTGGTATTTGAATCAAAACAATACTGCTACAACTGCCACAGTCTTCAGCATGTACTTGTGATAACTGCTTGATTTGTTGCAGTATTGCTTTGAGATGGTTATCAAGTGATGTGGATAGAATGTCTTTAGTCATCATTTTTATTGTAATCAAAAGTGCGATAGGGTTTTGACAAAAAGATATTGCGAATGCGACAGTTTTTATTGAGAATGGTTATTATTAACTAAATGGTTACTGATGTTATCATGAAAAAATCAAATCACTTTACTCCCATTCCCAGTGATGTGTTTCAAGATAAAGTGGAAGACAGCTATGGGTTTTATGAATCCATACCCAACCTGCAATATCATGCAGGCACGTTATCGAGTAAAAAAAACATCGTCAGCCATCGTTTGGTGATGCCTTATACCGCATTTGTCGTAGTCAGCTATGGTGAGGCAAAATTTAGCATCAATAATCAACATCATCATATCCAAGCTCGTGGCAAGCCTCAATGTTGCTTGATTAATGTTGCCAATGAGTCGCTGTTTTGTCGGCATTTGCTACAAGGACAAGTGGTCACCAAACTGACCATTCGTGATATTCGCCCGTGGTTAAACAAGCATTTATCCAAACCACAGCAACAATGGTTGCAATATACGGCTGATTATCAATGGCAAGCAGATGATAGCACCGCTAAACTGCTACAAAAAGCATTGCACTGCTTGACCAATGATTCGGCAAACCCATATAGCACACAAGCGGGTATTGAGCAGTTGTTTACTAATGAAGTGCTGTTAGTTGAGCTATTAGATAAGTTGTGGCAAGGATTTTGTCAGCATTTTTTTGCTGTGATTGATGGCTCAGTGGCTTTAGATAAACTGCATAAGACAGATAAACTTAGTCAGTTAGATAAGCACAGCCCGCCCAACCCAACAATGCTAACCAACCTAACAGGGGCATCTTGCCATGTTGATGGCTTTGAGCAGGCACAGCTACTTACGCAACTATCGCAAGCATGGCAAAATGGCTGTCGTGATGTCGATGGGTTAAGTGAGGCATTAACCATGTCAAAGCGGGGACTACAACGGCAGTTAAAAAAACATCTGGGCATTACCCCTCAAGCATGGCTAATACAAAAAAATATGCAGTTTGCCCGCCAGCAATTATTGGTCGATGGTGCCTCCATCAAAGAGGTCGCTTATCGTTGTGGTTATACGCAAGTGGCAAACTTTACCCAAGCCTTTAAACGTTATTACCACACCACACCTGCCCGTTATGTCGCACGCTATCGGGCAGATGAATAATAGTGAGTGGTGAGTGGTGAGTGGTGAGTAGTTAGTAGTTAGTAGTTAAAGACTGCCTGTATCATCAGATAACCCTTTACTCAATACGGCACTGTCAATGGCATATTTAACCGCTTGCTCAGCCGAATCATGATGACGCTTTCCTGCAAACTGCACAAACTGATTGGCAATGCCGTATTGCTCAAGGCGCTGGCTTAACAATTTGGCATTATCAACCATTTTGCGTTCATCTAATAGGCTTTGCCTATCACCTTGAATGGCAGTTTTTTGTCCTGTTGGGCTGGCTGGTTGGGCTGTTTGCTCTAATGCGCCAATGGTAACGGTCACTTTGGGTAACTGCTGGGCTTGCTCAGGGGTTAATGAGCCAAATAAATCCTCTAACTGCTTTAAAAACAGCTCATCTTGCCACCATAAAGAGGGGCTAGCGATAACTATATGTTGATAAGGGCAAGTTTGCGAGTGACTTTGCACTGCTTGCACACAACTGGCCAACTCAGATAATGCAAATAAGCCACCCAATGAATGTCCGACTAAGGTGATGTTTTTGGTAGGGGGGCTGGTATGACTTTGAGTGGTTGATGTGGGTAAATGCTCAATCACCTCACGATGGAGCATATCAGCAAAGGTGGATGAGGTGGGAGGGGTAAAGTCCGTTTTTCGTCTTTGACTAAATAGGCGAGTCTGAGCATAACCAATCCCCAACAACACTGGCGGTGCTGGTTGTGGCTCATTGGGTTTTAAAGTACGACTTTGGCGAGCTTGCACCAAGTCCAAATGACGTAAGCCAATCGGAAATAACGTATCCCCATCAAGGGTAATAATCACAGGACTATCAGGATGGATACCATCAATCGGCTGAGATGACAGTAGGCGATAAATATGAGCCTGTTCTGTGTCACCATTACTGTCACTGCTAGGTTGTATCCAGCGTTGCTCAGTATTGTATAAGCTGATGGGGGTCACCGTTTGTGATGCTTGAGACACAGTTTCTGATATTGGTTGTGGCTGTAAGTTTGAGGCTTTTGCAGTAGCGGATATATTGGTCATGGCAAATGCTGACGATAATGACAATATGGATAATGAAGAAATCGCCGTCGTACACAAATAACGCAAAGCTTGACGGGAAGTAGTATGATATAAAGGTATCATGAGTGACCTTCCTTATGATATATCATGGATTTTAGTTAGGGTCTGTTGAACATTTATCTTTGTAGAAAAAATTTAGCCAATTTTTACACAAAAGTAAAAAAACAACTGTATCCCTTGAAAATACTAGATTAACGGGGTGAATGTTCAACAGACCCTAAGATATGTTAATCCTATATAAAATCACAATGATGTTTTACACACTGTATGACAGATACACTGTTAAATAAAGAAAGTTATCATAGATTTATTCATGAATAAATAATGGCTACTGTAACAGGTTTGTCCATCTTGTTTGCGTTGTTCACTGTTTGTACCGTTTTTATCATTATTAATATCACCACTTTGTCCATGTCGCACCTGCAAAAAAGGTAGGGCAGGTGATTGGTAAAAATAATGGCGAAACGTGGTGTTAGAAAAAGGGTGGTTTGTTGGGGTATTTGTTGAAGTTGAGGACATTTTTATCCTTTAAATGCGATAAAATTTGGTAAGTTTTCGATGCGTTTAAACCATGTGATTAAATGTGGATAATTGGTAATCTCAATGCCCCCCTCATCGGCTTTATGGCTATAAGCATATAAAGCAATATCGGCAAGGCTGGCTTGTTTGCCTAAGATAAAATCACGCTCGGAAAATTGTGCCTCTAGGTGGCTTAAGACTTGCTGAGATTGAGCAAATTTTTGCTGATATTCATCCATACGACTGGCAATCATATTTTGGAATTTTTTGATAAACCGAATAGAGGCAAGGTTAAAGCGTACCTCGGTTTGCTCGTAGATAAGCCATTGCCACATTTGAGCATAGGCGATGGGGTCGGTTGGAATCAGCCAAGAGTCATGGGCTAAATAGCGAATAATGGCGTTAGACTCTAATAAAATGGTGGACGTTTCTGATGGGTTATTATGAGTGTCATTAGTTAATTCATTGTCTATTTTTAAGACAGGCACTTGTCCTAATGGGTTGATTTTTAAAAAGTCACTTTGCCGAGTTTCACCTGCCAATATATCTACTTCTATCCACTCATGCTCTATGCATAGTAAGGCACAAACAAGCTGTGTTTTATAGCTATTGCCCGATAGTTTGTTGCCGTATAAAGTAAGCATGGTTAATCCTTATGTTTTTTACTAAGTTTTAAGACGTATATTTAAGGGTTAAGAGTGTAAAAAAATGAACATAAGGGCAAATCTATGACCCGTAGTGAGCGATTATTGGCATTATTACAACTTTTGCGTGCCCATCGTTACCCTATATCTGCTTATTAATACCCTAACCCCGATATTCTCCCATCAATCGCTCCATTAACTCTGCAACACTCTCAGCCTTAACTTGAGCTACGCCTTGCCCTGCCCATAATGACAGATACTCAGGGTTTTGCTGTTGTCCTGCCCATGCTCGCATCGGTTTGGTCATTGCATTAAGCTGTGGGTAAGGGGGTAGAGTGTTTTTGCTATCGCTTTTGTCGTTATTAATAAATTGCTCATATTTAGCAAATTTAGTGAGATATTCATTGACCAATCCCCGAGCCTGTTTGCCTGAAAATAAACGAGTCAGCCGAGTTTGTGCAGAGCGTTTGCCAGTTGCCACATTGAGTAGTTGTTGTTTATAAGTGGCGTTAATCCCTGACTCATGGGTGGTCAAAAATGCCGTTCCCATCTGTGCCAACTCTGCCCCTGCCGTTTGCACCGTTTTAATATCCTGCCCTGTCATAATGCCACCACTGGCTATTAATGGTATATCAACAATGGTACGAGTTTGGCTTAATAAGGTAAGTAGCCCAAGTGGGTCAGCTTGACTCTGTAGCAACCAACCGCCCCGATGTCCGCCTGCTTCCACACCTTGCATACACACCGCATCTGCGCCAATATCTGCCCATGCTTTTGCCTCTAATGGATGATTGGCTGTGCCGACCACTTTTGTGCCACACTGATGTAAGGCTTGTACCTGCTCATCGCTAATAATACCAAAAGTAAAACTGGCAACAGGGACAGGATTATCTAGCAAGACGGCAAACTGTTTGGCAAATGATTGTGCTGGCTCACTTGGCAAATTAACCTCAATGTTATGCTGTTGATAAAAGTCACTTAGCCATGAGGGCATGTCACTATCAAAGGTACTAGACTCGGATTCTGAGAGCACCATCAGATTAACGGCAAAGGGTTTGTTGGTTAATGATTTGATGCTGTTAATCTGTTGCCAAAGCGTATCAGGGGCGGTCATGCCTGCCCCAAGTGAGCCAAGTCCACCAAAGTTGCTCACTGCACTGATAAGCTCAGGTGTGGTTGCTCCGCCTGCCATTGGGGCTTGCACGATAGGGCAGGTTAAGTTTAATGTTTGCATGAGTGAGTTAGGCAAATGAGCGGTGGCGGTCATGGCAAGCTTCCTATTTTTTATAACAGCTATTTTTGTAACGATAAGAAGACTTTAGCGAGGTTTGCGATGACACGCAATAGAGGGGCAATGGATAATGTTTATTTAGTTATGAAATGGGGGATATTAGAAAAGAGGTTTTGTTGGATAGTTAGCTACAATTTTATAGTTAAAATACTTGACTACAAATCTGTAGTTAAATAAGATAACTACAGATTTGTAGTTATCTTATTACTTTAGGAAAAAATATGAGTACAGGAAATGTAGTGACAGGGGATAAATACTTTCCAAGAGTCAAAGATGAAAAGCGGATATGGCGACAGATTATGCAAGGCTCGCACATATTATTGCTTGCCCCACGGCGAGTGGGTAAGACCTCTCTTATCACTCATATTAAAGATAACCCCAAACAAGGCTATGCAGTGATTTATGTATTCGTGCAGACCTGCGATAGTGAGCAAAGCTTTTATGAGAAGTTATTACGTGAGATTTTTCGTTCTGATTATATCTCAGGGTTACAGCAGATTAAGACAACGTTATTTAATAAAGCAAAAAGTATGAATTTTAGTTTATCTCTTAGTCCTACCAATCTTGAGTTAGGCGTAAATGAGCAAGAAGCTAAAAAACCACCCATTACTCATGAGATGATTCGCGATATTTTATATCACAGTCTTAAAGATAGTGATGATACTGTCATTATTGCCATTGATGAGTTTCCTGATGTCTTAGAAAAAATCGCTCACACTCACGGTAAACAAGGAGCAGAGCATTTTTTATCGGGTATTCGAGCTTTGTGCCAAGATCCTGAGTTTAATAAAAAAGTACAATTTATCTTAACTGGCTCAATAGGACTAGATACTCTAGCAGAAAAACTTGGAGTGACTGATCTAATTAATATGCTCACTATAGCTGGAATACGTCCACTTAGCCATGATGAGGCACTTGCCTTTATTGATTTTTATAGTAATCGTTATTTACCAGAAGTTAGCTTTGATAAAGATACCAAAGAAGCGATTATAGAAGCTGTAGGGTGGAATATGCCTTATTATTTAAGGTTGGTATGTGAGCAGTTATACGATATTGCAGATGAAGAAGAGCGGAATATCAATAGCTCTGATGTTGCAATAGCCATTCATACCTTATTCCAGCAAGCTTCCACTACACAGTTTGCACATTGGCGGGAGCGACTAAACCGCTTAGATAACACAGAACGAAAATTTGCGTACCAAGTTTTGGATTTAATTTGTGATAATCAAGTCGTAACTAAAGGTGACTTATTTAATTTATCTCAACACCCTGATTTTAAAGATACCGTAAATAGCCGATATGTGATTAATTGTCTATTAAATGATGGCTATCTGTTCCAAGATGAGACTGATATTTACCAATTTACCTCACCTTTATTTAAACGTTGGTGGGGTCGCTATGGGAACTAATATTAATTCAACCAAAAGTACATCCGTAACAAACAACTCTGTTTTGCTATATAACACACAAAATATTGATGCGGATATACTCAAAGCAGGGTTTAGTATTCGTAAAAAAGAATATCAACGTATCTGGAAAGACATACAAACAGGGACAATGGAAAATCCTGAAACACATTATCTTATTCAAGGTGTGCGAGGGGCGGGTAAAACCACTTTACTTTCTCGATTGGCATATGAAGTTGCCGAAGATGAAAAATTAAAACAATGGCTTATTCCTATTTTATTAAATGAAGAAGAATATGGCATATTATCCTTATTCACCTTTTGGTTGCGTATTGCAGAAAAGTTAGCAGAACAAGATACAAAAAATTATGCTCAGTTGTTTAAGCAAGTTGCAAGCTTAGATGATAATGCTGAAATGGCGTGGGAGATAATAAGAAGCTATTTAGAGCAACAAAAGCAAAAAATTATTGTCTTTGTGGATAATTTAGGAGAGTTATTTAAGGATTTTGATGATAATGAACATGCTCAGCTTCGTGAAGTATTAAGTTTACACCCTCAAATTCGTTTGATTGGTGGTTCTAGCCAATTATTGGAGGCTCATTTTGACGTTTCTGCCCCTTTTTATCAGTTTTTTAAATTGGTTACACTAAAACCTATCAATGAAGCTGAAATGCACGAGCTGTTACGCTCATTAGCCAAGCAAACCAGTCCAGAAGCGGTACAAACCATAGAAGAGATTATTAGCTTACATCCTGAGCGTATAGAGGCGGTTAGACGGCTGACCGATGGTGTGCCTCGCACCATTGTATTGTTATTTCAAATCATCATGGAGGGAGCAAAAGAGAGTAGTTATGCGTATCTAGAAGAAACCATTGATAAAACTACCCCCCTATATAAGCACCGAATGGATGATTTATCACGGCAACAGCGGGCGATTGTGCATAGCATTGCCATGAATTGGGATGCAATGAGTGCAAAAGAAATCGCAGAGCAAACCCGTCTACCAAGCAAGACAGTATCTGCACAACTGATTAAATTACAACAACAATGGATAATAGATAAAATTGAAACCAATACCAAAAATCACCTTTATATTGTCAAAGAGCGATTTTTTAATATTTGGTATTTGATGCGTTATGGTAACCAGACCGATAGGCGACGAGTATTATGGCTAACACGGTTTTTAGAGAGTTGGTGTGATGAAAATGAGTTGATTAATAGATTATTTGAAATAGATGAAGCTGTTAAAAATGAAGATAGTAATATTCATCAAGATTATATTAATGCCTTACTATCAAGCGAAAAGATGCCCTATACTTTAAAAAAATATTATTCTATAGAGCTAAAAAAGCAATATCCTGATACTATTGAAGTTAAAAAATATGAATATGATGATTTTACAAAAAAACTAGCAAGTTTAATAAAAAACAATCAAAAATATCAGGCAATAGATTGTGCTCTTTTACAAATCCAGAGCAAAAATATACCTGATATATTATTTGCAGGTAATTTTTTAGAAATTTTTTTAGGAAAAGATGACAAAATAGTTAATAGACTATTCGACCATGCTGAGACAGTAGTTAAAGAAAATGGTTATACATCACAAGATATTTTTCAACTGGTGCACTGGTATTATATTTCAAATAATATAGAAAGAAGGAAAAATTGCTTAGATATTATTTCTTATCTTAACAAAAGCAATTTAGATGAAGGGATGTTGTTTTTTTTAGCAACTATTAAGTTATGGAATAATGATTATGAAGGTTCGCTAGATATTATAAAAGATATAAGCCATGATTTTTCTAAAAATATTTTAATAAGTAGTGATATTGAGGACTATTTAATATTATTACTTTCTAAAGGTCAAAGTGAAACAGTTTATGGCTTAATTAAGAGATATAATCTAAAAGATAGGTTTAAAGCTATATACTATGCCACAGTATCACTACTTAAAGATGACCGCCAGCAGGAATATCTACGTATGGGGTCAGAGCTTCAAAGTACAGTTGATGAAATATTAGCAAAGATAGAAGAGTACCGAATTAAATATGCTTAATTAATTTATAGGTCATTATCTAACAAAGTAGATAATGACCTATAAACTATGACAGGAAATTAAATTCCTATCCCTCAGGTGGCCACGGTCTATCATTATCACTCTCTATCCACTCTTTAACATAGCCTTGAGGCGGTTTTGACCAGTCAGATTTACCCAATGCTTCTAATATACGCTTAGTGGCAATCACTCGCCCTTTTTCGGTGATACCAGTGCGTAGCAGAGCCGATGAGCAAGGTTTACCTTTTACCCACATTGACTGCTCGATATACACCCAACGCTCATCCATTGCCACGATACGAGTTTTAATCGTCACCATATCAAATGCACGCACCCGTTTACGGTACTGTATCGTACTGCCTGCAACCACAAAGCCCCAACGATTTTTTATCAGTGCTTTACCAAGTCCTGCACGAATAGCAAAGTCAGTGCGTCCAAAGTCATATAAGGTAAATACGCGCCCGTTATTCATCTCCAAAAAATTATCAATATCGCTTAAATTACAGCGAAAGCTAATCTCGCCTGTGTCATCAAGCGATAGCTTTTGTCCTTTGCTTCGGGCAATCACCGCATCAGCGATGGATTTTGTATAGCGTAAAAACGGATACATAACATGACCTTTTGACGTTAACGAAAGGTCATATTATGCCTGAGATTTAAGTAGAATAAAAAAACTGCATCACGGTTTGTGGATACCAGTCCGTATCAAATTGTTTATTGCGCCAAGAGATAAAACCAATATGTCCACCATGTTTTGGCTCACATAGCATGACATCATCTGAGACATCGCCACTATGCGGTACAATGCCCAAAAATGGGTCATCTTGCGCGGTGATAATCAACGTAGGCTTTTTAATACCATGTAGTACAGGCATGGCAGAGGCTTTGCGGTAATAGTCATTTTTGGAGCGATAGCCATGACGAGGGGCAGTAAACACTTGGTCAAAATCACTAAGACGGCGGCTAGCTTTAATACCAATCAGCTCTTCATGACTAAGCTGGTTTTCTAAAGCTTTGGCAACGATGGGATTCAGCAAATAGGGGGTATAAACTTTACGCCCAAATAACCTATCCATCGCAATGGAAGAAGATGCTAAGTCCAATGGTGCAGAGACGATTGCTGACGAATGGCAGAGGGCATCATTACCATATTCCCCCATATATTTTGCCAGTACATTACCCCCAAGTGATGTGCCGACTGCGTAGATATTGGCATAACGTTTTTGTAGAAAGGCAAGCGAGTGATGCACTTCAGCACTGTCGCCAGCATCATAAAATATCTTGCCTTTTATTGGGACACCGCCACAGCTACGAAAATGCACTACCACAAAATGCCAACCTTGTGCATGGACATAATGAGCCAATGTACGGGCATAGTGGCTTTTGCTACTGCCTTCTAAGCCGTGAAACAGTACGATAAGTGGGGTTTGGTAGCGTTCCCCTTCTTTGGGTGCAGGCTCATTGGTATCATAAAAATCATAAGCGATTTCACTTTCATCTAAAGAGTCAAGCACCAGTTCACGCCGATAGGGTGGAGCTTCGGGCATGATAAATTTGGGTAAAATGGTTTGCAGGTGTGGGTTAGTCATCCAAAAAGGAGGCTTAAATTGTGAATTGCTAAAGTCTTTCATAAGCACAGGCACTATTATGGTTATCAGAAAGTTCTATTAGGATACTCAGTTCTGATGACACTGCCAAGATATTTTAGTGAACACTTGGTTACTGAAATGTAATCTGAGATAGTTATTGGATAATGTAGAGGAGAAAGGTATGGTATAGTTGAGGAATATATGGTGAAAGAGGTTTGATTTAGAGGAAATTTTTATTATTAATATGCTCGTTTAATGTATTGATATTATTTAATTTTATGCTGATAATAACCCTTCCTGTCAAATCAATTATGCCCCATTTATCATTTTTGCACACATAAAAATAAGTGCTGTCCTGACACTTACCATGTTGCCAAAATTTTAATATCTTTTTATATTCAAAGGGTATGATAATGTCATTATTGGTATTAATAATGCCGTATTTTTTATCATCAGTCTGTTGAGCCAATAATAAATTTGCTAGTTTTTTATTTTTAAACTCGCCAATAGACAGCCAGTTTAAGCGTTGATATTGGCACACAATTACCCATTGGTTTTGTAAATTAATCACCCCTGCCAGTCCGTATTGACGGACGATAGCCAAGCCATTAACAAATGCATCTGCACGTTCATATTGACAATCAAGCAGCATTTGTCCTTGTGTGTTGATATAGCCCCAATGGTTATTATTAGGATTTTGTACAGGAGCAATATCTTGATAAACGCCCAAAGTTTGCTGATATTGGTAGTCAATAACCAACTGTTTATGATGGTTGATAAATCCCCATAAGCCATTTTTTTCAACTTGCTTGAGTATATTTGTCATTAAAATACTCTTTTACCCATTTAATAAAACCCCCACATAATTTGTATTTCCAAATAACATAAAATAGCAAAAATAATAACTGAGAGAAGTTTTCTAGCCTCAAACTTTGCAGTATAAGTAACATATAATAGACAAAACAATATAGGATAAATAATTGCCAGTAACTGCCCTTCATAAAGTGCAATGACTAATGCAAATTTAGTCATCACAATGATAAATAATCCAATAAAAATAGTGCTGATTACATCACTATCATTATCGCTGATAAAATAAATAGAGATAGTTAACCAATATACCAAATTTAACTTTAAATAAAACAAAATAAAATTTTTCATTCAGTACTCTTTTATTTATTGTTATTTTTTATTAGTTGTCATTTTCATTAACAATCACCGCCATACCTCCCAAACTTTGTGCTAGCTCTGTCACCTCTTTTTCTGCTAACTGCACTTGCAGTATCACGGCTTTACCATAGTTTACATCTATTACCTCACCACCCACATTCTCTACCAAATAGCGAATTTGTGATTCATTGGCAAAGTCAGTTTCTATCTTAACTTCAGTCATTGGCACATAAGGGGTAAGACGCATCACATCAACCACTGCCTGTGCCGAGCCTGCATAGGCACGAGTTAGCCCACCAGCCCCCAATTTAATACCACCAAAATAACGCACCACAATGATAATGATATTGCCGATGGCTTTGTGTTGTAGCACGTTTAAAATGGGTCGACCTGCTGTGCCGTTAGGTTCGCCGTCATCATCAAAGCCTGCACTGGTGGTGTTATTGGGGTCACCAATGATATATGCCCAGCAGTGGTGACGAGCATCGGGATATTTTTCTCGCAATTGTTCCACGTGAAACATTGCTTGTTCCCGATTATTGACAGGATAAGCATAGGCGATAAATTCCGACTTTTTGATTTCTAGTCGGGCGGTGACGGCTTTGGCAAGGGTTTGATATGTCATGGGTTTGGTGCTATTTGTTAATGGGATTAGGCTAAGGTTGAGGGTAAGTTATGGTAAACTGGTCGTACAAAATTTTTAGAGGTCATAAAACGTTTATGACAAATTATAGGATAGCATAAATGCGATTGGATAAATTTATTAGTAAAGCCACCGAGCTGTCACGCAAAGAGGCAAAAAAGGTACTACATGCCGAAGAGATTACCGTCAATGATGAGGTGGTTAAAGATGGCAGTATGCACGTTGATGAGCTAAATGATGAGGTGATGTGGGCAGGTGAGCCATTATCGGTCGCCACAGGCAATCGTTATATTTTATTGTATAAACCAGAAGGCTTTGAATGTACCCTAAAAGCCAAAGAGTATCCCATTGTCACCGAGTTGATTGCTGTACCAGAGCTTGATAGCTTGCGTATTGCAGGGCGACTGGATGTCGATACCACAGGGGCATTATTGCTGAGCGATGATGGTAAATGGTTGCACCGAGTCACCAGCCCCAAGCACCAGCATGACAAAGTGTATGAGCTAACCCTTGCCGAGCCAATGGATGAGGACGCTCAAGCCAATGCAGTAGCCAAAGTGGCACAAGGCATCTTGCTAGAAGGCGATTATGAAAAGACCAAACCTGCGACCTTAGAGTTTATTGATGATACTCACGCCCGCCTAGTTTTAACCGAAGGCAAATACCATCAAGTCAAACGTATGATGGGATATTTTGGTAATAAAGTCACTGAATTGCATCGTGCCAGTATTGGCAATATCACTTTAGAAGGCTTAGAAAAAGGCGAAAGTCGCTTTTTAACGGCTGATGAAGTCGCTGAGTTTTAGTATTTTAAGAGTAAAGGTATCCTTATTTTAAGGATTCTAAGTTTTTAAGGACTTTAAGGCATTGGCTAAATAGGCAATATGTTCTACACCAATGCCACAGCATCCACCGATGATATCAGCCCCTGCTTGTTGCCACTGTAACGCCCACTGTAGATAGACTTCAGGGGTGGTGTCTTCGCGGATATGACGCAGTTCAGCATTGGCATCTTTATGTACTTGCTTTGGGGCAAATGCATTGGCATAGACACCTAGTCGTTGATGTCCGCCAGCTTTTTGAATACAGTGCTGGGCGATACACAAAGCATCAGTCATCACTTCAGGCTGACTGCAATTAAATAAAATTGTGTCTATGCTTATATCTTTGTCTATATCTTTATTTAGTATGGCACAGATGGCTTTTTCGACTGGCTCACCCGAGCGCAGTCGTACTGACTCCCGTATATCAGTCTCATTGTCATCTATTGTAAACGCTATCCAAAAAGGCTTTTTGGGGCAGTCATGTGTGGCAGTGTATTCCTGCACAAGCTGATACCAAGTCGTGGCTTCGGCAATGCTACTGACTGTTTCAGCCAACCAGATATCAGCATATGGTGCTTGTGCTTCGATAAGAGGCATGGCGATATTATAGGCTTGCGATTTATCAAATAAATCAGGACGATAAGAGCCAAATAATGGAGGTAGACAGGCACAAATTTGTGCAGATGTATGACTCGTTTGTACAGCTTGATATGCCAGCTTGCTTGCAAGTACCGCTAAACGTTGACCCTCATGATAAAATCTATCCCCTAAATGAAACGGCGTTAAAGCATAGCTGTTAATGGTGATGAGCGTTGCCCCTGCTTGTAGATAGTCGAGATGAGTTTGTAACACATGTTCTGGGGCTTGCATCAATGCCAAAGCCGACCATTCTGGCTGACGAAAAGGCGCACCCCGACGCTCTAATTCTCGCCCCATACCACCATCTAAAAGAGTGACAGAACGTTTGTTATGTGTAGGGTTATAAGAAGTGGCTGATATTACAGGTGTACTCATAAGATTTATAAATAAAAAGTGAGGCTGAAAGTGATGGTGTGAGCATTGTATATATTTAAAAAAAATATATTCAAAAAATTCACGTATTGAAGACAGAAAACAACAAAATTTGTCATATTGATATGTCAGAAAAACATGATGCCTTTATAATCACCCGCTTTACAATCAGGCTTTTATCAATTTATCACATGCTTTTATTTTAAACCATTCAATCAAATAAGGTCTATAAAGATGTCAATAAAGTCAACAGTTATCCCATTGTTTGCCAAGCGCCAGCATACACCATCTAAAACATTGGCGCTATCAATAAAATCTGTACTTGTTTCTGCTTTATTGATGGGTGGTGTCTCTATGACAAGTCATGCTGTTTCGCCTGCATCCGTCAATCATGGAAATGAGATAGACGGTAACGTAAGTGTTTCGGAGAGCATAGACCAAACCATCAGACAAACCTTGTCTGATGCAGGGATTAAAGTTGCTATTTTGGATATCACCCCCTCAAATCTACCCAATATGTATCAAGTCAATTTGGAAGGGCAACCTCCCTTACATATCACTGCTGATGGGCAATATGTCATTCAAGGTGAGTTGCGTCCAAACCCCAGCCCCATACGTGCCACACCACCAGAGGAAGCAAGCTCATCATTAGGTTCACCAGTGAGTAATGAATTGCGTCAGGCATTATTGGCAAATATGTCACAATTACAAAATATGAATGACACAATCCCTTTATATTATACGGCTGTTGATGGAGTGATATGGGGTGCAACAGGTGAGGGCATTCCATTTTTGGTATCAAAAGATGGTAAATACTTTAGTGAAGGTGAGATTTCCGTCATCAAGGATGGACAGTTTACTGGACTAGATACAGAGTTTGAGCAACGTAAAAATAAGGATATTTTTGCCAAACTTGATGAAGCGCAATTGATTACTTATCCTGCACAAGGCACACCAAAAGCGACAATTTATGTTGCCACAGACATTCATTGTCCGTACTGTCGTCGTTTGCATCGTCTTATCCCCCAGTTGAACGCTAAAGGTGTGACGGTAAAAACCATTGGTTATCCTGCTTATGAAGAGTCATTTGAGCCAATGCGCCAGATTTGGTGTGAGCAAGATAGCACACGTCGTCGCCAGTTGTTTGACCAAGCGATGACTCATAATCCTGAGCAGATGGCATTAAATCATTGTACAGATAGCCAAACCAATCTGTTAATGGGAAATCGTGACTTATCGGCAGGATTGGCAGTATTTGCTACGCCTGCGATTTATCGAGAAGATGGTACTTTGTATGATGCCAACTTTGAACACCCAGAGTTTTTGCAGTTTCTGGGTGTTGAGTAATGGATTGGCTGAGGACAGGAAAATAATAAGTAGCTGGGCTATCAGTGAGTTAGATAAAATGTGCTAAGCCCAATTATGGCAACACCACATTAATAATTTTCCAATCTATCAAGCCTTCACGTTGCATTTCTACCGTGAGGGGATAGCCTTTAACACTCCCAGAGATTTTAAAGCAGTTGATGCCACAGTAACTAAGCTGTGGCTTATCACTATCTTCCCCTTGTGCCATATGTGCTTCTAGGGCTTGCTCTTGTTGCTCCATCATAATTTGCATTTGGTTTTTGACCACCGCATCAATATCACCACGCTGAATAATTAAGTCTTGTATCAAGTTTTGTAGATTGACTTGATTACTGGCGATAGCCCAAGCTGCTGCCAGCTCTTTGGTAGCTTGATTGGCTTGCCCTTGGGTGGTGATGATACGCTCAATATTTTGTGGAGTGATAGCACCATCGACCGAGCGCTCAATAAACTCGTCGGCAGCTTGATTCAATGCGCTACCACCAAGCTGTGCCACCATTGGGTATTTATTTAATGTGGTAGCAAACTTATAAGAAAGTTGTTCTTTAAGATTAGGACGCAGTTGTTCATAGTCAATCTGAGCAGATAAAGCTGCGCCGTCTTTGGCTTCATAAGCATTTTTTAGCTGATATGCTGTGTAATAGGGTGAGCCAAAAAAGATACCTAAACACAATATGATGATAAAAAATAAAAATGCAGTGAATTTCTTCATGAGCGTATGTCCGTTAGTCTGTCGGTCAAATTTAACATATTATTGATATTGGGTTGATAAATCTATCATGCACCTCCATAAATAGCGCACACTTTTACCTTTTTTTTATTATTTTAGCCATATCTATCTAGTAGTTGCTTACTATTTGATAATACTTATGAGTTTTTTTGTGAGTATTGGTTTCACGTGAAACAGATTAGGCACTGCAATGACGACAGGAGATTTTATGAGTAAGCGTGATTTTTACGAAGTACTGGGGGTAAGTAAGACCGCCGATGAAAAAGAAATTAAGCGAGCATATCGCAAGCTTGCAATGAAATACCACCCAGACCGTAACTCAGATGACCCTGAAGCTGAAGAAAAGTTTAAAGAAGCCTCAATGGCGTATGAAGTATTAAGTGATAGTGATAAACGTGCCGCTTATGACCGTATGGGTCATGCTGCTTTTGAAAATGGTATGGGTGGCGGTGGTTTTGGTGGTGCAGGTAACTTCCAAGACATCTTTGGCGATATCTTTGGCAACTTTGGTGATATTTTTGGTCAAGCTCGGGGCGGTGGACGTTCACGCCGAGGCTCAGACTTACGTTATGTTATTGATTTAACCTTAGAAGAAGCAGTGCGTGGCTGTAAAAAAGAAATCAGCTTTACAGCACCAGCACCTTGTGACACTTGTGATGGTAAAGGTGCAAAAAATGCCTCAGATGTGGTCACTTGTCAGACCTGTCATGGTCAAGGGCAAGTGCGTATGCAGCAAGGATTTTTTGCAGTACAGCAGACCTGTCCCAACTGTGGTGGCTCAGGAAAACAAATCAAAAATCCATGTAAAGACTGTCATGGTAGCGGCGTCAAAGACAAATCGCGTACGCTTGAAGTCTCTATTCCAGCAGGGGTCGATGATGGTGATAGAGTACGCCTAGCGGGTGAAGGCGAAGCAGGTGGTGCAGGCGTACAAAATGGCGACTTATATGTCGAAGTACGAGTAAAAGAGCATCCCGTATTTAAGCGTCAAGGAGCAGACCTATATATGGATGTACCTGTGAGCATTACCGATGCCGCATTGGGTAAAGAAGTGGAAATCCCCACCCTTGATGGCAAAGTAAAAATCAAAGTGGCAGAAGGTACACAAAGTGGCAAACTATTACGTGTACGTGGTAAAGGGGTGACGCCAGTACGCACTACTATGAAAGGTGATATGATTTGCCGTATTATGGTCGAAACTCCTGTGAACCTGACTCGTGAGCAAAAAGACTTATTACGCAAATTCCAAGATACTCTAGATGGTGATAGTAAACATCAGCAATCTCCTCATAAAAAGTCTTTCTTTGAGAAGTTAGGTGATTTTTTTGATTAAGTAGTTTTGATTAAAGTATCGCATTAAAAAACTTGTTAAGGTAGTCGCCTTAGCAAGTTTTTTTTGGAGCTTCTCCCTATATACTATTTATAATAAGAAGTATCTCTTTAGTTTAGTGATACCTGAATTCAAAATATGTCTTACCATCACCAACAAAGGAATTCGTATGGAAAAACTCATTAACATAATGAAAAGTGATATTGAAGAATTACACCTAAATCGTAAGATAAGTCGAGCGAAGGAGTTATCAGAACAGACAGGGATGCATATTAATCATAACGAGTATCCATCGTACTTTTTTGGTGATCCTCAAGCAAAATTTGTACTCGTTCACCTTAATCCTAAACAACAGGATAATTTGTCAGATGGTTACGAAGGTGATTTTAAGTTTGCCGATTTTGATGAGTATTTTAAATTTCATAGATATTACGGTAAAATTCATTATGGTGAACACTCGAACAAGACACTTAAGTCTCCTTTCGATCTTAAACAAATTAGATTTATAAAACCATTTAACGTTATTGAATTCAACGATACTGATGGTAAATATTCAAACCTAGAAAAGGTTATAGATAATAAGTTACAACTTGAGCTTCTGCCCTTTGGTTCAAGTAAATTTGAGACTGCATTAATTAAGGGCGATGCCTTAGAGCCTTATATTGAAACTTTGCTGGATACTATAACTAGTCAGAAAAGAGAGTACGTTATATTTTGCGGAAAAGTATTCGAAAGTTTATTAAAAAAATATATTATTTCTAAGAAAGATTATGAGTTCAAATTACCCAAAGTAGATGGTTCAGCTGCTAAAAACAATTCTAGGTTTTCCAAGATTATCATAAACTTCAATGATAAAGAGATTTCTGCTGGTATCGCAAAATCCTTTGCACAGCAAGGTTTGAACATGTCTGCATATGGTGAAAAATGTTGTCATTTGTATAATCAATAGATTCTATAACTTGCCATAAAATACCAAAAAACTAATAAACTTGTTAAGGTAAATGCCTTAGCAAGTTTTTTTGCCTGATGTATTCAAAAAGGAAAGTTGTATATGACCCATCTAATCTCCATCCGCCCAAAACCTATACTATTATCCCTCGCAATTTCATTAGTGTGTATGACAGCATTTGCTGATATCACAGCCGATAATATAAATAACCAGTTATGTATAGATAATCCTAGTTATGAAAATTGTTATGCAGCAGCTCAGCAAGGAGATGCTCAAGTACAAGCTATTTTAGGGCTTATGTATTATGAAGGACAAGGTGTACCACAGTCTTATAGTGAGGCAGTAAAATGGTTTCAAAAATCAGCCATGCAAGGTTATGCTCAAGCACAAAATAATTTAGGGGTGATGTATAAGCAAGGACAAGGCATAGTACAATCTTATAGTGAAGCAGTGCAATGGTTTCAAAAATCTGCTATGCAAGGTTATGCTAATGCACAATTTAATTTAGGGTTGATGTATGATCAGGCGCAAGGCGTACCACAGTCTTATAGCGAAGCAGTAAAGTGGTATCAACAAGCAGCCGAGCAAGGATTTGCTGAAGCACAAACTAACTTAGGAGCTATCTATGCACAAGGACGAGGTGTACCGCAGTCCTATAGCGAGGCGGTGAGATGGTATCAAGAAGCAGCAGATCAGGGACACGCTATTGCACAACATAATTTGGGATTTATGTATGATAATGGTCAAGGTGTAATACAGTCAGACAGTGAAGCGTTTAACTGGTACCAAAAGGCAGCCGAGCAAGGATATGATAAAGCACAGTATAATTTAGGTATTATGTATATACAGGGGCAAGGAATAGCACAATCTTATAGTGAGGCAAAGAAATGGTTTCAACAAGCAGCCGAGCAAGGGCATACTCAAGCACAGTTTAATTTAGGGGTTATGTATTCTAAAGGACTAGGTGTTCCACGGTCTTATACTGAGGCTTTTAACTGGTATCAAAAAGCCGCCGAGCAAGGGCATGCTGAAGCACAATATAACTTAGGGGTTATGTATGAAAATGGTTTAGGTGTGCCACAATCCTATACTGAAGCCATTAAGTGGTATCAAAAATCGGCTTCTCAAGGGTATGAGCAAGCACAACAAGCCTTGTAGAATCTGAGGCAGTAGTTGCACTAGGTATATAAAATCACTAAATTATTTTCTAATAGTTCAAAAAACTAATAAACTTGTTAAGGTAAATGCCTTAGCAAGTTTTTTTTGGTTTAAAATAAAGTTATCAATATATAAATTAAAAAGGCAACTCTAACATGATCCATCTAATCTCCATCCGCCCAAAACCTCTATTACTATCCATCTCACTTTTGCTAGCGAGTATGTCAGCATTTGCTGATATCACAGCCGATAATATAAATAACCAGTTATGTATAGATAATCCTAGTTATGAGACTTGTTATACAGTCGCCGAGCAAGGAGATGCTATTGCACAAAATAATTTAGGTGTGATGTATCAACAGGGAATAGGAGTATCACAGTCTTATACTGAAGCGGTAAAATGGTATCAAAAGGCAGCAGAACGGGGGAATGTTGTAGCCCAATATAATTTAGGGTTGATGTATAAACAAGGACGAGGTGTGCCACAGTCATATAGTGAGGCTGTAAAATGGTATCAGCAATCAGCAACACAAGGATTTGTTGATGCTCAGATAAATTTAGGTGTTATGTATAAGCAGGGATTAGGTGTAGTACAATCGAACAGTGAGGCTTTTAAGTGGTTTCAAATAGCAGCAGAGCAAGGAGATGTTGATGCACAAACTAATTTAGGAATTATGTATGAAAATGGTTTAGGTGTGCCGCAGTCATATAGTAAGGCAGTAAGGTGGTATCAAAAGGCTGCCGAGCAAGGAGATGCTAAAGCACAATATAATTTAGGGGTAATGTATTATGAAGGACAAGGTGTAGCACAGTCTTATAGTGAAGCATCTAAATGGTATCAAAAAGCAGCTGAGCAAGGACTTGCTATGGCCCAAACGAATTTAGGTAATATGTATACCGAAGGACAAGGCGTCGCACCGTCGGATAGTGAAGCAGTAAAATGGTTTCAAAAAGCCGCACATCAAGGATATGCCCAAGCACAATATAATCTAGGTGTTAGGTACTATCAGGGTCAAGGTGTTCCACAATCTGATAGTGAAGCAATCAAATGGTTTCAAAAGGCAGCCGAGCAAGGGTATCCTGATGCACAGTTTAATTTAGGGATGATGTATGAAAAAGGATTAAGTGTGCCACAATCCTACACTAAAGCAGCAACATGGTATCAAAAAGCTGCGGCTCAGGGTGATGAGCAAGCTCAACAAGCCTTGCAGCGTTTGAGGCAGTAGGTGGAGTTTGTCAAACTATCAAAATGAGCATTATCAATCTTATCTTATCAACGAAACCCGAAAATCAACCCCAAAAGTTTCACGTGAAACCTTTGGGGTTTTATTTGATTTTCTATATTGTGGCTGTGCTTAAAGTGCCATTTCAAACCCTATTACAAACACCATCAAAAAATAAGAATATGCTATGATAAAGACAATTTTTCGCAGATAAACAGAGCAAGACCTTATGACAAATGAAGCAAAAAGTACAACCAAACTAACAAAAATCGGTGTTATCGGTGCAGGCGGACGCATGGGGCGGATGCTGATTGAAGCCGTCAATGATAATCCAAACAGCAAACTAACCGCCGCCATTGAGCGAGCAGGCTCAAGCCTTATTGGGGTTGATGCAGGTGAGTTAGTCGGCATATCTAAATTAGGCGTGGCGTTAAGTGATGACCTAGAAAAAGTGATTGCAGATATTGACGTATTGATTGACTTTAGTTTGCCTGATGCCACTGCACACAATGTGCAACTATGTGCCAAACACAACACAGCGATGGTCATCGGTACAACAGGGCTAAATGAAACCCAAGAGCAACAGCTTAATGATGCCAGTGAGCAAATTACCATTGTCTATGCAGGTAACTACTCAACTGGGGTTAATGTGTCACTCAAACTCATTGAAATGGCAGCCAAAGCTTTTGGCGAAACTGCTGATATTGAAGTCATCGAAGCTCATCATAAGCACAAAATTGATGCCCCCTCAGGTACTGCTTATATGATGGCAGATGCCGCTGCTACTGCCCGTGGACAAAACCTTAAAGAGGTTGCCATCTATGGACGCGAAGGGCAAACAGGTGAGCGTCAGCAAGGTAGCATTGGTATCCATGCCATTCGTGGTGGTGAAATCGTTGGTGAGCATACAGTGATGTTTATCGCTGATGGTGAGATTGTGGAGATTACCCACAAAGCCCAAAACCGCATGACCTTTGCCAGTGGGGCAGTACGAGCCGCCGTATGGGCAGTAGAGCAATCAGACGCAGGGCGTTATGATATGCAAGATGTGTTGGGGCTTAAGTAAGCGATGAACCAAAAAGCAGTTCAAACCCTACTAGGAATACTGGTATTGGCATTACCCATCAGTGCGGTTGCTCAATACCAAACCTACGTCATTGACACCTATGGCGGTGCGTCACTTGTGCCATCAGTTCGACAGCAGTTAAATGACGTATCGGCAGGGGGTAGTGTTTCGGTGTATCAAGACAAATTGGTATTACGCACTACGCCAGCGGGCTATCAAGCAGTACAGCAGTTATTAAGGCAGATTGATACTGCGCCACAGCCTGTTTTGGTTGCGGTGCGAGTAGGCACAACTACCAATAGCACAAACAATCTTAGCCAAGGGCAAGTGTATATTAACCAGTCTGGTATCGCTGTTAATGGACAATTTGCCAACCAGCAAAGCAGTGCACAACAAAATAGCCTGTATCAGGTGCAAACGCTATCAGGCAAACCTGCCAGTATCAGTACCAGTACACTGTTAGCCCTAGCTCAGCCCAGTCAAAGTTTGCTATATACTCAAAATAGGGTGGGTTATCATCAACCACAGATACAGATTCGTATCCAAAATCAGCCATTAGTAACTATCGACCAAGGTATCTCGGTTGTTCCCAAAATATTGGCGAATGGACAAGCCGAAGTGTCTATTTTACAGTCGCAGGCATCACTGACGGGTAAGACGAATGTGCCAGTACAAACACAGCAGTTAAATACACAGATTATAGTACCACGTGGGCAGTGGGTAACGATTGGTGAGGTCGTGCAGAATACACAGGGGGGGAGTAATAGTAGCCAATATGGCTTAAGCAATCAGCAACCAATACAAATTAAGATTGATTAATATAAAGGTTGCTGAAAGTATAGAAGTTTGAATAATTACCTTACTAATGAAACATTATTACTGATGTTTTTAGGCTTTCACAGTAACTGGCTGTTTTTCTCGTTGCTTAACGACCTTACGTACTTTTTCACGCGCACGGGTTTGTTTTAGCCGAGAAAGATAATCAACAAACAGTACCCCATTTAAATGATCCATCTCGTGTTGGATACAGACAGCAAGCAGACCATCGACTTCCTCAGTAAACTCATTACCCTCACCATCAATTGCCTCAATACGAACTTTGGCAGGGCGTTCTACTTTGTCGTAGACATCTGGTACAGAAAGACAGCCTTCTTCATAGGGCTTTTTATCTTCTACCAAAGGCGTCACTTTGGGATTAATAAATACTCGAGGTGCTGAGCGATCATCAGACAGATCCATTACAATAAGCTGAATATGGCGATCGACCTGTGTGGCAGCCAAGCCAATGCCTTTGGCATCATACATGGTCTCAAACATATCTTTTATGAGAGTCTTAATTTCATCGTCAACGACTTTGACAGGCTCTGCAATGGTGCGAAGACGAGGGTCAGGATAGCTTAAAATTGGTAATAACATAGTCTTTTTAAATCGAGTTGATATTATGGTGTGTTTGTTATTATAAATGATATAAGGACAAAAGTGGCATAAGTCAAGTAAATGCCGATGATAGCTTTAGCTAAACATAAAAAAGCGAACGATTGATAAAAACGTTCGCTTTGGTGTTAGGTACAAATAAAAGCTTATAAAAGCACAGTGAGATAAAGAAACCTCACATAAGATAGTAAATACTATTAGACTTTGCGTTTGCCAGTGACTATCTCATAGATAAACAGTAGAACGATTGCGCCAATCACAGAAAATGCTAATCTTGTAAAGCCACCGTTTGCATCAATACCAATAACACCTGCTAAGAAACCACCAACGACAGCACCAGCAATACCAAGGATAATGGTCATTATCCAACCCATCGCATCATTACCCGGCTTAATAGCACGAGCCAGTAATCCTGCGACAAAACCTACAATAATTGTCCAAATAAAGCCCATTTTCCACTCCATAATTCAGTTAATATTTGCAATTATTGTAAGCAAAAATGACTGATTAGAATAAGGGCAAATTGTTAAACTTGTACAACCTGTGTTTTTTTTTATAGGGAGAAGTATAAAAATATTAGTTATTCCGTGATAAAGCAATATAACCATGACGGATGAATATCAAAGACGATAAGTCAGTCTATGCTTGCTCGGTTAGCATCTTAATAATACGCTGATGGATACCTGAAAAGCTACCATTAGACATAATAATAACAGCATCATTGTCACCAATATTATCTTGTAGATAATGAATGATAGCATCTGTATTATCAAATACTTGCTGATGATTTGTGGTGTCTGCTTGAGCAATAATGTCGTTTAACCCCCAAGACAAATCTTTTGGTTCATACCAAAGGACATGGTCAGCCAGCACTGCAGACTGTGCTAAATTATCCTTATGAATACCAAGCTTCATGGTGTTGCTACGTGGCTCAATAATTGCCCAGATTTTTTTACCTTTCAGCTTCTTTTTTGTACCATCAAGAGTGGTGGTAATAGCAGTTGGGTGATGGGCAAAATCATCATAAACTTGAATACTGCCAGTGGTCGTTGTGATGTCTGCAATTTTTTCCATACGCCGTTTGATGCCAGTAAAGGCAGATAATGCCTGACAAGATTGTGCAACCTCAATGCCAATATCAAAAGCAGCTGCCACAGCTACTAGCGCATTATTCACATTGTGCAGACCGCTCATATCCCAGTGGACATCACCAGACTGTGATGCTTGGTCAGTGTCTGTAGGGTGATACCAGATACGAAACTGACTACCATCCTCTTGTAGTAGCTCAGCATGCCAGTCGTTTTTGCTATCCGTATCATTCTTATGTAGGCAATCTAAGTGAGTTCGCCATATGGGTGTCCAACAGCCTTTTTTGATGGTTTCTTCAAGGCTAGGTGTATTGGCAGGCATGATAATTTTGCCATGACTTGGAATCATACGAATCATATGATGGAACTGAGTTTGAATGGCATTTAAATCGGCAAAAATATCCGCATGATCAAACTCTAAATTATTTAAAATGGCAGTGCTTGGGCGATAGTGGACAAACTTGGAGCGCTTATCAAAAAAGGCGGAATCGTACTCATCTGCCTCAATCACAAAATAGCCTCGTCCATGCTCACTGTCTGTGCCACCTAAATGGCTACTATGAGTGAAGACTTGCTTGAGACGCTCATCATCAATGGCACTAACTTGTGGCACACCACCGATTAAAAACCCTGTATCAATACCAGAATATTGCAGTATCCACGCCAGCATGGTGGTGGTAGTGGTTTTACCATGAGTGCCTGCGACGGCTAATACATGACGATGTTGTAGCACTTGCTCTGCCAAAAACTGAGGGCCAGAAGTATACGGCAAGCCTGCATCGAGCATATATTCAACAGCTTCAATGCCACGTTTCATAGCATTGCCAACAATGACCAAGTCAGGTGCTGGGTCTAAATGTGAGGCACTGTAGCCTTCTTGGATGTGCACACCTGCCTGCTCAAGTTGAGTAGACATTGGAGGATACACGTTAGCATCTGAACCCGTGACTTGATGCCCAAGCTCACGAGCCAGTAGTGCCAGTGAACCCATAAAAGTGCCACAAATTCCTAAAATATGAACGTGCATAGATACAACCTTAAAAAAACGATTTAACTAAAAACTATCTAACAGAGAGGTTTTGATTATTTTGCATTTTGTGGACGAAAAATACGCCATGCAATTAATAAATTAATTAATAATAAAAAACTAAAGAAGATGAGTGATTGCTCAGGGATACTCAATCCCAAAAAACGCCATGAGATTGCAGCACACTCACCTGAGCCAGATAAGACTTGTTGCACAACCTGTTGCATGGGTAAGGCATCAAGCCAATAATCTAATCCTGGGCCACAAGATGGCACTTGGTCAGGTGGTAGATGTTGTAACCATACATGTCGTGCTGCTACACCAAGGGACCACAATATACCTAATATAGAGCCTAACCATAAAAATAGACGTATACCACGTTTTTTAGGTGCAAAAATCGCAGCAATTAGGGCAAATATCCCCATCACCATCAAACCAATACGCTGAAAAATACATAATGGACAAGGTGCAAGCCCTAGATGTTTTTGTAAAAATAATAGAGCAAACCCCATCCCTATCATAGTAAACAATACTAAAAGGGCATTTAGCCCCCGATACGTCAGTAGGTTTTGTTTTAATTTTTGCATTCTTATCACCTTATCGATTTTTATATATGTGTACCTGCCACCTGCCTATTATCGGTATGCTTGTAAAAAGGTCTGAAAATCAGGTGCATCAGCTTGCTCTAGCTCTTCTTGTTGCATCCATGACTTTTCAGCCAATACTTCATATTTTGCTTGTGTATTGGGGCTAAGTGTCTGTGCCATGAGGCTCTGATGATGTTGTTCTGCCAGTTGATGGCCCAGCTTCCACGTACTGCCCAATCGCTCTGTATCAGCCAAAATCTGTGCTGATAACGTTGACTCTGTATGGGTGGCACGTCCTAACATTAAGGTCAGAGCCGTGCGGTAGTGGTTGTTTTTATTACGAGCATCTAGCAGTGTTGCTAAAGGTAGCATATTTTCCAAATGGCTTAGCATCCACTGCTCAAAATTTACCTCGCCCTGTTTAGTTAATATCGATAAATTTGGTTCTCGACCAGAATTAACGACACGCTCTAGATTCTCTGCCAGTAACGCATCTTCATCTGGTAGAAGTTCTGGTGAGTCTGTTAATAAGCAATACAGAGCCAATACTTCTAAAAAGCATGCCGTTGATAGACGTATTCCAATATCACTGTATGGATCTAAATCAATGGCGCGGAATTCAACATAAGCGATGCCTCTACGCTCTAGTGCATCGCTAGGTGCTTCATTTGTCTGTGCAATTTGTTTAGGGCGAATGGGGCTATAATACTCATTCTCAATTTGTAAAATATGATCATTAATTTGAATCGGTTCACCCGCATCATTTTCCAGACCTAATTGGCTAAACTGTGCAAATGGCGTATCGATCGCCGCACGTAACCCTTTAATGTATTCTGGCAAGGTGTTATAGCGGATATCGAGTTGATCTTGTACGCTATTGGTATAGCCAAGTTTGCCCATACGAAGACTGGTTGCATATGGCTTATAATACGTGGTTTTATTTAATAGAGCCAGATCGTGCTGGCGACCAGTCAAAAAGCAAGGACAAACAGCAGGACTAGCACCAGTTAGGTATAGAACCAAACTGCTTAAACGTTTAAAGTTGCGAATTAGGGCAAGATATTTATGATTTTTAAAATCAGCCAGACTTTCTGTTGTTGCCAGCTCTGCCTGTGAAGACTCATGTTGTTGCCATGCAATAAATAGCTCATCGGCAAATGACAAGTTGTAATGTAGCCCAGCAATGGTTTGCATCCGGCGTCCATAACGCACACCCAGCCCATTTCGATACAGAGTTTTGAGCTTACCAATATTTGATGTGCCATAATCTGCAAGTGGAATATTCTCATCTTGAGATGCCAACATACAAGGCATAGAAAGTGGCCACATCAGCTCATTATTCTTATCTAAAGCCTGTGCGACTAAGATATGTAGCTCACGCAACATGGTTAAAGTATCAACAGTGCTTGTTTTGGGTGCAGTGATCAGCTCTAGTAAACTTTCAGAATAGTCTGTGGTGATATAAGGATGTGTTAATTTAGAGCCTAAGGATGATGGGTGCGGTGTTTGTGCCAAAAAGCCATCAGGTTGCATGCGCAAACCTTCTTTTTCAATACCTCGTTGCATACCATCGAGATGGTGGCTTTGTAACCATTGGGGAAGGGTATAAGTTGCAAAATTCGTCATTGAAAACTCACGCTAGTCAACTAGAGGGTATGTTTATAGTTAGTAACACAAGATTACTACTAAAAGATATTGGCACTCAGTTTACCGTACCCTTTCCTAAAAAACATCCATGAGAGTAAAAAAACTTAAATTCAAAAAATAAAAAAGTCCTTACCATCACTAGTAAGGACTTTAAGTTAAGATGATATTAATACTAATTAAGCACAAATCATCTTATGAGCTATAGCTAATCTTACGAGAAGTCTAGTTCAGTTTCGAATGACTTCAATGTGTGACGTGCCATAGCAAGGTTTGATTTTTGACGATCTAGTACTAGGTACAAGAATAGGTTTTCGTTACGTACTAGTGGACGGATCAAGTGGTACTGTTTACCTAGAGTAATTAGGATGTCTTCGATATTGTCATTTAGACCTAATACGTCTGCAACCTTACGCTTAGCACGTACTACTTCGGTGTTACCAGCAGCAGCAAGTTCAAGGTCAATACCTGTACCTAGAGCAGCAAGAGAAAGACCAGATTCACTGTCAACTAGTGCAGCAGCGATAAAACCATCAATTTCATTTAACGAATCTAAAGATAACTTAGCCATAAGGCGCTCCTTATATGTATGAAGTTGTTTTATTGTTATGAAAACAACAGAAGAAAATAAAAATTAGAACATTTATAATAACTTAAATAACAAATTATAAGTGTTATGTAAAACATATCACATGTTGTAGAAAGTTTAATAAACCTTCTACAAATATATTTTATCAGACTTATGAGAGCAATTGAAACATATCTGTTTGCAAAAGCAAATACAAATTTTACTAAATATGACTAAATGTAGATTTTTAGTGTTTATTGGTATTTATTTAAAATAGTTGAGCCAGCGTGGCTTGAGGGCTATTGTTAAAGCAGGCATCTGTTTATTAATTTATTAATAGAAAAACAGCTATTTCATTAAATAATACTTTAAATAAAAAACGTATGTAATCCTGAGTCTTTTAGTCGGATATTCCCTAAAAAAATATCATTCTTATTCAAACATATTTATTTAATATAGACAACCTTAAAGTTATAATTAAGGAAAAAGAAAAACATTTTGATTTATTTTTAAGTTAATCTTTATATTAAATGGAGAATGAAGAGCCACAACCACAAGTTGTGGTGGCATTAGGATTGCTAACAATAAATCTTGCCCCTTCTAGCCCTTCTGTATAGTCCACAGTCGAGCCTTGCAGATATTGGTAACTTAAAGAGTCAACCAATAGGGTCACGTCTGCATTGGTAAAGCTGGCATCATCTTCGCCGACTTCTTCTGCAAAGTTAAAGCCATAAGAAAATCCAGAGCAGCCACCACCAGTGACATAAACACGTAGCATTAAGTTATCATCACCTTCTTCAATGCGTAGGCGACGGACTTTATTGGCTGCGCTATCAGTCAGTGTAATGGTTGGGTTCATAGTGTCCTCACGATCAACATAAGTAAATGCTAGGGTGTGTCGTCATGACATGAATAATTTGCAATTGGCGAAATTGTTGTCAGACAAGGTAAGTTTGCAGTGAAATTAAGTATATTGATAAAAGCTCATATGCTTGCAGATATTCTAGTATGGGATATTTGCAAGTATAACAAAGGCGATCAATTTGTTGTCTTGGCTGACCATTTTCTATTATATCGCAGGCTGATTATAGCATAATTATATTTTTGCACCTTAGAGCAGTTGTATGACAATTTTATCTAAGTGTAGATTGATAAATCCTTTGCCTATCGTTATGAGCTTTGAAATAATAGCAGGTTGATTGAATGATAAGGTAGTGATAGGTGTCATGATAGAGTTTAGTGCAGTAAGTGTACGCCGTGATGGGCGATTATTGTTTTCAGAGGCGACATTTCAGATTCACCCCGGACAGAAGGTGGGGCTAACAGGTAATAATGGTACAGGTAAGTCGACTTTATTTGCTGTGTTACTGGCTCAAAAAGGCATCAGTGAGATGAGTGTAGATGCTGGTCAGGTAAGTATACCTGCTGGATGGCAGATTGCGCATATGGCGCAAGAAGTAGCAGGAAGCACCCAGTCAGCCATAGATTATGTACTCAGTGGTGATAAGGAGTGGTATGAAATTAATCGGCAATTAGCAGATACACAGGGACTATCGACAGATACCATTACGCTTTTGCATCAAAAATTTGATGACATTGATGGCTATCGTACGCCTGCACGGGCAGCACAAGTTATGGCTGGTTTAGGATTTACGACACAACAACATGAGCAACCAGTGAATGACTTTTCGGGTGGTTGGCGCATGCGCTTAAATCTGGCAAAGACATTGATGAGTCGTGCTGATTTATTATTGTTAGATGAGCCAACCAACCATTTGGATTTGGATGCTATTTTGTGGTTAGAGGAGTGGATTGCGAAGTTTACAGGGACAGTTTTGTTAATCTCACATGACCAAGCCTTTTTAGATGCCACAGTTGGGCATATTTTGCATATTGAGCAGGGTAAGCTAACTTTATATACAGGCAATTATTCACAATTTGTGCGTACTCGTAGTGAGCGCTTGGCACAGCAACAACAGGCATTTGAAAAACAGCAAGCAACACGGGCGCATCTGGAAGATTATATTCGCCGTTTTCGAGCCAAGGCGAGTAAAGCAAAGCAAGCACAAAGTCGTATTAAGCAGTTAGAGCGTATGGCAGATTTGTCACCTGTGATGGCAGACAATCCGTTCTCATTTCAGTTTTATCCGCCCAGCCATATGAGCTCACCATTGATTGATATGCGTCAAGCAGATATTGGCTATGATGAGCAAGCACTGTTGTCAGGTGTTACGTTGCAAATTACACCAGAGACTCGTATTGGGTTGCTGGGTATGAATGGTGCAGGAAAATCAACGTTAATTAAAGCACTGGTGGGTGAGCTACCTTTGTTATCGGGGACATATAAGGTATCAGATACTTTAAAAATTGGTTACTTTAATCAGCATCAGATGGATAGTCTGGATGCTGAAGCGACACCAATGCTGATGTTGAGGCGAATTGCTGGTAAGACATCAGATGCTGATTTGCGTTCATTTTTGGGTAGTTTCGATTTTCGCGGTGAGCGTATTGATACAGCAAGTAAGTTATTTTCTGGTGGAGAGCGTGCCAGATTGACGTTAGCCCTTATTGTTTGGCAACGTCCTAATGTCTTGGTACTAGATGAACCAACTAACCACCTAGATTTACAGATGCGACAGGCTTTGACTTTGGCACTGCAAGGGTTTGCTGGTGCAGTGGTGCTGGTATCGCATGATCGTGAATTGATAGCAAATGTTTGTGACGATTTATACTTGGTACATTCAGGTAAGCTTCAAGAGTTTTCAGGAGATGTGGCAGACTATGGTAAATGGCTATCTGAGCAACGTAAGTCAGCAGCAAAAAGTGAGGGCGAAAAAAATGCTCAATCTACCCAAGATGTGTCTGCAAAAAGTCTAAATACAGAGGCTAAGCCTCCAGTAGAGACTCTTAGTAAAGAAGAGCGTCGGCGTCAGGCTGCAGAGATACGTAAGCGTACAGCACCTATTCGCAAGCGCATTGATAAAGCTGAAGCTGAGCTAGATACAGTGAATGATGCGTTAGCGACACTAGAGCAGAAGTTAGCAGATACCAGTCTATATGAGGATGAGCGCAAATCTGAGTTACTTTCATTACTTGATGAGCAGGCAAGTTTGCAACAGCGTCAGAGTCAGGTAGAAGAAGATTTGCTACTAGCAATGACAGAGCTAGAAGAAGCAGAGATGACGGAATAAAGTATGCTCAGCTCTAGTAGACTGTGGGCTAGAAGCGTAAAAACAATGCCAATATGACAGCAAAAAGTTGCATAATTGTAAAATAATTTATAAAAAGCTTGCTATATTATTGGTATTTTGTAGAATCACTATAAGGTTACATGTAGTTTTAATAATTTGTTTGCTTAGAGACTGTAATAGTAAGATTTGAAAAAAATTATTCGTGGTATTTTAAAAGAGTAGAAATTCATATGAATGTACTTTGATACCTCTTATATATTATTGAGAAAATCTTTTTATATGGTTTAGTTTACATAAAATAAGATTATGGATAGCCTAAAATTTAGATGGTTTTATAATCAAAATAATTGATTATAAGATGTTATAAAACACAATTACTTGATTTACAAGTTAAAGGATTACTTATGTTAAAGAAACTTGCAGTAGCTTCATTAATGGTTGCACTACTTCCTTTCTCAGCAGCAAATGCTGAACTTAAAAAGCACGACACAGGTCGTACTATTGAACAAGTTTATAAGCAGTGTGGTATTGGTGGCGCATTATTTGGCAAATCAAGTCCAATTTTAGCCATCATCTCAAACGTAACTTGGGATTTGGGTACAACAGCAGCTATTTCTGACTCAATGTCTCCAGACACTTGCCAAGGTGGTGATGTGAAAGCTGCTGTACTAATCAAAGAAGCTTTCCCAAGTGTTGAGCAAGATTTAGCTGCTGGTCAAGGCGCTCATTTATCAGCCCTTGCGAATGTTGCAAGCTGTGATTCTATGAATGCAGTACGTGCAGAATATGGTGTATATACACAAAGCTCTGCATATCAAAATGCAACTCAAGACCAAAATGCTGAAGCACTATATAACATCGTTAGCCAAAAATGTGCAATGTAATTTGAGTTTTTGCTAAGCCTGTTGATATGATGATATTTATATCAACACCAGTCTAGAAATAAGGAGCATAATGCTTTGCCAGATGTTTTGCTAATGAAATATATGCGCTTTATTTCTGCTAAAAGACTGAATAAAAAGCATACCAGTATTCTCTCTGGTGTGCTTTTTTCATCTTTGTGTCTATTGACTGCGACTCAAAAGATTTATGCAATCCAGACATCATCTGATGTATCTATCAATCAAGCTACTATTCATAAAACCACTATTAATCAAGCCTCTACAAAGCAGGCAACAAATGGTCATAACACACTTCATGATATTAATCATCGTGCATCTCAACAACAGATTGATATTTCAGCCATTGTAGATTCTGATGCTACCTTACAAGCCTTGGCGAATCATCACCAGTGGCAACATCTACTATTTTATAAAAATAATAAGCCCGAAGTCATTTCAGCAGACTTTTATCTGTCTGCACCAACGGCACAAAGCCGTCAAAATTTTAGTCCTTATCAAGAGTTAATAGCAACGCTAAAAAACAGTAATAATCCAGAGGTGGTGTGTCGCTTTCCTGCACGCTATTTTTGGCTCAACCATCAGTTACCCAAGTTATCTGTGGATTTAAAAGCTTGTCCACAACTGCCAGAGACTTCTGAAAAAATCAGTTTGATATTGGTTAGTAGCTACCTAAAAAATCCTGCTTCAACGTTTGGTCATGTTTTGATTAAAACTCATGACTTCATAGATGAGTCAGGCTCTTTTGCCATACCTGAACATCAACTGTCCTCTGAGGATTTATTAAATAATTCGTATAATTTCGGAGCGCGCATCCCTGAAAATGAGAATGGGGTTATGTATGCCATTAAAGGGTTGTTTGGTTGGTATGATGCAGGATTTTCAGAGTCAGAGTTTTTTAAGCAAGATGCCGTATATTCCAAAACTGAACAGCGTGATATGTGGGAATATGTGCTTAATCTTGATGAGTTTAATACTCAATTATTAAATTATCATTTATACGAAGCTAAGTCGGCACGCTTTGACTACTATTTTATTAAGCAAAACTGTGGTTATCGCTCAGGAGAGCTGTTAGAGCTGGTTAGTGATATTAAAACTACCCAACGCACATCACCTTGGTATGCACCAGACTTTGTTTTTGATCAGCTTGTTGAGTATAGTGATGATAAAGGTAAACCATTGATTGAGTCTGTGCGCTATTTGCCATCAGAGCAGACCCAGTTACGTCAGCAGTTTGTGCAATTAGAAAAACCCTTGCAAACAGTGATTAATGACTTTATCCGTCAAGAAGATATCAGCGTATTAGAGACATTAAGCCCAGATAAGCAAGCCTTGGCATTGGAATTTTTGATTAGCCATCGTAATTATAAGTTGTCGCAAGATGATACAGAGCATGACCACGCTATCAAAAAGCAACTGCTTAGTAAGCGTTTTATGTTACCTGCAGGAAAGACACTAGCTGATTTACCATTACAAAATAAGCCTTCTCCAGCACTCAGTAATAAGACCAGTCAGGCGCATGTCTCTTTGAGTACAAAGGATAGCCAATTTGGCGTTGCTTTATTTGTTAAAGACCCACTCAATACCTATACAGACATTGATAAACGCTTTAAGGCAGTGCAACTGTCTGTGCGCTATGATTATGATAAAAGTAAACCTGAGTTTGATGAGTTTGTATTTTTGGATATGCAACAGATTGAAAATATGGCTCAGCCGTTGGCAGGTGAACCTAGAATGTCTTGGCAATTGCAAACAGGTGTGAAGCCAGACTTATTTGAACAAGATAAGCACATTGCCTATGCGCAGGCAGGTGTGGGTATGGGGGCAAAATCAGGTGAGCATCTGCTTGGTTATGGGATGGTCAATGCCAGTGTACATGACCAAGACAGTCATTTAGATGCCAGTTTAGAGCTGGGTTTGCGTATCAAAAATCCAAAGCAACAACAGCAATCAGCGCAGTTATCTTATATTGCTACCAAGCGAGCCAGTCATGAGGTTGTGCAACAAGCACAACTAACCCTTCGTCAACAAATTAATAAAAATAATGATATTCGTCTAGTGGCAGACTATATACATCAAGAACAACCAGATAATAGCCAAAAAAACCATAATCAGAAAAACAATAATGATAGCTCACTAAGTGTGGTATGGCACCATTATTGGTAAACTGTGTTTAGCAAACTGAAGACCTATATTTATTTAGACTCTATATAAAATCACTACTGTATTAGATTTGCTTGCAGTCGTATATGTTTGTCAGCATGTCTCTGTTTTATAGCGATTTTATTTTGAGCTAACAATCATCTATATTAGGATAGTCATCATAACAGAAAAAGATAGTCAATTATTATAGTTGAAGGACAGTATGATGGTACATTGACAGATGTGTATATTGTAGGGTGATTTGCTCCACTTATTAAATATAACTCTTTAAACTAGAGCAAATGCCCATAAATAGTAAACAAGTATTTTTATAATTTATTGTGATAAATAAGGACAAACAACATGGCAGAAAAAAACTACTATGACATCTTGGGGGTAACAAAAGAAGCATCAGAACAAGATATCAAAAAAGCATATCGCAAATTGGTGCGCAAATATCATCCTGATGTCAGTGACCTACCGAATGCTGATGAAAAGATTGCCGAAATTAATAATGCTTATGAGACACTGAAAGATAAAGAAAAGCGGGCTGAGTATGATGCCATGCTTGCCAATCCATTCGCAGGTCAAGGTGGGTTTGGTGGTGGACGTAGTACAGGTGGACAAGGGGGCTTTAATTGGGAAGATTTGAAAGGTCAGTTTGGTGAAGGTCAAGCTTTTGGTGATGGTGGCTTCCGTTTTGATGATATCTTTTCAGCGTTTGGCGGTGGACGAGGTGCAGGGCATCAGGGTGGCGCAAGTTTTGAGCAAAAAGGACAAGACCAACATGCAGAAATTTCTGTGTCGTTATCTTCCGTTTATACAGGTGACGAATACAGCATTAAGCTAAATGTTCCTGTGCGTCAGGCAAATGGTCAAGTGAGCCATGAGCAGAAAACACTTAAAATCAAAATCCCTAAAGGTATCACCGAAGGTAAACAAATTCGCCTAAGTGGACAAGGCGCTGCAGGTATTGGTGGGGGTGCAAATGGAGATTTATTTTTAAAAGTTAGTATCTCTCACCCAAGTAATATTCGTTTAGAAGGTGCAGATGTTTATCAGACAGTGAATATTACGCCTTGGGAAGCAGCATTGGGTGAGAAAATTAATGTGAGTACGCCAGCAGGAACATTGGGTGTCACCATTCCTAAAAACAGTAAGTCTGGTAGCCATTTGCGTATTAAGGGTAAGGGCATTCCTGCAAAAACAGCCGGTGATTTATACTTAACCCTACATATTGTTAATCCAACAGTAAATACGGAGGCACAGGCAGAGGCGTTTCGCACTTTACAGTCAACATTCCATGATGTGCAGATTGAGCGCTAGAGAGACAAATTAAGAAGTCGAATAAATAAAAAGGATAAAAAACTATGCAACATTCAGCAGAATTAAATGACATTATCATGAGCCTTGATGAACTGGTGACAGCCTGTGGACAAGAGCGGTCGTGGGTGTTGGCATTGATAGATGAAAATATCATTACACCTGATGTGGATATTGATAAGGTACAGGAGCTAGAAACAAGCAAAGCATCCACGCCTACATCTGCACAAAATGAAGTATATTATCAGCATTTCTCAGGCTATCAATTGGCGACAGTCAGGCGAGCCTCGCGTCTTAGCCGTGACTTTGACGCTAGTGTACCTGCGATTGGCTTAATCTTAGAGCTACTGGCAGAGGTTGAGCAGTTACGTCAGTTTAAACGTCAGTTTGAGCCACAAAGTACACAAGTTATTGAGGTTAAGTGGGATTAGAGGAAGAGCTATCATGACACGATAAGTTGATAGTGGTAGCTGGACATTTTAGTCTTTCATTTCTTGGTCAAAATAAAAAGCATCGTCATATTAAATGACGATGCTTTTTGTTTTACAGATAGTGTTCAATAGACTTATAGACTGACTCTAGCAGTCGTCAGACTAGCGAGCATATTTAGGGTCAGCGGCTGCGGTAAATAGTACATCGGTAGAAGAGTTAAGCGCTGTTTCTGCTGAATCTTGGATAACACCAATGATAAAGCCAATAGCAACCACTTGCATTGCTATATCATTAGGAATGCTAAACAAACTACATGCTAGCGGAATTAGCAATAATGAACCACCTGCTACCCCTGACGCACCACAAGCACTAATTGTAGCCACCACACTCAGTAGTAATGCTGAGCCAAAGCTGACCTCGATACCCAAGGTATGAGCAGCAGCAAGAGTTAGAACGTTGATGGTAATTGCTGCACCAGCCATATTGATGGTCGCTCCCAGTGGCAGAGTAACAGAGTAGGTATCTTCATGCAGACCAAGCTTGCGCGCTAAGTTCATATTAACAGGGATATTGGCAGCAGAACTGCGGGTAAAGAAGGCTGTAATACCAGATTCTTGTAGGCAAGTTAGCACCAATGGATAAGGATTTTTACCAGTTTTGACAGCGACAATAACAGGGTTAACCACTAAGGCAATAAACAACATACAGCCAACCAAGACTGCCAAGATTCTTGCATATCCTTCCAGTGCCTCAAATCCAGTTTCGGCAACTGTATTGGCAACCAAACCCATAATGCCAAGTGGTGCTGTGGCGATGACCCATTTGACCACTTGCGAGATGGCATCAGAAAAATCTGCTACAACACTACGAGTACTATCACTTGCATGACGTAGTGCAAAACCAATCACTAATGCCCATGCTAAAATGCCCATATAGTTTGCATTGGCAATGGCATTGACAGGGTTTGCTACTAAGTTCATTAATAGTGTGGTTAATACTTCTTTTAATGTAGCTGGTGGGATTTGCTCAATGGTACTGTTAACTAGAACCAGATTGGTTGGAAATAAAAAGCTGGCTGTGACTGCAGTCAGTGCCGCTAAAAATGTGCCAAAAATATATAAAATTAAAACAGGTTTTACATAAACCTTATTACCTGAGCGATGTTGGCAAATGGCAGCTAGCACCAGCACAAAAACCAAAATAGGAGCAACGGCTTTTAATGCGCCAACAAACAATGTGCCAAGCAGACCTAGGGCGATACCAACAGAGGGAGCAAGCCAACCAATTAGAATCCCAAGGATAAGACCGATAATAATCAGTGGCACAAGCCCTATGCGCTGATATAGTGTTACTAGTGAATTCATGAGCAATCCTTATGAGAAAAAAGATACTAAAGTAATACAGTGGGGCAGGATAGTAGCATTTTTTGCGTATTAGCAAAATCATTAATATGCTTATGACACTATTATGAAAAAGCTCTGATAGTAAAAATACCTGTCTATAGCCATGAAATTCTGTATTTTAGCTTAAATTTAGCAATGATAATCATTTGCATATTAACTATAGAGTCATATTTAAGAAACATAAGAGCGGTTTTTAGTTGAGTATTTAGGCGTTAGATTGAGACGGTCATATTATGGTAATGATAATCATATATAAACAAATATGGAATAAAGTAGATATATAAGAACACCATGATAATAAAAGTATTGTTTGCAATTTTTATCTTTATAACTTGCGTTGCTGTACCATTAATTAAATGGGCATTACCTGCCATCATTCCCCATTATCTAACCCTATATTATCAATATGATCGGGTTGATGGTGTACTTGAGCGTAAGTTATTTGGACTGCTCACTCTCAAAAAAATAGCCATTAAAAATGTTCGTTGTATCAAAGTTTTAACTGAGCGTTCTAGGGAAAATTTAGGTAATAATGTAGATGAGCATTTAGATAGCAGTCATTCAGATAATCATAGGGAAGGGAAAAAGAGCGCTTATATACAAACAAATAGTGGACAGATTGAGTTAAAGGGTTTTGCAAAACTGACCAATAGGGAAAAGGTTCGCCAAGTTAATCAACAAATTTCCCAGCTACAGCAAACAGGTGAGTCATTTGTTATCAGTGATTTTCATGCTGGTGGATTGGTGTTTTCTCTTGGCATTGTAGGGATGGTATTTTTGTTTGCTGTATTGATGGACAAGAGTATGCTACCAGAATATAAGCAGATACTAAAAGGAGATTTTTCAGCACTCTTTGGAAATGATAAGCAACCACAAACTCTAGAAGAGCTACGAGACAATTTGCCGGAGTTTGGATTTGGCTTTAGTAAAATGGGTGCTGAGGCGCAGGATGAGGATAACACGCCAGTCATTCATAATATCATTAATCCTGTATCGGCAGAGCCAGAGTCTACAGTAGGTAATGCCTCTGATATTGCAAATGAGGGAAGTAGTGCTGAGGTGGCTGATGGTGAATCAAATCATGGCGAGCCGCATAGTAATCAAGTAAATGATGAGCCAACCGTTGTGAGTGGTCGCAACTTGCAAGTACCACCAGAGTTTGGCAATGACATATCACATATGGATTTTTGTCGTTATAACACCATCACCTATCAGCCAGATACGCGACAAATTCAGATGTTTGGCAAAACCAGTACAGACCCACAGACAGCACACGATATCATTGTACCGACAGTGAAGGGCAGTCGTTGGCAACCAGTCGACCGTATTCGTCAAGATGATGCGGTGGCGTTATTTTTGGATAGGGAAGATGGGGCGACATTGGATTATGTGATTACAGCAAAAGGAGCCTGTATCATGACCATTAAAAATATTGATTTTGTATCCAGACCACAAAAGTCGTGGTAAGCCTGATAAGACTGCGTGTATGCAATCGGTATTATAACTAAAATAGGTGTTAAATAGGCGTTATAACTTAAAGTGATTAAGTGCAAAGCCTAACTGCTGATAAAATCTATATTTTTCCCGTCCTTGTTGTACGCTGGCATCATCAGGTGCGATGATTTCTAGCAGACGGTTGGGTTGGTTGTCGCTATGTTGTAGGTTTTTGATGGGTTGCTGTGCTAGGTTAATCAATAAGTGAAACTTCTGCTCTGGATGCGATGTGGATTGATGTTGTTGGGTATGGATAGCATATGTCGTATCGCTACTGAGTAAAATCGGGGCAGTATTTGCCGTAGTGATAATATTAGTATCATTGTTAATATCACTAATGTCTGTATCATTTACTGTGTCAGATGCAGTGATAAGTGTATGTGGTAGAAAGCTGGTTGCTGAAAAACTCCATAGTTTATCATCCAGTTGTTGTAACCGAGCTTCATCATCATCAATGATAAGCATACGTGTGCCTTGCTCACTTTTTTGCTGAGCCGTTTGGATAAGGTGACACACAAAGTCCACCAATGCCTCAGCATTGGGGACTTTATGATGGCTTAATAAATAAAAGCTAACTTGCATCGCTAAGGTACGATTTATGCTTGCTCTTGCGTTTGTGAGTCTTGAGTATGGGTTGCAAGATTTTTTAGGTATTGCATAAATAGTGGCACTGGGCGACCCGTTGCCCCTTTTTCTTTGCCTGAGTTCCATGCTGTACCAGCAATGTCAATATGCGCCCATGCTTGACCTTCTTCGATAAAGCGAGATAGGAAGCAAGCAGCAGTGACTGAGCCAGCAGGACGACCACCGATGTTTTGCATATCGGCGATGGGTGAGTCAAGCTGAGACTGATAAGCATCATCTAAAGGCATATGCCAGACTAAATCACCTGATTGCTCACTGGCATTTTCTAGCTCAAAAAGGACATCTTCGTTATTACTATAAACGGCAGAGCGGACATGACCCAAGGCAATGACACATGCACCTGTCAGTGTGGCAACATCAATGATGGCTTTGGGCTGATAGCGTTGTACATAGCATAAGGTATCTGATAATACCAAACGCCCTTCGGCATCTGTATTCATAATTTCAACTGATTTGCCATTCATGGCTTTAACGATGTCACCAGGGCGAGTAGCACGACCTGAAGGCATATTTTCAGCACAGGCTAATGCACCGACGACATTAATCGCTAAGCGAGCTTCACATAGGGCTTTTATCGTACCAAGTACAGATGCTGCACCGCCCATGTCAAACTTCATCTCATCCATACCGGCGGCTGGTTTTAATGAGATGCCGCCAGTATCAAAGGTAACACCTTTACCGACCAAGACGATAGGGGCATCATCTGTGTTCGCTTCTGTGTTTGCTTCTTCCACTTGCGCTTTTTTTGATTTTTTGCTGCGTGGCAGTTTGTCTGCAACAGCATCTTTAATACTGGCAGCAAAACTGGCAGTCATATTGGTCGAAAACTTTGATTTACCTTGATATTCTAGGATAATCAACTGTCCATCACGCTCTGAGCCTTGGGCAACTGATAAAAAGCAGTTCATACCAAGTTTGCTCATTTTCTTTTCATCAAGTACGGTTACTTTTAGTAAATCCGGATAAGATTTTGCCAAGGCTTGAGCTTGCTCTGCCATATAGGCAGGGAAGCAGATGTTACCCGGCTCATTTGCCACATCACGAGTTAGGCTTTGTCCTGAAAAGACAGCCGTGGCATAGTCAACGGCATCTTGATAGTCTTGCTGACTGACTAAGACAATGTTTTGCAGTACAGCAGGGGGTTGCTCGGATTTATACTTATCAAAACGGTAGCTTGCGTTTAATAGTCCAAGGACAAACTGGGTAAATTCATTGTTATCAAAAATATCACCAGTAACAAGGGTCAGTGTCTCGACACGTTTTGCCATGGCTTTATAGATGGCAGTAGCGACTTTTTGTAGGTTGGTGGTGGTCAGTTTGTTGCTATCACCAACGCCAACTAATAGCAGTTGTAGTGGGCTTTTTTTGCTATCACTGGCGAGGGCATAGTCTGCAACTGTCTCGCCAAGCTTACCTTTAAAGTTTGCTACTTCTATAAGGTTATCAATACGTGACTGATAGGCATCTATTCCAGCAACATCACTGGTGCCAAGCAGTTGATTATCTTTATCTAATAGTACAACTAAGCAGTTGGCATTGGTGGGTGTGGCTTTTTTTAGCAGTTTTTTGCCTTTGCTTTGGGGAAGCTGTTTGCTAAGCTCAATTTTCATTGTTACTTGTCCTTAATTTAAAAGTTTGATTGAATGAAATCTAGTTAGTTAAAAACTTAGTCGCATAAATTGCAAATAAAAGTCATAGGTGATGGTTATGATACCAAACTGATGATGGCTTATACATGGCTGTATATGGCGATAATGATAATTAATGTTAGGTCAAAGTTACAAAAACCAAGGCTGAGCAACAAATTTATTATTCGTTATATTTGTAAACACTTTTCACAGTCATTTTTATCAAAACATGCTAGCATTAGCGGTTAGCAAATATTAAGAATCTATATTCATCACCCATAATGGCGGCTTTGTTTTTAAAAATCCCCTAATTTTGAGTGATGAGTATAAGCTCTCAGCCAACCGCTAGAAATAAGAGATTTCCTGTGATATTACGTCAATATATAACCCGTCAAGTTGCTTCTACCACTGCGATTGTTTTGGGATTTTTGGTGGTTTTACTACTGGGTGGGCGTTTGATTCGTTACTTTGGTATTGCGGCTGAAGGGCGGTTAGATGTTGGGCTGTTATTTTCTATTATTGGCTACAACTTACCTTATTTTTTAGAGTTGATTTTGCCACTGTCTTTTTTTATTGCGTTAATGTTGGTATTTGGGCGTCTTTACGTTGACCATGAGATGGCAGTGATTAATAGTAGTGGTATTTCACGTGGTCAGTTAGCACGATTGATGATACCTCTAATCTTGGTTTTATTTGTGATTGAGGCAGGAACTTCACTGTTTGCAAAGCCTTGGGGCGTGCGTCATTCAGAGAATATTTGGCAACAGCAAGCACTGTCTAGTGCGTTTGATTTGATACGTCCACAGCAGTTTATCAGTAGTGGGAACTATCATCTGTATGTGGGCAGTCTCAGTGATGATAATAAGCAGTTGCAAGATGTGATTTTGGTGCAAAATGGAAAAAAAAGTGAAGCAGTCGCTGATGCGGAGGCTGATTCAGTAGAGACAACAGAGAATAGTGATACCACAGTAAATATAAGTGAAGAAGATAATAACAAGCATAGTGCAGTGGATACCAGTGCTTCTTCTGATGTTTTAGCAAGTTTACCATCACTTCCCAATCAGCTAGAGCAGAATGACACGCTGATTTTGGCAAAACGTGCCGTTCAGGTAAGTGCAGAAGATGATAGCCCAACAGCACAGTTGGATTTATATCAGGGTCGGCGCTATGAAATAGGTGCAGATAGCTTAGTCTATAATCAGGTCAGCTTTGAGCGTTATCGAATTAGTATAGATAAACCCTCTAGTGAAGTCGTAACCAGTGATAATGTTAGCGCTCAACCGTTATCTTTAGTGTGGCATCATGCAACTCAACCTAACTCATCCTCACCTTCAGTATCTTCTTCAATATCTGAAGCTCGACTGCCTGCTCAAGCAGAGTTGGGTTATCGCTTGAGCCTGCCTTGGTTGATGATTATTGCACCAATGCTAGCAGTGCCATTGGCTCAAGTACGTCCAAGACAGGGGCGTTGGTTGCGATTATTACCAGCATTGTTGATTTTTGTGAGTTGTGCATTGGTTCTTATCTCTTTGAAAAATATGGTCATCAAAGGCTCCGTTAGTGTTTGGATGTATGCAGGTGTGGTACTGGCATTTATGCTATTGGCACTATATTTGAACTCAGCAGGTCGTATCCATCATCGGTTGCGTTTAGGATTAAGCCGTCAGCACACAGGAGATGATAATACAACGGAGGCGCAGGGATGATCTTATCGCGCTATGTGAAGAAAAATGCGTTCTTTGCCATCTTAGGTGCGATTATTGCACTTTGGGGACTACAGATTATTTTTTCCTATTTAGCTGAGCTAGAAGATGTTTCTGATAGCTATACTTACTGGCAGGCATTGCAGTATATCGGCTATCGCTCTCCACAGTTTTTGGTACAGTTTATTCCTACTGGTGCATTATTAGGTGCAGTGGTTGGGTTGGGGTTGCTGGCAAATAAGAGTGAGCTTGTGGTGATGCGGGCTGCTGGTGTGAGTATTTATCGCATTGTATTATGGGTGCTACAACCAGCTTTATTGTTTGTATTACTGTCTTTGGCGATTAATCAGTTTGTATTACCGCAAAGCAACCATTTAGCAAACCAGATTCAAGAGCCAGATACGGCACTATTAGCAAAAGTCAGTGGTTATTGGACAGTGCAAAATCATATAGATGATGCAACAGGTGAGCCAGTAAGTAGTGATATTGTATTTATTGATTATGCTGATGTGAGCGGTAATATTGGGGAGGTAAAGCGTTGGCATTTAGATAAGGATAATAATTTAACGGCGGTTTCTAAGGCATCGGGTGGTCAGTATTTGACAGAGCAAACGCAGACAGCTCAAGGTGCGGATACAAGGGTCTTATATCAGTGGCAACTGCAAGATGTTCAGCAGATATCACTATTAGCCCCACAAGCAGATATCACAATGGAAAATATTAATGATGTACCCATTGCCAATCTACAGTCTACCCCACAAGATACCATCGCATTACCGATTGCACCAAGCTCAGTATATTTGCTGACACGTCGCCCAACCTCACTGTCATTGACTCAGTTATATGACTATTATCGCTATAGTCAGAGTCAAGGGGTAAGGTCGCTTGAACATGAATTATTATTTTGGCAAAAGCTTTTATCACCATTTTCTATACTGTCATTGGTGATAGTGGCGTGTTCTTTTGTATTTGGCTCGCTACGTACGCATAGTCTTGGTCTGCGTATTGTGGTTGCGTTACTATTTGGGCTATTTTTTAGTTATTTACAAGACTTGTCAGGGTTTGTGGCACTGGCGACAGGCGTATCACCACTACTGATGGTGATATTACCTATTATTGCCAGTGCTTTGCTCGGATTGTATTTGATTAAGCGCCAGCGCTAGGTTGTGTTAAAAGACAACTTATAACTGTCGGCTGGCAAGTTTGAATATGTACGCTATGTTAACTTGTTACAGTTACTCTTTGATGGCACGAGTAATGGTATAAGTCTTGCCTTGTTTTACCTTATCAGCATTGCCAAAAACTTCGGTAAATGCTCGTTTCATAAATTGGCGTAGCCCATTAATGGTGACCACATAAAAACGTCCACCTTCACGCATTTTGCTATAGGCATCTAGCAGGTATAGGTAATGTTGCTCTTTGCTGACTTTGGCAGGTAGGTTTGACATCACAAGGCTAAAGTCTTTACTGGCATCGACATGATTAAAGCCGTTAGACAGATGCACATCGACATTATTTAGTCCGTTTTTTTGGCAGTTTTTGCGGGCGTATTCTACTGCCATAAAGTCTTTATCAATCAGGGTATGTTGACCTTGCGGGCACTCTCTAGCAGCAGTCATGCCTAGCACTCCATAGCCACAGCCTAAATCTATTGAGTCATCATCTGCTTGAAAGTCCACATAATCAAGCAACATTAGGCTACCGTCATCAAGCTTTTCTGGTGAAAAGATGCCCCATGTAGTAGTAAAGTGAAAGGGCTTACCGAGTACATCTTGGGTAAAAGCGATATCTTCACGCCAGCGTTGGGCTTTGGATAGGAGTTCAGAGTTTGGGGTGTGCATGGTGTGTGCCTTAAATTAAAAACAATAATAGGTATTATTATATAGGCAATGCGATATCTGAGCTAATGCTATGCTGTAGTTGTGGTGATTTTAATGTAGGTCATGCCAGATTACAAAGAAATCAAACGCAAACTTGATGATATGGTGGAGATGTATCTAAATGAGTAGGAGATAAAACAAGAGGAGAGAGAAATAGCAATCAATATTTGGCGGTGAAGGAGGGATTCGAACCCTCGATACGCTATTAACGTATACACACTTTCCAGGCGTGCGCTTTCGACCACTCAGCCACTTCACCAATTGATAGTTATTCTAGTTGATTATTATTTGTGAATAACAGGTGGAACATTATATCGAAATTCAGTCCAAATGTCACCTGTCAATCCTATGAATGCTACGGATTTACTGCTTTTTGTATATAACACATTATATACGACAAATAGTGTCGTTATTTGCTTTACATACAGTAACTATGCCTGTTAGCATACCGTTTCTTCATTAAGTGATGGCATACCATACATAGCATCAAGAATAGTAATTACTTTTACAGGGTTGGTGTGTTGATTTATTACTTTGGTATTGTGAGCATGGTTTGCTGGTGATAGGCAATGTGCCTATTTTGCTTCTTCTATATTTTAAAATTTAAAGGTATGTTTCTTCTGATTCCATTATCTCAGTATAACCAACGATTCTATAGGAGATGTGGCAGGATACATAGACCACATCATCTACATAAGCACCTATGCTACTTATTGCTTATCTGTTTGTTCTTCATATCTACTGGGGCATCTGCCAGTGGTTTTCAATCATGTCTCAATCAGTTTTATGCAGGGTCAACGCCAGACTATCTGAATGAAAAAGTTACTCGTAATAGTGTTCCTTTATGTTTTCAGGGGTTTGCCACATTATACTCTGGTGTATCGCGTACGCCAATTTGGTCAGCTGAGCATCTGACCCGTCAGCGCCTGATAGATGCAGAAGCGGTGGGTAGAGAAGATAATTTTCATGAAGAAAGCCGTTTACCAGAATCAATGCGAGCAAAGCTTAGTGATTATCGTAGCTCTGGATATGACCGTGGGCATTTAGCTCCCAGTGCAGATATGGCAAGTCGTGCTCAGCAGTATGATAGCTTTAGCTTAGCGAATATTGCCCCACAGTCCCCTCAGAATAACCGCTATGTGTGGCGTAATATAGAGACAGTGACTCGTTATTTAACCAAACAATATGGTGAAACTTATGTGATTACAGGGGTTACTTTTTCAGGAAAAAAAATCTCCCAGCTACATCAACGAGTTTTAATACCGACACATTTTTTTAAGGCGGTTTATATCCCTGCAACTGGTGAGGCAGGGGTGTATTATGCGCCTAATGATGAGACAGGGCGTATTGAGGTCATCAGTATTGATGAGTTGGCATTGCGTACAGGTATTGATGTTATGCCTGCCTTATCACCAATTGCAAAAGCGCAAGTAAAAGAGTTGCCTTTACAAGTCAGTGATATTAGAGATGATACACAAGATATACCAGAGCAAAATGAATGGTGGTTACAGCTTATTATTGAGTTGGTAAAATGGATTGTGAATGAATTTTTTTAAAAATATTGGTTTATGATTTAGACTACATACAAAGTACAAAGTAAAATGACATAAGAGGCAAGTGATGTTTCAGCCATATCAAAATGATAGTCAAAGCCAACAAATCGGTCAGTTAGTTATTGAAAATCAACAAGATAAGGTAACTATTTATGGTGATATTGATATTTATAGAAGTGTTTCAGGTTTGGCTCAGGCACGACAGTTACAGCAGTTATTAACCCAAATAGTACAAGGTCTTGAACAGTATCAAACACAAGGAAACTTGCTGTTGGATGAAGAAATTAAGCCACAACAACAGTCACAAAGCAGTCAAATAGACAATCCCTTTGCATAATCACCACCATTAAAATAGATATCTGTAAGAATTGATAAAAAAATCTCTTTATTTTTTTACTTTGCCCATTATAATAAAATGGCATAGGTGGCAGATATTGCCCCACGCTTTGGTTATCATTATCAAAAAATTTGCATTCATGATATCAGATGAATGTGTTTGGTGATGAAACAAAAGTTTTACTAAGCTTACCTTTCGAAAGGAATCGCACTATGAAACTCTTAAATCAATCCATCCTAGCCATCACAACTTTTGGTCTAGCAACAGTTGCTATGGCAGCAGACCCATTAGCTAATACAACATGGCAGACATATGAAGATGGCAAGCCAAAAGCTTTGGTACGAATCACTGAGTCGGGTGGTGTATTAACAGGAAAAATTATTTCTGGTAATACAGAGAAAGCCAAACAATATGTAGGCAGAACAGTCATTACCGGATTGAAGGCAGAAGGTGGCGGTAAGTATGCTCATGGTAGAATCACTAATCCAGTTGATGGCAAATCTTATGGCTTAGCTGGCTCATTAAGTAATGGTAACCGAACACTGAAACTGACTGCCTATTGGGGTGTCGTTCCTGTAAAATCTCAAACTTGGCGTAAACATTAATCTGACAAGTCTAACATTGGTTTAATATTAAAGTTGGTTATCATCGATGGTGATATAAGCTGATATTAAATCACTCATGATAGATAATAAGACCCCACAATAATTTGTTATTGTGGGGTCTTTATATGTCTGATATCTAAATCAATGCGTAAGGGAGCAGCATTATTTGACAAACTCAGGGTAGGCTTCTTGTCCACATTCTGAGATATCTGCACCCTCATATTCTTCTTCAGCAGAGATACGCAGACCAACAGTCGCTTTTAATAGTGACCAGACGATAAAGCTACAGCCAAATACCCAGATAAAGATAACTAAAATGCCTGCTATTTGTCCTACAAAACTGGCTTCGGGATTGGTAATGGGGACAATCAGTAGACCAAATAGTCCAACGACACCATGTACAGAGATTGCACCAACAGGGTCATCTAATTTTAGCTTATCAATTGTTAGAATAGAGCTGACGACCAGCACACCAGCGACCAACCCACAGAGTGTTGCAAAAAGAGGTGTTGGTGTGAGAGGCTCTGCTGTGATGGCAACCAAGCCGGCCAATGCACCATTTAAGAGCATGGTTAAATCAGCTTTACCAAAAATGAGGCGAGCAAAGACTAAAGCTCCAATTGCACCACCAGCAGCGGAAGCATTTGTATTGACAAATACCATAGCAACCGCATTGGCATTACTGATATCGCCAAGTTTGAGTACTGAGCCACCATTAAATCCAAACCATCCCATCCATAAGATAAATGTACCCAATGTTGCCAGTGGTAAATTTGCACCTGGTATGGCTCGTACCTCACCATTTTTGCCATACTTTCCTTTACGTGCACCCAGCAAGATAACGGCTGCTAAGGCTGCTGATGCACCTGCCAAATGGACGATTCCAGAGCCAGCAAAGTCAGTAAAACCTAATCCATGATATAAGATCTGCCCAGCATCATTGACAATGTCATTTGATAAAGAAAATAGACCAAATACAGGTTGATTACCCCACGTCCAGCTTCCTTCTATAGGATAGATAAAGCCAGTCATGATAATCGCAAATGCAAAGAAGACCCAAAGCTTCATACGTTCAGCGACTGCACCAGAGACGATAGACATACATGTCGCTACAAAGACAACCTGAAAAAAGAAGTCAGAAGCCTTTGAGTAGACGGCTTCACCCTCAAAGCCATTGGCTGTAGAGGCACGTAAAGCTTCTGCAACGAGACTTTCGTCTCCTGCAATACCACTTAGAAACCAACCACCTCCATACATAAAATGATAGCCACATATGAGATACATGGTACAAGCAATGGCAAAAAGACCAACGTTTTTAGTTAGAATCTCTGTGGTATTTTTGGCACGTACCAAGCCGGCTTCGAGCATGGCAAACCCTGCTGCCATCCACATCACCAACGCGCCACATATTAAAAAGTAAAAGGTATCAAGTGCGTATTGCAACGCAAAAATTTGGTTTTCCATTTGCATTTCCCCCTTGGAATAAAATGGATATTAGCTATTAAGTGATGTGTAATATCGACGTAAGCGATAGATGGCAGGTCACATCATAAATACATCTTAGATGGCATCAGCACCAGTCTCACCTGTACGGATACGAATCACTTGTTCTAGTGGTGTGACAAAGATTTTGCCATCGCCAATTTTTCCAGTACTGGCAACACGAGTGATGGCTTCAATGGCTGGTTCAAGCATCTGTGAAGTAACAGCCACTTCGATTTTAACTTTGGGTAAGAAGTCAACGACATACTCAGCGCCACGATAAAGCTCAGTGTGTCCTTTTTGACGTCCAAACCCTTTAACTTCAGTGACGGTGACACCTTTGACACCAATTTCTGAGAGTGCTTCACGCACATCATCTAGCTTAAAGGGTTTTAAAATGGCAGTAATTAGTTTCATACAGCTTGTCCTTTCAAAGAGTATTTATTAATGGATAAAAACACATGACACATTAGTAATGTGCCTTCATTATGATTGTCATAGTCATAATGCTCTATCTATGACAATTTATCCCTATTAATCATTACCTTATGAAAACCTAATGGCTTAGATTTTCTTCTTATTTAGCACCATTCAAGAACTGTGCCAGTAAAACGAAGGGGGAAAAACGAATTACATGACAAAAAATGTTCTTTTTTGGTGCAAATAAAGGTAATAATGCGAGAAATTTAAAATAATGAATTTATTATAGCGAAGTTTGCAAAGAGGCGGTATGGCGTACTGTGATTGTTTTATCGTCTTGATGTAATAGTGCTTTGCAAAATACTGTATCAGCAGTGAGTAGGGACTGATGGTATGTTAGATTACAGCACAGTATACAGTATGGCTAAGTCGCAAAATCTGTATTTCTTGATTTTAATGCAGTATAAGCATCATACCCAAAAATTTAGCAGATACAGAGTTTAAGATCATTAGGTTTTAGGATAATTAATATAGGGTCTGTTGAACATTCATCTTCATAGGAAGAATTTAGCCAATTTTTATATGAAAGTACAAAATAGCTGTATTTCTTGTAGAGACTAGCCTAACGGAGTAAATATTCAACAGACCCTAGAAAGCGGTATTATTCACTTGGAAATAGTAGGTAAGGAGACTTGCTAGAGCCTAATAATTTTTGAGTGTCACTACCATAGAAAATCTCACGTAGGCGAGATTCACCAAATGCCCCTGTCATTAAGAGCTCAAGCTGGTGTTGCTTTTGGTAATATAACAAAGCTGCAGTGACATCTCGCTCATCAATTAATGCTTTTTTGCAGTTAATACCAGACTGTTTAAGGCGTGCGTAGGCTTCTCGTAGGGCATCTTTATTACTTTCTGTTTCTTTACCAACCATAACAATATGCACTGCCATGGGGCGAATGAGTGCATTATGACATAGCCAATCTAGGAGTGCATGACAGGTAGGACGATTGTCAAAGGCAAACAATGCTGAGCGAGGGGGCGAAAATGGTGCATGTGTCACCAAAATAGGGCATTTACTGGGGCGAATCAGTTGAGCCAGTGTGTGTTTGCAGGTTACATTATGACCAATTACTATCAGCTGTGCCTCATCATCAACATAATCAATACTCTCTGCCAAGGTTGTATGGCGATGTAGGGCATAAATTGGTTTTTGATATTGTCGAGAGAGGCAGTAGCTTTCAGCTTGTTTTAATAATAATTTACCTTGGTCTTTTATTTGAGAGTTATTGTCGTGTTCTTCGGTCGTAAACTTTTGCAAAAGGTGAGTTTCATCATCTACAGTCAGACAACCAGAATAGCTGACAGCAGTGGCACGATGAGTGTTCGGCATTGCATGCAAAAGTCCAATGGGTGCATTTAATATTTTTGCGACCCACATACTGGCATCTAGAACAGCTTGTACATGGTCAGGGCAGTCGAGACAAGCGATAATACTATCTGGTTTGAGATTGCTCATGGTTAGACACCATTATTTATCAAAATTTATCAAAGTATGTTTATTAAAAAAGCTCAACAGACCCTAATCTAATAGTCCAATATCTTGGCGGTCATGCACTGAGAAGCGGTCAATCAAGGTGCGACTTGCATTGTTTAGTCCTACTACTTTGACACTAATCCCTTCTCGTTGCAAGCGCATGACTAACTTATCTAGGGTATCTACTGCGGTAACATCCCAAAAGTGGGCATGAGTTAGGTTAATTTCAATATTATCCAATGCTTCTTTAGAGTCAAAACTGTTCATAAAGTAGGTTGTAGAGGCAAAAAATACTTGCCCATGCACATGGTATATACGAGTATTGCTAGTATCATCATACTCACTATGGATACTAAGGAACTGCCCAATCTTATTGGCAAAAAATAGGGCGGATAATAGGACTCCGACAAGTACGCCATACGCTAGATTGTGCGTAAAAATGGTGGTGATGACAGTCGCTAACATAACCACATTAAAGGACATAGGATGAGTCTTAAACTCACGCAATGATGCCCAGTTAAATGTACCAATGGATACCATAATCATTACAGCAACCAAGGCTGCCATTGGAATTTGACTGACCCAATCACTTAAAAATACCACCAAAATAAGCAGAACAATACCTGCAACCAGTGCGGATAAACGGGTACGTCCACCAGATTTGACATTAATAATAGACTGCCCAATCATGGCGCACCCTGCCATACCACCAAAAAAACCAGCGACAACATTGGCAATGCCTTGTCCTCGACATTCTTGATTTCTATTACTACTGGTATCTGTTAGCTCATCTACAATGGTTGCTGTCATCATAGATTCTAATAATCCGACCACTGCCAGTGCCAATGAGTATGGTGCAATAATCAGTAATGTTTCAACATTTAGAGGAATATCAGGAATTAAAAAAATGGGTAGGGTGTCTGGTAGCTCACCCATATCACCGACATTGCGAATATCAAAGCCAAAGTATAAAGTTACAATGGTAAGACCAACGATACAGACCAAGGGTGAGGGAATCACTTTACCGATTTTGGGAATGAGTGGAAATAAGTAAATGATACCAAGCCCTGCTGCAGTCATTAGATAAACCACTAGACCGACTTTATCGGTATACGGGTTTAGCTCAGGCAGTTGAGCAGCAAAAATCAGAATCGCTAATGCGTTCACAAAGCCAATTACCACTGAGCGGGAAACAAAACGCATCAAATTGCCAAGCTTTAGTACACCCATAATAAACTGTATGACTCCGCAAAGTAGCGTGGCTGCCAGTAAATATTGCAAGCCATGATCAGCGACCAAATCCACCATCACCAGTGCCATCGCAGCAGTAGCAGCAGATATCATGGCAGGTCGACCACCAACAAAGCTAATAACAACTGCAATACAAAAGGAGGCATACAGTCCAACTTTTGGGTCAACGCCAGCGATAATCGAAAAAGCAATGGCCTCAGGAATTAAGGCAAGAGCGACAACTATGCCAGAAAGAATATCGCCACGGACATTCGAAAACCATTCATCGTGGAGGTTATCAAAAAAAGGTATCATCATAAGGAGTATAAAGCTTTAGTATTAAAGAGTGGGTGGTGGTAAGATACAGACTTGCCAATGATAGATAACAGATATCATCGGTTGGATTGAAATTGCACCGTGTTAAAATTAGAGTTGGTTAGGTTATTATTTTCATATCTATTAGCATTATTGAGCAGATGGATATAAGTCTGAACGTCATCAGTATGATTATGCACGATTATGATAATTCTGTGTATCATGATGATGAACCAGCTCTGATAGTGGTATAAATCCTGCGCATCATAGCACACCCAAGGCAAAAGGAATAATGATGAGCCAAGACCAGCAAGTCCATAATTTAGATAAGCTAAATAAATCAGGTGAACTTATGTCTTCATCAGAGAGACAAACCCATAACAAAAAGGCGATAGCAAATATGACCGAACAACAAATGATTCAAAAGGGTAGTGGACTACAAGTGGTGGTTGGACTGGGTCAATCGGGATTGTCTGTGGCGAATTATCTAACAGAGCAGGGTTATCCAGTGGCAGTGACCGATGGCAATGCTGAGCCACGGCTAGCTTCTGAACTGCCTGAAAGTGTACAGATACGAGCATTTGGTCATATTGATGCAGACTTATTGTGTCGTGCTAGCCGTATTATTGTCAGTCCGGGTATCTCTTTAGAAACTCCTGCTTTACAGCAAGCTAAGCAGGCAGGTATTGCCATTGTGAGTGATATTCAGCTGTTTTGTGATGCGTGTGATGTTCCTATTATTGCCATTACTGGTTCAAATGCAAAAAGTACGGTGACTACTTTGGTAGGGCAGATGGTAGCTGATGCAGGTATTCAAGTTGGGGTTGGGGGCAATATTGGTGTGCCAGCATTGACCTTGTTGGCAGGGTTTGAAAAAGCAGATGAGACAGATGGTTTACAGGTAGCGGCTAGTCATCGTGGTGATACTGATTTACCAAGTCAGCTAGCTGTACTGGAGTTGTCTAGCTTTCAGTTAGAGACTGTGAGTAACCTAAAAGCTAAAGTTGCAACTGTGTTGAATATGTCACCAGACCATCTAGATAGACATGGTGATATGTTGGGTTATCATCGAGCAAAGCACCGTATTTTCCAAGGTGTGGAGTCAATCGTTATTAACCGTGATGATGCGTTATCTCGTCCATTAATTGCCGATGAAGTTAAGTGTCTGAGTGTGGGATCAAATGCACCGGATTTAAATCAATATGGACTGATTCGTGATGCAGATGGTCAAGTTTATTTGGCACGAGGTGCCAATAGGCTGTTGAGTGCAGATGAGCTAAAAATTAAGGGACAGCATAATTTAATCAATGCCTTATCTGCATTGGCATTGGGTGAGTTGGCTGGCTTGCCATTAGAGAGTATGCTACAGACGCTACGCCAATTTGCTGGCTTGCCACATCGTTGTCAGTTTGTTGCCTGTGTAGATGGTGTTGACTATTTTAATGACTCTAAAGGCACCAACATTGGCTCAACTCAGGCAGCCATTATGGGTTTGGGAGAAGTTTATTCTAACCAGCAAGGAAAATTATTACTGATTTTGGGTGGACAAGGGAAGGGACAACAGTTTGGTGAATTAGCACCATTAATCAATACCTATGTCTCCCATGTGTTATTTATTGGTGAAGATGCCACAGTAATTGAACAGCATCTGTGCGAGGCATCATTAGCAGATTCGGTACAGCGTCAGCATTGTGAGACATTAGCAGAAGCAGTACGTCAAGCCAAGGCAATCTCTGAGCAACCTTCATCACCTGTTAAAGCGGTGTTATTGTCGCCCGCATGTGCAAGTTTTGATCAGTTCTCTGGCTTTGTACAGCGAGGCGAGCAGTTCGTTGAACTTGTACATACTTTAACTACGTAAAGAGAGCAGATAAGTATGCTCTAATAATATGATTATTTTTCGTTAATTTTTTACTTGGCTTAATACGCACTGATTATTTTATGAATTCTAAGTTTGCTTCTTTTATCCCTGCTTTTCGCCAGCGTCAGCTTGGTCGTTATGATGATATGTTATCGTTGCCTTCAGCAACAGCTGTTCTTTTAACTGGTGTGGCATGTTTGATGGTGCTAAGCCTTATTATGGTTGCCTCAGCTTCTATTCCTTTTGCGACGCATCATGAAGGGTTAAATGAGCTGTATTTTTTCTATCATCAGTTGGCATATATGATGGTTGGGGTGATAGCCGCTTTCATTGCTTATCTGATTCCATTACGGCTGTATTATGATTTATTTAACCAGACACTTGTACTGATTTTGACTGCCATATTACTAGCCGCAACGTTGATATTAGGGACATCGATTAATGGGGCAAAACGTTGGTTAGAGATTGGATCTTTTAACTTTCAAACTGCCGAGCTGGCAAAACTGGTTATCATTATTTTTGTTTCTGACTTTGTGGTGCGTCGTTCACATGAGGTGCGTGGCAATAGTGGAGGGAAAGGCTTCTTTCGTATTTTCCTAGTTTTATCAATTTTTTCCTTACTATTGTTAGCACAGCCAGATTTTGGTTCATTAGTCATGATTATAGGCTGTGTATTAGCTATTTTCTGGATTGCTGGAGCATCTGCTAAACAGTTCTTAATCTTAGGGGCATTGGCATTGGGGTTGGTGATTATGGCGATATGGGATGCACCTTATCGCTTGACACGTGTTACCTCCTTTTTAGACCCTTTTGATGATATGCAAAACACAGACTATCAGTTAGCACGTAGTCTGATTGCTTTTGGGCGAGGAGAGTTTTCTGGTGTTGGCTATGGTGAAAGTGTACAGAAATTGGCACATTTGCCAGAGGCTCATACAGACTTTTTATTAGCCATTACTGGTGAGGAGCTAGGCTTTGTTGGGGTGGTGTCTGTGCTATTGCTGGAAGCTTTGGTTATTGGCAGTATTATGCGCATTAGCTATTTGGCGCTAAAAAACCATCAGTTAAGTCTAAGCTATACTGCATTTGGCTTTGCAACGATATTTATTGGACAGACTTTGATTAATGCAGGCATGAACTTAGGGGTAATGCCGACTAAGGGTTTGACCATGCCATTCTTTAGTTATGGTGGGTCATCCATGGTGATAAGTTTGGTGATGATTGGTTTATTATTAAAAATTTATAAGGCTGTTCTTGATAAGCCAGAGGCAAATCATTTGGGAAAATAGTAGGTAAGCTATATTAAGTTTAATCAACTTGCGCAAGGCAGTGTTGATATTGTAGAGGCTGTATGTCCCATTGAGCAACAGCTTGAGCAAGCATTTGTTCAGGTGTGGTTAGCTCTACAGGGCATTGGTGTAATAGCTGTAGGGCTTTTGCCAGTTGTTGGCAGGCTTTTTCTGGTGTACTGGTATCAATGGGTGTGGCAAGGTTTTGCTTGGATAGTTTTTGTCCTGTACGATTCTCTACCAGTGGTAGGTGTTGCCATGCTTGGATTGCTGGCAGATTCATATAATCCATTAATACAATTTGAGCGCAGGTTAGAGGTAGGATGTCTAAGCCTCGCATGATATGAGTGACTCCTTGTAGTCCATCATCGACACTAACAGCTAAAAAGTAGTTGATGATACCATTTGCCCGCCTTAATACCACATCTCCTAAGCTCAGCTGAGGGTTGCTCCATTGCATTCCTTGTATTTGGTCTAAGAAACCAATGTGATAACTTGGTAGTTGAACTCGAACTTTATTATTATCTAGTGCCTTATGCTTATCTAAACAAAGGCGAGGATATAATGAATGTGCTGAAGTAGTGTTTGAAGTTTGGTTTGAATGTGTGGCGTGGGTTGATGTTTTTTGATGGTAAGCACTGATTTGTTTGCGTGAGCAACTACAACCATAAAGACGTGGTAATAGCTTATCCTGTAGCCATTCATTATAAATGTTGGTGCGGGTAGACTGATAGAGTACCTCACCGTCCCAATGTAGCCCCAAATGCTCCAAATCCAGCAATATTTGCTGTGAAAACTTGCGCTCACAGCGTACAGTATCTGTATCTTCGATACGCACCAGCCATTGTCCTTGTATCGACTTAATATGGCAATAGCTGGCGACTGCCGTTGTGAGTGAGCCTAAATGAAGCGCGCCTGTTGGTGAAGGAGCAAAGCGACCAATAGGTGAGTGGGGTAGTGGCTTACGCATGACCCCACGTTTGTCTCTCTTTCATCTCAGAGAGCGTTTTACAGTCAATACATTGGGTGGCTGTTGGTCTGGCTTCTAAACGACGCAAACCAATCTCTACACCACAAGTTTCACAAAAACCATAATCACCACTTTCAATCTCTGCCAGTGACTTATCAATCTTCCGAATCAGTTTGCGCTCACGGTCGCGTGTGCGTAATGCTAAAGCAAACTCTTCTTCTTGAGTGGCTCTATCATTAATATCTGGCATGGCAGTGGATTCATCTTGAATATAAGACTTTGTGCGATCAGCATCACCTTGTAGCTGTTGCTTCCATTCTTTTAACAAAGTAGCAAAATGCTCAAGTTGAGCATCAGACATATACTCCTCACCTGCTTCTGGTGCATAAGGAGTGAAAGATAAATCTTTAGGTGAATTCATATTACTCATGACAGTTTCCTAGTATGTCGTATCAGTAACCTGATACAAGGTCATCTTAAATCCAGCTTGTAACAATCAACAGCTTGTAACAATCAAAATTAAGCTGGTAGAAGGTGAACAGAATATTGACTTGTAATTCTTCAGTTCCATGTCAGTTAAAGTCATTTTAAACTTAAAAAACAGACATCATACAAAAATGGTCACCAAGTATCTAGTCTTTTAACCCAGCTTTCAAGAGCGCCATTGTTACCTAATTGCAACCAGCGATATCCGGGGCGACTATTTTCATCAAAGGCAAAGTCATCAGAGTATGCTTTGAATTGATAGCAAGTGGAGGGTGTTGTATAGACATGAATACCCTCATGATAGCAGTAAGACTCCTGATGAACATGACCACAAAGCACAGCTTTTACTTGCCGGAAGCGACGTAATACTTGCCATATTTGCTCGGCATTATCTGCCATATGTGCATCAATCCACTGTGACTGCACAGGTACAATATGATGATGTAAAACCAAAATAGTCGGCAGATGACAGTCTGTTAATTGTTGAGTTAACCATAACTGGGTCGATAAAGGCAAATCTCCATGCACTTTCCCCGGCACACTGGAGTCAACCAATAATATTTGCCAGCCATTTGCCATAATACGGTGGTGTGATAAAAGCCGTGTATCAGGTGCATGTGCAACAAACTGACGCTCAGAAAATGGTCGCTCAGTATAAAGCTCATCTGTGACATCATGATTACCAGAAATACAGGCAAAAGCAATATTAGTCGCAGATAACTGTGCAAAAATACGCTGATAAATGCTCATATCAACTTCATTAACCAGATCACCTGTGAGTAAAATTAAATCACAACGGATATTTTCACTCAGTGCCTGTGATAAACAGCGCTCAAAACTATCCTGACATTGACAACCAGCCACGGATTTTTGACGGTCTGCAGACAGATGCAAGTCAGTAAGTTGTAAAATATTTACCAGACCATCAGGAGTTTCAATGTGTGTTGGTGGTATATATGTCATCATTGATATAAGAGAATATTTTGCTTTGTTATTAAACGGTATTAGTAAACTGAAATCAACTTATAAAGTTGACAGTCATTACCGTTTGTATACTTTTTGTCCGATAAATAGGAAAAAGAAAGTCGCAGACAGCCCTAATACAATGGCAAGCCCTGTTTGAATATCTAACCATACACTGCCCCAAATACCTGAAGTAACAGCAACTTGTGCCAGACACATGGCAATAATCACCATTTGCTTAGGAGACTGTGCCAGTAAACGTGCGCTTAGAGCAGGCAGAATTAATAAAGCACTGATTAACAAACTGCCCACTGCTTGTAATGCTAATGCACAAAATCCTGCTAACACTCCCATAAAAAAGAGGCGCTGTCGCAATGGATGAACACCACCAACTTTTGCCAGAGCACCATGAGTTGCGAGCATGACCTGTGGTCGCCAGATTACCCAGAGAAAACCTAGTCCGATAATCACACTGCTTGTTAAAATGGGCAAATCACTCCAGTCCACTTCTAACAAGTTTCCAAATAAATATCCCATCACACTGGCTTGCATTTGTGTGAGCTGAGTCATGGTCAGTAGACCTAGACATAGTAGTGTGGCTGATACCACTGCCAATATGGCATCTGTGGGTAGCCTTTCATCATCTAGCCAGACTAAAGAGACAACGACTAAAACACTGACAATGGCAATGCCAATACCAAGTGGTAGCTGAAATAATGCTGCCAGTGCCACACCAAATAATGTGCCATGTGCAAGGGCATCAGCAAAAAAAGACATACGTCGCCATAAAACCAAACAGCCTAGCGGTGCTGATAGTAGTGCCAGTAAACTGCCCGCAATCCATGCAGGCGCAATAATGCTTAACCATGAACTGAACATAAACTAATCCTGAGTATGGTGACTGGCATGTTGACAGTCATGAGTCCGATGGATATATGGTTGCTCATACTGGTGCCCAAAGAGTTGGTGAAACTCATCTAACAGTAACAAATCGCTGGGTTGTCCTTCACAGCAGATGTGTTTATTTAAGCAAATCACATGACGGCTTCCTTTCATTACCCAATGTAAATCATGAGAAATGACGACCATGGCACACTGTAAAAAATCAGGCAGCTCATCAATAAACTGATATAACCATAGCTCACTGTCAGGGTCTAAACCCTGCATTGGCTCATCTAAAAACAATAAATTTGGCTGGTTTAACAAAGCTCTTGCTAGCAGTACACGTTGTGTTTCACCACCAGAGAGCCGTGATACTTGTCGAGACAGTAAATCTGTTAAATTTAGCTTATCTGTTAAAAACTGACGTTGGGACGTATCTAAACTAACATGAGAAACTTGAGATAAAAGATCTTTAACGCGAAGAGGTAAGATGGAAGGAACAGAAAATTTTTGTGGTACATATCCCACCTTCAACTTGGGATGGCGTTGAATATGACCTGATGTTGGCGTTAATAAGCCTAACATCAACTTCACTAAAGTTGATTTGCCAGCACCATTTGGACCGATGATACTGACTTTATCTAATGGCTGGATTTGTATATTAATCTGAGATAACAACCGTTGTTGCGCGCCATATGACAACCGCACATCAAAATTCACATTCGTTAGGGTCAGTAATGGCTCATTTTGTATATGAACAGATGCATGGCTATTTTGGCTGTGCAAAGGGGCTGGCATTTATATACTCGCTATATCAGCTGTACTATCAGTCTGTGTTTGACAGGGTGCACACACGCCTGTCATCTCCATGACACTCTGTGTTACTGCAAACCCCACCTCATCCTTGGTGAAACTAATTACCTCATTGATTGGTAATGTACTACATTCTTGTACTCGATGACAGTGATTACAAATTAAAAACGCGGCAAAATGTTTATCACGGGGATGACAACATGGCACAAAAGCATTAATAGAAGTTAGCTGATGAATAAACCCCTGATCTAACAAAAACTCTAAAGTACGATAAATTGTTGGAGGGGCAACATTTTTTGCTGAACTACCAGCTTGTTTTTTGCGCTTATCTTGTAAATGCTGAATCAAATCGTATGCCCCTAAAGGCTTATCAGAAGCCAAAATTAAAGAGTAGACCTGACGACGTAAGCTAGTGAATCGACTGCCATTGAGTAAGCACTGTTGTTCAGCGGTTCGCAATCGGTTTTGTATCGCATCATCAGTCATATGATGGACATCATGTAAATGTCCACTATCGTGGCTGTGCATACCATCGGAGCAAGTACACGGATGAGGCGTCTGAGTGTCATGATGGGCACATGAAGACATAGAAGATACAGAAGTATGCGAAGATGATAAATCATCAAGAAAAGAGGAAGACATAGAAACCTTTGCTTGTATTTTTCTGTAGAAGTTATATTATAACATATCAAATAGATAAATAAGTGTCTGGATACTCATTACCATACCCCATCATTATAAATGCTATAGACAAAGAGGAAAGCACATGATGGATAAAAATATGTATGTTTTAACTTCATGTTTTTAAATAAAAATATTTTTAGTAATGATGTATTACAGACTTTATTCAGACTACCTACTTAATTACTTAACGTAATAACTTACCCAAGATAAACTAAGGCAAATATCATGTATACATCTCAATCAAAAAGGTCAGCCACACAGCAAAAAACTTCTTATACAAAACGTATAGCACACATTACAGCAACCCTACTCATGAGTATGAGTATTTCAGCTTTTGCTCACAGTGCCACCAATACCACACAACAAACAATACCAGCATGGCTTGCCGCCAAAACAGACTTATCTGTTAGTAACCACCCACTATTTTTGCTTAGCGAAGCTGTCACCAAAGGAACACCGTCTGCACACCAGCTACTAGGCTCTGGTGAAGTAGGGCATCATGGTAGCCTGAGCCCCAGCGACATTAAAACAGCAAAAGACAGCCGCTATGTCATATGGTTTGGTAAAGAGTTGGAGAATAACCTTGCTAACCCATTTAGTAACCAGTATAACACCATTGCCTTATTTGATTTAAATGCCTTTAATCGTCTTCCTTTACGTGATGAGCAAGGAAAAGCAATTGAAGGTACATTAGACCCACATATTTGGCTTGACCCAGAAAATGCTAAAGCCATCACCCGAGCTTTAGCTGCTATCTACTCACGTGCAAATCCTCAGTACACAGAAATATATAATAAAAATGTGCAAGACTTTGCCAAACGTATGGATGATGCGGTTGCTTCTGTTGCAAAATCACCATCAAGCGCACCCAAAAGCTACTGGGCATATCATGATGCCTATCAATATATTGAGCCAAGCCTTAATATCAAGCTGACAGGAACACTGACCCGCGACCATCACTTACCACCAAAAGCTACCCAATTTCGTTGGTTACAACAAAATAGACCAAACACTAACATGTGTATGGTGATGCAAGGAACACCAAGAAAAGGAATGCTGAATAAACTACAACCACTAGCAACAACTGTACAACAAGAAGACATGAGTGATGCAACAGACTTTGTTACAGGCTGGAAAACAATGGCAAATGAGATATTAACTTGTATTAAATGAATTTATTTCCTTAAATCTTTGAATATATGTCACTTTGCACTTGCACGATAGAACACACCTGCATATAATAGAGAGCGTTTTATACAGAAATTTTACATAAAACATAAATAAAGGTGCTGGTTTATACAGGTCAGTTATACAAAGTTACCATGCAACCTTATAAAGGTTGTAGCTGCTACTGACCTGATATACTAAAACCCAAACTAAAAAATAAGATGAACTGTGGTGATGGGGTCTTTAAAACATACTCAACCCACTCAGCCACCTGTGCGACAACGAGCTAAGTATCAAGCTCGCCAAACGTTCAAACAGTTGATGGTAAGTTTAAGCTGGTTGATGTTAGGTATCATTATAAGCGCGTGGCTTTTAGATGCCCTAATTTGGCAGTCAAACAATATCATCGTTAAAAGTGTAGCTTTGGGTGTCATACTAAATGGTATTACACACCTACTATTTGCAGGGGCGGTCTTTCGTTATACAGGATATAAAGATAGACGCCATATTGTTAACCAGTTATATCTTGGTCAACTGATAAAGTGGCTACTAACCATAACTGGATTTGTGCTGATATTCATGATGATAAAGCCACTATCAGCATTTGCGCTATTTTGTGGATATATGATAATGCAACTAAGCTATGGTTATCTATTATGGCAAATCAAAAGATAGAATAAGCCATTTGCATACCATAGTATAAAGACAGCAAAATCACTAAGAATCTAGAAATATTTAGCAAAAATATAGGCAACACTCTTTACACAAATATACCCCTGATTTATGATAGGCACCGCATTGTGCCATTATGAATATTTGATACCTTGTTCCATATGTTTTGTTGAATTTACAATGTTGAACAGAAATATCAAATTTTCTTCTTTAAAGAAAGTAATATACAAGCCTCTAAGCTCGCTATTGTCTACAAATATGCCAGCATAAAGGTTTAACTCTATATACAGTAACAGTTTTAGTCATGTACAGCCCATAGACTCTCAGGTATGAGAATCTATTCGATGAAAATTAAGACAGTTTATTTGTGCAGTTTTTAGTTAATTTTCTTTTAATTTATAGTTGATTCAATAAGAAGCTTAGATTATGGCAGCCGAGCAAACATCATCAGCTTATATCTCTCACCACTTAACAAACTGGACTTTTGGCTATATTCCAGGAGAAGGTTGGCAAGTGGCACATACTGCAGAAGAAGCCTCTAAAATGGGCTTTTATGCCATTCACCTAGACTCCATGCTGTGGTCAGTTGGCCTAGGTATTTTATTTTGTCTGATATTTTGGTCAGTCGCAAAGAAAGCAACATCTGGTACACCCGGCAAACTACAATCATTCATTGAACTGATTGTTGAATTTGTCGATAACAACGTACGGGATTCATATAATGGTAAATCAAAATTGATTGCTCCATTAGCATTAACCATATTCGTCTGGATATTCTTGATGAACTTAATGGACTTGATTCCTATCGACTATATACCTGCTTTAGCACAAAAGATTGGTGCAAGTATGGGACATGACCCACATCATGTATATATGAAGATTGTACCTACAACTGATCCAAATATCACTTTAGGTATGTCTTTCTCTGTATTTGCTTTAATTATTTTTTACAGCATTAAAGAGAAAGGGTTCGGTGGATTTATTGGTGAGCTGACCTTACATCCATTCAGCGCTAAAAATCCAATTGCCAAAATTGTTTTAATCCCTATCAACTTTATCCTTGAGTTTGTGACTCTAATTGCGAAACCTATCTCTTTAGGCTTGCGATTATTTGGTAATATGTATGCTGGGGAGCTAATTTTTGTATTGATTGCCCTGATGCCTTTCTGGATTCAATGGGCGCTATCTGTACCGTGGGCTATCTTCCACATTTTAGTTATCACACTTCAAGCGTTCGTCTTTATGATGCTAACGATAGTTTACCTATCACTAGCTTCACAAACCGAACATTAATTAGACATTAAATAGGTAAAAGAGGATACATCAATGGATCCAATGGCATTAGCAACTTTAAATGGTTACACAGTTATCGCAGTAGCCCTACTTATCGGTTTGGGTGCACTTGGCACTGGTATTGGCTTCGCTCTTTTAGGTGGTAAATTCCTAGAAGGTGTAGCTCGTCAGCCAGAGTTAGGTTCACAGCTACAAACACGTATGTTCATCGTTGCAGGTCTACTTGACGCCGTACCGATGATTGGTGTTGGTATCGCCATGCTCTTGTTATTCGCTAACCCTCTAGCAGGTTAATTTAAAATCAGTTGTCCAACCTTGACCATCTTTGATGGTCAACCGAACTGGTCTTTCATTAACAAAGAGGTGATCACGTGAATATCAATCTTACCCTTATCGGTCAATCCATTGCGTTTGCAATATTCGTGGTCTTTTGCATGAAATTTGTGTGGCCACCTTTGATGGCAGCGATCAATGAGCGTCAGCGCAAAATTGCTGATGGTCTAAATGCTGCTGAAAAAGCAAAAGCAGACTTAGCAACGGCTGAACAATCAGCAGAAGCTGAGCTTGTAGCTGCAAAAGCAAAGGCGGCAACACTGATAGAACAAGCAAATAAGAGCGCTAACCAGCTTATTGAAGAAGCGAAAGTACAGGCTCAAGTTGAGGCTGAGCGTATTCGTCAGCAAGCACGCGAATCGATAGACTTAGAGATCAACCAAGCACGAGAAGCTTTGCGTGCCCAAGTTGCTCAATTAGCAGTTATGGGCGCAGAAAAGATTTTGCAAGAAGATGTTGATGAACAAAAACATGCTGCTATGTTAAATCAACTGGCGGCTAAGCTGTAACAGCGAGTATTCATATTGCGAGGGGATTATGGCCGAATTATCAACATTAGCAAGACCTTATGCCAAAGCTGCTTTTGACTATGCCAATGAGCAAGCAGTAATTAACGACTGGGAAGACTTCCTATTTGTTGCCAGTGTTATAGTCAATGATGCGTCATTTCAAGCACTGCTTGACAATCCAGCCATTACCGCTGAGCAAAAAAGTGCCGCATTAGTAGATATCTATGATGAGCAGATAGCAACTGATGCTGATAGCGCTCTAAAAACGCTATTACAGAATCAGACTCATCGTACTCAAGAGGTCAATAACAATAAAACCTCTGCATCAATTAAAAACTTTGTCATTCAACTGGCTGAGCAAGATCGTCTTGCTTTGCTACCGCAAATTTATGAACAGTATCGACTACAACGTGAGCAGACCCTACAAGAAATTAATGCTTATGTTACGTCAGCTTATGCACTCACAAGCAGTCAGCGTGCGCTGATAAAAACACGACTTGAACAGACTTTAAATGCAAAAGTTAATATGCATGAGTCTATTGACCCGAGCTTGCTTGCAGGTGCGACTATCAAGATTGGCGATAAGATTGTTGATGACTCAGTAAAAGGTAAGTTAAAACAGTTACAAACTCAATTAACTACCTAATAAATTATGCCCTCTTCATATTATATATTGATAATAGATCAATATTAAAAATGACAGAAGATTGGATAACAGTATATACGCCAATGGGTTGGTAATCACATATTAAAGGAAACAAGGCAATGCAACAATTGAATCCAGCGGAAATCAGTAATCTGATTAAGCAGCGTATTCAAGACCTTGATGCGGGTGCAACTGCAAAAAATGAAGGTACAATCGTCAAAGTATCAGATGGTATTGTACAGATTCATGGTCTTGAAGATGCAATGTACGGTGAGATGATCGAATTTGAAGGAGACGTCTATGGTATGGCGTTGAACTTGGAGCGTGATTCTGTCGGTGCTGTTGTACTAGGAGATTACCTGAGCTTACAAGAAGGTCAAAAAGCCTATTGTACAGGACGTATCTTAGAAGTTCCTGTTGGTCCTGAGTTATTAGGACGAGTTGTTGATGCTTTAGGCAACCCAATTGATGGCAAAGGTCCAATTAATGCACAATTGACTGATAAAGTCGAAAAAATTGCACCAGGTGTTATTGCACGTCAATCTGTAGACCAGCCTGTTATGACAGGTTATAAAGCAGTTGATACAATGATTCCGATTGGTCGTGGTCAGCGTGAGTTGATTATTGGTGACCGTCAAACAGGTAAAACAGCTTTGGCAATTGATGCTATTATTGCTCAGAAAGATTCTGGCATTAAGTGTGTATACGTTGCGATTGGACAAAAACGCTCAACCATCGCAAACGTTGTTCGTAAGCTTGAGCAATCAGGTGCATTAGCATATACCACAGTTGTGGTTGCATCAGCTTCTGAGCCTGCTGCATTACAATACATTGCACCATATTCAGGCTGTACCATGGGCGAATACTTCCGTGACCGTGGTGAAGATGCACTGATTGTATATGATGACTTATCAAAGCAAGCGGTTGCTTATCGTCAGATTTCACTACTATTACGTCGTCCACCAGGTCGTGAAGCTTATCCAGGTGACGTCTTCTACTTACACTCACGCCTATTAGAGCGTGCATCACGTGTCAATGCTGACTATGTTGAAGAGTTCACCAATGGTGAAGTGAAAGGTAAAACTGGTTCATTGACAGCATTACCAATCATTGAAACACAGGCTGGTGACGTATCAGCATTCGTACCAACGAACGTAATTTCAATTACTGATGGTCAGATTTTCTTAGAGTCTAGTTTATTTAACTCAGGTATCCGCCCAGCGGTGAATGCGGGTATTTCCGTATCTCGTGTTGGTGGCTCTGCTCAGACAAAAATCATTAAGAAGCTATCAGGTGGTATCCGTACCGCACTGGCACAGTATCGTGAATTAGCAGCATTTGCTCAGTTTGCTTCTGACCTTGATGATGCGACTAAGCAACAGCTAGAGCATGGTGAGCGTGTTACTGAGTTGATGAAGCAGAAACAATATCAGCCAATGTCTGTTGCAGAACAAGCTGTTGTTATTTATGCATCAAACGAAGGCTATCTTGCAGATGTACCAGTTGACAAGATTGGTGATTTTGAAGAAGCATATCTACGTTATATGTATGACCAGCAAGCAGATTTGATGAAAGAAATCAATGATACTGCTAACTACAATGATGACATTGCAGGTCGTTTGAAAGCGTCAGTAGAAGCATTTAAACAGAACCATAGCTACTAAAAAAGTAGTCGTAAAAAGCATTGTAAAAATGCTGTGTATAATTTTATGATAAGTTGTCACTTCATGGATACAATGCTTCATTAACATAAAATATATGTTGGTAAAGATAGATTCTTTTAATTAAAAAACATCAGTTTGCTTTTATATTAATTAAACATATTAATTAAATAGACGATACTGATATTTATTTACCTCGCCGAATTGGATATGTTATGGCAAGTCTAAAAGAAATTCGTGCAAAAGTTACCAGTATTAAAAGCACGCAGAAGATTACTCGTGCAATGCAGATGGTGGCGGCTAGTAAGATGCGTCGTGCGCAAGAACGCATGCAAATTGGTAGACCCTATGCAGATAGTATGCGTCGAGTAATTTCGCACTTGGTGCGAGCCTCTACAGATTATAAGCATCCATATATGACCACACGCTCAGTGAATCGTGTTGGTTATATTGTTATTACTTCTGATCGTGGTTTGGCAGGTGGTTTAAATGTGAATTTATTTAAACGCTTAATGCACCATGTCAAAGATTATCAAGATCAGTCAGTAGATGCAGAATATGCTGTTATTGGCTCTAAAGGTGTTAGCTTTTTCAAAAGCTTTGGTGGGAAAGTGACTTCTGTACAAACAGATTATGGAGATAATCCAACGTTTGAGCAGTTAAACTCACCTGTACAGGCAATGTTAGATGATTATAGCCGTGGGCATATTGATCGTATCTATTTAGTTTACAATCAGTTTGTAAATGCTATGGTACAACAACCAACAGTGAATCAATTAGTTCCTTTGCCTGAACATGCTTTAACAGAAGAATCAGGTATTCAAACTGAGCTAAGCTGGGACTATATCTACGAGCCTGATAAGAAAGCACTTATTGATGGATTGATGGGACGCTATATTGAATCTATTGTTTATCAAGCTGTGATGGAAAATATTGCTTCCGAGCAGTCTGCACGTATGGTGGCTATGAAAGCTGCAACAGATAATGCAGGCAACCTAATTGATGACTTACAGTTAGTTTATAATAAGTTACGTCAAGCAGCGATTACTCGTGAAATTTCAGAAATTGTTGGTGGTGCAGCTGCAGTTTCTTAATGGTTGAGTAGCGATTTTGTAGACTTTATTATTTAAGATATATTCAAGATTTAAGACATATTCAAGTTCAGGAGAACGCCATGAGTAGCGGTCGTATTGTACAGATTATTGGTGCGGTTATTGATGTTGAGTTCAACCGTAGCGATGTACCACAGGTTTATGACGCATTGGTAGTTGATGGTACTGATACCACGCTAGAGGTGCAACAGCAGTTGGGTGATGGAGTCGTACGAACGATTGCCATGGGTTCAACAGAAGGTTTAAAACGTGGTTTGCCAGTAACCAGTACGGGAGCACCTATTACTGTTCCTGTAGGTGAAGCGACTTTGGGTCGTATTATGGATGTTCTAGGACGTCCTATTGACGAGTGTGGAGAAGTAAACTCAGAAGACAAATGGTCTATCCACCGTCAAGCACCAAGCTACGATGAACAGTCAAATAGTACAGATTTGCTAGAGACGGGTATTAAGGTTATTGACTTGCTTTGCCCATTTGCAAAAGGTGGTAAAGTTGGTCTGTTCGGTGGTGCTGGTGTTGGTAAAACCGTTAACATGATGGAATTGATTAACAACATCGCATTGAAGCACTCTGGTTTATCAGTATTCGCTGGTGTTGGTGAGCGTACTCGTGAGGGTAATGACTTCTACCATGAGATGCAAGAAGCAGGCGTTGTTAATACCAAAGACTTTACCCAGTCAAAAGTTGCGATGGTATATGGTCAGATGAATGAGCCACCAGGTAACCGTTTACGTGTTGCGTTGACTGGTTTGACTATGGCGGAATATTTCCGTGACCAAACTGACGAAAATGGTAAAGGTCGTGATGTTCTATTATTCGTCGATAATATTTACCGTTATACACTAGCTGGTACAGAGGTTTCTGCACTATTAGGACGTATGCCATCTGCGGTTGGTTATCAGCCAACACTTGCAGAAGAAATGGGTGTGTTGCAGGAGCGTATTACCTCAACTCAAACAGGCTCTATTACTTCTATTCAAGCGGTTTATGTTCCTGCCGATGACTTGACTGACCCATCACCTGCAACAACGTTTGCTCACTTAGATGCGACAGTTGTATTGAGTCGTGATATTGCTTCACAAGGTATTTACCCTGCAATTGATCCATTAGATTCAACATCTCGTCAGTTAGATCCATTGGTTATTGGTGAAGAGCATTATTCAGTAGCTCGTGGTGTTCAGGAAGTGCTTCAGCGCTATAAAGAGCTAAAAGATATTATTGCTATCTTGGGTATGGATGAGTTATCAGAAGAAGATAAACTTGTGGTATACCGTGCGCGTAAAATCCAACGCTTCTTATCACAACCTTTCCACGTTGCTGAAGTCTTTACTGGTGCGCCTGGTAAATACGTATCACTACGTGATACCATCTCAAGCTTTAGAGATATCTTAGATGGTAAATATGATGATTTACCTGAGCAAGCATTCTATATGGCAGGTAGCATTGACGAAGTAGTAGCAAAAGCTGAAAAACTAAAATCTGCTGCATAAGGTAGATTTTATGAGCTGCTGTGGGATAGTTTGTGAATATTTCTGTATAAATATCTAGCTATCCCATCGTCAGATTGATAAATATAGGCTAGATAAGCTTTATTTAGTTAGGGAGTAGATGCATGGCCACATTGCAATGCCGAGTAGTTAGTGCAAGAGAAGAAATATACGACGGCGAAATCCAAATGCTCATCGCTACAGGTATTGAAGGTGAAGTGGGTGTATTGGCTGGTCACACGCCAATGATTACTTTACTAAAACCTGGTTCAATGCGTATTCAAACACCTGATGGTAATGAAGAAGTCATATATGTTTCAGGTGGTGTATTAGAAATTCAACCAAAGCTTGTGACTGTGTTAGCAGATACAGCAGCAAGAGCGCATGATTTGGATGAAGCAAGAATTATTGAAGCACGTAAGAAAGCAGAGCAGATGCTAGAAAATCAGGCAGATGCTGTGCAGACAAATGCTGCATTGGCATCATTGGCTGAGTCGGTTGCTCAGTTGCAGACCATCAGAAAATATCGTAATCGTGCTTAATGTTGAATCACTGAATCATTATTTATTTTAATGTGCTTAGAGATTATAACAAGTAACCATTATATATATGGTCTATTATAGATGTAACTTATTGATATTTTGGTTATTTGTACTAGAAATAAAAAACAGCCCATTGAGGCTGTTTTTTTATAAGAGAAACAAAAGTGTATTGGCTAAATTTTAATAAGTTACACTTTGCTGTTGTCTGATGATACTTAACAGTGGTTTATTGTGTTTGTGATAGATTATATTTCAGTTACGATTTACCACTGGTTGTCGCGCAATTTTTTGTTTACATTGTAAGTAACTTGTGAATCCATATATATAAGGTAATAATGCCCTTAAATATAGTCTATATTTACTATGGTAATGGGTAGTATTTTATTATCAAAACTTCATCAAATTTATGATATTGTGTATGAAGTAAAAGGTTTATTAGCAGTCAGATGTTATGGTAAGTAGCAACTGGTATATTAAAGATTAGAGGATGTACTATGGCTCATATTGAAGAAGAGCAAACCCCAAGAATTCTTATAGTTGAGGATGATGAGCGTCTAGCGATGCTAACTCAGGACTATTTAGTCAAAAATGGATTGGATGTGGCGATAGAAACCGATGGTAATCGTGCGATTCGCCGTATTATTAATGAGCAGCCAGATTTAGTGGTACTAGATGTGATGCTACCAGGTAGCGATGGTTTGACTGTCTGCCGTGAGGTGCGTCCGCATTACCATCAGCCAATCTTGATGCTGACTGCCCGTACTGAAGATATGGATCAGGTGTTGGGTTTGGAGATGGGAGCAGACGATTATGTTGCTAAGCCTGCTCAACCTCGTGTGCTGTTGGCACGTATTCGTGCGTTATTGCGCCGTTCAGAAAGCGCTCCATCTGAAGATGTACCACAACGCTTAGAGTTTGGTGAGTTGGTGATTGATAATGGCGGTCGCTCAGTGACTCTTAATGATGAGTTGGTTGACTTTACCAGTGCAGAGTATGATTTACTGTGGTTATTGGCATCAAATGCGGGTCGTATTTTGTCTCGTGAAGATATTTTTGAGCGTTTACGTGGAATTGAGTATGATGGTCAAGACCGCTCAATTGATGTGCGTATTTCTCGTATTCGTCCAAAAATTGGTGATGATCCAGAAAATCCAAAACGTATTAAGACGGTACGTAGTAAGGGTTATTTATTTGTTAAAGAAGGCAACTAGTTTTCTCTATTATACTGTGTGTCATCTTGACCAAAGTCATGAAAAGTCAGCAGTATGCTGGCTTTTTTTGTGTGATAAGCAGTTGGTAGTTTTTTTGTAGTTATTTTCTTAGTAAACTGATTGTGCCTTAATATGTGTGTCTAGCTTATGCCTTTATTTTCTTCTTTAAAACATAGTATTTTCTTGCGTATTTATGCAGGCTTATTGCTGGTCTGTCTTTGTGTAGGCTTGTTTGCACAGTTATTGGTCGATACGATTAATAAGGAGCGTATTCAAACATATCGTGAGAATATTGCTACAGGTATGTTGTATTTGGTCAGTGAGGGTATTTCTCATCAAAAGACACCAGTACAGCGAAGCTATTGGTTATCAGATGTTAGTAGTTTGTTTGGTGATGAGTTTTCTATCATTCCAAAAGACTCTGTAGAGTTTACTTCCAGTGAGCTAAAGCGTTTGGAAGATAATAAGACAGTGGTTCGTTATATTAATCATCCAACGTATGCAGATATTTTTTATCCTCTACCAGAAGATAATAGTATTTTGACAATCCGTATTACTCAGGTGACGGAGCAACAAGTACGGGCAATGGCAATCTTGCTATTAGATGATTTGTCCTATTATTCAGATGTGACGGCAAAAGAAGAACGTTTGGATGAGTTAAGTAAGAATTTTTCATTCCCATTATCATTGATGGCGGTAGAGTCTTTAGATTTGGATAGGGAGCAGTTGGCTAGATTGCGCCGAGATGAAGTGGTTATTCTGTTCCGTGATAGTACAAGTAATGAAGATTCTTCTATTAAGGTTATCGCCCCTTCAGAGCTACCTAATATGGCAATTGTGATGGGACCGGTTAAATTATTTAAGTGGTTTCCTTTTAATTTAATTATTAGTGTGGTGCTAATCAGTATGTTTTTGATTAGTTTAGGGGTATATGCACTTATTTTCCCATTAGAGCGAAAGTTACAGTTAATACAGTCAGGGGTGAATGAAGTCGGTGATGGTAATTTAGATATCCGAGTTCAGGTTGTTGGTCAGGATGAAATCGCACGTTTGGCAGCAACGTTTAATACTATGACTGAGCATATTAAACGTTTGATTGAGTCACAACGAGAGTTGACTCGTGCGGTATCACATGAGCTACGCACGCCTGTAGCAAGGATACGATTTGCGGTTGATATGTTGGCAGATACAGATGATGAAGAATCTCGACAGATGCAACGTGATTATATTGATGAGGATATTGAGTCATTAAATAGTCTGATTGATGAGATATTGACATATGCTAAGTTAGAGGAAGGCTCTCCAAAGTTAGATTTAAAGGCAGTTAATTTAAAAGATTTGGTTGAGCAGATTGTCAGGGAAACTAATGCATTGGGTAAGCCCATTACGGTACAAGCACGTTCGCCTGGTCCAAAAATTACTGCCATTGCAGACCGTCGTTATTTGCATCGGGTGGTGCAGAATTTGGCTGGTAATGCATTACGTTATGCCGAATCTACGATTATTGTGAGTGCTGGTGTGCATAAAGGCGAAGCCTTTGTCAGTGTCGAAGATGATGGACAGGGTATTCCTGAGGAAGATCGGGAAAAGGTGTTTATTCCATTTGCACGTTTGGATGATAGCCGTACACGTGCTTCGGGAGGATATGGATTGGGTTTATCTATCGTGTCACGGATTGCATTTTGGTTTAATGGCAATATGAAAGTTGATGAAAGTCCAGAGTTAGGTGGCGCACGTTTTATTATGACATGGCCAGTTAAGCCATTAGCACAGACGATTACCGCAGACCAGCTCACACAAGAAAAAGGTCAGCGTAAGATTATTGATGATATGGATTAGGGTCTGTTGAACATTCACCCCGTTAATCTAGTATTTTCAAGGGATGCAGTTGTTTTTTACTTTTGTGTAAAAATTGGCTAAATTTGCCTTATTCTGCGTTAATGAACTGGTTAATATCCCGATATTACCTGCGTTCATTGCCTTGACTAAGGCAAATTTCCCTCAATTTTTTCTACAAAGATGAATGTTCAACAGACCCTAGCAATGTGGTCTTTATAAGGTTTTGATAGGTAGTATAAAGAGGCAGGTAATGGGTAATTGAGTAAACAAGGAGGAATGTAGATAAAAAGAAATATTACTCATAACCTTTAATCTGATAAGTCAGTAAAATAGATTATTTGAGTTTATATTTGTACTGTGATTAGGTAATATATAAGGTATAGATTATTCTTTGTAAGTGCTGTTCTTAGGTAAAACATATTCAGTTGATATTAAGAGAAGCGTCATGTCATATTTATTTACAGGTTTGGTGATTATTAATGCGCTGGTGTTGGGCTATTTTATGTTTTTACATGAGCCACAGCCGACAGCCAGTGTTCAGCAGGCAAAAGCTGAGTTATCACAGCCAATAGATTTTCAAAATAGCTCATCTGAAGTACCTCCCTTGATTGGTACAGAAAAGTAATTCTACTTTCTTTTATCCCATTAGTAGTGAGTGTATGTCAGTATCAATGTAATAAAGACTAATATACGGCTAAGTGTTATTTAAAATAGCGACTATATACACTCACTTTTTATACAAAACTGAATTAAGCTAAATCCCTTGTAAATACTAATTTAATGGAATGAATGTTTAACAAATTCTATGCTAATCATCATCTTCCTCTGTAGCAGGAGGCTTGATTTTAGTGACAGCTTTGGCAAGTAAAGGAATACGCACACATACCTGTAAGCCTCCACTGGGGTGATTAATGGCTTCAACAGAGCCATGATGTAGTTTTGCAATACGACTAACGATTGCCAGTCCCAATCCACTGCCTTGGGTAGTACGAGCAGATTCGCCTCTTTCAAAAGGTTGCATGATGCGTTGTAGATGCTCATCAGCGACACCTTCCCCACAATCCCGTATACAGATGGTTAATGTTTTTTCAGATTGCGGTTGCATTGTTGTCGTTACTTCTAGGGTATTGGTATCTAGATTCGGGTCAGAGTTTTCTATTTCTGTATGTTCCGTTACTTTATCTGTTGCACTGATATTAGCAGAAAGGTAAATTGGAGGCTTGCCATAACGGTTGGCATTGTTGACTAAGTTAATAATCAGGCGCTTGATGGATAGAGGTCTGACGGGTACCAGCTCTAAAGGCTGGGCGTCATAGATAAATTCAAGTGGCGCAAACTGGACGATAACTTCTTTAAAAATAGCATCTAAATCTGTTAAACGTACTGGTTCGTCTGAGCCATCTTTCATAAATGAGATAAACTGCTCTAAGATGGCATCCATATCCTCAATATCATAAATTAACCCTTCTCGAAAGAAATCATCTGGAAGCATCTCAGCAGTGAGGCGCATTCGGGTTAATGGTGTACGCAGGTCATGAGAGATACCTGCAAGCATGATAGTACGCTCTTTTTGTGCTTGGCTGAGGGTGGTAAATAGACGGTTAAATGCAGTATTTACCTGCCGAATTTCGATAGAGCCAGTGCGTGTTGGTAGTGCGGTGGCATGTCCCATTTGAATATAGTTAGTGGCTGCACGTTGAAGCTTGCGCAAAGGTCGGTTTAGCTGACGTACTAATAATAAAATAGTCAGTAAACTAAAAATAGGAATACCTAATAAGAAAAATCCCAGTGAGCTGAGGCTATATTGTGCATAGTAAATGACAGGTTCACGTACCCATAGCTCAGGATGCTGGCTATCATGTATCCAAAGCTGGGGAGTGGGTTTGAATTTGAAATAGACCACAACATCATGCCCAGTTTGTTGACTAATCTCTTCAGCAAGGATATCAGTAAAAAACTCTGCAATGGTTTTGTCTTCAACTTCAGGAAAATCTTTAGGATTATCAACAACGCTTAGATGGCTATTATCATAAAGCCACTGTTTGACTTGTGGGTTATCTTGCCACTTGGTTTGTGCGTTGGTGAGCATTTGTAGCTCTGTAGCAAGGTAGTGGGCGTGGTTTCGAAGCTCAGGTAAATAGAGACTTCGCCAAAAAAACCATAAAGATACGCTGACACTGAGCATCACGACTAACATCACCCATAGGGTAGTTTGCCATGTGTTGGAGTAAGGTCGTAGCCTCCAGTGTTTTAGTTTTCTTATCCAATTGTGCATGTGTATGTCTCGTTAGTATATAGAATAAAAAATGTTGTTGATAAAAATCTTATGTTTTAGTATGCAAAATATTGAAAATCTGGTATAATTATGCCCTTTTTGGTATACCTGCGAAAGAGAGAATTCACATGGTTGTTATTCGTTTAGCACGGGGCGGTGCCAAGAAACGCCCATTTTATCAAGTTGTTGTTGCTGATCAGCGCCGTGCGCGTGATGGTCGCTACATCGAAAATATTGGCTTTTTTAACCCACTAGCAAAAGGCAATGAAGAGGCTGTACGCCTTAACATGGAAGCCTATAATGCGTGGATTGCAAAAGGCGCTCAACCATCAGAGCGTGTTGCATCATTGGCAAAAGGTTATAAGCCTGCTGAATCAGAAGAGGCTTCTGCTTAATCTTTACGAAGGTTTTAAGCAATAGTTTCTGATTTTCCTTGAGCTTTATTAACTGAAAGTCTATGAGGTAGTTTAACTGCTTAGACTGAGGTTAGTTAGAGAATTACGTAAATGCGTAAAGATGGTACTTTGTACAGATGACACCCCATAATACAGATGAATTAATGAAAGTCGGTCAGCTAAAAAAGCCATATGGCATTAAAGGCTGGTTGTGGGTGTTTAGTGAGACAGATGATCGTGAAGCCATTTTTGAGTTACAGCCGTGGTGGATAAAAACGGCTACTGGCATGCGCTCATTAACAGTAACAAATTGGCGCCGACAAGGTGCAGGATTGGTTGCTCAGTTTCAAGAAGTGCCTGATCGTAATTTGGCTGAAACTATGAATGGTGTCTCAATTTGGGTTGCCAAAGATAGTTTGCCTGCACCAGAAGAAGATGAATACTACTGGTCAGACTTAGAGTCAATGCAAGTAATCAATACTCAAGGTGAATATTTCGGTGATGTCAAAGAGCTATTTGAGACAGGCGCACACGCCATTATGGTGGTAGAGCCAAATGCAGATAGTATCGATGATGAGCAACGATTGATACCGTGGCACAAACAAACTGTCCTGTCAGTTGATCAAGATGCAAACCAGATAACGGTAGAGTGGGAACGAGATTATTAGCATTCACGTGTTAATAGATGTGTATCTACAGCCATTATTTGGCGCAAAGTGACTCGTATCAATATGTATTTTGCTGTAATAAGTATTTTGCCTGAGATGTTTGATGCCATTACAAGTTATGGCATTACAGGTAGAGCAGTGTCGCAAGGTCAAGTGGTCGTTGATTGCTTGAATCCACGAGACTATACCACAGATAATTATCGACGCATTGATGAGCGTCCTTATGGTGGTGGTCCGGGTATGGTAATGATGGTTGAGCCTTTGGTGAAAGCCATTGCAGATGCCCGTCAGCGTGCCAGTGCTTATGGATGTCGTACAGGAGCAGAGTATTGCCCTGTTATTTATATGTCTCCACAGGGAAAAACTTTATCTGAGTCAACAGTGTTATCACTGACTCAGTATGAAGGTATGATTTTACTGTGTGGGCGTTACGAAGGCATTGATGAGCGATTATTGGCGCATTATGTGGATGCTGAGCTGTCTATTGGTGACTATGTACTAACAGGTGGCGAGCTACCTGCTATGGTTATCATGGATAGTGTCATACGGCGATTGCCAGATGTGATGGGAGACGCACTATCAGCTGAACAAGATTCTTTTGTTGATGGCTTGTTAGATTGTCCACATTATACAAAGCCTACCGATTTTTTAGGTTGGCAAGTACCAGACGTTTTATTATCTGGTCATCATGGCAAGATAGCTCAATGGCGATTTATTCAGCAAGCCAAGCGCACACGACAACGCCGACCTGATTTATGGCAAAACTTTCAGCCGACAACGTTGCAACAAAAGTGGTTAGACAGTGCAGATTTAGATGATGAGTCATGATAAGTATCATTGACTAACAATAAGTCCAAGTAGTGTGTAGACCACTGTATTTTGATGATTTTATATTTTTTATGATAACACATTGATGTTGCAATTATAGTCAATTGCAAATCAGCACAAACATAGCCAATAAAGCCAATGACATATGCTGTGGTTTATTCAGTAATTGACTGATTATTTATTTAACCATCATTGCTATGTCAGACCGTTTTTAGCTTTTAACCCCATTGTGCATGCCAAATTAAGACGTGGCATGTTTTTATTATTACAAACAGGTGATATGCGTCAAGCCTCTATCGTCTAATGTGAGGAGAAATCTCATGAGTAACAAGCATCCGTTAGTTCAAGTTGTTGAAAACTCTCAATTGCGTGAGCATCCAAGTTTTGCACCTGGTGATACTGTTGTTGTCCAAGTAAAAGTTCGTGAAGGTGAGCGTGAGCGTCTACAGGCGTATGAAGGTGTGGTTATCGCTAAGCGTAACCGTGGCATCAACTCTGCATTTACTGTACGTAAAATTTCAAGCGGTATCGGTGTTGAGCGTGCATTCCAGCTTCATTCTCCATTGATTGATAGCATTGAAGTGAAACGTCGTGGTGATGTACGTCGTGCGAAACTTTACTACTTACGTGAGCGTTCTGGTAAGTCTGCACGTATCCGTGAGAAGCTTACTGTCCGTCGTGAAGCGAAAAAAGAAGCTTAAGATTGCACATTTTGCTAAGTTAACTTAGTTGTAAATTAGCTTAGTTATAAAAATGCAATAAACCCCTTTTATATTTATTAATAATTGGGTATGCCAAAAAAGTAAAAGACTCCAGATGATAACAATCATGCTGGGGTTTTTTATGTCTCATGGATTGTGAGGGGAATAGTATTTTTTGGACTGGCTTTAAAAAAGTTCACCAGCTTGTTCATATTCACCAAAGTCTAGGAGCATTTGCTCTTTTTGGCGTTGACGCATTGCTTCAATACGTTTTCTACGTCCCATGATAAGGCGTAAGACTTCTCTTTTTTGTTCATCGGTCATTTTAAGCCAGAGCTGACGCTCAGTGCGACTACGTAGACAACCAAAACAGTAGCCTTTTTTGTTGCTTTGGCAGACACCAATGCAAGGATTGTCTATGGAAAAAAGCTCTATCTGTTGAGGCATGGGGTTGCTGTCTATGCGGTGGATGGTATTGTTTGGATTTTAACATGTTTTTTATGTTGTCTATATATTTGGGATATGAAGCGACATTAATTGTCGTAAAAATTTGTGGTTTTGATGATATTAATTTTATATGTGGGTAATTTGGTTATAATGATATGAGACTAACAGGGTAAATATTCAATAGACCCTAAACAATATACAGTTAACCATATAAAAATTACGAGGTTTTTGTGAGCCAATATAATGCGCAGTCGTTAGAGGTATTAGAAGGATTAGAGCCAGTACGTCGTCGTCCGGGGATGTATACAGATACTACTCGTCCAAATCATTTGGCGCAGGAGGTGATAGATAATTCTGTTGATGAGGCATTGGCTGGCTATGCAAAATCCATTAAGGTTCAGCTATATGCTGATGGCTCTTTGTCTGTAGAGGATGATGGTCGAGGCATGCCAACAGACATTCACCCTGAGTTTGGGCAGTCTGGTATTGAGCTGATTTTGACCCGTTTACATGCAGGTGGTAAGTTCTCTACCAGTAACTATCAGGTATCTGGTGGTTTACATGGTGTTGGTATATCGGTTGTGAATGCATTATCTACACGGGTAGAGGTGACCGTTTGGCGTGATGGTGTGCAGTATGAAATGGTCTTTGAAAAAGGCATACCTGTGACTGAGCTGATGACTTCTCCCAGCTCTAATAAACGTAAACGGGGTACTAAGGTACATTTTTGGGTAGATGATTCATTTTTTGATACAGCAAAGTTTAGTGTTAAACAGCTCAAACATAATCTAAAAGCAAAGGCAGTATTGGCAGCAGGGCTGAATATTGAGTTTGTAGATGAGATTCATGATGAAAAGGTTGTTTGGCAGTTTAGCGATGGTGTGGTTGAGTATTTAAATGAGCAATTGGACAGTCTAGAAACTTTGCCACTAGAGCCTTTTTATTATAGTTATGAAGCAAAAAAAGATGAGCGTGCAGGAGTGACTTTTGCGCTATCTTGGTTACCTGAGGGTGGTACACCGATTCAAGAAAGCTATGTCAATCTTATCCCAACTGCACAAGGGGGAACGCATGTTAATGGGTTGCGTACAGGTATCTTAGAGGCGCTACGTGAGTTTTGTGACATTCATAATCTGTTGCCCAGGAATGTGAAGTTGACCAGTGAAGATGTCTGGGATGGTGTGAATTATATTTTATCGTTAAAGTTTTCTGAGCCACAGTTTTCTGGTCAGACAAAAGAGCGATTATCTAGCCGTGAAGCGGCATCTGCTGTGCAAGGTTTGGCAAAAGATGCGTTTAGTTTATGGTTAAATCAGCATGCAGAAATGGCGACACAGATTGCAGAGCTGGCAATTTCTAAGGCAGGAAGGCGGTTAAAGTCTGCAAAAAAAGTTGCACGTAAAAAAATTACACAAGGTCCTGCACTTCCGGGTAAGTTGGCAGATTGTCGTGGTAATCTGCGTGATGGTGCAGAGCTGTTTTTGGTAGAAGGGGATTCGGCAGGAGGTAGTGCCAAGCAAGCTCGTGACCGTCATTATCAGGCGATACTACCTTTACGTGGAAAGATTCTAAATACATGGGAGGTGTCACCAGATACGGTTTTATCTAGCCAAGAGATTCATGATATTGCCATTGCTATTGGTGTTGACCCAGCATCTGATGATTTGTCAGAGTTGCGCTATGATAAAATCTGTATTTTGGCAGATGCAGACTCTGATGGGTTGCATATTGCGACGTTAATCTGTGCTTTATTTGTCAAACATTTTCCTGCATTGGTCGATGCAGGACATTTATTTGTGGCGATGCCCCCTCTGTATCGGATAGATATTGGCAAAGAGGTATATTATGCGTTAGATGAGGATGAGTTGGCACAAATTTTATCTAATAAGTCTGGTAATAAAAAAGCACAAATTACACGTTTTAAGGGATTAGGTGAGATGAGTGCAGAGCAACTACGTGAGACGACGATGAATCCAGATACTAGAAGATTGGTACAGTTAGATATGGATGATATGCAATTAACAAATAGTGTTATGGATATGCTTTTGGCAAAAAAACGTTCATCAGATCGTAAGGCATGGTTGGAAAGTAAGGGGGATTTGGCAGAGATTGTCGTATAGATTTTATAAATATACATAAGCCCAAATTTGGCGTTTTTTATATCGTTAGGAGTATGTTTGCTCATTGAAAAAATGAGTAATGATTATTCTAATCGTACTCTTATATGAGCAATATATAGCTTTGATATACCGATTTTAGATAAGATGATTTATAGTATTTACTCATGCTTAATGGATATGATTATTTATGAAAACAAATGCAAGTGGGGCTGGTTTACCAAAGTTAAATAAATCATTATTAGGTAAATTAGTACCAAAGCGAGGCGGTCGGTTATCACCTGTATTGGCACAGGGTTTTTTAAAGCTGACAGGTTGGCATATAGTTGGCAGTATTCCAAATATTAATCAAGCCGTATTATTGGCAGTTCCTCATACTTCCAATGTGGATGGGGTATATGCGCTACCAGCCGTGATGGCACTGGACTTAGACGTTAAAATTATGGGGAAAAAGAGTCTGTTTGATGTGCCTGTGTTATCTACTTTTTTGCAGTGGATGGGGGTGATTCCGATTGATCGTGATAAAAAAGGCTCTGTCTTACAAACTACCATTGATAGGTTTAAAACAGGTGAGCCATTTTTCTTAGGGTTAGCACCAGAGGGAACACGGGGATATACAAAGCAATGGAAAACAGGGTTTTATTATATTGCACTAGAAGCGGGTGTGCCTATTATTCCTGTGGCAATGGATTATAAGAGTAAACAAATACGGTTTATGACACCGTTAACACCAACAGGAGATATTGAAGCAGATTTACAAAAAATTTATGCACAATATCGGGGTGTTGTACCTCGGCATCCAGAAAACCTTTCTCAGATTTTGCAAGATATTAATAAAGATTAGGGTCTGTTGAATATTCATCTTTATAGGAAAAATTGAGATACTGATTTTAATAAACAGTGACTTAGTCAAGGCAATGAACATGGGTAGCTTTTATTAATAAAAGTAGGGATATTAACAAGTTCATTAACGCTTCATTATGCAAATTTAGCCAATTTTTACATGAAAGTTAAAAGTAGCTGTATCCCTTGTAAATATTAGCCTAACGTGGTGAATGTTCAACAGACCCTAAGAATCATGGAGATTGCCCTAAACTCTAAACCCTAATGTAAGGATGCAATGATGCTCGTACCTAAACTGACTGTAGCAAAGCGATTGACACAACGACTGCAAAATAAGTTGCCCATATTGTCTAGATTATCTCGTCGCCATTCTGTGTCAGCAGACTATGATGTACTGATTATTGGAGCAGGGCTGTCAGGCATTGGTATGGCTTGCTATCTGCAACGCAGTCATTTACATAAACGCTTTGTGTTGCTAGAAAAGCGGGACGATTTAGGTGGTACTTGGGATATTTTTAACTATCCGGGTGTACGTTCTGATTCTGATATTTTGACATTAAGCTATGTATTCCGTCCGTGGTTTAATGACAGTACGTTGGCTAAAGGTCAGGATATCAAGCAGTATATTTCTGATACGGCAAAACAATATGATATACAGCGTCATATTCGTTATGGCTGTGAAGTGCAACAACTGGCATGGTCAAGTGAGCGACGATTATGGCTAGTGACCACAAAAAATCTAAAGACAGGTGAAGTCAGTCAAGTCAGTGCTCAGTTTGTAGTAGGGGCAACCGGTTACTATGATGTTGATAATGGTTATCAGCCTGATTTTGTTGGACAAGAGACATTTTCTGGGCAGATTGTACATCCGCAAAGATGGCAAGATATTGCCTATCATGGTAAAAATGTGGTGGTGATAGGTAGTGGTGCGACAGCAATGACGCTCGTACCTGCTTTGGTTGACCCAGAGGCAATACAGTGTGCCCAACATGTCACTATGTTACAACGCTCTCCAACTTATGTTGCTAGCATTAAGGCTGAGGATGGTATGTTGGATTTGCTGAGCGGTCGATATTCACCATTAAGCCGACAGCAGGCATATGAGTTGGTACGTTGGCGTAATGTATGGTTGCAACAGGGTATTTATCAGTTTGCAACCCATGCTCCCAGCTTGGTGAAACGTATTTTATTGCATAAAGTAAAGCAAGATTTAAAAGGTAGCGATGTGTCTATTAGGCACTTTTCACCACAATATGCTCCGTGGGATCAGCGTTTGTGTGCTGTACCTGATGCTGATTTATTTCAGGCATTACAGAGAGGTGATGCTTCTGTCGTGACGGGTGAGATTGAGCGATTCACCTCAGATGGCATTTTACTGAAGTCTGGTCAGCACTTACCAGCAGATATGATTGTGACGGCAACGGGATTAAAGCTTCAGATGCTGGGTGGTGCAAAGGTATATGTCGATGGTCAGCAGGTTGATATTGGTAATAGCTTGACTTATAAAGCAGTGATGATTGGTGATGTGCCAAATATGGCAATTTTATTTGGTTATACCAATGCATCATGGACATTAAAAATTGATATGGCATGTCAATATATACTACGATTATTGACTTATATGCAACGGCGACGTTATGTGGTGGTCACGCCAAAAACTCAAATTAATGGTGAGCGAGTCTTAACACAGCCAGAGACAGTAATGGCGAACATTTCTGCAGGATATATTCAGCGTGCGCAGGCAGAGTTACCTAAGCAAGGTGACCGCCATCCGTGGCAAGTACGCAATAGCTATCTTAAAGACCGCCGTATGTTTTTAAAAGAGCAAATCAAAGATAAATGGCTGAGCTTTTCACGGAAGTAAAACCAACAAAAGCCTGATTACTATCATTGATTTCTTTCTTATTTGGCACTACTTTTTTATTGATACTGTGCAATAAATTCACTGACTTGTTTGCTTAAAATCTGCCAGAGTGTTTGTTGTGCACTCAAACTGCCCCACGCATTATGAGGACTAAAAATAACTCTTGGATGCTCGCTGATTCTGAGCAGTGGGTCATTATTAGCAATTGGCTCTTGCTCAAAAACATCCGTTGCATAACCAAGTAGTTGCCCATCATTAATGGCATCAACCACGGCTTGACTATCAACCACTCCACCACGAGCAACATTCACTAATAGGGGCTTTTTGTGCATTTTTGCCAGTGTGTCTGCATTAATCAAGTGTTGTGTGTCTGAAGTTAGTGGACAATGTAAACTAATTACATCACTGTGTTGTAATACCTCATCAAATGCTGTATATGCTTGGCTACGAGGTTGTCGACCTTGATGCTCAGCCCATAATACCTGCATGCCAAAGGCGTGAGCAATCTCACTGACACGTTTTCCAATTGTACCAACACCAATAATTCCCAGTGTTTTATCCTCAAGGTCAATAAGGGGAATATCCAATAAGCAAAAATTACCATTTTGTTGCCATGAGCCGTCAGAGGCTTTTTGGTGGTAGTGTCGGGTTGCTCGCAGTGCAGAAAGCATGAGCATTAATGTATGCTCTGGTACACTTTTAACAGCATAGCCTGCCACATTAAACAAGGTAATATTTTGTTTTTTACAAGCCTCCTTATCCACATTGTTTGTACCTGTTGCAGTAAGCTGGATAAGCTTTAATTTGGGTAAATTTTGGATAATATCTTGGTCAATTTTTACCTTATTGGTGATGATAATATCGGCATCTTGGCATCGTTGGATAATCAATTCATTATCTTGTGCTGTGCCATCATAGGTAATATAGTCTGTGATACCGTCTGGAGCAGGCAGTTCTATTGAATCTAAAAATGTACCACGATCTAAAAATACAGCTTTCATGATGTTTCCTAAATGTGAGAAATGTTAATGTTAAGCAGTGGTGTGTGTTACTAAGTGATAAAATAGTGATAATAAATGCTTGGGATTGTTTGACTAAACTGGGTTTGTTTAAATGTCATCATATATTGTAAGTATCATCACAAAAGAAGACCAACTAGAATGGTTGATTTTATGAGTATAACCCGCATATATCTTGCGCATGTCACTCATATTAGTGTTTTCGATGCGTTTTTGTCATGCATCGGTTATTATAGAAAGCGATAAACTTTTAAAATATTTTGGAATGTATTGTTGCAATATATTATGACAATGAATCTTAGGTAATGAGTATCATCTATAAAAGTTAATCATGTTTTGCTGATACATTCTAGGTAAGATTGGTTTTTTATCCATCAATTTATATGGAAAATTTAGTTTTATGACTATTTCTGCGTTAAACCCTGAATTTGCGGTTGGTCAACGCTATCTATCAGATACAGAGTCAGAGCTGGGTCTTGGTGTGGTAGTGGCAGTCGATGATCGCTGTGTGCATATTTTGTTTCCACAGAGTGAAGAGACTCGAGTATATGCAAAGAACTCTGCCCCCTTATCACGAGTAATATTTAAAGTGGGTGATGAGATTTGTGACCAAGATGGTAAAACGCATGTTGTCACAGCCGTTGATAATGTGATGGGGGTGATGAAATACCATGTGCCAGACAGTGAGCGTGGCATTATGGAAACACGGCTGGCAGCAAACATCACCCTTGCTCGCCCTTTAGAGCGCTTATTAGCGGGACGAGTTGAGCGGACAGATTGGTATGAGTTGCGTCAAGATATTTTACGGATGCAGACAGCATTGTCTGCTCATCCACTAAAAGGACTAATGGGCGCACGGGTCGATATCATTCCGCATCAGTTATATATTGCACATGAAGTTGGTAAACGTCTTGCACCACGTGTGCTATTGGCAGATGAAGTTGGATTGGGTAAGACCATTGAAGCAGGATTGATTATCCATCAACAGTTAATGACAGGAAAAGCAGAGCGGGTATTGGTGCTTGTGCCAGACAGCTTGCAGTATCAGTGGATGATTGAGCTGCGTCGTCGCTTTAACTTAGAGTTTGCTTTATTCGATTTGGTGCGTACAGCGGCGATAAAAGAGCATAACCCTGAGCAGAACGTATTTTTGACTGAGCAATGTATTATTGCCAGTATTGACTTGTTGTTAGACCATCATGATTTGTACGAACAAGCGATAGATGCTGGTTTTGACCTATTGGTAGTGGATGAAGCACATCATCTACATTGGGATGATGAGAACGGTGGTAATGATAAATATGAGCTGATTGCTGATTTTGCTCATGAAACACCAGGATTATTATTATTAACAGCCACACCAGAGCAGCTTGGCGCACACAGCCATTTTGCACGCTTGCGACTGCTTGATCCAGACCGTTTTGATGACCTTGATGACTTTATTGACAGTCAAGAAGCCTTTGCTGAAACGGCTGCGGTGGCGAAGGTGTTGATTGCTGATAAGCCATTGAGTGCGCCACAAATTGCAGCACTAACACAACTGCTTGGATTTGATGATGAGTCGGAGCTGGCGGCGATTAATGAAGATGAAAAATTGCGTGCCTATGCGTTAAATGAGTTGCTAGACCGTCATGGTACAGGTCGAGTGTTATTTCGCAATACTCGAGATAGTGTGCAAGGCTTTCATGGGCGCCGTTGTCAGCCACATCCATTGCCGCTGCCAGAGAGCTGGCAGGGTAGCTACCAAACTTGTGGTAAGTTGCGAGAACAGCTCTGGGGTGAGGAAAATCAGCCAGATGGTAGTTGGTTAGAAGCAGACCCTCGAGTGCCATGGCTGATTGACTTGCTAAAAGGGGAGTTAAAATATCAAAAGGTATTATTAATCGCGCGTAGTGGTGCTACCATTGAAAGCCTAGAAGCGGTACTGCGCTTACATGCGGGGATTAAAACGGCTATTTTTACTGAGCAGATGAGCTTGCTTGAGCGTGACCAAGCGGCAGCATTTTTTGCCGATGAAGAAGGCGCACAAATTTTACTATGCTCAGAGATTGGCTCAGAGGGGCGTAATTTTCAGTTTGCGCACCAGTTGATTTTATGGGATTTACCTGCCAATCCTGATACGCTTGAGCAACGTATTGGACGTCTTGACCGTATTGGACAAACTCAGCAAATCATCTTACATGTGCCTTATGTGGAAGGTACCGCACAAGAGCGCTTATACCGCTGGTATGATGAAGCACTCAATATCTTTAATCACATATCCCCAACCGCACAAAGTGTACAGGAACAATATATTATTGAGCTAAAGCCACTATTAGAAGGCAATATTGCTGATGGTGCGAGTGGAGAAGCGGCTCAAGCACAATTACAACATGCACTAGATGAGCTGATTGCTCAAGCTCGAGAAACTCGTCAGGAGCTAGAAGCACAAATGCAGGCAGGACGAGATATTCTTTTAGAGTATAACTCTTGTCGCCCACGTGTGGCAGGACGGATTGCTAGTGCAATGGCAGATTTTGATGCCAATAACTTGCTTCCTAACTTTTTTGACCGTTTCTTAGCCTCAGCAAATATTGACCACAGTGTACAAAGAGATGGCTCATGGGTGATACATCCACCTGAGTCAGACAGTCACCATAGTGAGCTAAGTAGTCTGCCCATCTCAGAAGATGGTATGACCTTAACCTTTGATCGTAAGCAAGCATTGCTACGTGAAGATATGGCATTTATTACCCATGAACACCCACTGATGCGAGCAATTTATGAGCTTGCCAGTGCAGGTACATTTGGTAATACAACCGTTGCAACGCTCAAAAGTGCTACTGTTCCGCAAGGAATGTTGATGCTAGAAGTGACATTTCGTGTGGAAGTGATTGCACCTAAAGTGCTGAATCTACCTGCGACGCTACCAACACAGCTTATACGAGTATTTATCAGTGAGCAGGGTAATGATTTATCAGAGCGTATTAGCGCAGAGATGATTTTACCCCATGTTGAGCGGTTGGATAAAAACCGTGCAAGACAGGTTGTTAAAGTGCGTAGTGAAGTCATTTCTGAGCGTTATGAAGATGCGCAGAACATTGCCCAGTCTAAGCTAGCAGATATTAGTACACAAGCAACTGCACGATTTGCTCAGCAGTGGGAGCGTGAAATCAAGCGACTCAAACATCTACAAGCCATTAACCCTAATGTGCGCACAGAAGAGATTGAGCGTCTTGAAGGGTTAAAAACTCAAGGTGAGTCAGCACTGGCTAATCTATCACTTGTACCTGATAGTATTCGTGTACTGGTAGCGATGAAGCCTTAAGTCAGGTAATGATAAAAATCATCTATTAATATCAAAGACCTATCCTAATGTGAATAATTTTTGATAGCGTTGGTAATTTACCAGCGCTATTTTTTTGAAAAAAATATAGAATGTCCGACGATTCGGACAAACACATGTGCACTAAAATGCTAGAATATCTAAACAGCCAATAGAGCTGTATACCAAAAATTAATATAAAATATAAATAGGAATAATGAAATGAATACTCTAATGGTCATTATGACATCTTTATTTTTCTTTGTATCGCCAACACAAACTGGCACAAGATATGAATGTGCACGATATGTAGATAATAGACCAACAGGGGGCTATGTGAAAGTATATGCAGAATCCAAAGAGGAAGCAGAACAAAAAGCCTTAAAAAAATATGATGAGATGGGCTATCGAGTAGATTACGTGATTTGTAAATAATTGATAGTATTAATAAATTTTATATTTATAATAATTGATTGGTACAGATTTTTTGAATAAAAATAATTATAAACTAATGTTGGTTATTATAAGAAAGAAAAATATGGAATATTGCTAGGAGGTGTTGAAAAACTATTTTCTAGCACTCAGACACTTCATCAAAGTAGGTGTATGATCTGAACTTTTATTTAAACTTGCAGAGACTGATCATTTACTATCTTTGATAGTCTTAGGTACAGCCGACAATATTGATGCTTTTCCTTCCAAACTTAGATTTCATAAAATATTCAGACAGCTTTAACATGAAAGTCAAAGCTGTCGTATATTCTTAAAATTCATTAGCATGAGGGGACAAAGATGTGAACAGACTCTAGGAGGAAAAGTGTATCTTCCCCACCATATAATCCACTGCTTGCCCAATAAGTTTGACTCTATTCCCTGTTGGACTTTGTACCAATTCACAATCCAATAACCCTTGTCGTTTGGATAACTGCATGGCTAACAGCTTGTTTTTACCGAGTTTATCTACCCAATACGGCATAAGCTGACAATGAGCAGAGCCAGTGACAGGGTCTTCTACAGCCACTGTTTCAGGATAAAAACAACGACTGACAATATCAACTGAACTGCTTGGCTGTGCTTGAGCAGTAACCGTAATTCCACGCACTCCCAAGTTTTGCCAATGGCTGATGATTGGAGAAATTTGCTCAACCTCTGTTTGACTGGCAACCTCTATAAGATAATTTGTTCCCAAGCTTACACTCACGACTTTTTCTTTGGCTAAGTTCAGTCCAGTGATTAAATCAGCAGGCACATCTGCTAAATCCATAGGTGTGCTGGCTATTGCAGGGAAATCAAGCATATAAGCAGGATTATCATTAAGCTGACAACGGCTTACCGTTAATATACCACTATGACTATGAAAGCGAATGGTGTCTTTTGCAAATCCTAAATGGGTAAATAACACATGGGCAGTGGCTAAGGTTGCATGACCACATAACGCCACTTCCGAAACAGGTGTAAACCAACGCAGGTGATAATCAGTTTGGTTATCTGTTTGTTGCTCAGTATTTTTAACAATAAATGCTGTTTCTGATAAATTATTTTCACTGGCAATATTTTGTAAAATCTCATCATCAAGCCAAGAGGTTAACGGTACAACGCAGGCAGGATTACCCGAAAATACCTGATTGGTAAAAGCATCAACATGGTAGATGGGTAGCGATAATTTAGAAGAAGTTGGCATAAATTGCTCCTTGTTAAACAATCATTTATCTCAATTGTACAGATTCTACGCAAATCATTTAAACATAGTATAATTAGCTCATGTTAGACTATTTGTCATTGAGATTAAATCAGTAAATAAAATTGAAGAGTGAGAACCCCATGAGTCAAATATCTGTCGAAGAACAACTAAAACTTATCCAACGTGGCACCCATGAAATCCTATCTGAGGAAGATTTGGTTGCCAAACTAAAAGAAAACCGTCCATTAAAAATCAAAGCAGGTTTTGACCCCACTGCCCCTGACTTGCATTTGGGGCATACCGTTTTGATTAACAAACTCAAGCATTTTCAAGACTTAGGGCATGAGATTTACTTTTTGATTGGTGATTACACCGCCAAAATTGGCGACCCATCAGGCAAAAATGCCACCCGTCCGCCATTGACTGATGAACAAATCAAAGCCAATGCCAAAACTTATGCCGAGCAGGTGTTTAAAATCTTAGATAAAGACAAGACCCGAGTGGTGTTTAACTCTGAATGGTTTAATGATATGAGTGCAGGCGATATGATACAGCTTGCCAGTCAGCAGACTGTGTCACGTATGCTAGAGCGTGATGATTTTTCTAAACGTTATGCAGCACAAACGCCAATTTCTATCCATGAGTTTTTATACCCATTAGTGCAGGGCTATGATTCGATTGCCCTGAAAGCGGACGTAGAATTGGGCGGAACTGACCAGACTTTTAACCTGCTGATGGGACGTACCTTACAATCTCGTTATGGGCAAACACCGCAAGTATGTATCACTGTGCCGATTTTGGAAGGGCTTGATGGAGTGAATAAAATGTCCAAGTCATTGGGCAATTATGTCGCCATTTATGATACACCCGGTACCATGTATCAAAAAATTCTATCCATGCCAGATACGCTAATCCGCCGTTACTTTGAGTTTTTAAGCTTTAAGCCAATGGAAGAAGTGGACGCATTGATGGCGGAGATGGAAAATGGTCGCAATCCACAAGAGATAAAACGCATCTTAGCAGAAGAGTTAATTGAGCGTTTCCATGATAAAGAGTCAGCAGAAAATGCCCATAAATCAGCAGGTAATGTGTTGGCTGATGGGGAATTACCTGTTGATTTGCCCGAAGTGACACTTGAATTAGAGGACGGACAAGAGGCATTGTTTATCACTCAAATCCTAAATCAAGCCGAACTTGCCAAAAATAACGCCTCTGCCAAAGACATGGTAAAACGTGGTGCAGTGAAGGTTGATAACGAAGTGGTGGACGCTGGTTTTAATTTAACCAGTGGACAAACCGCTATTATTCAAGCGGGTAAAAAGGCATTTGCGAAAGTGACGGTGGCGTGATAGCTAGTATTTAAACTGTAAATAACTATACAAGGGGAATGGTCATGCAAACTGTGGTATTAAATATTCAAGATAATGCAGTAGAAAAAGTGATGGCATTACTGAATAAATTGCCAAAAGAAGAAGTGACCATTTCTCAAGGCAGTTATAACCTTCGCTATCAAGACAGTAATTATCAAGATGGTGATATAACGACAAAACCTGATTTTTATCAGAATCTTATGCAATGGAGAGAGGATAATCAGCAATTGTTGGTAGATGATGACCCATGGGCTGATGTACGTTCTAAAGAAGAGGGTCGTGAGTTTAATTGGGACGATATGTGATGTATGTTTTAGATACCAATACATTTTCTGAAGTGATACGTCAGTGTCCCAATACAAATGTATTAAGAAAATTTAAGGAACATCAAAGTCGTATATATCTTGCTAGTATTGTGTGGCATGAATTAATGTATGGAACTTTGATTATGGCTAATGGTAAAAAGAGACAAGGTCTTGCTCAATTTTTCTATAATGAAGTGGCTAAGTTTCCAATTTTAAACTATACCAAAAACTGTGCTGATATTCATGCCAGTATCCGAGCAAATGCAAAGCAAACGGGTACACCTGTTGCTTTTGTTGATAGTCAAATTGCCAGTGTGGCAATGGCAAACGATATGATATTGGTTACTCGTAATACCAAAGACTTTACTATGATTGATGGTTTAAAGCTGGAGAACTGGTTTGAGTGACAATTTAAGTAATGACCACAATTTTACTAGCCCAATCCCTCAAGGCATTTACCGCCATTATAAAGGCAACCTTTACCAAGTCTTGCACACTGCCCGTCATTCTGAAACCGATGAGCCAATGGTTGTTTATCGCTGTCTATATGGTGACTATAGTGTGTGGGTGCGACCTTTGGTGATGTTTACTGAAATGGTAATGATTGATGGTGAGCAAGTGCCAAGGTTTGAGCTGGTGCGGACTTTAGCCAGTGGCTAACTCTAATTCTCAATAGAGAAAAAGGCTATTGATAATATCAATAGCCTTTTTATTTTAAAAAGTTATGCCTAAATAATAGTGGAATAACCCAGAATTACTGAGCCATTATCGGCATTCTGTATCATGGTTAGTTATGATTAGGTGCTTCAACAAACTCGACCACATTTAAGTCAAAGCCTGATAACGCATGAAACTTCATCGGTGATGACAATAATCGCATATCACGTACACCCAAATGACGTAAAATTTGCGCACCAACACCAATGCTACGATAGGGTTGATTAGATAAAGAAGATAACGATTTTTTATCTTTGGCACGTTGTAGCACATCTCCCAAATCTATGGGCTGATTATTACCAATCCAGACCAGTACGCCTCTATCAGACTTGCTGATTTCTTGAAGAGCTGCTTGTACGCTCCAGCCACTTCGCCCAGTTTCATCATGTTTGGCAGAAAATAAGTCACGTAGGGGATGGAATCCATGTACTCGAACGGTGCTTAACCCTTCACTTAAATCACCTTTGACCAATGCTAGATGTGTTTCAGTTGCCCCATATTCACGGAAGCGGTGTAGGGTAAATGTGCCAAAATCGGTATGAAAGTCACGAACTTCTACTTCTTCAATGGTTTGTTCATTGGCAATACGATAGTTAATTAAATCGGCAATCGTACCAATCTTTAGGTCATGTTCAGCAGCAAACTTTTCTAAATCATCACGGCGTGCCATCGTACCATCAGCATTAATAATTTCAACAATCACTGCTGCTGGCTCAAGCCCTGCTAAACGTGCTAAGTCACACCCTGCTTCAGTATGTCCTGCCCGATGTAACACCCCGCCATTTTGTGCCATAATCGGAAAAATATGTCCGGGTTGAACGATGTCTTCTGGTTTAGCAGCCGCAGCAACGGCAGCTTGTACTGTTTTAGCTCTATCTGCAGCAGAAATCCCCGTTGTTACCCCTTCGGCGGCTTCTATGGATACAGTAAAGTTGGTGCTAAATTTTGCTCCATTTTTATCAGACATCTTAGGTAGTTCGAGCTGTTGACAGCGTGCCTCACTTAGAGTTAAACATACCAAGCCTCGGGCATGAGTAATCATAAAGTTAATATCATCAGGGCGGACATGGGTCGCAGCCATGATTAAATCACCTTCATTTTCACGGTCTTCGTCATCCATTAGAATGACCATTTTTCCTGCACGAATGTCATCAATAATCTCAGGAATACTATTTAGTGCCATAACGCTCTCAATGTAATTGGTGAATAAAATGATAATACGGATAGTTGGAAAAATGTATTAAAAATATCCGTGAATCATACCCTCATTATAAGGGCGAAGGGTGGGTTTTAAAACCACTGGATAATATTGGATAAAGCTATTTGTATTAGTGAGTATGAGCTTGAGTCTGTAGCCATGTCATAAATTGTTGACTATGTTGCTCACGTTTATTATCTGCAAACTCATAAAACTGTGTACCGATGAGATTATCTGGCAAATATTGCTGAGGGTAATAATGGTTAGGGTAGTCATGTGGATACACATAATTCTGTCCGTATCCTTGTTCTCGCATCAGTGACGTGACTCCATTTCTCAGGTGTAGTGGTACAGCAGATTGGTCTTTTTCTGCTAGAGCCATGGCTTTGTTAATTGCTTGATATGTGCTATTACTTTTTGCAGAAGTTGCTAGATAGACAATCACCTGTCCTAAAATGATACGAGCCTCTGGCATACCAATACTTTTTACACTGCGTAGTGCTGCATCGGCAAGGAGTAGGGCATTGGGGTTGGCGTTGCCAATATCTTCACTGGCTAAAATGACCAGTCGCCGAGCAATAAATTCTGGTGGCTCACCAGCGACCAGCATGCGTGCCATCCAATATAGAGCCGCATCAGGGTCAGAGCCACGTACGGACTTTATCATGGCAGAGATAATATCATAGTGTTGCTCACCATCTTTGTCATAGCGTTGTAATGATGTCTGTGCAACACGAGATAATAACGCATCATCAATAACAATTTGTGCTTGAGTTTGGTCGGATGCTTGTACTGCCATCTCTAATAAATTGAGTGCTTTTCGGGCATCACCTTGTGCCAGCTGGATGATGTTTTGTTGTGCGGTTAGCTTAATGGGAAGTGTGGATAATAACACATCTTGTTGTAAAGCTCGGTTAAGTAGCTCATGGATTTGCTGTGCATCTAATGGCTGTAAGCGATATACCTGACAGCGAGATAGCAAGGCATTATTGACACTAAAAGAAGGATTTTCTGTCGTTGCCCCAATGAGGGTAATCTCTCCAGATTCCACAGCACCAAGCAGTGCATCTTGCTGTGCTTTGTTAAAGCGATGTATCTCATCAATAAACACCACAGGTGGTGCAAAGCTTAACCCTTCATCACTACCAAGAATATCACGCAGTTGTTTTACCCCAGTATTGATGGCTGATAATGCATGAAAAGGACGATTAACCGCTTTAGCCAGTAGCATTGCCATGGTGGTTTTGCCAATACCAGCCTCACCATGCAATATCAGTGATGGCAAATGTCCATGACTAACAAACTGTTGAATGGGAGCGCCTTGCCCCAATAAATGTGTCTGTCCGATGATGTCATCTAGCGATTGTGGACGCATCCTTTGAGCCAATGGTGTATCAGCTTGGCTAAGGGAGAGTTGCGATTTTGCCATAAAATAATTATGTTCCGTAAGTTTGCACTTTAATATAACATGGTTGCTAATAAACGAATAGATAAGAATAGAATAGCTAGATGATAAATATTAAGGATAACCAATCATGATTCATATCATACTGCTAGTTATCAGTATTTTTTGTATATTTGCTGCCTTAATATTCTTTTATTTAAGCGAGCCAAAGCGAGAGAATTTTGGTTTTATCACCCAACTATCTGAGTCAGAGCAACAAGCTCTGAAGCAAGCTGAACAACAAGGGGAAGTTCTTGTTAATACTGATAATACCTCACCGAATACGATACAATATAATTTATATGCATTAATGGCTGTTATGTTATTTATATTTTTAGCAGATTTTTATTTAAGTCCTGTTATCAAAAACGCCATTAAAAACTGTGTTCAACTACTGGGTATATCCATTCGATTTTGGTTAATGCTATTTTTTATGCTGTTTTTTGTTGCTATGTTTGCTTGTTTAAAATTTAAGCAAAATAAAGAATATCAGCAAGCCTTAGCCACAGGGTATCTACTTGATGAATATTATCGAATCAAAGGTAAAACTATCTTTCGACGATACAGCCAAAAGAAAATACATAAAATTTATCAAAATAAAAAAATAGCAAGGATACTTTCACTTATCGCTTTGATAGTGTTTGTATTTAATGCAAATATATATGCTGTATCAGCAAAAAACTTAGGAACTGATTACTCCATGACACAAATTACTCTAAGAAATTTTGTCAGTCCAAGTACATGGAGACAAGTTAATCAAGATATTCAGAATGCATGCCGATAAAAACAAAACAATTAAAATAGAGTCAAATTCATACAAAACTGCTACATCATTAGTTTTGCTACTGATATAAATAGGTATCTTTTCATAATAGTACATGATGTTTTATTATTGGTTAAATTAGAGCATAATAAATGTTAAATAAAATCTTAAAGTCTTGCTATGATCGGTTTGCTATATCACGTTCTCGCTCATTGACAGAAAATGAAGTTATCTTGGCGTATTCTGTTTTTGGTTCAGACTTGGATGTGAGCCACATTAAGATTAAAACTGCATGGTGGGTGTTAAAAAATTATGCGGTTAGCCCCAATGGTAATATTTACTTTAATCACGAGGATTGGGTGGATGATTTTACCGAGCAGTCTCTCAGTCAGCAAGGCTGGTTAATCCATGAGCTGACTCATGTTTGGCAGCTACAAAAAGGATTAAAAGTTGTACGTGGTGCCTTACTTAATCGACGTTATGGTTATGTACTAAAAGAAGGTAAATCTTTTTTTTCTTTCGGTATTGAGCAGCAAGCTCGTATGGTACAGGATTACTTTATTCGCCGTGAACAAGGCAAAGATTGTGGAGCATGGCAGGCATGTATTCCTTTTTTGATGCAACCATCTGGTGAGAAATGAATGTATAAATCAAATTCGTATAACAAGAAGCATCCGTTATATACCATTGCTTTATCGTTATGTTTAGCTTTCATGCTATCTGCTTGTCAGCCCAAATCTACAGATATAGACAAGCCAATTGAGAGTACAGTTGAAGCTGAGGAGATAAGTGCATCAGCCTCAGCAACGATTGCGCATTTTAAAGAGAAGTACGTTGATAAAATGTTAAAGCTACAAAATAGCTTGCAAGCGGAGCATGATGCAATCCAAGTGGCAGATGCGCCAACTCATAGCACAACAGAAGCAGCAGAGGAGCAAGAAGTAGGGGAGGATACAGAGGCTGAATCGTTAACTACAACTGCAAATTTACAGTCTGATGATACTAACTCTACACAGCCAGTAGCCAGCACGACAACAAATAGCACTGAAAATAGTACTGATAATGAAAATACTCAGTCAGTACAGACGGGTTCTACAGAAGGTCTGACAGAATCTAACGAAACGGACATAGAGACAGCATCCGTTGTGCCAGATTTACCATTAGTCAACATTGATATTCTGCCACCAGAGCAACTGACAGCTTCAGAAATAGAAACCCGCTATCAAACAGCCATGTCAGACTTATATACTGCAAATACAGTGCCTTTATCTGCACAGTCAATTGATACCTTGTTAAGCATTGCCATGCTAGTTCCTGATATTTTTCGAGATGATGAGTTGGCTAGACGACTGACAGTTAGGATGCCTGCCTTAGCAAGGCTATTAAAACAGTATCAGATTTGGGAGCAGATAGAAGCACAGCAAAGTGCAGAGTTACAAGCACTCAAGCAAGAACAAATTAAAGCTCAACAAAAACAAAGAGAAGAGTTTGCTGAACTAATGGCAGATTTTGATAAGACTATTAAAGATTATGATGAGCAAATTGCCAAATATGAGCAAAAATTAAAAGAGTTTGAATAGTGGTGAGGTTGACTAAGCTTTGATATATAGGACTTTATCATCCTTACCATTCTTTAAACTTTAGCCAAATAAAAATCCCACTCTATTATAGAATGGGATTTTTTATTGTTAATTAGCAAGGTATGTCAATTGTTTACTTGCGGTCTTCAATTTTAACAAAGTCACGACGAGTTTCACCAGTGTAAAGCTGACGTGGACGACCAATCTTAAATGGCGCACTGTGCATCTCTAACCAGTGGCTGATCCAGCCTGCTGTACGAGCGAGAGCAAAGATTACGGTAAACATTGAGGTTGGAATACCAATGGCTTTTAAGATAATGCCTGAGTAGAAATCTACGTTTGGATATAGGTTACGCTCTACAAAGTATGGGTCTTCAAGAGCGATTTTCTCAAGCTTCATTGCCAGCTCAAGTTTAGGATCATTAATACCTAACGCACCCAATACTTCATCACAAGTTTCTTTCATGACTTTAGCACGTGGGTCAAAGTTTTTGTAAACACGGTGACCAAAGCCCATTAGCTTCACTTCTTTACGCTTCACTTTTTCCATAAACTCATCGACATTCTCAACAGTGCCGATTTCATCTAGCATTTCAAGTACTGCTTCGTTTGCACCACCATGAGAAGGTCCCCAAAGTGCAGCGATACCAGCAGCAATACACGCATAAGGGTTAGCACCTGTAGAGCCAGCTAAACGTACTGTAGAAGTTGATGCATTTTGCTCATGGTCAGCATGTAGAGTAAAGATTTTATCCATTGCTTTAGCAAGTACAGGATTAACTTTATAATCAACATCAGCAGGTGTTGCAAACATCATGTATAAGAAGTTTTCAGCGTAATTAAAGTCATTACGTGGGTACATGAAGGGTTCGCCACGAGAGTATTTATAGCTCATAGCAGCCAGTGTTGGCATTTTTGAGATAAGGCGAATAGCAGTGATTTCACGATGTTGTTCATCGCTGACATCTAAGCCGTCATGGTAGAATGCTGATAATGCACCAACGACACCAACCATGATTGCCATTGGGTGTGCATCACGGCGGAAGCCCTCAAAGAACTTACGTAATTGATCATGTACGCCAGAATGCTTTTGTACCTTTTGATAAAAATCTTTTTTCTGCTCAGCATTTGGTAAGTCGCCATGTAGTAGGGCATAACAAACTTCAAGATACTCTGCATTATCTGCTAACTGATCAATAGGATAGCCACGGTGTAATAACTCACCTTTGCCACCATCAATAAAAGTAATTTTTGACTCTACTGGCGCAGTTACTTTAAAGCCAGGGTCATAAGTCCAGTATCCAGCTTCTTGGAATGCTGCCACATCAATGACTGGGCGACCTAGTGTACCTTTGATAATAGGTAGGTCATAATTTTGATCATTGACGGTTAAGGTCGCTTTTTCGTTTGCCATAAATTCCTCTCATTATTGTTTACGAAACACTGATATGAACCACTCCATATTGCTTCAACAGGGGAGGTGTCTATAGTGCATACTTTAGATAAAAACAGTCATAATAAAAAATAGTCATACACACAGGTAATCATAAATTCTTCTTACAGCTGAAGTAGGACTGACTAAGCCCATATAATCTAACAAAAACTATCGAGTCTGGATAGTGATATTATTTGTCTCACTATCAGGTCAATATGTCTCAATCATGTTGTGAGTATCAATTAAATTGGCACAGTAATATAAGGATTACCAGCTAAATAATGGCGATTTGCTCTGCCACCATCCTTGTGTATCACCTATCCTTCCTTTAATTAATAATACTTATTATAGTTGGGTCTGCTAGGATTGCAGGAGTGATTCACTGCAATTAATGACAATAGCTACTGACCCAACGAGCATTGGTTATATCTGTATCATCTTATAATAGAATTGTCATGATGGATAGTAAAAAAATAACTACTGAATAGAAATATTATGTTTATATGCCAAATTAGCTTAATAAATCTCAATCTTTATCCGCCGAGTATCCATTATTGTTGTACTGGAAAAATAATGATTATCATTGATAACTAAAGGGCTAGAGCAACGTAGCAATGAAAATAATATCTGAAAAATGGCAGACTTATTTTAGCAAGAATCATATTAAGAGAAAAAAATAATTATCTTGTAACAGGTTGTTAACAGCATTTTATCGATATATTTTTGTTAAAGAAAGATTGTTGAGTAAATACTCAAATACTCTGTAGACTTTGGTTTGGCTTGCTTTGGCGGAGATGGTATTTGCTATGGTTATAGATATCTTATGGCTATAATTGAGTTGTGATACTGGTTGTTTTTAGATGGATATCACAGAAACTTCCCATGCTTTTTTGGAATTTGTTTGTAATTAATAGCAACAAACTCTATAATTAACGCAATATAACTGGTGCTAGCTTTACCCAATACGCCAACACTAGCAATACAACAGCTGAACATGGTTTATTTTACATGATAACTATGATGTAGATGATCAACCTTGCACAGTATGTGTGGGCAAGACCCAGATACGGTCATATCCGTATATCTCAGATATTGTGCAAGTATATGAGATATGCGTAATGGTATGACTTGTATGTATCAAGTCAATCTTTATTACGGTAAAGTCAGCTAGCTCTTCCTTATTTTATTCGTCTGATGTGTTAAAAAAATGACAAACGATGGTGTTTGTACAGTTAGTTAGGGTCAGGTGTTTGTGGATATGACCCTAAGTATATAGTGTCATTTGCTCAACAAGTTAATCATGGTTTTTTCATCTTTAGATGAGGCTAGACTGGATTAAACGGGTTAGGTAACAATCTAACTAACTAACAAAATAGATTAGTAGTAGTGGCATCATATCAATTTCAGTACACACATCTTCTTGTCATAGTGTCTTAGTCTTTTAGACAGCATTACTGTTAATACATCAGTGTTAACCCTAAAAAGGATGCCCGCTGTGAAAAGCAACCGCCCCATTAATTTGCCTTTGAGTCAAGTGATTAGCGTTAACGCAAAGTCACCGATTGCGATTGCCTCTATTTTGCATCGTATCTCTGGCATCATCTTATTTCTTCTAATTCCTGTTTTATTATGGCTATTACAACGCTCACTAGCATCACCTGAGAGCTTTGCTGTGGTATTTGATAATATCCTTGTACGTTTTATCGCATGGGTATTTGTTGCCTCAGTAGCATATCATTTTGTGATGGGTATCAAGCACTTGTTGGCTGATATGGGAATGAATGAGGAGCTAAAATCAGGTCGTCAAGCTGCTGTGATTAGTTTTGTTATTGCAGCTATTTTGATTGTAGCTTCATTTGTATGGGTGATGTTCTAATGATTAAAAATGACTCAGGAACCAAAAGTGCAACAGGACTTACGGGTTCAGGCACACGAGATTGGATTGTACAACGTATTAGCGCAGTAGTACTGGCTCTATATAGTCTGGTGCTATTAGGTTTCTTTTTGATAAATGGTCAAGTGACCTATGCTGAGTGGGTAAGCTTTATGATGAGCTTGCCAATGCGCTTATTTAGTTTAGTAGCTATCATAGCGTTGGCAGGTCATGCATGGGTTGGAATGTGGACAGTATTTACTGACTACATTACTTCTAAAAAGTTGGGTGCAAAAGCAGCAGGTCTGCGTTTGGTACTACAATCAGCAATGATCATTGCCATTTTAGTTTATTTATTTTGGGGCATTATGATTTTTTGGGGTATTACCTTATAAGTAAGGGTTTGATAGTTTGAGTTGATAGTATACAAGTTATTCTATTAAATCTTTGAAATTCCCCAAATCTTATGATCATATTGGCATTTGATGAGTAAGGTAAATTAAGTAATACATTTGGTAGTACAGACACATCACTCATAAATCGATGCCCTTAATTTGCATTCATTAGGAAACCTGTCATGGCAACTAGACAAGATAATACAATTAGCAATATCAAAACTTTGAATTACGATGCTGTTATTGTTGGCGGTGGTGGTTCAGGTATGCGTGCCTCACTACAGCTTGCAGAAGCAGGTATGAAAGTCGCTGTTATTACCAAAGTATTCCCAACACGCTCACATACAGTAGCAGCACAGGGTGGAATTGGTGCTAGCCTTGGTAACATGAGTAATGACAACTGGCACTTCCACTTTTACGATACAGTAAAAGGGTCAGACTGGTTAGGTGACCAAGATGCCATCGAATATATGTGCCGAGAAGCACCCAAAGTGGTGTATGAGCTTGAGCATATGGGTATGCCGTTTGACCGCAATGCAGACGGAACTATTTATCAGCGTCCATTTGGTGGTCATACCTCAAACTATGGTGAAAAAGCAGTACAGCGTGCATGTGCGGCGGCTGACCGTACTGGACATGCTTTATTGCATACGCTATATCAAAAAAACCTACAGCAAGGCACCCAGTTTTTTATTGAGTGGATTGCACTAGACTTGATTAAAGATGAAGACGGTAATATCAACGGTGTGATTGCTATTGAGCAAGAAACAGGTGCTGTTTCTGTCTTCCAGACACCAATTACTGTATTAGCAACAGGTGGTGCAGGACGTATCTTTGCAGCTTCTACCAATGCTTATATTAATACAGGTGATGGCTTGGGTATGGCAGTACGTGCTGGTGTGCCTCTACAAGATATGGAGTTTTGGCAGTTCCACCCAACAGGTGTTGCTGGTGCTGGTGTACTATTAACTGAAGGTTGTCGTGGTGAAGGTGCTATCTTACGTAATAAAGATGGTGAAGCCTTTATGGAGCGTTATGCACCAACCGTTAAAGACTTAGCACCTCGTGACCTTGTATCTCGCTCAATGGACCAAGAAATTAAAGAAGGTCGTGGTTGTGGACCAAAAGGTGAATATATCGTGATGGATATGACTCACTTAGGGGTTGAAACCATTATGAAGCGTCTGCCTTCTGTTTTTGAAATTGGTAAAAACTTTGCTAACGTTGATATTACCAAAGAGCCAATTCCAGTTATCCCAACCATTCACTATATGATGGGTGGTATTCCAACCAACATTCATGGTCAGGTAACTGTGCCCGATTTGGAAGGTAATGTTGATGAAGAAGGCTTATACACTGATGGCAAAGTTGTCAAAGGATTGTACGCTATTGGTGAGTGTGCTTGCGTAAGTGTTCACGGTGCAAACCGTTTGGGTACAAACTCTTTGTTAGACTTGGTTGTATTTGGTCGTGCTGCTGGTAAGCATATTGTTGATGAATATCATCATGCAGATCACAACTATAAACCTTTAGACCCTCGTGTGCTTGACTTTACTATTGGTCGTCTGGACAAGTTGCAACAATCAACTGATGGCTACAATGCACAAGATGTGGCTGATGAGATTCGCGCAACCATGCAAAAACATGCCAGTGTATTCCGTACACAAGCATTGATGGATGAAGGGGTCGAAAAAATCTTAGCACTGCGTGAAAAAGTAGAAAATATTCACCTTGTTGATAAGTCACAAGTATTTAATACTGCTCGTATTGAAGCATTAGAAGTTGCTAATTTATATGAAGTGGCAAAAGCAACAATGCTATCAGCGGCCAAGCGCCATGAGTGCCGAGGTGCGCATACAGTATTAGATTATGATCGTCCAGAGGATGATCCTGTTGCACCAAATGGACGTAATGATAATGAGTGGATGAAGCATACATTATGGTACTCTAGTGATAATCGTATCATTTATAAACCAGTACGCAAAAGTCCTCTAACTGTAGATTACGTCGTGCCTAAAGTACGGGTTTACTAAGATTAACTTTATTTAATTTCGCTTTTTTTAAATTTATAAGCCGTTGACAGAGTAGTTGTTACCTTAAGTCAATTAGCCAAGATAAAATGACGTGTTAGATGGGTTGTTTTTGTATTGGTCATATTTGACAGAATGTCTCAAGAAAATATGCTAATCTGTCAACCTGCTTATTACCGTCTGGAGTTAGCACTATGAGCCGAGGTACTCGCACCATAGAGATTTATCGCTACGACCCTGATAAGGACGCAGCCCCATACATGCAGACTTATACCATTGAGCTGCTTGAATCTGACCGTATGTTATTGGATGTTTTATTACGTCTGAAAAAAATGGATGAAGGCATTACTTTCCGTCGCTCATGCCGTGAAGGTATTTGTGGCTCAGATGGTATGAATATTAATGGTAAAAATGGGCTGTCATGTTTGATTAACATGAACACTCTGCCTGAAAAAATTACCATTCGTCCATTACCTGGTTTACCTGTTGTCCGTGACTTGGTTGTGGATATGAACCAGTTTTATGAGCAGTATGAGAAGATTCACCCTTATTTAATTAATGATCAGCCTGCACCACCAACTGAGCGTTTACAATCACCAGAAGAGCGTGAAAAGCTAAATGGTCTGTATGAGTGTATTTTATGTGCTTGTTGCTCAACCAGTTGTCCTTCTTTCTGGTGGAACCCTGATAAGTTCTTAGGTCCTTCTGCTTTGTTAAATGGTTATCGCTTTGTGATTGATAGCCGTGATACAGACACACAAGCTCGTTTGGCTCGTTTGGATGATCCTTTTAGCTTGTTCCGTTGTCGTGGCATTATGAACTGTGTTTCAGTTTGTCCTAAAGGGTTGAACCCAACTAAAGCCATTGGTCATTTACGTAATATGTTACTTGACCAAGCAGGTTAGACTGAAAGTGTAGGATTATAGTAATACATAGGCCTTTATCTGATGATGGAGGCTTTTTTTATTTGTCACTTTTCTGATGCTTGCTATAATGTTATATAAAGAATTTTGATTTCATTAAGGTGTCATTGTCTTAGTTAACAATAGGCAGAGTATGTTACTAACATATATCTTTTCTAAGGGTATGTTATTCAATAGCTAAATGATAACTATTGAGCAAACAAACTATGCTGAAAATTTTTATCATGTTATGCTTAAAAGCAGTATGTATCATAATCTTGGTCAAGTAGAATAGGTCATATCAATATACATGGATGTTAAAAATATATTCATTTTTTAAGTGAAGATATTTGGCTTGAGTACTTATCAAGATGGCAACATGTATGATGTTATGGCACTGTGACATCTAAGCTGGCAAAGATTCATGAGATAACAAATGGCAGATATGACCGTAAAAAATAATATTTATAATATTATTGCCAGTTGGTGTGTCTATTTATAATCAAGCTCAGTAATGTTTGGAATATTATTTTACGGATAGCCTACAATTGATTGCCTCTATAGCGATTAAAATTAACGTATCAAATTATTCATCTTCTTCCATTCACATTTAATAGAAAATACTATGAATACGAAAAACGTCGCAACCCCTCCTTTTACTGAATTGTCAGCAGACAATGCCAGCTATGTAGAAGCTCTATATGAGCAGTATCTCTTAGAGCCAGACAGTGTTGATGAGCAGTGGCAACGCTACTTTAGTCAGTATGATACTGGCAATGATGCACTGCATCATGCCATTCAAGATCAGTTCTTATTATTGGCACGCAATCAAACAGCGAATAAAGTTGTTGCTTCTGCTCAGTCTCAGGTGTCTTCAGATTGTGCCGACCCAAAACAAATGGGTGTGCAGAAGCTGATATCAGCTTATCGCCGTCGTGGCCATCGTCGTGCTAAGCTAGATCCATTAGAGCTACATCCTAGAGCAGAAGTGCCTGATTTAACTCTTGAGTTTCATGGGTTATCAGAAGCCGATTTAGATACAGTATTCCCAACCAGTGATTTAAACATTGGTAAGTCAGAAGCCACACTGCGTGAGATTATTGATATCATGGAGCTGGTGTACTGTAATCACTTAGGTGTGGAATATATGCACGTTACCACCAGTGAAGAAAAACGCTGGATGGAGCAATATCTTGAAAGCACCCTAGGTCATATTAACTTTGATAATGAGAAAAAAGTTTCTATTTTGGAGCGCCTAACTGCTGCTGAAGGACTAGAAAAGTATTTAGCACGTAAGTATACAGGTGTGAAACGCTTTGGTTTAGAAGGTGGTGAAAGCTTCATTCCTGCTGTCAATGAAATGATTCAGCGTGCTGGTGGCTATGGTACCAAAGAAGTTGTCATTGGTATGGCTCACCGTGGACGTTTAAATTTATTGGTAAATATTTTAGGTAAAAATCCAGCAGATTTGTTTGATGAGTTTGATGGTAAAGTCCAGCCAGAGAAAGGCTCAGGTGATGTGAAGTATCACAATGGTTATTCATCAAATGTGATGACACCGGGTGGTGAGGCTCATTTGGCCTTGGCATTTAACCCTTCTCACTTAGAGATTGTTTCTCCTGTTTTAGAAGGCTCTGTTCGTGCCAGACAAGTACGTCGTCATGATACAACGGGTAATCTAGTATTACCAATCGTGGTACATGGTGATGCTGCATTTGCTGGTCAAGGTGTGGTACAAGAAACCTTCCAAATGTCGCAAACACGTGCATATACAACGGGTGGTACGTTGCATATTGTCATCAATAACCAAGTTGGTTTTACTACCAGCCGTCAAGAAGATGCACGCTCTACAGAATACTGTACTGATATTGCCAAGATGGTACATGCACCGATTTTACATGTGAATGGTGATGATCCTGAGTCAGTGGTATTTGCATCTCAGTTAGCACTAGACTATCGTCGCCAGTTTAAGAAAGATATAGTTATTGATTTATTCTGTTATCGTCGTAATGGTCACAATGAAGCAGATGAGCCATCAGCAACTCAGCCATTAATGTATGCTGTGATTAAAAAGCAACCTACGACGCGTGCTATTTATGCCAAAAAGCTGATTGAAGCGGGTGTAATTGATGCAGATAAAGAAAAACAGCTAGAAGATATTTATCGTGAGTCTTTAGATAAAGGTGAATATGTAGCAAACTCTTTAGTTCGTGAGCCGAATGAAGAGCTGTACGTTGACTGGACACCTTATTTGGGTCATGAGCTAAAAGATGACTGGGACACTGGCGTTGATATTGAAAAGCTAAAAGCTTATGGTCAGCGTATGGCCGAGTTACCAGAAGGCTTTAAGCTACAGCGTCAAGTACAAAAAGTCGTTGAGCAACGACTCGCCATGCAAACGGGTGAAGAGCCTTTAAACTGGGGAGCAGCTGAAACGCTTGCTTATGCCAGCTTGGTAGAAGAAGACTATTTAGTACGTATCACAGGTGAAGATGTGGGGCGTGGTACGTTCTCACATCGTCATTCAGAGCTTTATAATATGAATGATGGTAGCATGTATGTACCATTGGCTCATCTAAGTGATACACAAGCCCGATTTGCCACATACAACTCATTATTATCAGAAGAAGCTGTATTGGCATTTGAATATGGCTATGCGACAACTGTGCCTAAAGCCCTAATTGTTTGGGAAGCACAATTTGGTGATTTTGCCAATGGAGCGCAGGTTGTTATTGACCAGTTTATCTCTAGTGGTGAGACAAAATGGCAGCGTGTTTGTGGTTTGACCATGCTATTACCACATGGTTTTGAGGGTCAAGGTCCTGAGCATTCTTCAGCACGTTTAGAGCGTTATTTACAGTTGTGTGCCGAAGATAATATGCAGGTGATTACACCAACCACTCCTGCACAGATTTTCCACGCATTGCGTCGTCAAGCAGTCCGTCCAATTCGTAAGCCACTCATTGTCATGTCTCCAAAGAGCTTGCTACGTCACAAATTGGCTGTATCTAACTTAGAAGAGTTGGCAAATGGTAAGTTTGAAACAGTGATACCAGAAGTTGATGGCTTAGATAATAGCAAAGTGACTCGCTTGGTATTCTGTGGTGGTAAAGTTTACTATGACTTGTTAGAAAAACGCCGTGAGCTGGGTCTTGAAAATGTGGCATTGGTTCGTATTGAGCAGCTATACCCATTACCAGAACAACGTATTTTAGAAGAAGTTGCAAAATACGAAAACTTGGAAGAAATACTGTGGGCACAAGAAGAGCCACGTAACCAAGGTGCATGGTACTATTTAGCACCGCATATGTTCCGTCTGATTGCACCACCGAAACCTGCCACACGTCCAACACGTGCTTATCTATTAGAGCCAGTGGCTCGACCAGCATCAGCAGCACCTGCGACAGGCTCAGCAAAAATCCATGCTCAGCAACAAAAAGACTTAGTTGCACAAGCACTGGGTATTGATGAATAAAAGCGTTGAATAGAGGCTGTATTTGTAAGGATTGCAGGTCAAAAGAATTGAATTTTGCATGGCATTTATAAGATATTATAGATGCCATGTGGTAAAAATAGCATTAAGATATATCGGTTCGTGATTATTTATTATTGTTAGTTATTATAAAACTTATATCAAAGGAGTAATTCCATGGCTGAGATTAAAGCCCCCGTTTTTCCAGAGTCTGTCGCCGATGGTACGATAGTCGAATGGCATGTTAGTGAAGGTGAGCAGGTTAATCGTGATGATGTACTTGCTGAAATTGAAACAGATAAAGTTGTATTAGAAGTTGTTGCTCCTGATGATGGTGTGGTAACAAAAATTGTGAAACAAGTTGATGATACTGTTTTATCTGATGAAGTCATTGGTGAGTTTGAAGCTGGCGCAACAGGCAGTACAAGTGCAGATGCACCAGCCCAAGAAGCAGCACCAGTAGAAGCCGAAAAACAAAGTGCAGATGCTGGCGAACCAAAACAACAGCCTGCACAAAATGAGCCTGCTCATAAAGATCAAAGCCCAGCTGTACGTAAAGCAGCAAAAGAATCTGGTGTTGATCCAAGTCAAGTAGAAGGTAGTGGTCGTGGTGGTCGAGTCACCAAAGCTGATATGGCTAACCCAACATTAAAAGCAGACAGCTCAATTAAAGGTGATAATGGTCGCCCAGTGGCTGAGTCAGTGGGTGAGCGTACTGAAAAACGTGTACCAATGACTCGTCTGCGGAAGCGTGTTGCTGAGCGTCTATTGTCAGCAACTCAAGAGACAGCAATGTTAACGACATTTAATGAAGTTAACATGAAGCCATTAATGGATATGCGTAGTAAATATAAAGACCAGTTTGAAAAACGTCATGGTGTACGTCTAGGCTTTATGTCTTTATTTGTAAAAGCAGCAACAGAAGCATTAAAACGTTTCCCAGCAGTGAATGCGTCTATTGATGGCGATGACATCGTCTATCATGGCTACTATGATGTCGGCGTTGCAGTATCATCTGATCGTGGTTTGGTTGTACCCGTACTACGTGATACAGACCGTATGAGCATGGCTGATATTGAAGGTGGTATTCGTGAGTATGCTGGTAAAGCTCGTGATGGCAAACTATCTCTAGAAGAGATGACTGGTGGTACTTTCACTATTACTAATGGTGGTGTGTTTGGCTCATTAATGTCAACGCCTATTTTAAATCCACCACAAACTGCGATTTTAGGTATGCATGCTATCAATGAGCGCCCAATGGCAGTGGATGGTAAAGTTGAGATTCTACCAATGATGTACCTTGCTCTATCTTATGATCATCGTATGATTGATGGTAAAGATGCAGTACAATTCTTGGTAACCATCAAAGAGCTGGTCGAAGATCCTACCATGCTTCTACTTGACCTTTAAGGTTTACAGGCTTGTATCAGCAATTGTTGATACAAGCTTTTTGCATTAGGGTGCGTTTTTTGTTGATATCTTTATTGATTAAGAAATTGACGCAGAAGATCCCCTTTTAATATAAAAAAGTTAATGATTCTTATTAATAACGGGAACGATTATGAAAGATAATTATGATTTGGTTGTAATTGGTGGTGGACCAGGTGGCTATGAAGCAGCTATCCGAGCAGGTCAACTGGGTATGAGTGTTGCTTGTATTGAAAAACGTGTGCATAAAGGTGAACCTGCATTGGGTGGTACCTGCTTAAATGTTGGTTGTATTCCATCAAAAGCTTTATTAGATAGCTCACACCGTTTTGAAGCAACTCAGCATGAGTTGGCAGAACATGGTATCAGTACTGGTGATGTTAATATTGATGTTAGCAAAATGTTGGCTCGTAAAGATGGCATCGTAAAACAGCTAACAGGTGGTGTGGCTGCACTACTTAAAGGTAATGGTGTTGATTGGTTACAAGGTTGGGGAACTTTATTAGATGGTAAAGGTGCTGAGAAAAAAGTTCAGTTTACCCCGCTTGATGAGAGTGCTGATGCACAAACCATCACTGCAAAATATGTTATTTTAGCGGCAGGGTCAGTACCTATTGAAATCCCTGTAGCCAAAACTGATGGCGAATATATCGTAGACTCTACTGGCGCACTAGAATTTAGTGAAGCACCAAAACGTTTGGGTGTTATCGGTGCAGGTGTTATCGGACTAGAGCTTGGCTCAGTATGGCGTCGTTTAGGTAGTGAAGTAGTCGTCTATGAAGCTTTACCTGAGTTTTTAGCAGCGGCTGATAAAGACATTGCAAAAGAAGCTGGCAAACTATTGAAAAAACAGGGCTTAGATATCCGAGTTAATACCAAAGTAAGCAATGCTGAAGTCAAAGATGGCAAAGTAGTTGTTACCAGTGAAAAAGATGGTACAGCATCTGATGAGACATTTGACAAATTGATCGTCTGTGTTGGTCGTCGTGCTTACTCTGAAAAGTTACTAGCTGATGATTGTGGTATTACACTAACTGAGCGTGGTTTGGTTGAAGTAGACGAGCAATGTAAAACCAACTTAGATGGCGTTTATGCGATTGGTGACTTAGTACGTGGACCTATGCTTGCACACAAAGCCATGGAAGAAGGCATGATGGCAGTAGAGCGTATTCATGGTGAAAAACCACAAGTGAACTATGATACGATTATCAACGTTATCTATACTCATCCAGAAATTGCATGGGTGGGTTTGACTGAACAACAAGCTAAAGAGCAAGGCTATGATGTGAAAACAGGATCATTTAGTCTAGCAGCAAATGGACGAGCATTGGCTCAAGGTGAAGGGCAAGGTCTTATTAAAGTCGTTGCTGATGCAAAAACTGACAGATTGTTAGGTATGCATGCCATCAGTGTTGGTGCAGGTGATATTGTCCATCAAGGTATGATTGCAATGGAATTTGTCTCAAGCATTGAAGACTTGCAATTAATGACATTTGCACACCCAACTATTTCTGAAGCAGTACATGAGGCTGCACTATCAGCCGATGGACGTGCTATTCATGCAATTCAACGCAAAAAACGTAAATAGTATTTAATAACTTTAGTTGATAAGGTTGTATCTGATGTATCATAACGTACGATATGTTGTATATACAGAAACGACCTTATCACTTCATCTAGCGCTCCTATGAACATACCAATGGGGTAGTAGCGTAGGGCATAATTTTCCATTCATGATAATACCAAAAATATAAAGTACTCTGTGTTCATCATGAGCAGAGTTTTATCTGTTGGTATCAGCATAATTTAAGGACATAATCAATGAATTTACATGAGTATCAAGCAAAAGAACTATTAGAAAGCTATGGTTTGCCAATTCAAAAAGGCATCATCGCTCACAACGGTGAAGAAGCAGCCGCTGCTTTTGATAAAACACCAACAGATATGGCTGTTATTAAAGCGCAGGTACATGCTGGTGGCCGTGGTAAAGCAGGTGGTGTAAAAATCGCTAAAACTCGTGAAGAAGCCAAAGAAATTGCTGAAGAATTAATTGGCAAAAATCTAGTTACTTATCAAACAGATGCAGATGGTCAACCAGTCAACTTCGTTTTAGTTGCTGAAGATATGTACCCAGTACAAACAGAATTGTATCTTGGCGCTGTGGTTGACCGTTCAACTCGCCGTGTTACCTTTATGGCATCAACTGAAGGTGGTGTAGAGATTGAAAAAGTAGCAGAAGAAACACCTGAAAAAATCTTTAAAATTACAGTAGACCCTCTAGTTGGGTTGCTACCTTTCCAAGCTCGTGAAGTTGCATTTAAACTGGGCTTAGAAGGTAAACAAGTTAGTCAATTTGTTAAACTAATGACAGGTGCATATAAAGCATTTGTAGAAAATGACTTTGCATTGTTTGAAATCAACCCATTAGCTGTACGTGAAAATGGTGAACTGGCATGTGTTGATGGCAAAATTGGTATTGACTCAAATGCATTGTTCCGCCTACCAAAAATTGCAGCACTTCGTGATACTTCACAAGAAAATGAGCGTGAGCTTAAAGCATCAGAATTTGACCTAAACTACGTTGCTTTAGAAGGTAACATTGGTTGTATGGTAAATGGTGCAGGTCTTGCTATGGCAACAATGGATATCATCAAACTATATGGTGGTAAGCCTGCAAACTTCCTAGACGTTGGTGGTGGTGCAACCAAAGAGCGTGTCGTTGAAGCATTTAAAATCATCTTAGAAGATAGCAGTGTTGAAGGTGTTTTAATTAACATCTTTGGTGGTATTGTTCGTTGTGACATGATCGCTGAAGCAATTATTGCTGCTGTTAAAGAAGTCGATGTACAAGTGCCTGTAGTAGTACGTTTAGAAGGTAATAATGCTGAGAAAGGTGCACAGTTACTAGAAGAATCAGGACTAAAATTGATTTCTGCTCAAGGTTTATCAGATGCTGCCCAAAAAATCGTTGATGCAGTGAAAGCATAAACTTATATCAGAGCAAAAAACACAGACAAAAATTTAAGGATTTATAAATGAGCGTATTAATTAATAAAGATACCAAAGTCTTAGTACAAGGTTTTACTGGTAAAAATGGTACTTTTCACTCTGAACAAGCCATCGAATATGGTACAAAAGTTGTGGGCGGTGTAACTCCTGGTAAAGGTGGTCAAACACACTTAGGTCTTCCTGTATTTAATACCATGGCAGAAGCCATGGAAGCAACACAAGCAGACGCTTCTGTTATCTATGTACCAGCACCTTTTGTATTGGATTCTATCATCGAGGCAGTTGATGCTGGTGTGAAGCTTATCGTTGTTATCACTGAAGGTGTACCAACACTAGATATGCTAAAAGCTAAACGTTACATCGAAGAAGCCGGCGATGTGAAAATGGTTGGACCAAACTGTCCAGGTGTTATCACGCCAGGTGAATGTAAAATTGGTATCATGCCAGGTCATATCCACCAGCAAGGTAAAGTGGGTATCATCTCACGCTCTGGTACATTGACCTATGAAGCAGTAGCACAAACTACTAAGCTTGGTTTTGGTCAATCTACTTGTATTGGTATTGGTGGTGACCCAATCCCAGGCATGAATCAAATCGACTGTCTAAAATTGTTCCAAGAAGACCCACAAACTGAAGCGATTATCTTAATCGGTGAAATCGGTGGTACGGCTGAAGAAGAAGCAGCGGCTTATATTAAAGAGCATGTAACTAAACCTGTAGTTGGTTATATCGCTGGTGTAACTGCACCTAAAGGTAAGCGTATGGGACATGCGGGTGCAATTATCTCTGGTGGCAAAGGTACTGCTGAAGAGAAGTTTAAAGCCTTTGAGGATGCTGGTATTGCCTATACTCGTGACCCATCTAAGATTGGTGAAAAACTAAAAGAAGTTACTGGTTGGTAATGACTTTATAGTGTATTAACTATTAGATATTTTTTATGTATTTACTTGATAATGTAACAAAAACACCCCTATAATGGGGTGTTTTTGTTACTATAGTGATTAAAAGTATGAAGAAAGTATTATTTATTACAGGTACTAGAGCAGATTTTGGAAAAATAAAAAGTTTAATGAATGTGGTGGAAAGTTCAAAGGATTTTGAGTTACATGTTCTGGTAACTGGTATGCATATGATGAAACTTTATGGTTCCACTTTTAAAGAAGTAAAAAAACAGCAATATAAGAATACATATTTGATCTCTAATCAACATGTTAATGAACCTATGTGTTCAGTACTTTCAAATACTATTAGTATAGTTTCTCGATTAGTGAATTCTATATCTCCAGATATGATAGTTGTCCATGGAGATAGAATTGAAGCATTAGCTGGTGCAACGGTAGGAGCATTGAACCACCTTCATGTTTGTCATATTGAGGGTGGAGAGTTGTCAGGTACAATTGACGATTCAATTAGACACTCAATTACTAAGTTATCACATATCCATATGGTCGCAAATATTGAGGCAAAACAAAGGCTTATGCAAATGGGCGAAAATGAGCAGTCAATATTTATAATAGGTTCACCTGATCTAGATATTATGCACTCCGCCCAACTTCCTTCTCTCAATCAAGTAAAAGATTATTATGATATAGGTTTCGATTCATATGCTATTGTCATGTTTCATCCTGTGACCAGTGAAGAAAAAGATATATATCAGTTTACTACTAATTTGTTTAAAGCTTTAGAGTCTTCAAAGAAAAACTTTATTGTCATATATCCTAATAATGATTCAGGTAGCCGTATGATTTTGGATGTGATTCAAAAATATGAAAGTCATATGAACTTTAAAATGTATCCATCAATTAACTTTGAATCATTTCTTGTTTTGTTGAAAAATTCAGAGTTTATTATTGGTAATTCAAGTGCAGGTGTGAGGGAGGCTCCATTTTATGGATTGCCTAGTATAAATATAGGAACCCGACAAAATGCTCGCTTTAGGGGTAAGTCGGTAATTGATTGTGATTATACAGAGAGTGCTATTACTAGAGCAATTGAAGCAATAAATGTAACAGAGTTTGATAAGTCAACATGGTTTGGAGAAGGTAATAGTACAGATTTATTTTCTACGCATATTAATAATGAAAACTTTTGGAGTATACCTGTTCAAAAAGTATTTGTTGATTTACAGTAAATCAAGGAAGTTATAATGAAATACATTGCAGTTATACCAGCTCGTGGTGGCTCAAAGGGTATCAGAAATAAGAATTTACAGTTAGTTGGAGATAAGTCTTTAGTTGCCAGAGCTATTTTGAGTGCGAAAGATGTAGAGTTCATTTCTAGAGTAATTGTATCTACAGACTCTCAAGCTATTGAGGAAGAAGCTTTAAAGTTTGGTGCAGAAATTCATAGACGACAAGCAAAGACATCATCAGATCATGCTAAAACTATTGATGTGTTAGAGGAACTATATTCAGATATGGGGTTTAACAATGAAATATGTGTATTACTACAACCAACAAGCCCACTGCGGGAGTCGTCGCATATCGAAGAATGCATTAGAGCTTATGAAGATAACCACTCTCAAGGGTCTGTGATATCAACTACTTTATGTGAACATCACCCATATAAAGCAGTGATTCAAATGGAAGATGGTAGTTATATTCCAAGTCATTATTTGTCTGATCTTGAGTCACCTAGACAAAAATTACCTAAGGCATTGCGTGTGAATGGGGCTGTATATATTATTTCATTTAAACAATTATTGGAAGGAAATTCTTTTTTCTGTGAGCCACAGAAGTTTATAGAAATGACAGAAGAAGAGTCCATAGATATTGATAATTATACAGATTTAGAAAAAGCTAACTTATTGATTAAAGGAAAGAAGCTATGAAGCCAAGCTTTAAAATCGGGAGTAGAAATATCGGTTATGATTTTGCTCCTTTAGTAATTGCGGAAATTGGAATCAATCATGAAGGTTCTCTAGAAGTTGCTAAAGAGATGGTAGATGCTGCTCATAGAGCAGGTGCAGAAATGGTTAAGCACCAGACGCACGTAGTAGAAGATGAAATGTCTGATGAAGCAAAATCAGTTATTCCTGGAAATGCAGATGTATCTATATATGAGATTATGGAACGTTGTGCTCTTAATGAAGAAGATGAGATAGCCTTAAAAGAATATGTGGAGTCTAAAGGTATGATGTTTATCAGCACGCCATTTTCTAGAGAAGCCGCTTATAGGCTTGAGAGAATGGGTGTAGAAGCTTATAAAATAGGTTCAGGAGAGTGTAATAACTATCCGTTGATTAAGCTGGTAGCTTCATTTGGCAAGCCAATTATCTTATCTACAGGCATGAATAGCATTGCCAGTATACAAAAATCAGTAGATATTTTAGAAGAAGCAGGTGTTCCTTATGCTTTATTACATTGTACAAATGTGTATCCAACACCCTATGAGTTAGTGCGGCTAGGTGGTATGGAAGAGTTAGAACAAGCATTTCCAAATGCTGTAGTAGGCCTATCAGATCATTGTGTTGATAATTATGCTTGTTTAGGTGCAGTAGCATTAGGAGCGAGTATATTAGAGCGTCACTTTACAGACAGTTATGACCGAGCTGGTCCAGATATTAACTGCTCTATGGATCCTGATGCGATGAGTGACCTCATTAAAGGTAGTAGAGCTATCGCTAAGGCTAGAGGTGGTAGTAAAGGAGCAGTAGATGAGGAGAAAGTCACCATAGATTTCGCCTTTGCTTCTGTCGTGGCTTATAAAGATATTCAAGAAGGCGAAGAACTTACTGAAGATAACTTATGGGTTAGACGTCCTGGTACTGGAGATTTTCTAGTTGATGAATATGACTCATTGATTGGTAAAGTAGCCAAAACTGATATTAAGAAAGGTGAACAATTAAAGAAAACTCAGGTGAGTTAAGCATTGAAAATTGCTTTTCTTTTTCAACGAGACTCTCATTTCAAAGCTGTTCATGCGACAGCTTTGAGAGTCTGTAAGCAATATAACTGTAAGGCAGATTTTATAGGTATTAATACAGACTTTAGTTCTGATAGTATGCCTAATGCAATTTATATTAATAATCATGATTTAAGTATACTATATAAATATGATTTTGTTATAGCTTGTTTAGGGGGCTACTTACTTAATATAGTTATAAAGTATCTTTCAGATACAAATGTTAGAGTTATTTCTTTGTTTCCTGGAATAGTAAGCCATTATCAGTTAGATGCTTTTATTAGCCGTCTGAATGCTGATCAAGTATGGCTAAACTCAAAAGCTGACTATCTATTATACAAAAAAATATGTAAGATATTTAGAGTACCAAATAATTCAATTTTATATGGAATGAGTTGGTTAGATTTAGACTTGAAAAGGCAAAAACAACTTGCTGAGAAAAAAAATGTAGCTATTTTATTTGAACAAACTGAAATATTAAATACAGTAAAAAAAAGGAGAGAGTTAGCTAAAACTATAATGGAGTTAGTTGTGGCGAATCCTAATGTACTATTTAAGTATAAGATTAGGGATAATACTAAAGATTTATTTTTCATAGAATTAAGAGAAAATATTAGTCAGCTTGATAATGTGCATATACTGGATGAGTTAGACAAAAAGACGATAGTATCTGCTTCTTGCTTTTTAAGTATATCGTCTTCTGCACTTATTGAAGGTCTTGTGTATGGAGTAAATAGCTATATAATAAACAAAAATTTATTAGATAATTTTTCTCAAGAGTTCTATAAAGGTAGTAATTTAGAGCTTAATAGTTTGAAGCTATATTTAAATAATACACAAGATTTATGTTTATACTGGTATGACTATAGAGTATCTCTACCAAGAAGAATAGTAGATTTAAAATGTATTATGAAGAAAAAAAAATCTCTATCTACTAGACAGAGAGGGATATTAGCAATTAGAATTATGCTCATTAAGTTAATAATTCTATATCCAAAAATGAATTTTTCTATCCTAAGAGAAAAGCATATTAAGGTTATACAGAAATCACTAGAATATATAAGTTGAATTTTATTATGAGTAAACAGAATATAAGACTTATTAAAAATAATGCTATCTTTTATGAACAGGATGGGAAACATAGAATTAATAAAACTGATAACTTATTTGTTTTAACCCATTTAGGGCAGCTAAAACAAATGGAGGCATTAATTCAGTTAAAGAATATAAAAAATAATAGTCTAGTTGTACTTTATACGTATAGAAACTTAGTGGTGCCACAGGTGGTACACGATCAGTATTCTAGCTGTTTTAAACAAGCTATATTTATGGAAATCCCTTTTGGAGTAAATAAACTGGATTTTATAAAATTATATAAGTTAGAGAAGCAATACAAAAATCTTATTAAATTTTGTAAATCTTCAACTATATATCTAAATAGTTTTGAAGGTCATTATGCCATTTTAACTTCAATTGCAAAAAGCAATAATATGAAAGTTATTTTAGTAGAAGAAGGTACTGCAACATATAAACTTAAGTTAAGCAATAACACAGAAAGTAGAGATGTAGAAAAATATTTAGACGCAACACTATTACAGAGTAAGTTTATGCAGACAGTTGGACAAACACAGGTATTTAAAAAAGCTTTTAAGTTTTATAAATATAATAAAGAACTATATGGGCAGACCAAAAGATTTGTTAATGATGTGATAACTGATGAAAAAGTTCAAAAAGATTTAATTAAACTAGTAGGTACTAAGCATCTAAAAGCATCTCTCCAACCATTTAAAGGTTTTGATAAGGTATATGCAAGTTACCCTGAACTTATTAGGGATAGTTTTGGAGTTCAAGATGTAGACTATTTTTTAATACATGAAGTAACCCATGAGCATGCTATAGAAGATGCTAAAAAAGTCATTGAACGATATGGAATAACAGAAAAAGATACTTTATATGTTAGTCAAAGATATCATTTGGATCCTGAGCAGTACTCTAAAACAGTTGGGTCTATTTTGATGCGTATCACGAGAGAGGATCAGAAAGTTTTTATTAAGTTACACCCTAAAGAGAGTAAAAAAGTATATGATGCTTTTAAATACTTAGAATTTGCTTCTAATGGTAAGTTTATAGTAATAGAAGATAGTCAGTTTTTGATTGAGTCAGTGGTTAAAATAAGTAAATTAAGTCAGTTAATAGGATTGACTTCAACTACATTAGTTTACGGTTCTTTGATCTCACCTAATACTAAATCAATATCTATTGCAAATGAACTTATAAAGATGTTGCCAAATAATAAAGAGAACCAAAAAGGTATAGATGTTATTAAACAACATCTAGAAATTATAAGAATATTTGAAAACATAGAATTTAGATAGATTTATTTCTATAATTCATTAGTTCAATAATAGTAAGGGCTAATTATGATTAAAGTAGTTGATAAAGGAAACTTTAATATCATTAAAGTTAATAAGATGAATCACCAGTCAAAAAATTCATCTATTCAAATTTTAGGGAATAATAATACAGTATATATCGAATCAAGATGTTCATTCACGAATTTTCGTTTGATTATACGTGGTGATAATAATCATGTAACTATTAAAAGAGGGACATGGTTTCTGGGAGGTGCAATTTCTATGGCAAGCTTTTCGAAGCTTGAGATAGGTGAAAGAAGTAGCTTTGGGGATCGTTTAGAGTTTGTTATTGAGTCAGCTAAAGTACTTATAGGAAACGATTGTATGGCTGCAGCAGGTTTAACAATCCGTACTACAGATACCCATGGTATTTATAGTTTGGATAGTGGTAAATTACTTAATAGACCAACGGATGTTATTATTGGAGACTATATATGGTTTGGTAAGAATGTAACTGTTCTAAAAGGTGCTACGATAGGTGCTTGTAATATCATAGCTATGGAAAGTTTGTTTACTAAATCATCGGGTACATTTGAACTATGGGGAGGACGACCTGCTAGGAGAATCCGTGAAAATGTAATGTGGTCTAAATCAGCGCATCTAAATAGTATTCAAGATGATAAATATGCACAAATGTATATTGAGAAATATAAAGGCAGATAATGAAAGAAATTAATATTGGTTTACCTAACTGTTATAAGTCAGTATATAAAAGGCACGATAGTGAAAACTTGGTAATTACTTTTACGCCTACTAATGGTTATTTTTTATACCATAATGATTTGAATGCTCATAAAATATGTATTAGTACTTCTCGACCAAACTACTATATATATAATCCAGGTAGTGCTTGTAAGAGATTAATTAGTTATATAAAAACACTAAATATAAAAAATATTATCGTCATTGGAAGTAGTAAGGCTGGATTGGCAAGCTTGTTATGGGGAGAGCTTCTTCATAGAGGGCTATCCAATAGATATAATATTTTTGTATTATCTTTTAGCCCTCAGACTTTACTATATCCTTTTAATGATAGACTGTATTTCCCCTCATATCAGAAGTTAGTTAATATGATTAATAACAATAAAGGTATGTTAAAATGTGCTGAAAATTATGGGGATATTAATAATATATTAGCGAATTCTTCGTTAGAAGGCATTGTGATTTATCCTAAATTAAACTTATGTGATAAAGAAGAGGCAGAAAGAATTTGTGCTACAAACATCAGATTGGTTGGATTGGAATATCCCTTGCATGGATCTTTTGTGCCATTTATGAAACAGGCAAAGGATCCAGAGGCACTTAAGCAAATGGTAAGTAAAATATATAAAAATGCTAAACAAGATCAGGATTTGAAAGTAACTATACCATCTACTGAAACTGAGCTTTTAAATATTATTTCTTCTATTAAGGCCCCAACAATTGAAGAGTTATGTCAAGCTGTATTTTTTTCGATGAATAATAAAAGGGAACTAAAAAATTATACATATGTTAAAGGTTTAGGACTAGTATAGACCTGTTGTATAAATATAATTTAAGAATATAATGCAGAATAATTTATGTATGTATTGATTGTTATTATATAGATAAAAAGGTCGCCCTAATGTGGTGACCTTTTTTCCTCTTAGCAATGCCTCAAACCCACCTAATGAGGTAATGGTATAAACATGATCTATCGTCTCTAGTGCATCGACTAAATGTATGGGCTGGGCTAAAATCAGGCAATTTAATGACTGTAAAGTATCTAGAAGGTTTGTATCTTCTAGGGTCATTGGATGAGGCTTTACGATGATTTGTGCATTGGGGTTATCTTTAATTGCCTGTTTGGTGACGTCAAGTAAAGTGATATTTTCTCCACCACCATATTTTATTGCATCGTCATTGGGTACTTGTCCCAATATTAAGATACGTTTACCAGTTTTTTTTCCATATATGGGTTTGACATCTACATAGGGTTGGTGATTATATTTACTCACTCTGTGTGATAAATAATAATCTAACATTTCTTGTGCTAAATCCTCATCATATCCTGTTTGTTCAAAGTCAAAGTTAGCAATTAAATCTGTTAAGTCATTAGGTCTGGTTGTATCAAAATAAGGTGCTTGTGAATCCATTACAATGGATAAAGGCGGTGTGTTAGAGTCAGCAACTGGTGCAGAGCGGATAAAGCCATCTTCTAAAAAAAAGATATCTAGATTATGTTTGCGTACATAATTAATAAAAAAATCAGGTGCTTTATACCCCCAAATATATATGACAGGGTTAGTGTATTTAATAAAAGGTAGCAATAAGGTATAAAAATATTTTTTGTTAAAGTGGCGCTGTATTTGTACATGCTTATCTTCTAATACCCAATCTGCCACTACATCTTTCCATGGTAACATGCCTACTACCAATGCTAAGCGTTTATTGGGTTCTTTCTGGTAAATTTGTAAGCCTTGAAACAGTGGTAAGATATAGTATTTGATATTAGAATTTGCCATAACTGTCACACAAAAAATATGACATTATGATACGCTAAGTATTATTAACTTTAAACCAAAATTACATTTGTTAAATAAGACTATGACAAACTCTTCTTACTACATACAGCCCATCACCCACGCCATTATTCCAGTCGCAGGCTTTGGTACGCGTATGTTACCACTATCAAAGTCTGTACCTAAAGAGCTATTACCGCTGGGTAACCGTCCTGCCATTCATTACGTTGTAGAAGAAGCAATTGCTGCAGGTATCAAGCACATTGTACTTGTTGGGCATGCTCAAAAGTCAGCCATTGAAAACTATTTTGATATCAACGCAGAATTAGATAACCAATTACGAGCAAAAGGTAAAAATGAATTAGCAGATAGCCTAAATTGGTTACCTGATGATGTGTCAGTATCCATGATACGTCAAGGTAAGCCATTAGGTCTGGGGCATGCCGTATTATCTGCTCGTCCTATTATTGGTAATCATGACTTTGCTGTATTATTGCCTGATGTGGTGTTAAATCCATTTGCTACGGATATGGCTCAAGATAACTTGGCATTTATGCTACAAGAGTTTGTTAAAAATAGATGCTCACAAATTTTGGTCAGTGAGGTAGCAGACAGTGACGTGCATAAATATGGTATTGCTAAGTTAAGCTCAAAAGATGATTTGCAAAACATTGTATCTGATAGTAATCGTAGCTTTGCAGTATCAGGATTTGTAGAAAAGCCTGCTTTGGCTGATGCCCCATCAAATTTAGCTGTAGTTGGACGCTATGTATTTAGTAATGAGATTTTTGATTATTTAGCAAAAATTCAACCTTCAGTTGGTGGTGAGATACAGCTTACCGATGCTATTGATGCCTTGATTAGTACTCAAGGTGTACAGGTAACAACCATGAAGGGTAATAGCTTTGATGCAGGTGATATGACCAGTTATATGCAGGCATTTATCTATTTTGCTCAAAAGCAGTTAGCTGATTAAAAGTAAAAGCAGGAATAAGAATAAAATAAGGTAAATGATGACCCAGCTTCAATCTATTAGCCATCAAACATTAGCAAGCTGGCAGAAATTAGAGCAATTAGCCAAGAAAGATTGGTCGTTGGTACAGTTGTTTGTTGATGATGCAAATCAAGGGCATAAGAGAATAGATAAATTTTGTATTCAATCACAAGGTATCTATTTTGATTATGCCAAACAGTGCATTGATGATGAAGTTCATCAAGCATTATTAAATTTAGCAAAAGATTGCCAACTGAAAGCTCGTATTGACTCACTGCTTAAAGGGGAAAAGGTCAATATCAGTGAAAATCGTTCGGCACTGCATACGGCTTTGCGATTGCCAAAGTCAGCAAGTCTATCTGTTGACGGGCAAGATGTGGTACAAGCTGTGCATGAGAGTTTAAATCGTGCTGAGCAGATGGTTACTCGTATTCGTGAGAAGCTATGGCGTGGGTATTCGGGTAAGGCAATTACCGATGTAATTAATATTGGTGTGGGGGGCTCAGACTTAGGTCCTTTAATGGCCGCTACTGCACTCGATAGTTTTGCAGATACGGATGTACAAGTACATTTTATTTCTAATATGGACGGCAAGCAGTTGGGTAGCTTGCTTGATAAGCTTAATCCTGAAACTTCATTATTTATTATTTCATCAAAATCCTTTGGTACGGTGGATACCTTATCCAATGCACAAACAGCATTAACTTGGTTGCTTAAAACAGGGGCAAGTCGTCAGTCTATTTTACGTCGTCATTTTATTGGTATTTCTGCCAATTTATCCAAAATGAGTGAGTGGGGCATTTATCCTGATAATCAGTTGGCATTGTGGCAGTGGGTGGGTGGTCGATTTTCAATGTGGTCAGCGATTGGTTTAGCGATTGCTATTCGTATTGGTATGTCAGGGTTTCGTGAGATGTTGGCAGGGGCAAATGCAATGGATAAACATTTTGCTACTACTGATTTTTCACAGAATTTGCCTGTCATGCTTGGTTTAATTGGGGTATGGAACAGTACATTTTTAAACATTCATGCCCATACGGTATTGCCTTATGATGGTCGTTTGCGTTACTTGCCCAGTTATTTGACCCAGCTTGAGATGGAAAGTAATGGTAAGTCAGTAACCATAAATGGTGAGCAAGTGGATTATTCGACCTCACCCATATTGTGGGGTGAGATTGGTTCAAATGCTCAACATGCCTTTTACCAATTATTACATCAAGGCACACAGCAAGTATCTTGTGACTTTATTGCTTGTGTTGATGGTGATAACTATTATTCCAATAAAGCAACTGAAAATCATCAAGAAAAATCTGCTGAATTACAACATCAACATAACTTATCTCTTGCAAACTGTTTGGCACAAAGTCGTGTATTAGCATTTGGTAATCAAGCTGTTACTGAAAAATCAGAAGTGGCGATTGTATCAGCTCATAAATCAGAGTTAGATAAGTTTAAACGTTATCGGGGCAATCAACCTTCAACGACTATTTTATTGGACAGTTTGACACCAAGAAGCTTAGGTGCATTGATTGCACTTTATGAACACAAAGTCTATGTTATGGCAAGTATTTGGAATATTAACCCATTTGACCAATGGGGCGTAGAAATGGGTAAAAAAATGGCAGATAGTGTATATAGTGAGCTAGTAAATAATAAGACAGCTATTAACCAATCTTGCCGATCATTTGATGCATCAACAGATGCTCTTTTAGCACATATTAAGCAGATTACTGCTATTCGAAAATAAGACAGTATTGATAACTCAATATTTATTTTAAGTTTTGTGGATATATATACTATGTCAATAGATTCTTTGCAAGTAAATACTATTGGTGATAACTTACAACAACCTGTTTGTGTACTGCTAGGGCACTCTATTGATTGTATAACTACAGCGGTGGTATTAGCGAGTACAGGTCAAACAGTTTATTTATATACGGATACTGATGTATTAGATAATACTTTATCTGCCTATGCCTTTGAACATCAAGTACAAGCTTTGTGGAAATTGTATATACAACAAGGGTGTATTGTTGTTTGGCAAATACCTGAACAAGTGCAGACATGGCTTGTGGGTCTTGAAAAAAATCTGCAACCAAATTTATATAAATTAAATCTATTATGGTTATTTACACCTGAGCTACCAGAAAGCTGGCAAGATAATTGGCTTGAAGTATTTAATCAGCAAGGTGCTCAGCTTAATCATGGACAAACGCCACTGATATTAAGTGGTATTGAAACGATTGGTACATTTGCAGAGCTTGCCAAACAGTTAACGCAAGCTTGGGTTTATTATATACCTTTTGTGTTTTTGCAAGATGGACAAGCATTTGCATCTATGCTCAATGCTGAACTATGGCTACTGGGTGAAAAAATACCAAATTCTACTTATAAGTTAACAGCTCTACATCCGTTAATTAATGGAGCGAAAAATAGCCATATTAGCGATATTTTAACCATTGAGTTTGCTCGTAATAGTATCATGAGTATGCTTGCCACTCGGGTTAGTTTTATGAATGAATGCTCCCGATTGGCGGATAAAAAAGGCGTAGATATTACCGAAGTGGCAACCATTATGGGATTGGATAAACGTATTGGTAAGAGTTACCTAAAAGCAGGATGGGGATTTGGTGGTAAAACTCTACCTGCTGAAATGCAGGCATTAGAGCAAACCCTTGAGCCATTACAAAGTAGTAACCGCTTAATGCAAGCTGTTAATACCATTAATGAAGACCAAAAAGAGTTGATATTTCGTAAGTTTTGGCAATATTTTGATGGTCTGATTGAAAATAAGATAGTGAGCATTTGGGGGGCAAGTTATAAAGCAGGGTCAGGTAGAACGACAGGCTCAGCCATTCACCCCTTATTAAAGTTATTATGGTCGTATAATATAAAAACCCAAGTTTATGCAGAGCATGCTAGGGTAGAGCTGGCAATTATGTATGCAGAGCAACCCTTATTAACCCTACTTGATTATCCTGAGCAGGCACTTGAGCAGTCACAAGCTATATTTATTATGTCATGGTCAAAAGATAAACGGATTAATATCAGTGTCATTAATGAGTTGGTAATACCTGTGTTTGATGCTCAAAATATATTATCTACTAGTCAAATAGAAGCGTTAGTGGGTGGTTATATGGGAATAGGTCGCCATAAAAATTTATAATAGTTTTAATGAGAATTTACTATGAAAAATAAAAAAATTTTAGTAACAGGTGGTGTAGGTTATATCGGTAGCCATACTTGTATTGAATTAATCGCATCAGGCTATGATATTGTTGTTTATGATAACTTATCAAATAGTAATATTGAGGCTATAAAAAGAGTTGAGCAAATCACACAAACAAATATTGAATTTGTGCAAGGTGATTTATTAGATGAGGCATTATTAACACAAGTTTTTAGTCAACATCAATTCTTTGCAGTGGTACATTTTGCAGGTTTAAAGGCAGTGGGGGAGTCGGTTGTGCAGCCATTAAAATATTATAAAAACAATGTTGCTGGTACAGTGAATTTATTAGAAGTCATGCAACAACATCAAGTATTTAACTTTGTCTTTTCCTCATCGGCAACGGTTTATGGCGATCCTGAACAACTACCCATTACCGAAACGGCACCACGTAGCACTACCAATCCTTATGGACGTACTAAACTCATTATTGAATATATGCTTGAGGATTTATGTGCCTCTGACCCACGCTGGCAAGTAGTGAGTTTGCGTTACTTTAATCCTGTAGGGGCTCATGACTCGGGCAAAATTGGCGAAGACCCTAATGGGATTCCTAATAATTTAATGCCTTATATTAGTCAAGTAGCAGTGGGTAAATTAGAAAAACTACGCATTTTTGGTAATGATTATCCAACCATTGATGGTACAGGGGTACGAGACTTTATTCATGTGGTGGACTTGGCAAAAGGGCATATTTCAGCGATTGACTACTTAGTAAAAAGCGTAGTAGAAAATTCTACTGATAAAAAAGAAAGTATTGGCTTTTTTGCAGTCAATCTTGGTACAGGCTCAGGTACGTCAGTATTACAACTGGTGAATGCCTTTACTGAGGCAACTGGGCAGACGGTCAATTATGAATTTGCTCCTAGACGAGCAGGTGATGTGGCGAGCTGTTATGCACAGGTGGATTTGGCAGAGCAAAGCCTAAATTGGCAAGCTCATCTAGATGTGCATGATATGTGTAAAGATACTTGGCATTGGCAAAGTCAAAACCCAAATGGTTATGAAAAATAATAGTTAATCAATCATCAATAAGAAATCCCCTTTATATGCAATAAAGGGGATTTTGGTTTTAAATATAGCTCAAATTCTAAGCCAAAACAGCCCCTTGTCCCTCAAGCCATTCTTGAATTTCAGTGATTTTATCAGCTAATAATGCTTCATTACCTTTGGTTTCGATATTGAGACGGATTAGTGGCTCAGTATTAGAAGCTCGCAAATTAAAGCGCCATTCACCAAAATCTAAACTTAGCCCATCAAGGGTGGACTTATTGGGGTTAGCATGTTGATATTGATGAGCAATCTTATTGATGATTTCATCAGATTGTACATCAGTTAAACGAAAATTCATCTCACCAGAACTTGGATACGCCAAAATACGTTCATTAACCAATTCAGATAACTTTTTACCTGTACTAGATAACAATTCAATGGTTAATAACCACGGTATCATGCCACTATCACAATAAAAAAAGTCTTTAAAATAATGGTGAGCTGACATCTCGCCACCATACACCGCACCAGAGTGACGCATGACCTGTTTAATAAACGAATGCCCTGATTTACTTAACACCGCCTGTCCTGCAAACTCATCAATAATCGCCTCAGTGTTATAAATCACACGTGGGTCATAGACAATACTGGCTTGTGGGTGCCTTTGCAAAAAGGCTTGTGCCAACATACCAACGATATAACTGCCCTCAATAAATGCCCCTGTTTCATCAAATAAGAAACAACGGTCAAAATCACCATCAAAAGCAATCCCCATATCAGCTTGATGAGCCAAAACAGCCTCAGTGGTGGCTGTACGATTTGCCACAATCATGGGGTTAGGAATACCATTGGGAAAACTGCCATCTGGCTCATGATGAACTTTGATAATCTCAATGGCAGCATTGGCTTGCTGAAAACGTGCCTCAATCTCATCAATCACAGGACCTGCACTGCCATTGCCTGAATTAATGACCAGTTTTAATGGCTTATCTGGAGCAAAGGTTAAGTTATTAAGGTCAATAAAGCTCATCAAATGGTCAATATAAGCCGTCTTAACTATTTGTAATGATAACTGACCCTTTTGAGCTACCTCTTCAAAATCACCACTTTCAGCAAGGGCTTGGATGTCTGCTAATCCAGTATCAGCACTGATAGGTTTAGAGTTTTCTCGCACCAGTTTTAGCCCATTATAATTAATAGGGTTATGACTGGCAGTGACTTCGATACCACCCATCGCTTGGTAATGACTGGTGGCAAAATATACCTCTTCTGTACCTGTCATACCTAAGTCTATGACATCTAAACCTGCATCTATGATACCTTCAATGGTAGCTCGTTTAAGTGATTCACTAGAGTCGCGAATATCACAGCCAATAACGATGGTGTGGTTAAGGTGAGCCATTTCATCACTATTAGTGCTATTAGAGCTTTCACGTTGCTGGCGTAAAATCTGAGCAAAAGCTCGTCCGATACGATAAGCGATGGCATCATCAAGATTGACACCAAGCTCACCACGAATATCGTAGGCTTTAAAGGAGGTAATAGGGAGGTGTGTCAGCTTTTCTTTATTCATATTTGTATTATTCACTTGATAAATGATGTTAGGCTATTAGCAGGATTAACCAAACCCAAACACATCTCGACTATAAACTTTATCTGATATATCTTGCAATTCATCATGCCAGCGATTGGCAACAATCAGGTCATGATTGTGTTTAAAGTCTACAAGGTCGTGAGTAACGGCACAGCCTTGAAATTGTGTGTCATTTAATGAGGGTTCATAGATGGTGATATCTAGCCCATGTTGTTGTAGTAGGGTAATGATATCAAGAATCGCTGAATCACGGTAGTTATCAGCATCTTTTTTCATGCTTAGGTGATAAATTCCGATACGAGAAGGATTTTTATTCAGGATTTGGCGGGCAATAAAACGTTTACGGGTGTTATTGGCATCAACGATGGCATGAATTAGGTTGGCAGGAATGCCCGTATAATTGGCTTTAAGTTGTTGAGTGTCTTTAGGAAGGCAGTATCCCCCATAACCAAAAGAAGGGTTGTTATAATGTGTGCCAATACGGGGGTCAAGTCCAACGCCTGTGATAATGGCGTGACTGTCTAAGTTCTGTTTTTCAGCAAAACTGTCTAACTCATTAAAAAATGCAATACGAGTTGCCAGATAGCTGTTAGCAAATAGCTTGACAGCTTCGGCTTCAGTGGGTGGCATGATTAATGTGGTCACTGGATTTTCATTGGTATGGCTTTTGCTGGCAAGCTGATACAATGACATCAGTGTATGAGCAAAGTCTGCTAATTTATCAGTGACTCCAGTGATGATACGAGAGGGATATAAGTTATCATAAAGGGCTTGTCCTTCTCGTAAAAACTCGGGCATAAATAAGATATTATCATCAAACTTTTGATGCATGGTGACTGTAAAACCAATGGGAACGGTTGATTTGATGATAATGGGAACATCAGTATTTTGTTCACGAATGGTCTGAATACTAGCTTCAACCGATGAGGTATCAAATTTACCTGTTGCCACATCATAATTAGTGGGGGTGGCGATAATAACTAAGTCACAATTTTGATATAAGTCAGCTATATGATAAGTGGCGGTTAAGTTTAATGCTTTATTTGCCAAAAAGTCACAAATCTCAGCGTCTTGTAATGGCGATTGTTTTTGCTGTAATTGTTTGATTTTGTCATTATCAATATCAAAGAGAGTGACTTGCGTATCTAAATGAGGTTGTGCCAATAAAATGGCATTAGATAAGCCCACATAGCCTGCACCAACGACAACAATACGAGTTAAGTTAGTGTGTGAGTTATTTGATAATAGGTTGTTTGCTAGCATAGTCTTTTATTTCGCTATTTTAATGGTTTGGCTTTGACTATACCTCGCTTTAATGACAAGAAAATAACAAGTCCTCTATTCCCGTTGGAGGTCATATAGTCAATCTAATATAATTTCACCACAAGGCAACCGAGTGAAGATAATACAAGTAGTATATTGAGTGAGGTTAACACCGTGGTGGATTTATATTAGGCAGACTATAAGTAGGTTAAAATTTAGTTTGATGATTAATAGGTCAAAATAATGAAAAGTAATGATGAGTCTGTAGCAAATAGTCTCCATACTCAGTCTTCTAAAGTTCAGCCACCTAAGCCTGCGGTTGGTACACCAGATGCCACAGGTGAGATGAGTGATTTATTAGCCCTAATAGCACGTCTGCGAGCAGAATGTCCGTGGGATATCAAGCAGACCAATCACAGCTTGATACCTTATGCCATTGAAGAGGCTTATGAGCTTGCTGAGGCGATACAAGCCGATGATGGCGTTGATGATGAAGACATCAAAGGTGAGCTGGGTGATGTTCTATTACAAGTAGTGTTTCATTGTCAGCTATATGCCGAGCAGGGTCGTTTTGATATGGGCGATGTGATTGAAACACTGCAAGAAAAACTTATCCGCCGACATCCACATGTGTTTGAAGCGGATAAATTAGCGGATGATGAGGCAGTCAAAAAACGTTGGGATGAGATTAAAGCTGAGGAAAATCTTGAGCGAGAAAAACGTGGTAAGCCTAAGCGTCGTTTAGACCGTGTTAAGGCAGGTAGTGCGTTGATGCAAGCACAAGCGATACAAAAACAAGCGGGTAAGTTAGGTTTTGATTGGGAAGGTATTGCTGGTGCTGTGGATAAGCTTGATGAAGAGATTGCTGAGTTAAAAGAGATTTTGCCACAGGATAAAGAGGCATTAACTGATGAGCACCGCCATGAGCTAGAAAAAGAGTTGGGCGATTGTGTCTTTGGTCTGGTAAATGTGGCTCGTAAATTGGGGCTGGATGCAGAGTCAGCCACTCTGACCTGCGTGCATAAGTTTAAATCTCGTTTTGGCTTTATTGAAGATAAACTTACCGAGCAGGGAAAAACGCCAGAGGACAGTAGTCTTGAGCAGATGGATAGGCTATGGGAAGAAGCAAAAAGTCAGGGTGGTAGATAGGGTGCAACATTGACTGCTAGAATTGTATATCAGATTTCTTATCGCTGGATATTAGGCTGGTTGTTGCTATGGTTACCATTACTGGTGCAGGCAACATCTGCAAATCTGACAAGTATTCAGCCTTCTGCACAGTGTTTTAGTGATGCCTCAAAGGCATATGCTTACTTAATACACCAAACACGTCAACATCGAGCAGAAGAGGCGCATCTGGCAACAAATCAGGTAGTTAATATCAATACAGCGACAGAAAGCGAATTGGTGACGCTAGATGGTATTGGTAGTAGTAAGGCGCAGGCAATTTTGCTGTATCGGGAGATGTTCGGCAAATTTCATAGTATTGATGACCTAGCCAGTGTTAAAGGGATTGGTAAGCAAACCATTGAAAAAAATCGTCATCGGTTACGTGTGCATTAGATTTTTGTAAAACTGGAGTGAGAATGGGTTTTATCACACTTTATCATGGTTTACATGTCCCGATAAGGCAGAAAATTTGTTACACTAGTACTTATATATGCCAGAAGTTACCAACATATTGTTGGGACTGTTAAACATTCACCCCATTAAGCGAATATTTAAAGGGGTATGGTTTTATTTTGCTTTTGTGTAAAAATTGGCTAAATTTTTCCTATGAAGAAGAATGTTCAACAGACCCTAATAATTGAGATAAATATGATTGGTGATGGTTGGTTTTTGTTTGTCCGTAAGGAGTGTGTGCATGGCAGAGCGTTCAGCCAAGCAGTTAGGGTTAAGTAAAGCAGATTTACCAAATTCAATTGTAGAGGTCATTGCTACTTTGACCAAAAGTGGTTTTGAGGCGTATATCGTTGGTGGTGGTGTTCGAGATACACTATTGGGTCTCAATCCTAAAGACTTTGATGCCGTTACCGATGCAAAACCACATGAAATAAAGGATTTGTTTGGCAAGCGTTGCCGTATCATTGGTCGCCGTTTTCAGTTAGCCCATGTCTATTCTGGGCGGGATATGATTGAGGTAGCGACGTTTCGTGCGCCTCCAAAAGATGACATACATACGACCAATGAAGGTATGATTACCCGTGATAATGTCTGGGGTGATATAAAGCAGGACTTTGCTCGCCGAGACTTCTCTATTAATGCTATGTATTATCAACCTTTAAAAGGCATTGTTCATGACTTTTGTAATGCGCTGGCAGATATTGAAAATAAAACCCTACGTCTACTTGGTCATGCACCACTGCGCATAGAAGAAGACCCTGTACGTTTGCTACGAGCATTGCGATTTAAGGCAAAACTCGGTTTTGATTTTGATAAAGTTTTGTCTGAGCAGTTTCATGATGATAACTGGAAGCTGTTAGATCAGGTGTCACCACATCGTTTATATGATGAATCACAAAAGATGTTTACAGGTGGCTATTTGGTGCCATTGTTGCCTTTACTGTTTGAGTATGGGGCAATCAAACATTTAATCATTTATCCACCTGAGACAGCGACCGCACTGGTTAAACAGGTAGCAATTAATACAGACAAACGTATTGCACAGGGCAAGAGTATTAACCCTGCCTTCTTTTATGCTGCCCTGCTATGGGATAACTACCTATATCAACTGAATAAATTTAAAAAACGTAACATGCCTTTTGTTGAGGCACAGCAACAAGCGGCCAGTAAAGTTATTGAACGTCAACGTATTAAAACAGCGATTCCTAAGTTTGCTGAGCAGTTTATTCGGGATATTTGGTTGATGCAGCCAAAATTGGCAAATCCAAGAGTACGGCAGATTGCACAGTTAGCCGACCACCCCAGATTCCGTGCAGCATTTGACTTTTTATTATTACGTGAGCAATGTAATGATGCAGCAAACCCATTGTCAGAATCTACCAATGGTATGGGTGAATGGTGGCAAATCTTTCAAACACTTTCAGACAAACAGAAACAGCAAGCCATTGATAGCTTTGCCAGTGATACACGTCGTGGACAAAGTAAGCGCAACCGTAACCGCAATCGTCATAATGATATTGAGCAGTCTGCGTCATCACATCAGTCAAATCAGACAAACCAGCCAGCTTATCAAAATACGACAGATACGATAGATGTGCCAAAACAGTCTCAGACTGAGTCCACTACATCACCTGAATTTAAAACTAAGTTGGCTCATAAGCAAATGAGCCGACCACAGCGCGCTCATTACGCTAAAGAGAGGGCGCAACTACAACAACTTTCCCTTGGTAAGCTGGCAGGTGATGAAAATAAATCACAAGAGCAACAACCACAGCCACTATTTACTATTAATGCACAAAAGCTTGCCAAACAAGTGCCAACAGCTCCAGTAGACGCAGATATAGCAGATACGATAGAAGCGCCAACAAAAAAAGATAGAGGTGAATTAACTGAGCGTACTTCTAAAATAGACCCTGCCAGCTCTACTAAGCCCCAGCATCAGGCAGTGGCACAAACATCAGCCCAGCGAGGCTCACAGACAGATAAAAGCCAAGCTCAAAAAGCAGTAGAGTTGCCACCACAAATAGTCGTACTACCCAAAGCGGATGCCATACCAGCAAAGCGACGCCGTCGTCGTCAGCAGTCTGACCAAGTAACACAGTCAGCAACAGCAACTTTGGTAACTGGACAACAAACAGAGCAGGTTGCTTTACAAACTCAGCAACAAAAGACTACATCATCACCCAAAGCAGAGTCTTCAGTATCTCATGGTACCGAAGCAACAGCAGTGACACCAAAACAGATAGAAGTCCCTTCAGTAGTATCAGTACAACTGAGTCATGAGCGGATTCCTAGCGTACGGCGACGTCGTCAGCCCAGCTCAACGCAATCCATTGCTGAGCGTCAGCAAGCATCAGAGGCATAGACACGCATGCAAAGCACAACCCATGACAGCAATGCCATCTGGCAACAATGCTACCTTGGACTAGGCAGTAATTTAAGCAACGAATTGGGCAATCCAAAACAACATATTGCCCAAGCCATTGCTCAGCTTAAAGCACATCCGCATATTCGTCATATACAAGTATCCTCACTGTATAGCTCCAAACCAATGGGACCTCAAGACCAACCTGACTTTATCAATGCTGTTGTTGGCTTAGAAACAACCCTAGAGCCTTTGCAACTGCTGGATACTTGCCAGCAACTTGAACAAAATGCCCAACGTCAGCGCCTCCGTCATTGGGGAGAACGTAGCCTAGACGTTGACATACTGCTGTATGGTGAACAACATATCCAACTGCCCACCCTAACAATTCCTCATGCTGGTATTAACCAGCGTAACTTTGTACTTGTGCCATTGGCTGAGCTAAACCCCAAACTAATCATTCATGGCAAAAGTATTGAACAATACCCCATGAGCCACGACTATACAGGATTACGGAAGTTACCCACATAACCCATCAATCATCCCATAATCGCAACGGTCTAAACCATCCTATTAGCCCGAGTAATCCCAACAATCGCAATAACCTTCAACCCCTTGATAGAGTGATAACTCATTAGCCAACATACGGATAAACTCATGATTACACTAACCACCCTCAACAAATACAAAAAAGATGGCAGAAAGTTTAGCTGTCTTACCTGTTATGACGCCATGTTTGCCAAAATGATGCAGACTGCTGAAATTGACACCATCTTAATTGGTGACAGCCTTGGTATGGTTGTACAAGGACATGACTCAACCTTACCCGTAAGTGTTGCTGACATGGCATACCACACCGCCAACGTTGCCCGCAGTAACAAACATGCCCTTATCCTTGCTGACTTGCCATTTATGAGTTATAGCACCCTGACTGATGCCATTGCCAATGCTCGTACCTTGATGCAAGCAGGTGCTCACGTCATCAAAATTGAAGGTGGTGCAGAACTATGCCCCATCATCTCAACCCTTGCCCAAGCTGGTACACCCACCTGTATTCACCTTGGATTGACGCCACAATCAGTGAACGTCTTTGGTGGTTATAAAGTACAAGGTAAAAGTGAAGACAGCGCTGAAAAACTACTGAATGATGCCAAAGCCGTTGCTGATGCAGGTGCAGGACTACTCGTTCTTGAATGTGTACCAGCACCTCTTGCCAAAGCCGTTACCGAAGCCGTTGACATCCCCGTCATAGGCATAGGCGCGGGGGCAGATACAGATGGACAAGTACTCGTCATGCATGACATGCTAGGGGTTACACATGGTCGCGTTGCCCGATTTGTCCATGACTTCTTAACTGACGAGCGTAATGAATCAGGCAGTGTAGCAGAGGCTTTTGCCTTATTCCATCGCTCTGTCATGGAAGGCAGTTACCCTCAAGAAAAGCATCAATTTAACTGATAAAATAACAATAAATGGATAAATAGCCAATCCTGCCGACCGCTTGTATCTGCCTTGCTGATGGCGTGCAGACTTACGTGTCTGCCAGCATTCCATCTAAACGAGCGACTACTGCCAGCCACAGTCTGCATCACCATCAGCGACGTCAGGATACCGCTCACGTCAGGGCTAAAAAGCCTTACTTAAATCACATTCATTGACTTATTTACCATTACAAACAAGCGCATCATCAAAAATAAGAGACCGCATCATGACCACCACCTTAACCAGTATCCAAAGCCTACGTGATATCCTAAAGCCACACCGTGCTAACAAACGCATCGCCTTAGTACCAACCATGGGCAACCTACATGATGGACACCTATCCTTAGTCAAACTTGCCAAACAACATGCTGACATTGTCGTAGTGAGCATTTTTGTTAACCCCACCCAGTTTGGAGAAGGCGAAGACCTAGACAGTTACCCACGTACCTTAGAAGCGGACACACAAAAATTAGCAAGCATTGACACAAACTATATCTTTGCACCCAGTGTTGATGATATGTACCCAGTATTACCACCACCCACACAAGTGCTGGCAGGTGACATTAGTACCCAGCTTTGTGGCAAATCACGCCCGACTCACTTTGATGGTGTTGGCTTAGTCGTTAGCAAGCTTTTTAACATCGTTGCCCCAGATGTTGCAGTCTTTGGACAAAAAGACTATCAACAGCTTGCCATTATTCGTCAAATAGCTCGAGACCTAAGCTATGATATCGACATTGTCTCAGCCCCCATCGTACGTGCAGATGATGGATTGGCATTATCCTCACGCAACCAATACCTGACTGCCACCGAGCGAAGCATCGCACCAACTTTACATCAAGAAGTCACAAGACTGGCAGAGAAACTGGCACAAGGTGTGCATATCAATAACGCATCAGAAACAGACCTTAGCCTTCTACAAAGCCTAATTGATGAAAGTATCACACAGATTAATGAAGCTGGGTTTAAAGTAGATTATCTTGAAGTTAGACAGCAAAATTTACAAGACATCACCAACACAAAACAAGATACCGCATTGGTGATATTAACGGCCGCTTGGCTGGGTAAAGCACGCTTATTGGATAACCAACAAGTGCAAGTAGCGGTTTAACAGTTCCTATATAAATATTGACAGTAGGTTAAATTCACCGTACATACAATACGGTTTTTATCTGTTAAATTCTTTATGATAGGCAAAAGTATGTAGGGTTTGTTGAACATTCATTTTCATAGGAAAAATTTAGCCAATTTTTACATGAAAGTAAAAAGTAGCTATATCCCTTATAGGTATTAGCCTAATGGGGTGAAAGTTCAACAGACCCTAGGCTTATAGAATGATAAATAGGAGTTTTATGATGAGTTGCAGTAGTGCACAGCCTTCTGTCAATATCTTAATCGTCTCAGGACGCTCAGGCTCAGGAAAAACCTCAGTCCTTAATATATTAGAGGACTTCGGTTACTATGCCATTGATAACTTGCCTTTGTCCTTGATACCTGATGCGGCTGCCAAGCTCATCAAAGAAAGTGGCATTCATAAAGTTGCCTTAGGTGTTGATGTGCGTACACCCAGAGCGGACTTATCCAACTTTGTTCATATTGAAGATGAGTTGGTTGCTACTTATGGCAATGATGCAGTTAAAGTACTGTATGTCACCGCACAAGAGTCTGTATTGGTTGCCCGTTTTGATGCCACACGACGGGTACATCCTTTAATGGCAAGTACAGATAATCCAGTGAATAACCTGCCCAATGCCATTAAAAAAGAAATTGACTTGTTAGAGCCGATTGCCAGCCGTGCTTATGTTAAAATTGACACCAGCCAGCTCAATATTCATCAGCTTAAAGAGCAAGTGCGAGACCATATTGGCGTTGATAATAAAGTGACTGTCAATTTGCTATCATTTGGCTTTAAATATGGTATTCCAATTGATGCAGACTTTGTTTTTGATGTCCGTATCTTACCCAATCCACACTGGAAGCCTGAGCTACGCGTACAAACAGGATTGGATAACCCTGTTAAAGAATTTTTTGCTGACTACCCAGAAGTGGAAGAAATGCAGGCTGATATTGCACGGTTTTTACAGCGCTGGTTACCTGAGTTCTTGCATAATAACCGCCATACAGTCACCATTGGCATTGGTTGTACAGGTGGAAAACACCGCTCAGTATTTATTACTCAGAGCCTAGCAGAAAATCTAGCAACGATACTGCCAGAAGATTTGAAGGTGGTGGCAAAGCACCGTGAAAAACCACGTTGGACAGCATAGTTATTTAGCAAATAGTTGTTTAGTAAAGAGTGCTGGATAGAAACTGTTAAAGTAAAGAAAACTACTAAAGAGAGATTTATGATTGACTGGTCAGAGCAGGACATGCGCGTTTCACGCACTGAGCTAAAAAAAGCTCATGAGCGTCTGCAACAGTTGGCAGAGCCACTGGCAAATTTATCAAAAAAACAGATAAAAAAACTGCCAGTAACAGAATATTTTGTCGATGAGCTGACAGCGCTGGCTGATATTAGCAGTGCCAATGCACGTAATCGTCAGATTAAACGAGTGGGAAAGCTGATTAGTGAAGAAAATCGCCATGATTTGGTGGATGCACTGTTTCAGATTCGCTTTAGCCCAGAGCAAGCAGCAAAAGTTGAGGCATGGTATACCCGCTTAAATATCAATGATGAGTCCACTCTCAAACAGTTTGTAAAGCAATTTTCGGCTTCTGAGCGTAACAGCTTATATCAACTATTGTTATGGATAGAGTATGCCAAACATATGAATGATGATGAGCTACTGGCTGAATCTGAAACTGATTTATTAAGCTATATCAAGGAAGTGGCAATATTGTCACAACTTTAAAGACTAAAACAATCCCTGCTAATCTAGCAAAAAAAGTTAGTCATATTTTGTTGCAAAACCTTATCGCAAAATGACGGTGTTATAAAATGCTGTCATAGTGGCGTCATACTTTTTTTGAATAATGCCTGTATTTTAATTGAGTAAATAGAGGCGCCCGCTATGAGCCAGCAACCCCCTTTTAATCCTACACCACAGCCGATACATAATATCATCACTGATACAGCTAAAACCTCAGCAACACAGAAGCTCTCTAAAGTCACAGAAAACAACATCACACCACTAAGTCGCCGTCGTTTTATTCAAAGTGTCGGAGCAACGGCTGCTGGTAGTATGGGTCTGGGCTTGGTTGGCTGTAAAAATGATAGCCAAAGAGTTCCTTATCAGCCGCCGTATCTTGAGCAGTCAGAGTTTGCTTTTGAGCATGGGATTGCCAGTGGTGATCCATTAGCAGATAAAGTAATTTTATGGACTCGTATCACACCAAAAAACCCTGTAGATAAAGTCTTAGTACATTGGGAAATTGCTCGTGATGAACAGATGCAAGAGGTGGTCAATAAAGGAGAAGTATCTACCTCAGCACGTCAAGACTATACGGTAAAGGTGGATGCAGACGGGCTACAACCTAATACCATATATTATTATCGGTTTACGGTGGCAAAGACAAAAGTACAAAGCCGTATTGGACGTACAAAAACGCTACCAGTTGCAGATGTCTCACAAGTCAAACTGGCGGTGTTTAGCTGTGCGAATTATCCTGCAGGTTATTTTCATGTGTATGCCGATGCAGCTCATCGTGATGACATCGATGTTTGCGTACATTTGGGTGACTATATTTATGAGTATGGTCGTACCAGCATCAATCAAAATGGTGAGAAAGTACCTGCTTATGCCTCAGCACATGCCTCTGAGCTGGAGCGTGAAGTGATGCCAGAGACAGAGATTGTCAGTATTCAAGACTATCGTCTGCGTCACGCTCAATATAAAACAGATCCAGATTTACAAAGACTCCATGAGCGTATTCCTATGATTGCAGTTTGGGATGACCATGAGCTAAGTAATGATACCTTTAAAGATGGTGCAGAGAACCATCAGCCAGATGTTGAAGGGAAATGGGATACTCGTAAACTATCTGCGGTAACGGCATATCATGAATGGATGCCGACTCGTAACCAAGTACCTAGTGAGATTTATCGTCGTTTTGACTTTGGCTCACTGTTAAGCCTGCACATGCTTGATACTCGAGTAGTGGGACGAGATAAACAGTTAGATTATCAAAGCTATGTCACGATTGATTCTGCTACAGGTGCAATGGGTTTAGATGCTGCCAAGTTTACTCAAGACATTTATGATCAAAATCGCCATCTTTTAGGATTAAAGCAGACAAACTGGCTGGTCAGTCAGTTACAACAATCACAAGCAACATGGCAACTACTCGGTCAGCAAATTTTGATGGCTCGTATGCTGATGCCAGCCCCTGTGATACTAAACATTGTTAACCCTAATGCAGGGGTTGATTTGATGACTTATCTCAGTATGGCGCAAAAGGCAAAGGCGAACCCTGAGCAGTTAAGTGCAACTGAGCAAGCAATTTTGGCACAGCCTGCTATTCCCTATAACCTAGATGCGTGGGATGGCTATGCAGCAGCACGTGAGCTGGTACTCAAGGCAGCCAAGAGCCTTAATAAAAATCTGGTGGTATTATCAGGGGATACACATAATGCATGGGCAAGCAACCTGAAGACAGTGGAAGGTGAGTCAGTGGGTGTTGAGTTTGCGACCAGCTCGGTATCTTCGCCTGGTTTTGAAGAGTATCTGCCAGATACTGACCCCAAGCTACTACAAATGGTATTGCCACAACTGGTAGCAGATTTGCAGTATTGTAACACCCATCAACGAGGTTATATGCTGATTACTGTGACGGCAGAGCAGTGTCAGTCAGACTGGATATTTGTCAGCGATATTTTAAAGCCAACCTATAGCAGTCAAGTTGAAAAGACGCTGTATAGTAAAGTGGGTAAAAATACAATCAGTGAATAATCTAACAGTTTTTAGCAGTTGAAGGTTGCTTTTGTCTATTAGATATCAAGCATCTGTATCACATCATAAGCAGGCGTTTCATAAGGATGCGCCTGTTTTAGTGCCGCTATGACAGCGTGAATCTTATTGTTTGCAACCACCATTTCTACCCGCCATTCTGCAACTTGTTCTATTTCATTGTGTTGTCCGATATGTGGCTGACTACCTGATAGAGGTTTAAACTGTCCTGTCCCTTGTACCTGCCAACAGCAGTGGGAATAGTTGCCAATCGTGCCTGCACCTGCGGAAAATAGGGCAGTTTTAACAGCTTCCAAATGACTATTAGGAATAAATACGGTGAGTTTATACATGGTTGTTTGTCCTTAATTATTTGTTCTATAGTCAGAGATAAAGACTCAGTAGTTATACATGAGCAACAAATAAAAAGCTGAACATAACCTTGTTATATTCAGCTTGTATCTGTTATTTGTTTGGTGGATAAAGAGCTACTAATCGGCTAAAGGAACACCGATACGGCGTGCTACTTCTTCATAAGACTCAATCACATCACCAAGGCTTTGACGGAAACGGTCTTTATCGAGCTTTTTCTTGGTTTCTTTATCCCAAATACGGCAACCATCTGGTGAAAACTCATCACCAAGGACAATGCGGTCATGGAATACGCCAAACTCTAGTTTAAAGTCAACCAGCATTAAGCCCCCTTCATCAAATAAGCCTTTAAGTACATCATTGACTTTAAAGGTAATCTCACGCATGGTATCTAGTTGTTCTTGAGTTGCCCAGCCAAGTGAGATAGATAAAGATTCGTTGACCATAGGGTCGCCCAATGCATCATTTTTATAAAATAGTTCAAATGTTGGAGGTGTTAATGCCATGCCTTCTTCTAGACCAAGGCGACGTACCAAACTACCTGCAGCAAAGTTGCGTACCACACACTCTACAGGAATCATATCCAAACGTTTGACTAAGACCTCATCGTCTGAGAGTTGACGCTCAAAATGGGTTTCAATACCTGCATCAGCAAGCTTTTGCATAATAAAGGCATTAAAGCGGTTATTTACCTGACCTTTACGCCCTAGTTGTTCGACACGTTCACCATTAAAAGCAGAGGTATCATCACGAAAGTGTAAGATGAGGTAGTCTGCTTCATCAGTTTCATAAACGGTTTTTGCTTTACCTTTATACAGCAGTTGTTGTTTTTGCATGACTGTATGTCCTGTCATTAAAATAATCCATGCTGAACATGGTTTGAAAAGGGAAGTCCTACCTTGTATTAAGACAGGACAGATGAACTATTAGCGTGTATTAACCTGATATCTTTTAAAGCGATTAATGCAGTTATGATTTTATTTATTAGCTGGCATTCATACGATGAGGTGGTGGCGGTAACTCATAGCGCTTGCTATCTTCTTTGGTAATGGGTAGGGTGTTTTCTCCCAAATTTGGTGTTGGATATAGTGGAATAAAGGGTGCTGTTTGCTGAGCCTCTGGTAGTTTGAGCGGTTCAAGCTGTTTGGCATCGACATAGTCTAAACTACCATTATCCACTTTATTTAACCAACCTTTGGTAGTCTGACAACCAGTGAGGCTAAGTGTAATTAGCATACCAGCACTAAGCCAGCGAAGAGTACGTATGTTCATAAGGTCATCCTTACTTATACACCTTGTTGATATTGACCATGATTATGTGTTTGGCTTGGTATCAGGTGTATGAATGTTTAAAATAAGCAGATTTCAAAAAGGCAGATGAGTATGACAGCGTTATTAATTTACTAGACACTCATTTGCTAAATATTTACTTACTAAGCACTTATTTACTACGTGCGATTATTAGTCAATTAAATGTGCTTGTCTCAGTGCGTTATCCGTTTGTGTATGATACTTTTCAGCTAACCATACCAAGGGTAAGCGGATACCCTGTTCAATTTTACCCATTTTATGCAAGGCATATTTTACTGGAATAGGGCTAGATTCTACAAACATGGCTTGATGTAGATGCTTAATAGGGTCATGTAGTTTTTGCGCTTGCTCAAAGTCACCTTGTAAAGCAAGGCTAAAGACATCACTCATCACGTTAGGAATGATATTTGCGGTGACTGAGATATTACCTTTGCCACCAACTTTGGTTAGCTCTAATGCTGTTCCGTCATCGCCAGAAAGAACAACCAAACGCTCTCCCATTGCTTCGATTAATGCTTTGCCACGCTCTACTGAGCCAGTGGCATCTTTAATAGCAACAATCTGTTCAATATCTGCAAGTCGCTCTACAGTTTCTTGAGCAATATCGACTACTGTACGCCCGGGTACATTATAAAGCATCTGTGGAATATCAACTGCCTCAGCGATGGCTTTATAGTGTTGATATAGCCCTTCTTGTGTTGGCTTGTTGTAATAAGGGGCAACCAATAATGCACAGTCTGCGCCAGCTTCTTTGGCATCTTGGGTAAGTTTGATAGCTTCTTTGGTATTGTTAGCACCTGTGCCAGCGATAACTGGCACACGTCCATTGACATGCTGAATAAAATAACGAATAACATCACTGTGTTCTTGCATGGATAGGGTAGCAGATTCCCCTGTAGTACCAACCGCAACGAGGCAGTGTGTGCCTTGTTCAATCTGCCAATCAATCAGCTCAGCCAGACGCTTATAATCAACATCACCGCTCGTGAGCATGGGAGTGACTAAGGCGACCATAGAGCCTTGTAAGCGGGTTTTGATGTCGTTATATGCACTGCTCATAAATTTTACCTTTAACTTAATTGTAAACCTATGTTTTTAGGGATATCTTAAATATTTATCTTGTTGCTTCAATCATAGTTGAAGCAATCATTTTTCGCTAGTGTAGCATACTCAATAACAACGGTGCATACCTGCGAAGAGATTTTATAGTGACTTATTGTGTTGTTTTATCATCATTAACTATATCAGATTAAGAATATCAATGGTTGGCTTTGTGCGCCAGCGTAAAGGTAAGCCACAAATACCAACCCCTACACTGTGAAAATAGTGCATCGTCCCTGCTTGCGAGCCTGTTATTTGTGAGCCTGTTATTATTGTTACATTATCTAAATCTGATTGGCTCAGTGTCAGTGATGCTGGTGCAATGAATAATGTTGTAAGAGCAGAATTGTCTGTTTTTGCTAAATGTGAGCCGTATGAGCGCTGTATTTGTTGGTACTGCGCCACTGAGGATAGCAGTATGACCTGTGCTTTAGCCTCTGATGACTCTGGCATAGGCTGAATATTGGTTACATCATTTACATCAGTGGCATTGGCAATAAGCAGATGATGGTTAGATATCGTCATTGGTGCTGTGACTTGTATCAGTCCTAATGCGGTAAATGCCTTGTCTAAGCTGTCTTCAAGTAGTGACTGACCTGCATTAGGCGGTATGTATTGCAAATCATGACTTCCTTGGATGACGTAGACAGGCTTGTTAACAGACTTTAGTGATAATAGCTGTCCAACCAAATCGGCACTGGGATAGTATAGCCAGTCTCCCAAAATACAAAATGCATCAACATTAAGTTGGTTTATCTGTTGCACTAGCTGTCGGATATGGCGAGGCTTACCACTAAATAGCCCCATTTTAATGTCAGAAATAACGCCGAGCTTAAAGCCAGCCGTTGTTTTATCTTGAGTTAGGTTTAGATTAATAGTGTGTTGGCGAAGTTGTAATTGGTTGGGTATGTAGAGGCAAAAATAGCCATAAATTAATAGTAGCCCTGCAATGAATAAAGCAAGAATCATAGAAAAGTCATAATAACCAACGGCAAGGGCTAATAGTAGTAACCAGATAGGAATACTATAGGCAAAATAATATAAGCATAGTCGCCACCAAATACGAAAAAATCCAGATGATGGGTTGTGATTAAATGTTTGAAACCATGCCCATAATAGGACATATGCACCAGCACTCATACTGGTATATTTCATAATGGTGTCTAAGGCATGGGGCATAAAGCTATACACTTTAATGAGATATATAGAATATGTACATATAAAGAGTTATATATCATACACATAAACAGCTATCCTAGCGGATTTTGCCGATGTTGGTCTATTATCATCAACAGTTTGATACATAAAGGAAACATTTGCTTAGTATTTGATAATAGAAATTATGAACGATATAAAAAAAGACGCTTTGATAAAAGCGTCTTTTGGTGTTTTGTGGAATATCTAAATTTGTAGTGCTTAAATAATGGCAGAGCTGAGTTTATTGCCCGCTATTTAATACCAGCTTCTTTAAGCAAAGCGCCCAATGTGCCGATTTTATTACTGTTAGCATCAGACTTGCTTTTGTTGCGATTGTCTGAAGATTTTTGACGGCGATTAGGATTTGTACGGTTGTCTGCTTTTCTTGCATTTTGTTTACGTGGTGCAGGTTTTTTATCTTTAGCTTTTTCCGCAGTACGCGTGCTGGTAGAGGATTTTTGACGTTCATCTTCAGACTTCATACTAAAGCCAATACGTCCTCGTTTCTCATCAATAGAGATAACTCGAACAGAAACGATATCACCAGGTTTGACACGGTTCATTGGGTCTTGGACAAAGTCGTTTGCCATTTGTGAGATATGTACCAAACCATCTTGGTGGACGCCGACATCAACAAAACAGCCAAAGCCAGTTACATTGGTAACGACGCCTTCTAGTTGCATGCCTTCTTCTAAGTCACTGATGCTATTGACATCTTCACGGAATTTAGCCGTTTTAAACTCAGGGCGGGGGTCGTGTGCTGGCTTGGCTAACTCATCTAAAAGAGAGCGAATGCTGATATTATCATCATTGGCAGCACTTAGCGTATCTGTATTGAGCGTCTCCAGCTCACTGCGATTACCTAATACATCTGTTAAGGCTTTGCCTGATTGCTCAAGTAGCTCTTGTACCAGTGCATAGCTTTCAGGATGAACCCCTGTTGCATCAAGTGGGTTTTCACCATCACGTATGCGTAAGAAACCAGCCGCTTGCTCAAATGTTTTAACCCCTAAGCGAGGCACATTTTTAAGCTGTTCACGGTTGCTAAATGCGCCATGCTCTTTGCGGTAGTTGACGATTTGTTGGGCGACATTGCGGTTTAGACCAGCAATGTGGGCTAAGATAGCTGGACTGGCTGTATTGACATCCACACCAACAGCGTTAACGCAGTCTTGGGTGACTTTATCAAGACTATCAGATAGCTGAGTTTGGTTGACATCATGTTGATATTGACCAACACCAATGGCTTTTGGCTCAACTTTGACCAGTTCAGAGAGGGGGTCTTGTAGACGACGAGCAATAGAGACAGCACCACGTAAAGAGACATCTAAGTCAGCTAACTCGTCACTGGCAAGCTCACTGGCAGAATAAACCGATGCGCCAGACTCATTAACAACAACAGCAGTGGCCTTGATGTCTTTATCAGCATCAATAATAGATTTGATTAAAGCATCTGTCTCACGGCTAGCTGTTCCGTTACCAATTGCAACGAGATTGACTTGATGGGCTTTTAGTAATTGGCTAATGGTTTGTTTTGCTTCATCAATTTTATTATCAGGTGCAAATGGATAGACAGTTGCAGTTGCAGGGCTATCATCACTGTTTGTCGCAACATGTCCTTGCTCATCAATGACTGCCATTTTGACACCATGACGGATACCTGGGTCGACCCCTAAGATGACTTTTTGTCCAGCAGGTGCCGCCATTAATAAATGCTGTAGATTGCTGGCAAAGACATCAATAGCATCGGCTTCTGCAGCAAGGCGTTTCTCCGTTAGTAGGCGATGCTCAATGTGAGGACGCCATTTATCTTGCCATAGGCTTTGTGCTGCTTCTTGTAAGAATTGACGACGCTCTACAGGTTGTTTCGCATCTATTTCAAACTGATTGATGATTTTTTCAATAAAGGGAGCATCTTCACCATCAACTTTTAGGGTCAGTACATTTTCCTGACGGCCTCTCAGCATGGCTAGTAGACGATGATTTGGCAAACGAGCTAGGCTTTCACTATGCTCAAAGTAGTCTGAGAATTTCTCACCTACTTCACGTTTTTCTTCACTAGCCACCGCAGAGTTAAGCGTTGCTGTTTTGGCAAAACCAGTACGCAGCGTGTCGAGCAAGTCTAATGACTGTGTCCAGTTATCAATGATGATGGCTTGCACACCTGCCATCTGTTTTTCAGTATCACTAAAGTCAACGTCGATTTCATTGCCAGATTCATCAACGATTTTTTCAGGTAAGGCATAATCTGCTAATGCTTGAGAAGGGGTGACTTCTTGAGTTAGCAGTATGTCAGCGACTTTATCGAGACCAGCAGCACGTGCTTTGGCTGCTAGTGAGCGACGACGAGGACGATAAGGCAAGTAGATATCTTCAAGCTCAAGCTTTGAAGTGGCATTGTCGATGCGTGACTTTAGCTCATCAGTCAGATTACCTTGAGATTCTAGTAACTGGATAATCTTTTGACGACGAGTCGCCATATCACGCTCATAGCTCAAGCCTTTTTCTAAGGCACGAAGCTGGGTGTCATCCAGACCTTGAGTCTTTTCTTTACGATAACGGGCGATGAATGGTACGGTTGCCCCTTCATCATAAAGCTTCACAAAAGCGTTTACCTGAGATGTCTTAACGCCAATATCTTTTGCCAATTTTTCATGAATGGCGGTGATGGTTTTGGCGTCTAGTACGTTCTCAGAGGTGTTTGCCGTAGTTGTGCTAGGCGTATTTTGTGTTGAAGCGGTATCAGTCAGGCTCATATCTATGTCAATGATTACTTGAAGTGTGGGGGCATTATAGCAAAAGTGACAGAAATAAAAATCCTTTTTACTTTCATTGAGTACCAATATTTGTGCAACTCACACTAATTTTTATACAAAGTATCCATAATCGGCATCTATAACCGCCTTATAAACAGTCTTCATAAATAATCTGAGATATGAGTGATAGGGGAGAACGAGAGTTGTTTTTAGCAACAACTTCTAGCAATAGTAAAAGTGTGCTATGACAGCATTTTAAGTTTTATAAGCATGTTTGTGTGCTATAAGATAGTGTTGGTAAACAAACCCATACAGCTTTCTTATGCTTTTAGGGTGTATTTCAAGAAACAATCTTATAAACTAGAGAGTATATAAAATAACGTATGTCCTCTGTCTTGTCAGACTATTCAGGTGATGATAAAGGGGAAGGAACGACGTCAATATAGATATTAAACTCGATAAAGGAAGTCAGCCATGTCAGATAATATACAAGATACCCTTACACAGCGCATTTTAGTTGTTGATGATGATGCACGTTTGCGCTCACTGCTACAGCGCTTCTTAGAAGATGATGGATTTGTGGTGCGGACAGCCCATGATGGTAATCAGATGGATAAACTGATGCAACGTGAGCTGTTTTCATTAGTTGTCTTAGATTTGATGCTACCTGGTGAAGATGGCATTAGCATTTGTAAGCGTCTCCGTGAAGATAATAGCGATATTCCTATTATTATGCTGACTGCAAAAGGTGCAGATAGTGACCGTATTGCTGGGTTAGAGGCTGGTGCTGATGATTACTTGCCTAAGCCCTTTAATCCCAAAGAGCTGTTAGCACGTATCAAGGCTGTATTGCGTCGTCAAAGCCGAGAGCTTCCTGGTGCGCCAAGTCATCAAGTCGAAGTGGTGGAGTTTGGTCCTTGGTCTTTGGATTTGTCTACTCGAACGCTGAAACGTGATGGTAATGTGGTGACATTGACCACAGGTGAGTTTTCAGTGTTAAAAGCATTGGTGCAACACCCACGTGAGCCTTTAACCCGTGATAAGTTGATGAACTTAGCACGTGGACGTGAATGGGGAGCAATGGAGCGCTCAATTGATGTGCAAGTCTCTCGCTTGCGTCGCTTGATTGAAGATAACCCTTCACAAGCTCGTTATATCCAGACAGTCTGGGGTGTGGGTTATGTCTTTGTACCTGATGGTAGTGAAGGATAAATATTAAATATCCTAGGGTCTGTTAAAAAGTAGCAGATGCAATGGTTCTTATTGAGCAGGGCAATGTATTGTAAATGCTTGATAAGTAAACAACTGTACTGATTTTTTATATTGAGTCTATGACTAAAAATAGTGTATTTTAGAGAGCATATTTGCTATAGAGCATGAGTAAGATGACTGTCAGATAGCTATTTATTAATAGCAGATTATGAACCTTAGGGTTTGGTCAGTGCTTAGCATGCTTAGTTCGTAATGATTATAACCGTCATCATTATTATTGAGCTGTTGTTTTTGGCTATAATAGCGCCAGTGTATTAGCAGATGCTGTATCGTTGTATAAGTTTATGGTTTTATAAAGAATTTAATGGGAGTTGAAGATTATGGACAATCAAGAAAATCTTGTCCGTCGTAATGGGCAAGAATGGTTAAAAACTTATGATAAATTGGGTTTAACTTATGATATTACCCTGCCTGCTGCTGATACCTCATTAATTGATGTTTTTGAGAGAAGTTTTGCTAATTATAAAGACAAAACAGCTTATGTTTGCTTAGGGGCAACACTTTCGTTTGAACAGTTAGACCATTACAGTCAGCAAATTGCAGCTTATCTACAATCTTTAGGGCTAGAGAAAGGGGATAAGGTGGCAGTCATGATGCCTAATATCCTGCAAATGCCAGTTACGGTATTGGCAGTGATACGGGCAGGCTATGTGCTGGTCAATGTCAATCCGTTATATACTTCCAAAGAGCTGGCACATCAACTTGATGACTCTGATGCCAAGGTGTTATTTATCATAGAGAACTTTGCCAAAACCTACCAAGACATTGGTAAAAAGATGGTCGACCATGTTGTGATTGCCTCTTTGGGTGACTTGATGGGGACGTTTAAAGGATTCTTGGTAAATACCGTGGTCAGGCATGTGAAAAAGATGGTGCCAGACTATCAAATATCGGGCAGTATTACGTTTAAGCAGGCACTGAAAAAAGTACCAAGAAGTCGTTATAAACGCCCCAATAATGTCGGGTTAGAAGATGTGGCTGTTTTACAGTATACAGGTGGAACAACTGGCGTTGCCAAAGGTGCAATGCTGACCCATAAAAACCTAGTAGCTAACTTGATTCAGGCAGATACTTTCTTAGGTGGTGGTTTGTCTGAGTATGAAAATAGCAATACACAGCCTGTTATCATGACCGCTCTACCCTTGTATCACATTTTTTCGTTTACTGTATGTGGCATGTTCGGGTTAAATCGAGGCTGTATCTGTTTATTAGTACCCAATCCACAAGATAGTAAAAGCTTGATTAAGGCATATAAAGACTATCCACCAACATTCTTCCCAGCAGTGAATACCTTATTTAATAGTCTGGCAAATAATGCCGAGTTTAAAGCGCTTGACCATAGTGGATTGCGAATGTCGATGGGTGGTGGTATGGCAGTCCTGCGCCCCACAGCGGAGCTATGGGAAAAAGTTACTGGTAATGTCATTATTCAAGGGTACGGACTATCTGAAACTTCCCCTATTGCCACAGCAAACCCTATTACTCTAACAGAATTTACTGGCAAAATTGGTATTCCTATGCCAGGCACACAGGTAGCCATTTTAGATGAGGCAGGACATGAGGTCGCATTAGGTGAGCGAGGGGAGATTAGTGTTCGTGGTCCTCAGGTAATGAAAGGATACTGGAATCGTGAAGATGCTACCAATGACGTGATGACCGATGATGGTTTTTTCCGTACAGGGGATATTGGGGTGATGGATGATGACGGTTATATCACCATCGTTGACCGCAAAAAAGACATGATTTTGGTCTCAGGGTTTAATGTTTATCCCAATGAAGTCGAAGATGTGATGACAGGACATCCAAAAATCGTTGAATGTGGGGTGATTGGTATTGAAGATGAGCGCAGTGGTGAAGTGCCAAAAATCTTTGTCGTTCGTAGTGATGAAAGCCTCAGTGCCAAGGACGTTTTGGCATATGCTAAGCAAAACTTAACAGGTTATAAGCGTCCTCGTCATGTTGAGTTTTTAGAGGAGCTACCAAAATCCAATGTCGGTAAAATCTTGCGTAAAGAGTTGCGCAAGTTTGAAGAGCAGAAAGGGCAATAAGCGTAAAAATCTGGGTATCAGTTTATCTTGTAGAGGTATCTGATAGGAAGATAATCGCTTTTCTACACTGAAAGAGCGCCATATATAGACTATTTATTATATAAAATAGTACATAAGAGATGACTTTATATTCACAAATTATCACTTAATGGCGCTATTATTATTATAAATTTGCATTACTCTATAACGCAAAGATATCGTGGTACTTGCGAATCATTATCTTTTCGTTAACAATTAGATATTGCTATATACTTGTTTTAACCATTTTTTCATTAGGTAACTTTATGACCACAAATAATAACTCGCATGATGATGCCCCAATTTTTCGTCAGTCTCGCTATCCTCAGATACCAGAAATCCCCAGTGACCGCCCTTGGTTAGACTCCTATGAGCGCTATGGTATTCCTGCGAGTATTGATTTACCCGATGAAAGCAGTTCGTTATTAGATATTTTTGAAAGTAACTTTGATCGTTATAGTAATAAGACAGCATTTATTTGTATGGATGCGACGATAAGCTATCGTCAGCTAGATTTATATAGTCGTCAGATAGCCGCCTATTTGCAGTCATTGGGGCTAAAAAAAGGGGATAAAGTCGCAGCTATGATGCCCAATGTTTTACAGTATCCCATTGTTGCCTTGGGTGTTATTCGGGCTGGCATGACTTTAGTGAATGTGAATCCACTCTATACAAGTCGTGAGTTATCGCACCAGCTAGAGGACAGTGGTGCAAAAGCCATCTTTATCATTGAAAACTTTGCTAGCACTTTACAAAATGCAGAGCATAAAGGGGATATTAAGCATGTAATCGTCTGTAGTATGGGTGATATGCTGGGATTCGTAAAAGGTCATATTGTTAATTTTGTTGTGCGTCATGTCAAAAAGCTGGTACCAAGCTTTTCATTGCCAGATAGTATTGATTTTAAACAAGCATTGAATGCAGTTTCAGCCAGTCAGTACCAACGTCCAGATGTGAATTTGGGTGATGTGGCACTATTGCAGTACACAGGTGGCACAACAGGTGTTGCTAAAGGTGCAATGTTGACACATGGTAACTTGGCTGCCAATATGCTCCAGATTAGTGGTTTGATGAACAGTGCCTTTGAAGATGACGTGAATGCAAAAGATATCATTTTAACAGCACTACCACTTTATCATGTATTCTCATTTATGGTCTGTGGTATGTATCCAATGTATCAAGGCTATGCCAGCTTATTGATTCCAAACCCTCGTGATTTGGATGATTTAATCAAACAAATTGATAAATATAAGCCTTCTTTCTTACCTTCTGTCAATACTTTATTTAATGGTTTGGTGCATCAAGAGGCCTTCAAACATCTAGACTTTTCTAATCTTAAAGCCTCTATCGGTGGGGGCATGTCTGTATTGCCTAGTGTTGCCAAAGAATGGCATGATATTACTGGACTACCCATTGTTGAGGGTTATGGGTTGTCAGAGACGTCACCTGTGGTTGCATTTAATCCAATGACAATTTCTGAGTTTACTGGAAAAATTGGTATTCCTGCATCTAGCACGGATGTGATTTTGATTGATGATGATGGCAATGAGATGCCAATTGGTGAGCGTGGCGAAATCTGTGTTAAAGGTCCACAGGTGATGTTGGGCTACCAAAACCGTCCAGAAGAAACGGCTGAAAGCTTTACAGATAATGGTTACCTAAAAACAGGTGACATTGGTATTATGGATGAAAAAGGCTTTATCAAAATTGTTGACCGTAAAAAAGATATGATTTTGGTTTCTGGCTTTAATGTTTATCCGAATGAAATTGAAGAAGCCATTTCTGAGCATCCACAAGTTTTAGAGTGTGGTGCAATCGGTGTACCAAGTGATGAGCGGGGAGAAGAGCCAAAAATCTTTGTGGTGAAAAAAGGCAATGTGACCGAAAAAGAGTTACTAGATTTTGGTAAAAAGAATTTAACTGGCTATAAGCGCCCACGTCATGTGCAGTTTGTTGATGAACTACCAAAATCTAATGTAGGTAAAATTTTGCGTAAAGAGTTGCGTAAAATGGAAGGGTTAGATTAGTCAGTATTAGGTTGATATAGGGTCTACCATACTATTTTGAAATAACTGTCATCATCAGAGTTCAGTAGTTGCGATTATTCATACATCAGGTTAGGATAGTCACAGTTAGACCCAATATACATTCTGATTACCATATCAACATTATCAAAAATTGGGGCTGTTTGTCAGAAACTGTCCCTTTTTTTATGCCTCTTTTCTTATATCAATTTTTTATATGATATCACTTTACCTTTCATACTTTATTTTTAAACAGGATAATCTTAAACCATGCGTATAGATAATCGTGAGCTAAACCAACTTCGTCAAGTCACCTTTGAGAGAAATTATACCAAGCATGCAGAAGGCTCTGTATTGGTCTGCTTTGGTGATACCAAGGTGCTATGTACTGCCAGTGTTGAGCATGGCGTACCACGCTGGCTAAAAGGGCAGGGTAAGGGCTGGGTGACAGCTGAGTATGGTATGTTGCCTAGAGCAACGAACACCCGAAACCAGCGTGAGGCGGCACGGGGCAAACAGTCAGGACGAACCCAAGAAATTCAGCGTCTTATCGGGCGTAGCCTACGTGCGATGGTTGATTTATCAAAACTGGGAGAAAATACCATCTATGTTGACTGTGATGTTATTCAAGCAGATGGTGGCACAAGAACGGCTAGTATCACTGGTGCTGCGGTGGCGATGATTGATGCTTTAGAAAGCCTCCAACAAAAAAAGAAACTAAAAGCAGACCCTTTAATTGGTTTGGTAGCGGCGGTCTCTGTTGGGGTCAAAGATGGTGAGGTGTATCTTGATTTGTGCTATGAGGAAGACTCAAGCTGTGATACAGACCTAAATGTGGTGATGACCCAAAAAGGTGAGTTTATTGAGATTCAAGGCACAGCAGAAGAGAAGCCGTTTACCCGTAGCCAAGCTGATAGTATGTTAGCAATGGCAGAAAAAGGCATTGCTGAGCTGATTACTTTGCAACAAACAGCATTGGGCTGGTAGTTAATACTAAATATATAGTTGTTTATCCATAAGAAATAGGGCGTACAGGGTGTATTGATAGTTTCAATACACCCTGTATGCTATTTTTTTATCAAAAATCTAACAACATTCCTTAAGTATTAAAACCGCATTTCTAACTCAGCACCAACATTATTAATGGTATAGCTTTTTGAGGCATCATTGCTATCTAAGCGCTGGTGTTGGAAAGTTAGCTTTGGAAATATGACACCAGCAAAGTTTAGCTTTTCATGCCATAGGCTGGCATTGATAGAATATTCTTTATCAGCACGATTTTGCTGATTGCTAAAAAATGATGCACCTTCATAGTCTCGTTGGTGATAACTTGCCCCAAGTTGAGAGCTGATGCCTTGCCCTTGTTGCCACTGTTTTTGCCAATTGGCTCTCAGTCCTTTTTGTCGGTAGCTATCGTCACCATCACGAGTTTTATATTGGCGATAGTAGTCAAGACCAGCACTAATACTTTGATGGTTATCCAGTGCATGTAGCCATGTTGCACTGGCTAAGTAGTTATGATTGTCTAAAAACTTGCGCTTGGCTTCTTCATGTTTCACTTGTCCAACTTCTACTGCACCATATAGATAGTCATTATCTGTTATCTTAAAGCGACTGCTACCACGTATACCGATACTTTGATTATAAGGTTTATTGCCATAGAGTCGATATGACCAGACAGGTGCAAGTAGATATTGTTGTTTGGCATCTGCCCAACCTAATCCCGCAGATAGGCGCAGGCTATTGTCATTGTAGTCATGCTCTTTAAAGTATTGTTTTGCACTATAACCTGCTTGAGCTTGGGTGAAAAATCCGTGGCGCTGTTGCCACTGTTTACTAAGTTGTAGTGAGTATGATAGGGCATGGTCAGATATAGGGTCATCAAATGTCCAGCGTCCATAGTGTTTTTCATCAGGGGCGCGGTTAATGTTGTTATCTTTGACGACAGTACCAGACAGTTGCCATTGTAGTTTATCTTGTTGTGCAATCAATTGACGATATTGATTAATAATAGTATTAGGAATTTGTTTAGAGTTTTCTAGATGTTCTAACTGTGCGTCAGCTTCTTTAAATTGGCGATTTTCTATCAGTGCTAAGGCAAGCTGCCAATGTAGCACATCATTTTGAGGATATTTTTCTATAAGCTGATTAAAAGCTGTAATGGCAACCTTGGGCTTATTTTGGTATCTCGCCAGCATTCCTTTTGCTAGCAACAAAGTATCTGCATCATGTCCTGACCACTGCTCATAAATAGGCAGTAACTCTTGAATACCAGACATGTGTTGCTGAGCAATCACTGAAATCATGGCTTGTTGCAATAATTGTGGATGTGCCAAGAGATAGTCTGCATTGACATCCATCGGTGGCGCATTATCTGCTTGCTCTTTATTTATTGGAGTGGGGATGGTTTGGTGGTCGTTTTGCTCTGGTGAGGCGATAGGTAGGTCATTATTGAGCTGTTGACTGGCAATATCAGCAGGTTTTGGTGTGATATCTGTTGGCTGTGTACTTGTTGTATTGGCATGTCCATAAGATATTGCACAAGTTAGTAAACAGAGTAGGGCAGTAGTAGCAATGTATCGGTGATTGGCATGAAAATTTTGCATAAGAGAACCAGTGAGCAGTTGTATTTGAATGTTTAGGGTCTATTGAACGTTTATCCTTACATAAAAAGTTGAGAAACTGATTTTAATAAGTAGTGTCTTAATCAAGGCAATGAACGTAGGTAGCTTATTGCTCAAAGCAAGGCAAAGTAGGATATTAACCAGTTTATTAACGCTTTATCATGCAAAGTAAATACTAGCTTAACAGGGTGAATGTTCAATAGATTCTAATACCTTGAAACTTAATGGATGTAAAAATGATGGCTATAAAAAAGGTGACCTTCTTTGTTCTGGTAAGAGTCATTAAAGGTCACCTTATATGTTTAGATATGGAGTTTTATTAAAGTTTGGACAGTTCTTAGAACGTAAACTCCACACTTAAACCATAGTTACGACCTGGTGCTGCGAGTAGATTCGTATCATCAACACCTGTTGTATCTGCAAACTCTTTATTTTGACGTAATGATTCCCAAGTTAGATAACCATAATCAAAGATATTGTAGACTCCACCACGCAAGGTAATATTGTCATTAAAACGGTAATGTCCAGTTAGGTCGGTCACTCGCCATGAAGGAGAGACAAGATTACTGGTTGGTGTTTGACCTTTTAACTTACCTGTATGGCGTTGTTGATTGAGTTCATCAGCCTCTTTTGCTGCCGAATATGTGGTATTTAAAGCCATACCCCATTTATCATTAGGGCTAACATAAGAGATACCATAAATGACACGTAAAGGCTGTACCATATCGAATGCATAGCTTCTAGCATTGTCAAGCTGCTCTCCAATACCTGAGCTATCACGCATTTTGACAATACCTGCACTTAGGTTCGCTTGTAATCCAGCAGGAACTTTTTCCCATAAGCTATGTAAATCTACTTCTGAGCCTAAATCAAACCCATGAACATTAACATTCTGATAGTTTGTATAACCCAAAGGCTTACTGCCATCAGGGTTTAACTTGGTTGCACGGTCAATAAAGTTGTCATAGCTGGTTCTAAAATAACTGCCTTTGATATATCCAAAGTCAGTGTGATAGATAGCGCCAATTTCATGGTTTTGAGCGGTTTCAGCTTTTAGTGGTGGCTGTACTTCATTACTCTTGATACCACCTGTAATACCTAGTTGCTCTCCAAAACTTGGTACTCTAAAGCCAGTACTATATTTATAAGCAAGCTCAAGATTGTAGGTTGGAGTATAGGTTAAGCCCAAATTATACGAGGTGTTTTTAAAATCGCTATTGGAGTATAAGGGTGTATCTTTGTTACCAGTATACTGTGTATTGATAATGATATTTGATAGATCTGATTCAAACGTATTACTGTCATAGCGTAAGCCAAGTGACATTCCCAATTTATCTGTCAGACTAATACTATCATTGATACCAATAAAGTAGTTTTTATGAGTAATATCATGCTCTAAAGGAGCAAGTGAGCTTGATGATAAATGGATAGATCGAATAGGATAATAAGTATCGACATGTACATTCTCTTCTAAGCTCTCATTTTTTCCATCGTATACCAGTGCTTTTGATAGTGTGACATCTTTTTCTGGGTTATTACGGTCAAGATATCTAACAACAGCATTTCTTTGGTTTAAATCACTATTGTTATAAACAGTTGTCTTATAACCTGTAGCTATAGATAAGTTATGGGATGTATCAGCAATATCAAAGTTTTTATGTGTTAAGAGGTTAATACGTTTTGTATCAAAGCTTTGCTTGAATTCATTATGATGTGTATATTGTCCTGCCTCAGTTGCACTGCAATTGCGGTCAACGCTGGGCCATTTGGCACAGTTAAGTAAATCATTGTTACTACTGGTGTTTAACAGTTGTTTATCCAGCTGTAGGTGTAAATCATCAATAATGCTTGTGTTGGCTGGGGTATATTTATACTCTAAGCCTTGGCGTTTATTATGATGAATATCAGTAACAAAATAGGTGGGTGTATATTTATAAAAATCGCTCATGATAGGGGTTGTCATCTTTGGAAAACCATCAATGCCAGCAATCATACCTGAGCGTATGGGTGATTCAGGATGTTTATCACTGCGTGTCTCTGAAAAGTCTGTGCTATGATACTGATACTTAAACATATTACGAACATCGTAGGTTTGTTTGGTATCTTCAAATACAACCCCTACATAATGCTCATCATTAAAACGATAACCTGCTTTAGATAAAAAGGACTCACTTTCATAATCCATTGGATTAGGTATACGGCGATCAGGTCCTGTTAGGTCTTCAGCAGAAAAACTAACGGTTTCTGTAATAGCTGGAACTTTAAATCCATTCAAAGCGTTATAATTTTCTGCAAATCTATTATCGATTATAAATATTTTACTGTCATCGACACCAGTAACGACATTATTAACTGTTGTGGCTGGAAGATTATAGATATCATCATGAGGTTTAAGCTCATTACCTTTACGTTTGGTATATTGTACAAAGCCTTCCCAACCGTCTTTTTGACCACCAAGTCCAGCAGAGTATACATAGCGATTATCTTTACTGGTATAGCCTGCTTTAACACGTCCACCAAATAGTGCATCATCACTAACAAAGTCAGAAGTATCTTTGGTCTGCATCATCACTGCACCACCTAAGGCACCACTGCCTGCATAGGTAGAGTTCGCACCTTTACTAATCTCAACCAACTTTAGGTTTTCAAACTCTACTTCATTTTTTGCCCCACTTTCTGTACCAGAGCCATTACCATAACGCTTGATAGTTTCCCCTTGGCTTAGTCCATCGACCATGACCGCAACACGTTCTTTTTCTGCCCCACGAATAGAAAAGCCAGAGCTTGTACCACGCCCTACAGACTCATTGACAGCGACACCTGCGTCATAACGAGTTAGGTCTCGGATACTTTCAACTTGTTGCTCTTTTAGGGTTTCGGCAGTTTTGGTAATTTGCCCCAGACCAGTGATGTCTTTATTTTCAGGTCTTGCACGGCTTCCTACTTGAATAACAACAGCTTCAAGCTCGGTATGAGGTGCATCTTCAGCTTCATTAATAGTTGCTGTATTGTTGACTTCAGCAACAGCTTGTAATGGCAGAGTGGTGAATAAAGCCAGAGCAACCGCTTTGGCTAAAGGGTGATAAGCAGGCAATGAGGAATTGTGTAGCATAATGTATCCTAGTCCAATTAAGTCTATTGAAAAATAGTGGAATTACTTAAATCGAAATGATTATCAATACTAACAGCTTAAAAATTGACAAGCACAGAAAGCAGGGGTGCTAACTGTGCTTGCTTTTAGTCAGCAGATAACAATCAGCTGGCTAAGTATAAATGTAACAGATTGATTTTGCAGATTATTTTGTTTTCTTACCAGCAAAGACGCCTGCAAAGCTGTTATCTTCTTTGCTAAATTGTCCACCTAGCTCATTGGCATTATCACCAAAGAAGCCACCTGATAAATCTACAGAGCCTTTGATACGACCTTGGGTGCCATCTTTATCATTTGTTAGACCACCAGCAATAATATTTGCTGTACCTGCAAAAGTGTTACCTTGAATATCGACTTTATTTAAAGTCATTGCTTTATTACCATCAGGTGTTAAGAATTGACCAGTTAATGTTTTTTCAGCAAAGTTTGCAGTAAAGTTAAGCTGAGCATTACTGGCTTTACTTATGCTGTAAGGTGTGCCATTTTCAGCTTTACCACTAGCAATCCAGTTGCCTTCATATTTTGCTTCACCAGTTGGCATAGCTTGGGTAAGCTGACCTTGGTAGAAGTAAGTATATAGAGGATTCTCTTTATCTGTATTTGTTTGAACAGTACCAATACGGGTAAATTGTAGTGGTAGGTTTTTGTCTTTATCAGTAAATACGTTATCAGTTTGTGTTAATAGGTCGATTTCAACACCATTTAAATTAATGCTATTAACGTTAGGTAGTTTGGTAGTGCTGGCTAACACTTCTTCAAAGTTAGTCACAAATTCAGAGTTTTTATTGAAATCGATAGAACCAGATTTGTTGTAATTTACTTCTGGTACAGGTTCACCTTCTTTGATGCCTGTACTATCAGTTTGCTTGGCAGCAAATACACCAGCAGCATTTTCACTGATAAGCTTACCTGCAAGTTCAGCACCTTGCTTACCAAAGAAGCCACCAGTAACAGTTGCTATATCTTCATTAGTTGCTTTGTCTGTAGATGTAGCTGTTGCTGTAAACGTGTTACCAGTAATATTACCCTTTAAACCATAGGCAAAAGCTCGACCTTTAGCATAATTTTTATCTAGATTTCCACGGATGGTTTTATCTGCAAAATTCACAGTGAAGTCTGCAGGTGCTCTAGAGTTAAAGCTGTTACCACCATAGCCCGCTATCGCTTCGCCCGGATTAATTTCTACCTTTCTAACTACTTCCCATAGTCCGTTATATTCAGCAGTGCCACTAGAGGGGAGTAATTCAGAGGCATCTTTGCCACGATAAAATATGTTGGCGTATTTAGGATCTTGTCCATTAAATACAGCGCCAGCTTTGGTATGATCAAACTCCACCATTTTTAAAGTTTCAAAATTATCACTATTGATAACTAAGACCATATTATCATCTTTAATATTATCATTAATAGTAATATTACGGTCAGCAGTTTCAGCTTCAGGATGATAGTTGTAAGCATCATTAGTAAAGCCCTCTTTAGTAATGGTTACTTTCTTTGTTGCACCATCTGAGTTTTGTTCAGGGCTATTAACATAGGTGAGAGTGTTATAATCATCGGCATTGGTATTCGTTTTGGCGGCAGATGTATTAATACTGGCATTGGTTGCTTTTTGCTCATCTGTCATGCCATAAAGTGTGGGTCCACCTGTAAATGGTGATGCGATAGAATAACCATACTCTGGCTCAGGTGCAGGCTCTGCTGAGTCATCTTCACTTTTTTTATTGAAGTCAGCAACTGTTGATTTTGCTAAATCAACTTTTTTAAATTTTTCTTTAGGTGTCTCTGTACCACCATTACCAGGAATATTGGTAGTAGGGTTAGTAGAGCCTGTATTTAAGCCACTGCCAGTACTACAAGCGGTGGTCATAGCAGCGAATACAGCAATGCAAATTAGGCGTTGTTTGGTTGAGAACATAAGAATATCCTTTATGGTTAACATCGTGTGAAACATGGATTTGCTAATGCAGCAAAGAAGACACCGTTATGGTGGTAACGCTCGAATGTTACTAACATAATGAAGGTTGTTGGTCATGAGTAACATGAAACATGGGTACAGATATTTACAGTATTGATGTTTGTTTTGTAAAATAAAAATAAATTAAAACAAACCTGTAACAAATTTCACCACTTTGCAATGGCGCAATAATGATAATGATTTTGATTTATAAAATCAATATGTTTTATATTTATTAATTATTAGCTTTTTTGACTAAGCAGTCGTTTTATACTGAAAAATGAGTTGGATACTGGATGAGGAAGATATATCTTGTAAAAATATATAGTTACATCCAGTTATTACGATACAATCCGTATTAAATTAAGAATATATTGTTCGGATTTATAAGATATACTCAATATCAGTTAGAAACACAATAGGACATCCTCTCTATGCTCAAACTTACTGATAAAGGCGCTGTGATCACGTTGGCAGGACATTCTGATACAACTGGAGATGGTATGTTCTGGTTTGGAGCATCTTTGCTTATTGGCGCGATTGCAGTTGCAGTTGCGATGAGTTTTCTATCAGATAGATTAGCCATTGGTGCATTGGCATTGCTTGTGGTTGGCTGTTTTATTTTTAATAGACGCCGTCAGCAATATAAACAACAGACAGAAAAAGTGATTCAATCAGGTAAATTAGTTGTACGCCAAGGAGAGTTTGAGCATCAACTGGGTAATCGTTCGCAATGTATTCAGCTAAATACAGGAGATACTGTGTTGCAACAGGATCAACAGTTGCAAGTTATTACTGCTGAGGGTGTGCAACGCTATCGGATTCTTGGTTTTGAGTCGGCAAAAGAGGCAGAGGTGATGCAGGCAGTATTACAGGGACAACAGTTTGGGAAGCGCCATGCCAAGATTCAGATGCAGTCTAATTAACCGTCTATCGATTTGATAGTGTATACCTAGCTTGATGAATATCTAGAATGGCTTGACAATAACCAGTATCACTACAGCTATTAAGATAAAGACAGGTAGTTCGTTAAACCAACGCCAAAAAGTGTGGGTTTTATAGTGTGGATTTGTCAGCAGTTGTTTGCGGTAGTGGCCACAACTGAGGTGATAAAGGGTGAGACAGATGACAAGCGTCAGCTTAATATGTAGCCACAGTTGCGTTTTATAGATATCCCAACCTAAAAAGACCATCCAAAGACCAAATGTCCAAGTTGCAACCATAGCAGGGGTCATGATACCACGGTATAGCTTGCGCTCCATGATGGCAAAGCGCTCTTGGCTGATGCTATCGTCACTCATAGCATGATAGACAAAGAGTCGAGGTAGATAAAAAATTCCAGCATACCAGCACACCATAGAGATGACATGCCAAGCCTTAATCCAGTTAAAGTATTCAACCATGCTAGGTATGACCTTAGTTATCAAAGAGAATTATAAGAGTGACCAGCGAGGGTCTATTATACTTGATAGATATCTACTGAAATAGTAAGGGACTGTTTCTCTCAAGTCTCTCATTTTTTTCAGTTTCTAATTCTCTAAAAATGCAAGCTCAGTTTTACGTCAGCTCTAATGCGCTGGTATGTCCAGTGGTTGCATCAATAACAGGAATTTGTTTTGGTTTGGCAACTTGTGCGGTTAGCCCTAAGATACGCATCAGACGGTCATCATTAGATTGGCTGGCATTGTTGGTAGTCAGTAGTTTGTCACCATAAAAGAATGAGTTTGCTCCAGCCATAAAGGCAAGTGCTTGCTCAGCATCAGATAAGCTCTCACGTCCTGCTGATAAGCGCACATAACTTTGTGGACAGCAGATACGAGTGACTGCAATGGTGCGAATCCATTCAATGACAGACAGTTGCCCCTCTTCTAGGACTTTATCACCCAGTGGTGTGCCTTTGATAGGAACCAGTAAGTTAACGGGAATAGACTCAGGGGGAATAGGCATTTTGACCAGTTCATATATCCAGTCAATACGGTCTTCACGGCTCTCACCCATACCGACAATACTGCCACTACAGACATTAATACCTGCTTGGCGAACATGAGCAATGGTATCTAATCTGTCATCATAGGTTCGGGTGCTGGTGACACTGTCGTAATAGTTACGAGAAGTATCGAGGTTGTGGTTATAGTAGTCAAGACCTGCTTCTGCAAGTTGCGTCGCCTGCTCGGGCTTGAGCATACCTAGCGTCATACAAGTTTCTAGCCCCAATGCCTTGACTTCACGAATCAGCTCAGTGACATAGGGCATGTCTTTAGCGCTGGGGTGCTTCCATGCTGCCCCCATACAAAACCGTGATGAGCCAGATGCTTTGGCACGTTTGGCAGCCGCGATGACTTTTTCTATCTGTAGACGTTTTTCGGCTTGTAGACCAGTTTTTTTACGATGATGTCCAGATTGTGAGCAGTAGCCACAGTCTTCTGGACAGTTACCTGTTTTGATAGATAGGAGGGTACTCACTTGGACTTCATTGGCATTAAAGTGCTGGCGGTGTACCTGCTGAGCTTGAAGCAACAGGTCCATCAAAGGCATATCAAATAAGTAAGCAATATCCTCACGGCTTATTTTTTTTAGTGAGTGTGTCGCATCTATTGATTGTTCAATAGATGCTGAGCCGTATTTCATTGCTATATCGTCTATATAATCGCTCATACTAGCCTCGTCCTTTAGGTATCTTGGCGATGTTTATTGGCATGATAAGGTATCAGTATATTAAATATGTACTATATGAGTACAGCTCTATCATAACCTCGTATAGTTTGAGATAGAGACCAGAATACAGGTTTTTGTGGATGGTTATTTACCCAGTTTATGTTTGGCGACACCAATCCAGTGTTTGGCAAACTGCTGAGCCTGATATACATAAGGCTTGGCTTGCTGGATGTAGGGTTTTAGCTCTTCTGGTACTTCTGGGACAATATGTTTTGCCAGTTTGTTAAACCACATTAGCAGGCTATAGTCACCTTCCATACTCAGTTTACCTTCTTGGATGGCGGTCATAAACGCAGCAACATCACCACCTGTTAGAAGCTTAACGCCTGTTGCTGAGTCTTGAAAGTCAATACTAAGACTTGGAGATTCAGCTTTGCCTGCATGCTGGCTAAACTTGCCATTATTAAAATGGTAGTAACGTGCCACACCAGCTGCTTCACTACCAATCTGAATGGTGACGTCACGATCTACAAGCAGTTCTGTGAACTCTTTGTTATTGCTATCTGCCAGCATAGATAGACGATAGCCAATCGCTGCTAATAAGGCGTCTAAAGGGTCTGCTTTAACATTTAATACAGGAATCGTAAACATAATATTGTCCATTTTTGGGATTTATAGTCATTATGGTATCACATACAGACTTTTACAATGGTAGTGTAAATGTATGAAAAAAGACAAGCCCAAGACTTGTCTTTTCTAGGTAGTATATTTTTAGTGTAGGCTTTTTGGGCAACTCTCTTGTTACCTCTCATTTCTTATACAAATTAATATTAATAAGAATTTGATAAGTTATCGCAAGCATTAATGTATCAAACCAGTGAACTGTTGTAAACTTAAAAATTATTACTAATCCAAAAAATAATCAGAGGAGGACTATTTATATTTTGGATGAAATTGTTCTGTATTATGAAAACGAGGTTGGTACTTCTTATAAATAGGGGTATGTTCGATATAGCTATCAGACTCTAAAGATGACTGTGTATCGAGACTGCTTTCTGAAGTGTTGCTAACATCAGTTTGGCTGATTTTATACAGTGACCAGATGGCAAGAGGAATCCATGTGATGGCTAGTGCGCAGACATAAGCTTGCCAGTTATCTAATGGTAATATATACAGAATAAAAGTATGTATCTGGTTGACAAGCAGTCCATAAAGCATGCCAGCTATTAGATACCCCAGTAAATAGCGATGGGATGAGATAAGAGTAGCCAGAATACCAATAGTCAATAAGGCATAACCTAAAATTGACCATGATGATGTTGTGGATAGCCATGCTGTGTTCATTGCGATAACCATGATGATAACCTCTTAACTGTTAACAGTCTTTGAAAGGTACAATGCAAAAACTAATATAAAAAACTAACATAAGGAAAAAGTATAAAACCACACTAAAGAGTTAGTTTTTGCATTGGATTGGTTATCATTATGCGATGCTTTTTTGAAAATAAAAAGACAGAAAATGCAGTTTTGCGACAACAGTTGACGTATAGTTTTTTATTATTGTTGTCGCAGTCTGATAGCGCCATGAGTCCTCAAGGATTGCTGAACATGGCAATGTCGGTGATAAAATTATGAATATTTTATGACACAGTTATGAGGTAGCTGAAGCAGTAGCGGCGCTAAAAACAGTCGTATCATAGCCTAAAATATATAGTACACCCTCAAGCCCAGTCGCATTGATAGCTGCATCAGCACGTGCTCGGACAATTGGTTTTGCATGGTAGGCAACCCCTAAATCTGCATGTTCCATCATCAGCAAGTCATTAGCACCATCACCAACACAGACGATTTCAGACTCAGAAATATGATGATGCGTGGCAATCTTTTGTACTAATTGTGCTTTACGTTCTGCATTAACAATGGGTAAATTTACATTACCACTGACTTCACCTTCAACAATATCCAAGATATTAGAGTGAACCTCATCAATACCTAAGAGTTGAGCAATACGCTCAGCAAAATAAGTAAAACCCCCAGAAAGTAGTACAGTATGGTAGCCAAGAGCTTTTAATGTAGCGATGGTTGTGCGTGCGCCTGTTGATAAACTCAGGCTTTGAAAGACATCTTCTAACACATCTGTAGACAGACCTTGCAATAAGGCAACCCGTTGGATAAATGACTCATCAAAGTTAATCTCACCGCGCATCGCAGACTCTGTGATTTCATTGACTTGCTCACCAATCCCTGCCACTTTTGCCATCTCTACAATGACTTCTTGTTGAATCAGTGTCGAGTCCATATCAAAACAAGCTAAACGGTGTGGGCGTAGCATCTGCGCAACAGAGACAATATGACAGTCTATGGCGGCATCTCCTCCCATGTCTTCTGTGATTGGTAATGTTTCAATAAACTGACGTAAATGAGCAGTTAGTTGTTCATCCAGAATATGTGCAGCGGCTGTTTTTTTCTCGGCAGTGATGGATTCAGATTGTGCAGGAAGCAATACATAACGATAAACTTGTACATCCGTTAGAGGCTCGATTAGCTGTGCATCGGTATTGAATGAATCTGCTGTTGCAACAGGAATAACACGCCATGATGGCTGATTGTCTGCCCATTCCTTAATATGATCGTCTAGTGCGCCGGTTGTTGGTGTATTGCCTGTTTTAACTGGGGTGTCAGGTAGTGCATTGGTTTGGGCAACTACAATAAGTGCAAAAATGGGAAGAGGATCTAAGTTACTGGCATTGGTGATATCAGCAACATCTGGTAATAAGTCTTTGGCTTGCTCAAGAGCGCGATGCCAGCAATCGAGGTGGGGCAACTGTAACTTGGCAACATCTGAGTTTGTAGTTGCATTATTCGAGAAGCTTTGCGTTGTCGCAGTGATTGAAATATTATTAATAGAAGTATTTGTTGCCATGATTATGTATCCTTTGAGCTATAAATTGCAAACTAGGTGACGTTATAAAAGTATAACGTATGCTGTGGCAAATTTTAGAAATTATCACAACTTTCTTTTTTATTGGACTTTTTACTATTAGGTATTTCTAGGTAAAAAAATTGCATAAAATAATATGGCAAAATACACACGCTAGAAGCCTATTTTTATATAATATGAATCCAGTTAGATAAATTGCAAAGCCAGCTTTGTATAAATAGCGTCAAGCTACCTATCTAAAGCCGACTGATGTATCTTATTTTCACCACTATTTCGCCATAACCATAGACTGCACCGATTATTGTGCAGACTATGATAAACTGACTATGAGCAACTCTTAGCCCTCTTGTCAGTTTATTTATATTATTTGATGACAGTACGGTGCTTTTTTGTATCCATTGACCAGAAGTTTAACACAACATGATTTATTTAGCGCCGCGGCAAGGCTTGTTTGCCATTATCATTTTTATTAGCTTTTGTATACAGACGTTACTACTGGTCGTCAGTACAGAGCGCCAAATCCATCAAGAGCGGATGCAGTCTGGTGAGCATATGATTTCGCAAATCATAGATGAGACCAAACTGCCTTTATTAAGCCAAGATCGTGTTAGCCTGAGTGTGATTAGCGCACGCTATACTACAGATGATGATGTGGCTAAGCTGGTTATTCGAGATGCAGATGGCAATGTATTGGTACAAACAGGTACAGCACCACTACAACAGGGCGATAAAGTAGAGCAGGTGATCTCTTCTGAAGGTAATGAATTGGGTAGTATTACCTTGATATTAGCTGAGACAAGTAAAGGTGAAATTATCGCCTCACAGTGGGTATTCTTGCTAGGCTCACTCATCATTTATCTTCTCATTTGGCTGCTTTATGGTTACGTGGCTCGCCCAACCAAAGCTCAACTGGCAGCATTGAGCCGAGAAATTCAAGAGCATTATTTTGCACAGCAACCGACTCAAAAATTACGGACACGTCGTGATGATAGAGATGGTGAAAGTGATAGTGATGAACCAGTGCAGACATCACAAAATGAAGAGTCTATCGTTAATACATTAATAAAAGGTGCAGGTGCATCAGCACAAAGTCCGCTGCCAGATAGCCCTGCTCCATCTGCACAAATGCCAAAAAATGTACATCAGCAGCTTAATAGCTATATGCAGTCGCAACGTCAGGAAGCATCGGTATCATCTCAAGTAGCAGATAATGAGCCAGATGAGCGTGCAAAAGTGGCAACTGAAGCAACAGCACACACTAGCAAACCAGCACCTCGAAAAGCAGAGGTAGCAGATAGTATGGATGTAGCGACCATAAAAATTAGCTTTTCTGATAAGTACAACTTGATTGGTAAGCTTGCACCAGAGCAATATGTACCTTACTTTACACTATGTACACAGCTTTTAAACCAAGGGATTAGTGAAGTTTTAAAGCAACCCATCTTTCATGGTGTGATATTGGTTAATCAACCAATGTTTGATGCACAGGGTGCAGAAGTTGTGCTGCAAACTAAAAATAGCCATGCTAAAGTAGCGTTGGCTGCGGTTACTTTGGCGCAGCTATATGTCATGCTAAATGAGATTATTGTTGTTAAGCATCATGAGTTACAACGCTTTGCAGCAAATATCAAAGTTGGTGTGAGTGATGATAATAACCAAAGCCCAATGAGTCAGATGGTTGACAAACTGTGCCGTGATAATGAAGTATTAACCTTATTACCGATGAGTGGGTTAAAACAATTAAGCCAACATATACAGCTGCGGAATTTACCTAAGCCAATGACAGTATATGAGCGTGAATGTGCTTTTGTCAGTGGCGTCAGTGAGACAATGGTACAGCGCTTAGTGAGTATGCGTGATGCAGTTTTGTTATCTGAAGACTAGCAAGATATTGCCTGAGCTGAGTGCATCATCAGTCAGTGAATACTGAGAGCATGGAAAAAATAGCTAAAACATATTGACAAAAGTGAGTGGAAATTTTATAAGACAGTCAGGAAAGACGGTTTTCATTGGCTATAAATTTAGCCAATTTTTACATAAAAGTAAAATATAGTTATAACCCTTTTAAATGCCAATTTAATGGGGGAGAGCTTAATAGCCCCCATAGTATATAAACAAGAGTATATGACAGCTATAGAGAAGCTATATCTGTATGGATACTTTAGTATATATCATATATAGAGTGGGTGAAAACAGGCTTGTATGACTGTTTGTCTTCTAAAAAATCGTGTATTATTTGACCCCCAATTGACCCTGTAAATAAATTAGGAGCATGCGATGAGTGACCCAGATTTAGATGATGATTTTGATGATGATGGCTTTGATGATGATGAAGCGGTCAAGCTAGCTGATGAGGCAGAGAATACGGCACGTTCACGTAGCAGTAGTCTTGAAAAAAGACGACTGATTGACAACTTATTAGAAGAAAAAAGACTAGAGCGAGAGCTAAAAGATGGCTTCGATGATGATTTAGATGATTTTGACGATGACGATTTTGATGATGACTTCTAACTTAGGGTAAATAAGACAAAAGTTTGTCATGCTGTTTAGAAAAATGACTGAGCAAAGAGTCACTAAGTACAGCATCTAAAGGTAGCCAGAAAGTGCTGGCTAAATAAAAATTGTCCTCGCGATAAATAATTTTGTAAAGGTATAAGGATAACTATGACCCACGATGAGTTAATACAATATTTGGACTCAGAGGCAAATGAGTTTGGATTAGATAGCATTGCTACCCATGGGTTTTTGACCGCCACAGTGGTGGGTAAGCCTTTGCCGAATTGGTTATCGTTATACTTTGAAGAGCAAGATGACCGTATTGCTGATGAAATCAAAGAAGCACTACAACGCTGGCAAGCAAGTCTATTGATGGACTTAAAAGATGAAAGTAGCATTGAATTGCCTCTTAGTGTTACTGACAATGATGAAATGGATTTTTCACCAGAATCAGAGTTATCAGCATGGTCAGTAGGGTTTATTGATGCCATGTATGGTGATGAGAGCATTGACTGGTTTTCTGATGAAGACACCAGTGAAGATGTGGCAATGTTGACCTTACCAATGATGGTGTTTAGTGGCATTGATATGGCTGATGGTAGTGAGGAAGATGAAGACCTTGCAGAAATCCGCGCTGATGAAGATGCCCTAGCACAGATGGCAAACAGTATTGAAGGCAACTTGACTGAGTTGTTTTTGCTATTTAATACAACAGACTAAATCATAATCATATATAGGCATCTATTAAATATATAAGTACTTTTAATAGACCTTAGTATATCTGTATCTTGTGTTAACTTCTGATTAATTAAATGGTGGTCATTGTATGCAACTATCCAACCTTGAGCATTTACCTAACTACACCATCACCGAGCGTCTAGATGTTGTCTATGGTAGTACAGTGCGTTCCAAACATGTGGGTAAAGATATTTTTGCAGGATTAAAAAATATTGTTGGTGGTGAGTTGACCTCCTATACAGAGCTATTAGAAGAATCCCGACAAGAAGCCATCGACCGTATGATTGCCAAAGCTCAAACCATGGGAGCAGATGCGATTGTTGGTATCCGTTTTTCTACCTCAAGCATTGCACAGGGAGCATCAGAGCTTTTTGTTTATGGTACTGCTGTCAAAGCTGTACCAAACCACACTGCCAATCATTTACAACCCTAACGTCATAAGTACACTATATAGAATATAAGGACGTACTGATGCTAGAGTGGCTATTACATTTTATTTTAAATAACTGGCTATTTATTATCTTATTTGCCGTGGGCTGGTTTTTTGGTCGTAGGCATGAGCATAGTCATTTGGCAGATCTTGAGCAAACCGAAAAAACACTCGGGCATATCATCATCTCTAACGAACGCTTTTATAAGCCAGAGCTTGCTAATAACTCTCAAGGTGAGCTGGTCATTGGTAGTGTGGTCATTGCTCAAGATTATTTTAAAATGATTATCGCTCAAATCCTAAATCTATTTGGCAAAAACCTTACTACTTATGAAAGCCTGCTTGATAGAGCCAGACGTGAAGCGGTAGTGCGTATGAAGCTACAAGCACAATATCAGGGCTATAACCAAATCTATGGTGTGCGCTTAGAGGTCACTAATATCAATCAGCTTGGCAGTATGGTCGAAGCCATTGCTTATGGCACAGCCGTTTATACCGTGAATAATCCAAAAGTACCGCCACCATTGCGACAATCATAAGTTGTGATAATCATAAAAAGTACCAATATATTTTTACTCTATATTGCTCCCTAATATTTGTTCTATCCTCATTGAATCTATTTTGTCATCAAACCGTCAACTCATAAAACTATGCTACAGCCATACCATTGGCAGTGAGTCATTTATGTTTATCTTAAAAGTTATTGCAGGATTGATGCTTATTTATTTTGTCATTAAGTTATTGATTTGGCTTAATGAAGGGGCAAGTGGCGGTGGTACTGATAGTGGCGGTATCGGAGGTTATAGCGATACTGGCGAATCGAGCGGTGGATTTTTTGACAGTTTTTTTGGTGGAGATGGGGGTGACGGCGGAGATGGTGGAGGGGATTGAGTCTTATTGCTTTGTTGTGTGCTTAGTCATTATTTCAAATAGTCATAATGTGTCCAAAGCAATAGTATCAAACTGGTAAATATTAAATAGATACTAGCGCTTGTCACTCCAATATATAGAGCAAATCCAAAAATTATGGTCGCAATAACTTTTAATGGAATCTTCAGCCAAGCAGGCAATACAGATGATTTGCCAATGATAAACTCCTCATTACCATCTTTATCTTTAACAATCTCCCCTGTGCCTACTTGCAGGCTTTTATAAACCAAGATATATAACACGATATTAAGCGGTACGCCAAAAAAGACTGCAAAGCCTTGGTGTTCTGTTCCCATCGCCTGATAAATCTCATAAGACAACAATATGGCAAATAAAGCTAAAGTAATAGCAAGAACAATCCCCATTATGGTTGAGGTTGTACGAATACTTTGTTCCTCAAATTCGGTAGAGACATTTACAGGGGATTGAGATTTAGATGAGTTATCTGCAACTTTATCAGGCATTTTTTGGTTTATTTATAAGGTAATAGAGGTTAAGTATAACAAAGCACCTAACAAAATTTCCTTATCTGCGTTAAAATCGTCTTATCCTTTTTTTATTGATTTTCTATCAACATTTAACCAACGATAAGACACTAATTATGAGTAATCAAGCCCTTACCCAATCTATCCAACAAGCCCTAAGCCAGTTAGAACATGCCTACAACCCCAGCGAAGTTGAAAATGGTATGTATCAAAATTGGGAATCCAACGGCTATTTTCAGCCCAGCTATGATAGCGAGCAATCCTTTTCTATCGCCTTACCACCACCAAACGTCACAGGTAGCCTGCACATGGGGCATGGCTTTAACAATGCCATCATGGACGCATTGACTCGCTATCATCGTATGCTTGGCGACAACACCCTTTGGCAACCCGGCACTGACCATGCAGGTATTGCCACCCAAATGGTGGTTGAACGCCGACTTAACGCTGAAGGTATCAAACGTACTGACCTAAGTCGTGATGACTTTATTAACAAAGTTTGGGAATGGAAAGAAGAATCAGGCGGAAACATCACCCGACAAATCCGCCGTTTGGGGTCATCGGTCGATTGGTCACGTGAACGTTTTACCATGGACGAAGGGTTATCCAATGCAGTAAAAGAAGTGTTTGTTCGCCTTTATGAGGACGGTTTGATTTATCGTGGCAAACGCTTGGTGAATTGGGATCCAAAATTTCAAACAGCCTTATCTGACCTAGAAGTCGAAAATCACGATGAAAAAGGCTCATTGTGGTATGTGCGTTACTATTTCACCGATAAAGAAGTGACCACCCAAGAGGGCAATAACTATTTAGTGGTTGCTACCACTCGCCCCGAAACCTTGCTTGGTGATACCGCCGTTGCGGTTAATCCTAATGATGAGCGTTACGCTCATTTGGTTGGTAAAACCATTACTTTGCCAATTACAGGACGTATTGTACCGATTGTCGCTGACGATTATGTCGAAAGTGACTTTGGAACAGGTTGTGTGAAAATCACCCCTGCCCATGATTTTAACGATTATGAGATGGGCAAACGTCACGAATTGCCACTGATTAATATCCTTGACGCTTATGGCAATATCTTGGCAGACATGGAAGTATATCCTGACCTGCAAACTCGCGAACCTACCCTAGAATCTATGCCGACAGACCATACAGGCAAACCTTATGCTGGTGTGGAACGCTTTGAGGCACGTAAGCAACTGATTGAGCAAGCCAAAGCCGAAGGCTGGTTAGACAAAATTGAAGATTACGCCCTAAAAGCCCCACGTGGCGACCGTAGTGGCGTGATTGTTGAGCCGTGGCTAACCGACCAATGGTATGTAGCGGTTGAAGAATTGGCAAAACCTGCCATTGAGGCGGTTGAAAATGGTGACATTGAATTTGTACCTGCTCAATATAAAAATATGTATATGGCATGGATGACTGACCTACAAGATTGGTGCATCAGCCGTCAGCTATGGTGGGGACACCGTATTCCTGCATGGTACGATGAGGAAGGCAAGGTGTATGTTGCTCGTGATGAGGCAGAAGTTCGCCAAAAATACCAACTTGCCGATGATATCAACCTACGCCAAGATGATGACGTGTTAGATACTTGGTTTAGCTCGGGATTATGGACATTTAGTACCCTTGGTTGGGCGGACGAAAATGACGACAAACGGGTATTAGAAACCTTTCACCCAACCAGCGTGTTGGTCACGGGTTTTGACATCATATTTTTCTGGGTTGCCCGTATGATTATGCTGACCATGCACTTTATCAAGGATAAAGACGGTAAACCGCAAGTACCGTTTAAAACCGTTTATGTGCATGGCTTGGTGCGTGATGGTAACGGACAAAAAATGTCCAAATCCAAAGGTAACGTCCTTGACCCCATCGACATCATTGATGGCATTGACCTTGAGGCGTTGGTTGAAAAACGCACCAGTAACATGATGAACCCCAAAGACGCCGACAAAATCGCCAAACAAACCCGCAAAGAGTTCCCCGATGGTATCCCTGCTTATGGTACGGACGCCCTGCGTTTTACTTTCTGCTCGCTTGCCAGTACAGGTCGGGACATTAACTTTGACCTAAAACGGGTCGAAGGCTACCGCAATTTTTGTAATAAAATCTGGAATGCCAGCCGTTTTGTGTTGATGAATTGCGTTGATAAAGAGGGCAATGCTCAAACCATCGACCAAACCGCTAATGCTGACGTTTGGGAACTGCCCGAAAAGTGGATTATCAGTCGTCTAAATTCGACCATTGCCAATATTCACAAACACTTTGCCCAATATCGCTTAGATATGGTCAGCCAAGATATTTATGAGTTTATCTGGAATGAATATTGCGACTGGTATGTCGAGCTTGCCAAAGCCAGCCTGAATGATGACTCGGTGAGTGAGGAACGAAAAGCCCAAATCCGTTATGTGTTGCTACACGTATTAGAAACGGCATTGCGATTTGCCCACCCAATCATGCCATTTTTAACCGAACAAATCTGGCAAACCATCGCTCCATTACTGAATGCCAAAACTTGCGACAGCATTGTGACTGCCCCATTCCCACAAGTTAATGAAGGGCAAATTAGCCCACAAGTTGAGGCGGATATGGCATGGTTGCAAGAGCTGATTGCTGGCGTGCGTAACATTCGTGGGGAGATGAAATTGGGTAATGCCATTCGTCTGCCTGTCCTGCTACAAAATATCAGCAGTGAGCAAAGCGACAGCCTAAACCGTATTGAAAACCAATTTAAAGCCCTAGCAAAAGTGGATAGTTTAACCATCGTTGCCGAAGGTGAGAACGTACCGTTATCGTCATCAAGTATGGTTGGTCAGCTACGAATTTTAGTACCGATGAAAGGCTTAATTGACCCCACCGCCGAACTGGCTCGCCTAAGCAAAGCCCAAGAAAAACTACAAAAGCAAGCCGATGCTATCAGCCGTAAATTGGCAAATGAAGGCTTTACTAGCAAAGCCCCTGCCGAGGTAGTCCAAGCCGAACGTGATAAGTTGGCAGAGCTTGAAGGACAGCTTAAGATAATGAGTGAGCAGATGGAGGAGTTAAGGGGGTTGTAGTTTTTATACTATGAATAAGTTTAACTTGAAAATACAGTATTATATTAAAAGCTACTACATATGGATATTTTATGAATTAAGATTTTTTTGGCTTTCATTATTTTTAATATTCTTACCTATATTTCTACTAGTTCTCTTTGCTAATAGCAAAGAGAACTTAATTAGATTAGGTGCATTTTTACAGGCTTTAGGGATTCTTAGTGTTTTTTATGAGATTAATCAAACACGTAAGCAGTTTAATAACAGAGATTTATCTAACTCATTTAAAGAATGGTTGAAAAAGAAACCAAATAAATATGGTTCAGAATTTTATATTGAGCCAGAATCTATTAAAAATAGTATTAAATTATTAGATATAGAGCTTTCTATTCCACCTCACTGGGATGATAATAAAGATATTGAAAGCAATGTTAAAGTATTAATTGATTATGTTAAAAAAAATGACTGTAAACTAAATGAGTTGCGAGATGAATTAAAGTCTTTTATTGTAAAAACAAACAATAATATTTATGATGAGGTTAAGGATACAAAAATATCAGTTAAGAAATTGGAAGAGGAAGTTGAAAATCATGCAATGGGAGGGATAAGAATTACTTTTATAGGTAGTTTATGGATTCTAATAGGTTTAATATCAAGTAGTATTCCAAATGATTTGATATTTGTATTTAATAAAATATCAATTATGATTAAGAGTAATCCAGTATATTTTTACTCTACTATTTGGAGCTTATGTGTGTTTCTATTAGCAGTGTATATTTTTTTAAAATCTAATTATTTTTCAGAGCTAATTAGCAATCTAGAAAATAACAGCTTTGATTTAAAAGATGATAGTATAGAACAGGTATTGGCTCAGCATATGGGCGAGATGGGTTTAGCAGTATTATTCTTCGACAAAATGAATTCTAAAGATATTATATATAGTAATTCTATATTTCTCGAAGTTCTACAGTGGCTATGGATACCTTTTAAGTTTATCTTAATCACCTTATTAATATTGGTCAGTCTTTATTCATATGGTAAATTAGCAGTCATTTATGGAAATAAAAATATTAGTTTTATTATATTTATAATAGTATTATTTTTATCTGTATTTACTTTCGGAATGTTTTTGATTTTAGAATAGAAGATTTAAATTATTTGAACCGTCCACCTTTGAATTCTATTTTGAACCACAAATCATTGAACAGGGCCAATGCTATTTCAAAGATAACCAAGTCAAATGCTTGGTTTAACAGTCAAGACTAATAAGTAACAATGATTTAGCCAATATTCAAAAAGTTTGCCCAGAAATCCTGCCCAAAATCTACATGGTTAGATGAGCTGGATAAAATTGATTGGTAAGATTATATTTGTTATCTCAACTTGTAACTTATCATTAGATTATCTATAGTTAAATAAGCAAATACAACTAAAACACTCTATTAAAAGGAAAATCATATGAATATACAAGAATTATGGAATTTATCCAATAAAGTTGCCATTGTTACGGGTGGAGCAAATGGAATCGGCAAAGCCAGTGCTTTGATGTTAGCCCAAGCAGGGGCAGATGTTGCCATTGGTGACTTAGATATGGATGATGCAGAAAAAGTTGCTCAACAAATCCGTGATATGGGACGCAAAGCCATTGCAGTATCTTGCAATATCTTAAAAGATGAAGAAATGGTTAAAGCCGTTGCAGATACCGTTGAACAGCTAGGTGGTGTGCATATCTTGGTCAACGTGGCAGGTGGTGGTGGTGGTGGACGTGAAGTCCCCGAAAAAATTGATGTAACAGACATCGAAAGAGACTTTAAGCTTAATGTTTATTCCGCATGGCGAATGATACAGTTATGTGCACCACATATGCAAAAAGCAGGCGGTGGTTCAGTGATTAATATCGCCTCAATGGGAGCAGTGACCACCAGTCCGGGTATGAGTGGTTATGCCTCTTCAAAAGCAGCCGTGGTGCATATGGGGGCAAACCTTGCTTTTGATTACCCTCATATTCGTATCAATGCCATTGGACCGGGAGCGACTCGGACGCATGCACTAGAGACGGTGCTTACCCCAGAGATTGAAAAAGCCATGTTGGCACGTACACCCATCAAGCGATTGGGTGAGCCTGAAGACATTGCAGGAGCAGTATTGTATTTTGCCGCACCGATTTCATCATGGGTCAATGGGCAAGTGTTATATGTAAATGGCGGTGGTGTGCAGACATTGGCATAGGTGGATGATTATCCATCATACCTTTCATGTCATCATCATTAAACCAATAAACTTAATATGTAACAGGCAATAAAAAAGGCTTACAATCTGCTGTAAGCCTTTATTTATATGGTACCAGTGGTCGGACTCGAACCGACACGCTTTTAAGGGCAACGGATTTTGAATCCGTCGTGTCTACCAATTCCACCACACTGGCATGTAGGGTCACTGATTACTATCAAATACAGATAGTATTAGTATGTAGGCTGGCTATTATAGCAATATTCCCACAGTCGTCAAGTGATTTTCTGCGAATCTGCTACTTAGCTGGGTGGTTAATATAAAATTCTAACCCACAAACGCACGCTCAACCACATAGTCAGCAGGTACACCCATACGTGGTGAAACTTCCAATCCAAAGTCATCCAAAATTTTAGACACATCGGTATTAAACGCCATACTACCGCACAGCATAGCACGGTCATTTTCTTTACTGATAGGAGGCAGACCAATATCTTCAAATAGCTTGCCTGAGGTCAATAAATCTGTGATTCGTCCTTGATTTTTAAACTCTTCACGAGTGACGGTTGGATAATAAATAAACTTCTCTTTGTACCACTCACCAAAGATTTCATCATTGGGTAGTTCATTTTCGAACATATCTTTATATGCTAAGTCATTGACTCGGCGGACACAGTGTACCAACACAATTTTTTCAAATTTTTCATACACTTCTGGGTCGCGAGCCAATGATAAAAATGGAGCAAGTCCTGTGCCTGTGGCGAGCATATATAGGTTTTTGGCGGGTAGTAAATCGTCAAGTACCAGTGTACCTGTGGGCTTTTTACTGACCAATAATTCTTCGCCAACTTTGATATGTTGTAGGCGAGAGGTTAATGGGCCATTTTGTACTTTGATTGAGTAAAACTCCAAATGTTCTTCATAATTAGGGCTGGCAATCGAATATGCCCGCATTAACGGCTTGCCATCGACCATAATCCCAATCATAGCAAACTCGCCATTACGGAAGCGTAGCCCAGCATCACGCGTTGTTTTGATAGTAAAGAGTGAGTCATTCCAGTGATGTACATGAGTCACTGTCTCAGTGTGAAATTTTGACATATTTTGCCTCTATATTAGTTATCAATAAAGATTTGGAAGTTGAATAATACCTAGTCCTGATTGAGTCTGCTCAGTAAATAGAGCTTTTATAATGGTATTGTAAAATTACGCCTGATATATGTGGCGTTTGTTGAGTGTTTATATTTACTGGAAAGTTCAGCTAATTTTACATGAAAGCAAAAGATAACGTTAGCCCAAGTAAGTACAGCGATGCAGTAAATAATCAATACCCCCAATTAAACTTATTCTATCATAGCAAATTTATGCATATCATAATGCCTTTGCTGATAAAAATACGTGTATTTTGCATGATAAAATGGAATAACGCTGTCAGTAAATGCCATAAAAGAGAAAAGACTGACTCAGTTAGACAACACTTAGAAATAATAAAAATTAAGAAAATCTAAACGTATTTAAAATTATTTTAAAATAATCCTTGCGTTATTAATAAAGCAAGCCTATAATGCACCCCTGCTTAAGAGAAGTTCTGCACCAAATCATTACCTCGTAGTATTAACTTATAATCCTCCGTTTTAATATTTTTTGTTCAGTAGCTATTTGTAAGCGTTACTTGGTCATATGACCATTCATTTTAAAATTAGGATTATATTATGTCAGATACTATTAAAGGTACTGTTAAGTGGTTTAACGAAGCTAAAGGTTTTGGTTTCATCGCTCCAGAAAGTGGCGCAGACGTATTCGCTCATTACAGCGAAATCGTTAGCTCAGGTTTCAAAACTTTAGCTGAAGGTCAAGCCGTTGAGTTCACCGTAACTCAAGGTCAAAAAGGACCTCAAGCACATAACATTACTGCTTTATAATCTATATATTGTTATAGATTTATTCAGTATAGAGAACGAGCCTTATGGCTCGTTTTTTTATGCCTAAGTAAAAATCTTTTTAATATTTAGCATCAAAAACGAAAAAATGACTGTAGCATTGCCTTTAGTAGCTGTATCACATCACTAGAGGCTTTATGATATGTCTGTACTCGTTATCATCTGATATCTACTTTAGTCTTCTTCGACCATATATCAGGTTGCTTATATTTTATACCATGTTTGACTATCTACTGAATAAAAGCCATATTTGCGTGGATTTTTTGTTATAAATCTGTGTTTAGATGACCATACAGAGCTTCGATGAGGGATAATTCACAAGCTTTTATATGAGTAAGTATCAGTGCTGGATATGTACTGAAATTTTAAACTTTTATGTTGCAAGTTTTGCTGGTACTTTATTGCATCTGTCTAGCCAGTTAAGTTGTTTATATTGGAGTTGTTGCAAATAAAATAATAAACAATTGCGCATCTTAATGTTAAGCTATGACAAGTCATATGGAAGCAATCTGTTACTATTTTCTTTCTTAATAAAATGGTTGATTTAAGCAAATAATGATAAAAGTGTGATTATGTCGGTAAATACTCGTAAACTCCTGTGGCATGGCAGTATTTTTTTGCTGACTTTGATGATATTTGTCCTTGCCATCAAAGCATTATATGGGTTAACTCAAAGCATTAGTCTTGATGATGTCTGGCAGGCGATTGATCAGATTCCTAATATTAATATTTTCTTTGCCGTATTGGTCGTTGCTTTTGGTTATTTAATTTTGACTTTATATGATGCGATTGCTCTAAAACATATGGGTAGTCGGCTTCCATTTCGCAAGATTGCTTTTACCTCATTTACCGCTTATGCCATTGGACATACAATTGGACTTGCCGTATTGTCTGCTTCAGGGGTGCGTTATCGTATGTATCGGGTTAGTGGTGTTCAACCTGAGCATATTGCCAATGTGATTTGGTTGGTGTCAATGGCGTTTACTTTTGGTATTTCGACATTGGTGGCGTTGTCTTTGGCGTTCAATCCAGATGCTCTTATTGTGATGTTGGGACAGTTAGATGAGCATTTGGCAAGTGCATCAGCTGGTATCCCAAGCTTTATGAGAGAGCGGGCAGTTATTCAGGGTATGGGTATTGCCATGTTAGTCGCTATTTTGTCGATTATCGTTTGGTCTGGTAAGTCGGGGCGACATGTTAAAATTCGTGGTTGGCGTTTTGATTTACCACCATCATGGATGTTAATACAGCAAATTGTAATATCTATTATTGACTTGGCAAGTGTGGCATTTGTTTTATATCTGTTGTTGCCACAGACAGCAGATATCAGCTTTATTATGGTATTTTCAGCCTTTATCCAGTCGATGATTTTGGCGATTTTAAGCCATGTTCCTGGTGGTTTAGGGGTGTTTGAGGTGACGATGATAGCATCATTACCTCAGGTAGATAAGCCTTATTTATTAGCAGTATTACTATTATTTCGTTTGTTATATTATATTTTGCCATTTCTGTTGGCTGTATTATTTTTTATCATCCATGAGATATGGTTGCGCCTTCGAGAGCGCTGATAATATCAACCAGTTATATAAAGCTGGCTTTCAATACAGTTATTGATAGTTATTGAATTTGTTTTGTTGGTAAGAAATAGCCTTGCGCTTCTGTATTGTTTTGCTTGATTTGAGCCAGTGTTTGTTCAAGGTCTGGATAGCCATTTTGATTGTGGCAAAGTTCATCAAATAGGCTGTAGATAACTCGTGTCATGGCGATGACACTCTGGGTAAGATAGTCAAGTATGCTGTCATTAAGACCTGTATATTCGACATCAATGGCATTTTTAAAGCGAATTTCACCATCTCTTAAATCAATTTCGATATTACCGAGCATTAAGTCGTAGTTAATTTGTGAGGCAAGCGTTAGTCCGGCTGATATTTGCTCAGGTGTGAGTGAGAAAGGTAAGATACCATAGACTGCCAGTAAGTTGTTATGTTCATTGATACGATAAAGACAACCCCACTCAATATCATCACTTTGCATGCCTAAGGTGATATGGTGAATGGACTGGCCCGGTGACGTGATGGATTGTGAGGTGTCACTTTTTGGGGGATAGTGTGTAAACTTCCAGCCTTTTTTGCCAAGGTACTCTGTAACAGTTGTTGTAATGGCGCTTTTTTCTTGTGCTGTTTGTTTTTGTTTGATATTGGGTTGTTTGTCTGTGGTGTTAATGGTGGAGGTTTTTGCATTAGTAGAGCTTTTTACCTCTTGGGTAGGTTCTTGTTGGGCAGATTCTTGAGTTGTTGCCTTGGTTTGTGACTGCATACGTCCACGTAGAGCTTGTTTGACTTTTTGCCATAGTGTTACTTTTTTCGTTTGTTTTTTATGTTTGGTCATGATTTTAAGTGCTTGCCTATATTGTTATAAAGATAATTATTAAGTGAGCAGGTGTTTCTCTGATAGAGATTCACAGTCAGTTCTGTCTGTTAAGTGATTCTAGCATAGTTTTAGTAGAAGCCCAGACAATATACAGAAGGTATATAGTTTGCCTACTATAAATCTACCACAGCGTTAATTTCACTCAATGTACTAGGTTGTACTATCTACATTATCTGTTTAGATTGGGTTGCCTTGTATCTATTGTAGACTTTTTCGACTCTATTTGGATGGATAGACAGTTTTGAATAGATAGTTTTGAGTGACGATGAGATATTATGGCAATGTTATTTATTGGTGATAAATAGTAAATATAGGAATATAGGGTTGGATGAGTAATACAGTGCCAGCATTCTTTGGCTATCAGCAATGATAAGGCGTGATAGTGGATAAAGGATAATTCTATGAGTATAGACAATATACAAGCCCCCGCATCATTGCCAGTATTATCTCTGGACAATGTGACTGTGCAACGTGGTGATTTTGCATTATGTACAGGTGTGTCCTTACAGTTGCAGGCAGGACAGATTTGTCATTTATTGGGTGCAAATGGAACAGGAAAAACGACCTTGCTGATGCAGTTGGCAGGTCTGTTACCAATTCTACAAGGTACCGTATCTTATTTGGGTCAGCAAGGGTTGCCTGTTCAGCCCATTTATGTGACTCATCAGTTAGGTATTCATCCACATTTAACAGTAGCACAAAATTTACAATTTTTGCTGAATTTATATGGTGTGGAAGCAAGTACAGAACAGCTTGCTGATGCATTGGATTGGGTCGGATTATCTGGTTTTGAGGCAATGAGTAGTGCGCAGTTATCAGCAGGTCAGACTCGACGTGTTACCTTAGCACGTTTATATCTAATGACCGCACAAAGAACACCCTTGTGGTTGCTTGATGAGCCATTTACGGCTTTGGATGTTGATATGGTGGCACATTTGGAGAGGCATTTACAACGTTTCGTTAGTGAAGGTGGTGCAGTATTAATGACCAGTCATCAGCCAGTGCAAGTGGCAACACAGCATTTGGATTTATCTGATTATATAAGTGTTGATGAGTGTGATATGGATGAGAGATATGATGAGTTTAATATCTCTGATGATGATACGATATAATAGCAAGATAATATAATGAATCATAATATGAATAAATAGCGCCTATGATACCAACTGAGCAACCAATATCTGAGCCTAAGGTAGGTTTGGAAGAAAATTATTCTGAGGTCAGCCGTGTTATGAGCCCTCAAAGTATTGGCTTTGTGCAACTGTGGCGACGAGAGTGGCAGGTTAAGCAACAAGGTGCGGTACAATGGTTATATCCCTTAGTGTTGTTTTTGGTCATCATCACATTATTTCCATTAGCAGTGGGTAGTGAGCCACAGTTATTACAGCGTTTGGGTGTACCAGCCGTATGGATTGCAACCTTATTATCTTTGGTAATGGGCATTGATGGTATTTTTAAGTCAGCGCTGGATAATGGGACATTGACGCAACTGGTAGCTTCTCGGGCATCTATTCCAGTATGGACATTGGTACGGTTATTGATACATTGGCTATTTAGTAGTGGTTTGGTTGCGTTATTAAGTTTATTGGCAGTGCCGTTATTTGGACTTTCTTGGAGTGAGGCAGGATTATTGTCGCTATCAATTATAGTGGGTAGTCCAATATTGTTAATGCTTTCAGCGATTGCTAGTAGCTTAACGTTATCATTAAAAAATGGTGCTGTGTTAGTACCCTTAATTGCACTACCAATGCAGTTACCAGTTTTAATTTTTGCTACAGGTGCGGTTGATTTGTTTAGTACAGGTATGAATGCACTGCCTATTTTAGCTTTGTTATTGGCAGGTAGTATTATAGCGGTTATTATCACCCCGTGGGTCATTGCACTGACATTACGTATGTCATGGCTTAATTGATGCCGTTTTTTTGCTATAATATGCTTGTCAAAATATAAGTGTCTACATTATTGAATGTTGATGCACTTGATTCCCTTTCTTCTGGCTTTAAAGGTTAAACCCCATGCCAAATGCCAATAATCTGCACAATCCTTCCTTTTTACAACGTCTTTGGCAAGGTTTTTTGACCACTGTTGGTACACGTGAGTTTTTCCGAATCTTTGCACCATGGGTAAAATGGCTAGCAGGTTTGGCAACGATATTTCTACTCATTGGTAGCATATGGGGTCTGGCGTTTGCACCACCTGATTATCTTCAGGGTAATAGCTATCGCATTATTTTTATTCATGTGCCAACGGCAAGTATTGCATTGTCTATTTATTTTGCTATGGCAGTGTTGGGCGTTATCTTTTTGGTATGGCGTATCAAAACTGCAAATCTAGTGGCACAAGCGATTGCACCGATTGGCTTTCTACTGTGTGTATTGAGCTTATTAACTGGCTCAATTTGGGCAAAGCCAACATGGGGAACATTTTGGGTGTGGGATGCACGGTTAACCTCTATGTTAATTTTGGCATTTTTGTATGCAGGCGTGATGGCATTATTTATGGCATTTGAGTCATCACCAAATCGTGGTAAAGCGGCAGCGATTTTATCTATTGTTGGTGCTGTTAATCTTCCCATTATTAAGTATTCAGTGAATTGGTGGAATACATTGCATCAAGGTGCAACTTTTACCATCACAGATGCACCAAAAATGTCAGCAGATATGTGGTTGCCTTTATTGTTAATGGTTATTGGTAGTTATTTATTGGTTGCTGCTTTGGCAATATATCGTACCAATACACTGATTTTACGCCGTGACCAAAACAAGGCATGGGTAAAAGAGTATGTCAGACAGCACTGAGAGTGTATGTCATTTTATCAGGTGGCATAAGACGATACATGTGATGATTATGCAATTGTGGTCGTCTTATTATTCGCCAATCTAGCCCGTCATGAACTAATCCATATTAAGGAATTGTGAATGCAGCCATATTTTTATACTTTCCAAGAGTTTCTAGCAATGGGCAAACATGGTGTTTATGTTTGGAGTTGCTGGGGACTGACTGTGATGGTCATCATGGGTTTTATTTTATATAGTCGCCAGCAGCGCCAAGCGGTTATTAAACAGCTACGAGTGCAGCAAGCCCGTCAACAACAGACTCGGACGCGCAAGCACGTTACCTCAACTCGTCAGTAGTTAGTAGTCACTCATAAGCAGATGGATAGTTTTATTTGTCTGTCTTTGCAGTTTTTGTATTTGCATGATTGATATTAAGTTTTAAGTGGGTGTTTATAGCCCATTTGATGGTTGCAAAATACATACTGGGAAGATACGTCATGGAAAATCATCTATTGCATAATATGGCAATTTTGAGTGATGCTCATTCCTTCTTTTATATTTCTAGATAAGGTCGATTTATGAATCCTGTCCGACGCAAAAAGCTGATTTGGGTATTGGCGACACTTGCTGGTGCAATTGTTGCGGTAGTTTTGGTTATTTATGCCATTGGTCAGCAGACAGATTTTTACTTTGATCCCACTGCGATTGCTGCTGGTGAAGCACCACAGGATAAACGTATTCGAGCTGGCGGTATGGTAGTTGCTGGCAGTGTAAAACGAGATCCAAGCAATGAAGTTAATGTGCAGTTTGAGATTACGGACTTTAATGCTACTGTTCCCGTCACTTATCAGGGTATTTTGCCAGATTTATTTGCAGAAAATTCGGGGGTGGTTGCCACAGGAAAAATGCAGGGTGATACTTTTGTTGCCAGTGAAGTGCTAGCAAAGCATGATGAAAACTATATGCCACCAGAAGTAGCCGCTTCACTGAAGCAAGACCATGTTGCTCGTGGCGTATCACCAGATGCAGAGCAGTTTAGCCCTGCTATTCCAGTAGCTCAGAATGATGAGCAAGGAAATCGAGCCACAACCACTTTAGAGTAAATATAGTTGAAGAGTAATTAAATGGCGATGATGGCTTGACGATTACTGTTTGCTGAGGTGACCATTATTAAAAAACCACACCAATATAACTTGGTGTGGTTTTTTCTATGACTTAATCATAAATATAATCAAGTGTTAGATACAGATACTAGCACTTTTATTGAGCGATTACTGAGCAGTTGCTTCTGCTTGCTCATCAGTTGTCGCTTGTTCTGGTTGCTCTCCCCAGATTTTTGGATATTTATAGCCAGGGAAAGTCTCATGTGCATATTGTTTGAAAGCATCAGAGTTATAGGCGTTGGTGACATCTTTTACCCAAGGCTGATCTTTATCTGCAGTTTTTACAGCAGACCAGTTGACATAGGCAAAGCTAGGCTCTTGGAATAGTGCTTCAGTTAGTTTGATGCCTGAGTCAGTGGCATAGTTACCATTGATGATAGCAAAATCTACTTCATCACGCGCACGTGGCAACTGAGCTGCTTCTAGCTCTTTGATATCAATTTCATATTTGCTGTTATCTGCGATGTCAGATTTTGATGCTTTTAATGGGTCAATACCATCTTTTAGCTTAATCCAACCTAGCTCATTCATCATGACCAATGCACGTGCAAAGTTACTTGGGTCATTTGGTGCAGAGACACTCATACCTTTATAAGCTTGGTCAAGTGATGTTTTCTTACCTGAGTAGATGCCTAAAGGAGCGGTTGGTACTTGGAATACTTCAACTAAGTCTAAGTTATGTTCATTTTTAAACGTATCTAAGTAAGGCTTATGCTGGAAGACGTTGATATCTAAATCACCTTCAGCCAAAGCTAGATTTGGACGTACATAATCTGTAAAAGTTACCAATTTTACTTTATAGCCTTGAGCCTCAAGTTCTTTTTGGATATTGTTACGAACCATATCAGCAAAGTCACCTTCGGTTGTACCAATAACGATGGTTTCTTTATTTGGGTCAGATTTAGTAGTCGCTGCTGTCTCAGTTTGTGATGTTGCGTCTGTTTCAGTGGTATCTGTATTCTCTGGTGTAGAGGCATTATTACAGCCAACCAAAAGTAAACCACTGAATCCGGCTAGGGCAAATGTTGTTGCCAGTTTTTGTGCGATGGTATTGCCTATCATAAAGGGTGATTCCTTATGTAAAAAGATGGAGCCATAATAGCACCAGAGCTTTGGGTATTAAAAATTTGCCTACTTTACCACAGTTGAACATAATTATGTTATGTTCGTATTGACTTTTTATATGACATTTATTCATTAAATATTGAATGTCATATCAGTATAACTTACGAAATATACAGTGAGTTCTTAACGCTTATCTAATCTATCAGCAAGCAAATTTCCGCATGCTTGAATAGAGATGACCATCACTGAAAGCATAATAACAATAAATATCATGACTTCTGTCTGATAGCGATAATAACCATAACGAATTGCTAAGTCACCCAAACCACCACCACCAATCATACCAGCCGCTGCTGAGTAAGAAAGCAAGCTAATACATAAGATAGTCACAGATAGTACCAGCCCTGAGCGTGCTTCGTTTAATAGCACTTTAATAATGGTAAAGGGTGTTGCTCCCATGGATTCGGTTGCTTCAATGATACCACGAGGCACTTCACGCAAGTTTTGTTCTACCAAACGGGCAAAATAAAATGAACCTGCAATGGCAAGCACTAAAGAAGCGGCAATAGGACCAATACCTGTACCAACAATGGCTTTGGTCATTGGACTCATTGCAATCATTAAAATAACGAAAGGAAAGGCGCGCATAAAGTTGGTAAAGCCACCAATGACCGCGTATAGCGGTTTGTTCTGAAAAAGCTGGCGGTCACTGGATAAAAACAAGAAGACACCAAATATGCCACCAATAACAATGGCTACAGTGGTGGAAATACCAAGCATAACAAAAGTATCTAAGGTCGCTTGCCAAATTTCTTTGCGCATATTCCACAGGCTTGCGACTGCTGAATCTAAGGTTAAAGGGGTACTTGCCATAAAAAATCCTTAGTCTTCTAGCACCAATCCACGCCCAATCGGTGTGGTAGCATGAATGGTATCACTATGAATATCAGCGACTTCGAGTAGTTTGCCTTGATGCAGTAGTGCGACTCGATGACAAAGACGACGAATGACACTCATTTCATGGGTCACAATCACGATGGTAACGCCAAGCTCTTCATTAATATTTTTCAGACAGGTTAAGAGGCTACGAGTTGTATCTGGGTCTAGAGCAGAGGTTGGTTCATCAGCAAGTAGCACTTTAGGATTAGGTGCGATGGCTCGGGCGATACCAACTCGCTGTTTTTGTCCACCAGAGAGCTGGGCAGGATAGTGCTTTGCACGATCTGTAAGATCGACAATTTCCAGACAGCTCATCACTCGCTGATAAATGTCTTTTTTGGGATAGCCAGAGACATGCAAGTTAAAGGCAACGTTATCAAAGACGGTACGATTAGCCATTAAATTAAACTGCTGAAATATCATACCAATATTATGCCGAGCGACACGTAATTGGCTGGCAGATAAGGTCATGAGATTTTCACCATCCACGATAACTTCTCCACTGTCTGGGCGTTCCAGTAGATTAATCAAACGTAGTAGGGTGGACTTTCCTGCACCAGAGTAGCCCATTAAGCCAAAAATTTCACCTTGATGAATTGTTAGTGAAGTTGGCTCAACAGCCGTAAACCAGCCTGCCTTATTGGAAGCACTTTTTGTGCTATCGCTTTGAAAGCGTTTGGTGACATCTTTTAAAACAATCATATCGCTCATGATAGCGCTCGGTTACCTATGGGGTCAGTTTGGCACAATAAAATAAAGCGTCATAATATAGCACAGTTGTCAAGCTTTGGATATGTTCAGCTGGCATGATGTTATTCAAGTAGTGAATAAGCATGGCAATTGGTTATTATTTTAAATAATAACATCAATAAATAGTAGGTTGCTGATAAGTGTTAGGCTAGCTTTGTTGTGATTTATGCTGTGTTTGAGTTGTTGGAACCGTGGTTGGTAGAATCACCAAAAATCGTGTATGCCCATGCAGTGTGTCCGTTAGGATTTTACCTTGATGTGCCTCAACAATCTGTGATACCAAAGATAGCCCAAGTCCTGAGCCTTTCTTTTGCTGTTGTAAGCGTACAAAAGGACTGAAAATATCTTGGCGCTTTTCTTCTGGAATACCTGTACCTTGGTCAATCACAGCAATTACCGCATATTGTGCTGGTATATCAGTGATATTCTTGGTTTTTTTCAGGCGTTTAGCAAAAGGGTTATCTGGTAGTAGGGTGCTACGAGCTGGTTTGTCAGATTTTTCTGTACTGTTGATGTCAGTACTGTTAGTAGCTTCTAAGTCAGTAGATATTTTTGGGTTATTAGATGCTTTCTTTTCAGTATGTTGTTGTGAGACTTCTTCAGTGATTTGCTGTAAAGCACGCTCTGCGATTTGATGAATATCAAGCATGATACCATCTTCAGTAGTGAAAACGTTATTTTCAGAAAAGTCTTCTGATTTATTGTTGTTAGTGGCTGGTTTATCCTTTGTCTCTTGGATGGTAGTAGAATTATCTATTGTCTGAGGGTCACTGTCTGTTAGTGGTAGATATTCTACGGACTCTATAATATGGGGAGGTACAATCTTCGCATCTGTAAGGGAAGTCACCCCATATACCTGTACTTCCATAGGTGGAATACCATGGATAACGGCATTATTTAGCAAGTTACGAATAAGATGTATCAATAGCTTGGGTTGCCCAGACATGATGACAGGCTCACCAATTAAAGTTGCCTCAGGATAGTGTTGGCATTCTTGTTTGACCAGTTCAAAGAGGTCTAATTTTTCTACTTGTTGTAAAGCATGACCAGCATCAAGTCGGCTGACTAACAGAATACTTTCAACCAAGTCATTTAGCCCAGTTAAGTCACGATTAATTGCTTGTGCGCGCTTATCAAATTTTTCTAGTGCAGATTCTGGTAGCTGCTGTGCAAGCATTGCCATCATTTCTACTTGCAGGCGAATACGGGTAATGGGAGTGCGTAACTCATGAGAGGCATGTGCTAATAGTAAGTTATTTGCACTGATGAGCTGTTCTATCTTTTGAGCCGCTTGGTTAAAGCCCTGTGCTAACGTTGCAATTTCATCATTACCTTTGACTGGTACACGGACACTGAAGTCACCATCACCAAGTTGACCCATTTGTCGACTCATCTGGTTGATACGCCATGTCATCGAGCGTGCAATCCACCATAAGAATAAAGTCATGATGGCAAGTAGTAATAGTGTGCCAGTAAAAAGATTGAGAGCAGCGCTTAATTGCGAGCGTTGAGGTGGGTTACGACTTTCATATAGTAAAATAAAGCCATGCTTACTATAGGTACGTACTTGGTTATCAACTGGAGTACCAGATAATGGTGGTATCATTTTTACGAGCAGCGATGGCTCAGGTGGCAGTTGTTTGGGCAAATCACTTTCATCTGTCTGTACAAGCAGATTCCCAGAGCTATCATATAGCCCCATTTTTGCTTGTAGGGAGTCATCAAAAATATCAAAGCTTTTTTTGATGACTGCTAGCATAAAGCGTGCTTTTAAACGATTACCTTGATTTGCTGCTGTATTAAGATCTTCTAAAAATGGATCTACTTGTGTCAATATTTGATCGGACAGAACCTGCCAGCGAGTATTGGCAGAGTTATCATGTACCAAATGTGTGAGCATGACCATCGCAATGGCAAACAGTATCAATGTCAGCATGACACTGGCAAACAACTTGCTAAAGACAGAGCGTAGTCCAATACGGTGCATCACAACTGTATTACCACCTGTTGCATATCATTATTTGGGGAACCATGACCATGGTACCCACTACATTACCAGCCATATACGCATAACTTAGCAACTTATACTTGGTCAGTGGCAAATTGATAGCCTACACCACGAACTGTGATGATACGTTTAGGCTGGCGAGGATTATCCTCAATGAGCGCACGTAGTCGTGAGATATGTACATCAATAGCACGATCAATGTTATCTGAGCTGTCATCATTTGGCATTGCCTGCCATAGCTGTTCACGATTGAGGACTTTACCAGCATGAGTGGCAAAATAGTGCAATAGTTGGAACTGGTGCGTGGTTAAGCGTACAGGTTGCTCATCAATGGTGACCTCATGGCTATCTGGGAACACACTCAATCTACCAAATGTTAGGCTGTCTGACTGACTGTCTGCCTGATTAGGCTGTTCATGGCGACGTAACACAGCACGGATACGTGCAAGCAACTCTCGAGGCTCAAATGGCTTAGCAATATAGTCATCAGCACCCATTTCTAAGCCTAAAACACGATCTGTTGTATCCCCTTTTGCAGTTAGCATGATAATGGGTACTTTGTTGGTTTGGCTATTTTTCTTACCACGTATCTGTTGGCAAACTTGCATACCATCCATATCAGGTAGCATGAGATCTAAGATAATTAAGTCAATCGCACGTTCTTTTGTATCTAGCGTATTTAAACCATCTTGTCCTGTCGCTGCATGATGCACCTCATAGTAGTTCATCGACAAGTAGTCTGCAATTAGCTCAGCTAAATCTGGATCATCTTCAATCAATAAAATCTGTTTGCTCATAAAACTCTACCTAAAATATTTGAATGATTATTGTCAGTAATAACGATATTATAGAAGTTGGCTACTGAAATATCTAAGATTTAGAACCAACTTGTGTTCATCTCATATCATGCCTAATATGTATGTTTCTTGACAAGACACAAAGTGTTACGGTTTCTATATTTTTCCTCTTATTGTAACGGAAATATGAGCTAAGATACATTTTTGCTAATAACTTACTAATAACTCATAGGAAAACTATGGCTTCCATTTACATAAAAGCACAAATGGCACAGCGTCGATTTTTATCATGTTAAGGTATGTTTTTGGCAATTAACTAGGGTCTGTTGAACAGTCATCGTTCTAGGAAAAACTTAGCCAATTTTTTCATAAAAGTAAAAACTGACTATATTCCTTGTAGATATTAGTCTAAAGGGGTAAAAGCTAAACAGCTCTTAATTCACAGAAGCCAGTTTTCCTTCAGCACTATTGGGTAAATCTGCCAGACATACTACGCTATCATTATTAATGCCTGAAACCAAATATTGCCCTGAACTTGCAAAATAGTCTACTACCTCAACGGGTTGTTGTATTAAGCGTTGATCTTGTTTAATGACCCAAACATAACCCTGAAGGGGCGTGGCAGGTCTTGGCTGTTTTGCTGTTAGTACGCTTAAATCAACACCATGAATGGCTTGCGCAGGTAAACGAACCCCAACTTGAATCTGACCATATTCAATGGTCATACTTGCTTGCATACCAGATTTTAAATGAGCTTGACTGACTTTATTTTGTGCTACTGGAGCATGAACAATCAGTGTGTTCTGCTCTATATTTGGAACAATCTTACTAATCTGCCCTGTAAAGTTATCATGAGTGTTATGAATGGTAAAATTGACATTTTGTCCGATAGAGAGCTGAGACTGGCTGCTAAGTGGTAATGTACCAAGTAACTGCAACTGCTTAGTATCGGTTATCTTCATCAAAACATGATTCTTTTCTACCGAGTCTAGCGTAGTATCCAGTTCACTGACTGTACCTGCAAATGGTGCTTTTAAAGTAATAACATTTGGTGACGACTGCGCTGATTTCTCATTTTCCTTTGTGTTTCCTTGAGTGGTCAGATGTGCTTCCAAGTCCTCAATCTCATTGACGACATCGTCCGTAATTTCCATGATTTCATGGGTTGCCTTATCGGTTTGCTCTATGACATCCTCTCCATCTATTGCACGGGGCAACGTATCATTAAACTCATCAATATTGACCTCATCAGCCTCTTTAGTTGTTAAAGCTTGACTGACGCGCAATGAGATCAAAGGCTGTCCTTTTTTTACCCACTCTCCAGATGTGACATCAACAGATAATATGGTGGCATCACTGGGCGCAACTATTGTAGTTTGAGCGATTGGAATCAGTAGACCATGTACATTAAAGCTAGGTTGATATCGCTCAGGATTGGTAGTCATAACTGCATCTTTACTTAATATGACTTTTTGATCTTGTATAACATAAGCTTGGTCTGCCAGTACTGCAGTATCTGATTGATTGCAACCAGTTAAGCTAACTAAAACAACAAACCCAGTAAATAGAGACCAAACTTGCTGTCGCAAACGTTGTTGACGATGATATCGTGGCTGTTTTGGGCAGATTGGATGTTGCATTATTGAGTACCGCATAGCAATCCTTAGTAGTTATTTTATTTGGTACAGAAATATGGCATTATGACGTATGGATATTTAGTATTCATCATAAGTATTTGCATAAAATTGTAGCTGGTTTACTATGTAAGCACATATATAATACCGTTGATAAATTTGACTGGTCATTCGATATGTGGAGATAAAATGAATGCTATAGTTATTTTACACGTCAGTCGGTTATAACTGATACTGAGTGAACTTAATTAAATAAGTCATTAAAAGTTTGTCACTTTATAGATAATATAAGACATTTTATAACGTATTAAAATAACAAAGCCTCGAAAGTTTCAAAGCAACCGGTTATCATATATCTTAATGCACCTACATAAATAACCTCTCTTTCTTCTGAAATATAGGTGGAAAAGTTGCGATGTTTGTGCTAAAAATGGCAGCAATGTAAACAAATTGTCGAGCTTAAATGATTTTTTGAAAGATTAATGTGTACCTGTATTGCTGAATAATAGCAAAATATACATTTGCCATTAATGATAGATAAATATATCAATTTTAAGCTGACTGTGATGAGAGTTGATATAAATAGGATAAACAGAATGAGCATAAATTTTAATGGTCTAAAAGTCATGGTAATTGATGATTCAAAGACGATTCGACGTACCGCAGAAACTTTACTACAAAAAGCAGGCTGTGAGGTCGTGACAGCAGTGGATGGTTTTGATGCTCTGGCAAAGATTGCAGATAATAATCCAAACATTATCTTCGTGGATATTATGATGCCACGACTAGACGGGTATCAAACTTGTGCATTAATTAAAAACAACCCTGATTATGCACAGACGCCAGTTATCATGCTGTCATCAAAAGATGGACTATTTGATAAAGCACGTGGACGTATTGTTGGATCAGATGAATATTTAACTAAGCCATTTAGTAAAGATGAGCTATTTGAGACGATTCAGCAGTATCAGTAATATAATACGATTTGAGTTTTATAGATAATATATAAGTATAAAAGAATCTATAATAATGACCATCTCACCTGTCAGTTACGATAACTTACATTAGCAATAGCCTACCTTATTGTGTTCAATACACTTTAAAAATGACAAAAGCTGTGGTGTGGTGTTAATAAGAAGATTATTTACGCAACAAGGTAGGGTAGCACTTACTTGATAAATAAAGGTTTGAGATTATGACAAAAATACTCGTTATTGACGACTCTCCCTCAGAGATGGCTAAGTTTCGAGAGATGCTTGGTAAAAATAACCTTGAAATAATAGAGGCGACCAATGGTGAGCAAGGTTGCCAGCTGGCTATAGAGCATCAGCCAGACGTTATTTTGATGGATGTGGTGATGCCTGAAATGAATGGCTTTCAGGCAACGCGCAAAATCACTCGTGATAAGCAAACGGCTCATATTCCCGTAGTTATTATTAGCACTAAAAATCAAGAGACAGATCGGGTATGGGGAAAACGTCAAGGAGCAAAAGACTACTTGACCAAACCGGTTGATGAGCAAGAGCTTATGCAAGTTATCCACTCGGTAATGGAGTAGTATTTTGGCATCACGTGGATTTATTGAATTACTGAGACTGGCTGATTTAGCTAAATCACGCTCAAGTGGACGACACAGTACCAGTCAATCACAATGGCTGGGTGTGGTCTTTGATGTGGCCGGTCAGCGTCTTATTGCTCCCATGGGCGAGATAACTGAGGTCTTGGCATTACCTGAGATTACTCCCATACCGCTGGCGCAACCTTGGTTAATAGGAGTTGCCAATGTCCGTGGACGGCTACTACCTATTACCGATTTAGCAAAGTTTTTAGGCTTAAGCTCTGTAGCTGGTTCACAGGCAAATCGTAAGGTGATGGTGATTGATCAAGCTAATATTTATTCTGGATTATTGGTTGATCAAGTATTGGGTATTCAGCAGTTTGATATTTCTCAATATGAGGCTGTAGCATTACCTGCTGAGTCTCCATTTCTACCATATAACCATGGTAGGTTTGTTAGAGATGAAAAATTTTGGTATGTATTTATGCCAAGTTTATTGGCAAAAGATAACAACTACCTAGAAGCGGCTATTTAGTTGGTTTGCATTTAGTATCAAAAGAATAGTAACGAATTAATAAAGAAAACTGACAGCCATAATAATTTGTATAGAAGTTCTTTATTTAGCTTTGGTGTATTAACTATTAATATATCTATAATAATACTGTCTATAACTGTGATACAAACAGTGGTACATAGGTAGCACTGTAGAACTAAAAAAATAGCTTGGTAATCAACTTATTTTGGATGTGATATCAGATTTGCTCGTTGTAAAGTGTGCTATCCACACACTACTTCCTTGTCATTGTGTTTCCCTTTGTTTCTTGTAGGACTCAAGAGCAAATTCGTCAAGCAAGGAAACGACCTGCTTTTATATATGAATAAATTTGTAATTTATCGAATTTTCGAGGACGAAATGCCATGAGTGTTGACATAAATACGGCTAAAAAGAAAGTAAGAAGAACCAAATCACCTACACTTGGAAAAGAGCAAAAAAGATGGATGGGCTTACTATGGTTGTTTGCTGCCATCTCTGTTATTAGCCTAGTTGCATTGGCCATTTATTTGAGTCGGGTGAATGAGTATATCAATAATGTGAATCAGTTGGAGCTGTATTCTGCACGCATTGCTAATGATGCAAATAAAGCAACATTGTCACAAGATTATGAAATCAGCTCGGCAGGTTATGATAACCTGCAAAAAGATATGCAAAAATATGAGCAAGCTCTTAATCAGGTTCGACTACATGCTCTAGAAAATCAGAATGTGTATAGTCAACTATTGCAACAGTGGCAAAAAAGTAAGGTACAAGCACAAACCTTATTAGATAGTCGTAATAATGCCAATGTATTGCAAGATCTAAAAGATCAGGTTAATGAAGCTTCTGGCTCGATTCAAGGTGCATACAATACAGCAGCTGAACAGGCAAGTGAAGCAGGTGTGGCGGCTGAACAAATTAATACTTTCCAAGTACAGTCAGAACGTGCAGAAAAAATGAGCCAAGCTTTTGGAAAGATGACGGTAGACCCTGATGCTACAAGTGATGCTTTCAAAAGCTTATCGCAAGAGTTTGCACAAACACTTGATCAGCAACTACTTAGTATGGGGGCACAAATTCCTGCACTACAAGAAGTGGCTCAGATATATACTCAAATGATTGCACCTATTGTGCAAGATATCTCAAACCTTAACAACTCTCCATCAGCTCAAAGCTTTACTCAAGCCCGTGCTTTGAATGAGATGGCTGTCAATACTCAAAAACAACTAGATACCATTAATAGAAACCTATTGGCTCACCCTTATGTTATGTGGTCAGCATTAGGCTTCTTAGTTGGTCTGGTTGGAATGCTTTTCTCCTTATACCGCTTGTATAAAGTTCGTGGCTCAACTCAGCAGTTATTGGTTGAAAGTGAGACATTACGTCAACGACAAAACATGCAGGTAGAGTCAGAGCGTGCACGAAAAATCCAAGAAGAAAACGAACGTAACCAGATGGCGATTTTACGTTTATTAGATGAGCTTGGAGACTTGGCAGAAGGTGACTTGACAGTTAATGCGACGGTATCAGAAGACTTTACAGGGGCAATTGCTGACTCCGTAAACTTCGCGATTGACCAACTACGTCAGTTAGTATTAGCAATTAACACGACGGCTGTTCGAGTTGCACAATCTTCAGAAGAAACACAGTTAACAGCGGTAGAGCTTGCCGAGGCATCTGAGCATCAGGCACAAGAGATTGCGGGTGTATCTGCAGCGATTAACGAAATGGCAGTATCTATTGACCAAGTATCTGCAAACGCCGCTGAGTCAACGTCGGTTGCACAACGTTCGGTTGCGATTGCGCATAATGGAGCAGAAGTTGTACAGCGCTCTATTGAGGGTATGAACACCATTCGTGAGCAGATTCAGGAGACTTCAAAACGTATTAAACGCTTGGGTGAGTCATCGCAAGAGATTGGTGATATCGTTGGATTGATTAATGACATTGCTGACCAAACGAACGTACTGGCATTGAACGCTGCTATTCAGGCATCGATGGCAGGGGAAGCGGGTCGAGGCTTTGCGGTTGTTGCTGATGAGGTACAGCGTCTGGCAGAACGTTCTGCAAATGCGACCAAGCAGATTGAAACACTGGTTAAGACGATTCAGGCAGATACCAATGAAGCGGTTATGTCAATGGAATCAACGACTACTGAGGTAGTACGTGGTGCACGCTTGGCAAAAGATGCAGGTGAGGCACTTGAAGAAGTTCAAACGGTATCCAATACATTGGCGGACTTGATTCAAAACATTTCGAATGCGGCACAACAGCAGGCATCATCTGCTGGTCATATTTCAAAAACGATGAATATTATTCAAGATATTACATCGCAGACTTCTTCAGGTACATTGGCAACAGCGCGTTCAGTTGGACAGCTAAATGAGATGGCGGCTGCACTACAAGAGTCTGTATCTGGCTTTAAACTTGATGAGACTGAAGAAGAAATTGATGGCTTTTCATAATGTTGAGTCATGATTAGTTTATTAAGAATACATAGAGATCATGCAGTTGTAGATTATCTAGATTTGTTTAGATGTTTAATAGATATGATGATTTATTATATTGCATGATAATGATAGAAGGAGCAGTGAACAAATTGGGTCAGTAGATTTGTTAATTACATACCTAATATGTGCTGCCCTTTTTATCTTTAATTGATGGTGTATTTTATAGATTGAATAGTAATAATCTTATGTGAGTATGAAGTAAAGATAATGAAGTTGTCTTTAATAAGTTTATTACATTAGGGTTTCAATCAGTTAAATATAAAAAGTGGTGACACAGTAAATATGACACATCATAAGGATAGTCAGCTAACATCGCCGTTGACCTCTTCGCTAACGATGACTCAAATGTCAAACTGGCAAAGTTATATTGAGCAAAAAGTTGGTTTTGTGTTGCCCACCCGTCAAGAGCATTGGTTACATCGGGCAATATTGGCAGTTGCCAAAAATAATGCAATGAGTGTAGATGCATTATTTGCTGCGGTACAAACTGATGAGCAAATGTGGCAGCAAGTTATTGCAACGGTATTAATCCCAGAGAGTAGGTTTTTTCGGCATATTGAGACTCTCAATTATATTTCACAGTGTGCTGATGATAGTATGGGAAGTTGCCGAGTGTGGAGTGTCGGCTGTGCAAATGGTCAAGAAATTTGGTCATTGGCAATGGTTATGCAAGCAGACAATCATCGGTTTGAGCTTTGGGGGTCTGATGTTAATAAAGCAGCCATAGAGTATGCAACACATGGTCGATATGCCATACGATATTTACAAGAAATACCAGAACAGTATCATCACTTTGCTCTGAAATCAGAGCAAGAAAAAAGTAGTCGTTATTGGTATATGAGTGATAGGTTACGGGATTCAGTACAGTTTTTTCAGCACAATATTTTTTCAGAGCCATTGCCTAGCTTGCCCAAAATGAATGTCATTTTATGCCAAAACGTCTTAATTTATTTTCGTCAGTTTGACCAAAGAGATATTTTGTTTCGTTTGGTTCAACAGTTAGAAGTAGGTGGGTATTTAGTGTTAGCACCAGGAGAAGCTTCGTTTTGGCAACATCCGCAAATGCGACGTATTCGCCACTCAGCAGTCAACGTTTGGCAAAAAATAGACTCTAATAATAACCTTTTTTGAGAATATACGACTCTGTAATAAACGATGAAATAGTAGTAGAGAAGTTCAGCCAGTCGTTGTTTTGCATTTAATTATTAAATCATTAGGAAAAATCGATGATAAATTCCTCTAATACCTTAGTCACGACCGAATGGTTGATGCCACATATTCAAGAGCAGATGGAAAGCCTGCATCAGCGCTGGAAAGATGCGGATGCGTCAACAGATTTTTCTAGTTTGTCTTCAGACTATTTACATTTAATGGGGACATTTAAGGTTGCTAACCTATCTGTATTTTCACAGTTTACAGCTTCTATTGCAGCATTGGCAGCAGCAATGGACAATCATTCCCTTGATATTAGTTATAGCTATACGGCGCTGTCTGCTAGTGAGTTAATGTTGCATGAGATAGATAATTACGTGCGCACAGGAACGTATCGTTACCGCTTGCTACACCATCGTTATGACTATTTGCGTCAGCTACTTAATAGCCATCCTGTTGAGCTTGCTGTACCTGATGAGAGTTTAGATGGTGAGGAGCTATTACCACATAAGTTACCTGCATTTGATGAAAGCTCAGTTAAAGCTGTACCAGAAGAAGTCGAAGCTGGCTCTAAAAATATGAGCTACTATGTGGATTTACCAGAGTTTGATAATACAAAAGCTTTGACAGCATCTCAGCGCCAATCACTTTCTGTCGCATGGCGCTATGCTACTCAGCAACTACTTATTAAAAATCAAAATGACCCAGTTATATTGGAGCAGTTGCGTCAAGTTGCTCAATTTTTCTTAGATGATGCAGTGACGCAAAATCTGGAAACTGTTTCTAAGCTTTGGTATTTAACTACCATATGGATTGATGGATTAAGCTTAAACTCAGCACCATTACCAGCAAACTATGCATATTTGCTGGCAGATATTGATCAAGTTATTCTCATGCCGTGGGAGCAGTCTGAGCTATCTACAATGGCCTTAGTAGATGACTTGTTACTTGAGGTATATATTCAGTTAAAAGGTCTTGTTAATACTAGCGAAAGTATTGATAAGAACTTAGATCATATTCATAAAGGGCTACAGCAAGGTGGAGTATTCTTATTACGCCTATTATCCCAACTAGAGCAACTTATTTTTAATTTGGATAATCCTAAGGCGATTGTAGCACCTTTGCAGGATTTGAAGCGCCAGCTTATCCAGCGTGGTTGGTCGTTATATAAAGGTCAGTTTGACTTGGTTATTGAAGATTTGACGGCTTGTCTTGAACAGCCAGAGCTGTTAGATGAGTTGCGCTGGCAAATTGAGCGTCAGTTACAGGATTTATATGCTGATATCTTTAATATGTATCAGACCATTGAGGCTCAGATTGGTCATAGTCAGGCGTTTTATAGCTATCATCAGATTGAAAAAGCAGAAACAAAAGAAAAAGATGCTGAGCAAGATGCTATCCATGTTCAGACTTACTCAGGTGTATTACGAGAAGTACGTATTACTGTTGAAAATATTAAGTTGGCATTTAATGAGTATTTGCACCAGCATAGCATTGAGTCGTTGCCAACGGAGTCTCAGTTTCAGGTCTTAAGAAGAGCCTTCAAAGATATTGGCTTGCCAGATGCAATCAGTATTATTGAGCAGTATGAACAGATTTTGTCTGTATTGAAGTCAAAAAATATCACGCACATTACGTGGAAGATGTCTGATGCTATGACTGAAGGTCTGGCAGTGATTGAGCTGTTCTTGGACTATCTAGCACAGCAATCTTTACATTCTGAGCTACTTAAAAAAGCACAGCATTATATTGATGAGGCGAATCGTCATTTAGCTGATTTGACAGATACTTCGGTAACTTTCGCACATGATGAGTTTGTGCAGTTACATGATAAGAAGATATATGGTGGCGTATTATACGATGATTCTGGTGAGATTATTACTGAGACAGTTGAGCCAGAGTCTCTGTTAGATGCTCAGTCATCAGAGCAACCATCGGCTACTGCTGACTCTGATAGCTTAGAGATAGACTTTGATTATAATCCATTGATGGATGCCAGTATTGTTGACACAAATGCTGAGCAGGTAGAGTTGACTACTGCTGATAGTTACTCAGAAAGTGAGGCATTGCAGGCTGCTCGTGAAAAGTTAAAGGATGATGACTTTGATGTCGATGAAGATATAAGAGAGATCTTCATTGAAGAAGCAGAAGAAGTGTTAGAGCATATGGACACTTACTTGCCATCTTGGAAGCAAAACCCACAAGATTTAACACCATTGGCAGAAGTTCGTCGCGGTTTCCATACGTTGAAAGGTTCAGGACGTATGGTGGGTGCGCATAATACTGGTGAGATGGCATGGGCGGTGGAAAATCTGCTCAATCGAGTTTTAGATAAAACGTTACCCGTTAGTGATGAGTTGGTTGATTTTATTATTGATACCAAGGCGCTAATTCCAACATTGGTATCAGATTTTGCTCAGCGCCAACCCCCTTCTATAGACCCTGCTGTTACTGTCTTAAAAGCGACAAATCTATTGGCTGGAAACCCCATTAATGAAGGGTTGAATGAGAGTGAAAATAGCCAGACAGTAGTACAGGATACGCTGGTATCAGACGATGTGGCAAACTCTCAAACATCAGATGCAGATATATCTGAGCAGGCAGTAGAGCTTCCCATCGTATTAATGCCTTATCTGGAGTCAGTGGAGTTGCCTAATGACGGTGGTGATATTGACGAAGATATTAAAGAGATATTTATTGAAGAAGCCAGAGAGGTCTTAGAATCAATTACGCCAACATTTAATCAGTGGTGTCATGAGCCTAATGAAATAGAGTTGTTAGTTGAAGTCCGTCGCGGTTTCCATACTTTGAAAGGCTCAGGACGGATGGTTGGTGCAAATCATACAGGTGAGCTGGCATGGTCGATTGAGAATATGTTGAATCGAGTGCTGGATCATAGTATTGAAGCTAATCTGGGTATACAGGCATTAGTTGCTGATGTTTTGGCAGCTTATCCAGATATGGTAACAACGTTTGAGGCTGGAAAAACAGACTATCCTAAAGAGGCACAACTATGGGCGGCATGTGCGCAAGCGTATAGTAAAAAGCATGGTGATGATTTTGATTATCGTGATGTGAGACATAGTGTTGCAACCAATGCTTCGATACTAAATATTGGTGATACAGATGCTAAATTAAATGATAAAAATGAAATTACTCATAATATTTTACAGTCATTAAATTCAGCAAATGAGCGGATGGCTGGTGTTGCTGATAGTGGCGTTGTTATTGACTCAGAAGAGCAACAGTTTAATGAAATTTTCTTAGAAGAAGCTTCTGAGCTGGTGGCGCAGATAGAAAGCTTTATTGTTGAAAATCAAGGCAAGGATAGCATTGCTGTAGATGATGAGGTTGTGCGAGCTTTCCATACATTGCGTGGTGCATCAGGTAGTCATTCATTGCAAGCCATTAGTGATGTTAGTACAACAGTTGAGCATAGCTTAGATTTATTGCAGAAGTTTGATGAGCCAATGAATGCTAAGCATTTACAGGCAGTGAAACAGTCAGTAGAGTTGATTAAGAGTTATATTGCTGACTTCCAATCTGCAAGTATATCTGATGCAAGTACTGCTGAACTTATCGGTGAGCAAGAGCAGACAACATTAGATAGTCAGCAAAAAGTAGAAGCCTTACAGGTCATGTTCGATGAGTCGTCTCCTGAAGAAAGTGCTCATGAAGTTACATTTAGTGTGGCAGATATTTTAAGTCATGATATTGATGATTTGTTGGATGCAGAGTGGGAGTTGGAAGCTCAGCTTTCTCAAGCTCAAGAAGAGCAGGTGGTGGAATATACACAGAGTATGGTGGGTCAAATTGACCTCATGCTCGAACGAGTAAGTGCGTCGAAGAAATTTGTTCAAATATTAGAAGCATTAAAAGCTGTCTATCAGTTGCTTACTACCAAGCCTATATTAATAGCTCATGCAGATAATGATACGATTATTAAGGCATTATTAGCAGGGCATGCTCAGTTAACAGGTCTTTTGGACTCTATTGCCGGTAGTATGGCATTACGGTTAGATGAGTCAGTAGTTACACAGCTACATGAGATTGCGACTGCATACTCTCAAATAGAAGGTGTGGGTGATGCACCAGTCGTTTTAGAAATTGAACCAATTAATACAGATGAAGAGTTATTAGAAATTTTCTTAGATGAAGCACAAGAGCTAGATGCTGATATTCATCGTATTTTTGGTGAGTGGCAACAAGCGCCAGAAGATACAGAGTTGTTGAAGGTGTTACAGCGTCACTTGCACACTGTAAAAGGTGGTGCTCGTATGGCAGGTATCGCCAGTATTGGTGACTTGACTCATGAGGCAGAAACTATCTATGAACAGTTTGTTACTGGGTTGTTGACTCCGACACCTGAGTGGGTTCGGGCTATGCAAGGTGTACAGGATACCTTGTCATTACAGATTGAGCATGTTATCCAGCAGAACCAGTCATTTTTCGCTCATGCTCTAGTAGCACAGTTGCATGAATTATTAAGTGTAAAACAGATTCCTGAGGACTTCCATTTAGCATTACCTGTCTTCTCAGAAGAAGAAAATGTTAATGAGGTGGAAGTAGAAGAGGCGGAAAGTGCGGTTATTGCACCACCAGTGAGTCAGTATGAGCAGCTGGTTGTCACTTCTTGGGGTGATGAGCAACCAGATGCTGATATTCTGCAAGTATTCTTAGAAGAAGCCCAAGAGCTGATTGAAAGTAGTATGCAGTCTTTGCAAAACTTCCGTAGTAATACAGGTGATATCAATGTATTACAGGAACTACAGCGTGACTTACATACAATGAAAGGTGGTGCGCGTATGATCTTGGCCAATGGTGTGGCAGATCTGGCGCATCAGATGGAGACGGTCTATGAAGATCTATATAGCCGTCGCCGTCCAGCAACAAAATTACTGATACAACTGTTGTTGGCTTGCCATGATTGGTTAGCAAGTGCAGTACAGCTGTTGATTCATCATATTAATCCACCAGAGCCCACTGAGCTGGTCGATGCACTAAAACAGTTTAGTAAAGATCCTGATAGTTTGTATGAAGTACCAGAGCAGTCATTGGAGGCATACTTTGAAATTATTGCTGAGCATGAGTTAGAGCAGAAGAATAAGCATACATTGCATGATATTGATAACCCACCACCAATGTTGGGTGAATTCAATAAGGCGCAAGATCAAAGTATGCTGAATAATGAGATGATTCGTATCTCAGCTGGCCTGATGGAACGAATGATTAACCTATCAGGTGAGGCAGCAATTAACCGTGCTCGTATTGATATGGGTGTGACCAGTCTTACCAATACGATTGAAGAGATGGGTGTGACGGTACAACGTCTTGCAGATCAGCTTCGTCGTATGGATATTGAGCTTGAAGCACAGATTCTATCGCAGATTGATGAAGAAGAGCTTTTAAATAGTGAAGACTTTGACCCATTAGAGATGGACCAATACTCTTCATTAAATCAGTTGTCAAAATCACTGTCAGAATCAGCATCGGATTTGTTAGATATTAAAACAACGATGATTGATAAAACACGTGATGCGGAAAACTTATTGTTGCAATTGTCTCGGACACAGACGGAGCTACAAGATGGGTTAATGAACTCTCGAATGGTTCCTTTCTCTAGATTGGCACCTCGTCTACAGCGTATTGTTCGTCAAACAGCAAATGAGTTGCATAAGAGTGTTGAGCTACATATTATCAATGCTGATGATGAAATGGACAGAACGATTCTTGAGCGTATCACTTCGCCGTTGGAGCATATGTTACGAAATGCTGTTGACCATGGTATTGAGATACCTCAAAAGCGTGAGGAGTTAGGTAAAGAGCGTACAGGACAGATTACCCTTGAAATCTTGCGTGAAGGTAGTGAGATAGTTATTCATCTTAGTGATGATGGTAGCGGTATTGATGTGAATGCTGTACGTCAAAAGGCTATTTCACAAGGACTAATTAAAGAAAATGATGACACATTGACTGATCTAGATGTCATGCAGTATATCTTTAATGCAGGTCTAACTACGACGAAGAAAGTAACACAAATCTCAGGTCGTGGCGTGGGTATGGATGTAGTACAAAGTGAGGTTCGCCAGTTGGGTGGTACCGTATCTGTAGAATCTTCACAAGATATTGGCTCTCGCTTCTCAATGCGTGTACCTTTGACAGTTGCTATTTCTGATGCCTTGGTAGTTCGAGTAGCAGATCGCTATTATGCCGTTCCTTTGGTACAGATTGAGCGTGTTGTTCGAGTCAACCCAGAGTCCTTATTTGAGTTTTATCAGTCAAATGAGTCTGTCTTTGAAATAGAAGGCACGGATTATCGTTTACGTTACCTCAATGAGTTGTTATCTGGTACAACGTTAAATCAGTTGGCCGTAACTAACAATGTGAGCTCGCCAATTATTATTATTAAGAACCAAACTGGTCAACAGTTGGCGGTGCAAGTAGACGAGATTTCTGGTTCGCGTATTGAGGTTGTGGTCAAGCCTTTAGGTCGACAGCTTTCACATATCTCAGGAATATCTTCAGCAACCATCATGGGTGATGGTTCGGTTATGCTGATTTTAGACTTGATGGCATTGATGCGGAATGCTTCGATTCGGACTGTTTCTGAAACACCAACAGCGAAAGTTGAAAAGACTCGTCCAACTATATTGGTTGTGGATGACTCTGTGACAGTACGTAAAGTAACGTCTCGTCTACTTGAACGTCAAGGCTTTACTGCTCATGTTGCAAAAGATGGTATTGATGCTATTGAGATATTACAGGAGTTAACACCGGACTTGATTCTACTTGATATTGAAATGCCACGTATGGATGGATTTGAGGTTGCGACACAAGTGCGTCATGATCCAAGACTCAAATCAATACCAATTATTATGATTACCTCAAGAACAGGAGATAAGCATAGAGAGCGGGCATTTGAGATTGGTGTGAACGAATATATGGGTAAGCCTTTCCAAGAAGCACAGCTTATCTCAACAATTCAAGGCTGGTTAGAACAATAGGCATTTTAAACGATGACTCATCCTGCTAAAAAAGTTGCTGAAATACGTATTATGGTTGTGGCAGAGAAGGTTCAGCAACGTTTAGCATTAAGTGATACGATTCGAGAGTTAGGGCTATGTTTGGTAGATAGTGTCTCCTTTACAGCACTGAAGGAGACACATCTTAATGCACAAGTGGATCTCTGGCTATTAGACGGTCAGCTAGATGAGGCATTGCTAGATAAGTTGGATAGCATTGCCCAGCAAAAAAAACATATGGCGCTGATAGGATTTAGTCAGGCACCCTATTTCTATGCCACCGAGCAGTATTTGAAGTGGCAAAGAAAACTCAGGCGTAAGCTTGCATTGGTGCTTGATTTGCCTGAGTTGTGCAGCCCGCAAGAAAACCTCCATAAGCACTATAATTGGAAATATTTAGTTGTATTGGGTGCTTCGATGGGCGGTCCGGCTGCTATTAAAGATTTTTTAGATGCACTATCCCCCAATCTTCCAATTAGTATTTTAGTCGCACATCATTTTGATAAACAGATGTTATATAAGTTGCCAAGGATTTTGAGTCGTCATAATTCATGGCAGTGTCAAATCATCTCCTTTAACCAGCTACTACAAGCTGGGCAATGTGCCATTGTACCCGTTGATAAGCAGGTGGCTTGTGATTCGACAGGGTATATTGTATTAGAAGATAAAGAGTGGCAAACCAACTATAAGCCTTGTATTGGTGAGCTATTACATCAGATCAGTAATGTTTATGGTAAGTCATTAATTACAATTATTTTTTCTGGTATGGGTAGTGATGGCTCACAACATCTTGATAAGCTTTATGCTAATCATAGTCAAATTTGGGCACAAACTCCTGAAAGTAGTATCTGTCCAGCCCAGCCACAAGCTGTTATTGATTCCGGCTTTTGTCAGTTTTCTGGTACACCACAGGAATTGGCACAACGCCTAACACAATATGTTATGAAAAATAATGCAGATTAATACAATATAGCCGGTGCTAAAGATTTATAATGAGGAATCTATGAAAAAAATTGATAAACATAACTTTGAGGCAGTCAGTTTATTGACTGTAGAAAAAGGCCTGCTGGATGTGACCATAATTCCCACTCAAGATGAGTTTGACTGGGTAGTTCCAAGTAGCTTGATTATACAAGTTGTAGATTATCGTGAGCGTATTTGGACATACTTGTGGAATGATCAAGAAGTTGTCATTTTTCATTTAATTCCTAAAGATGTGACTCCTGATAAGATTATCATCTTAGAAGGTAATACAGATGTACATCGATTGGGATTACAGACTTGTGGAGAGCTACAGTATAAGCAAGTCAGTATTTCTGATGTTAAAGATGTCCTCAAGCCTACGGAAAAAGCTCAATCAGAGAAGTTAACTGGTGAGGAAGCGTCACAGACTATAGATAAAGATAGTTTTGCAGATACGATTCATAAAAGTAGCGTGATTGATGCAGAAACTTATACCTTCCAAACAGTTAGTATTCATGGCGTAACTTATATTGTTCCAGAGCTAGATGAGTTGGCACATCGGTTAGTTGATTTAGATAGTTAAGGATAAAAACAAGGTATATTCCACCTTGTTTTTTTGTCACCTATCACACTGTATTTGTATGTTGTATAGAGTGGAAGCCTGCTTCCTATACTCTATGGGCTGAATTTGCTTATTATTACTCTTAAATCATGATGATTAGGATTATTAAGTCATGGCTTGATATCCTAAGAATGGTTAAAAAACGGCTAAACAAATACAGTATAGCCCCACATTTTTAGACGGTCGTATTATTCAAACGCGGTCGTCTTATGTCTATTTGTTGTATTCCCAGCTGAGCTTAAACGAAGTATATCTAACACAAAAGAGTGAGAATGACTTATGCCAATAGAAAGTAGCCACAGTCCATCCTTAAATACTCAGTTAACGAGAAAAGATAAATGGTCACTTAGTAGTCGTATTTTTCATTGGGGTAGCGTATTGCTACTCCTAATTACATGGTTGTTGATATTTTTTCGAGATTCTGGAGAGGGTTATACTTTTATTAATCTCCACAAAGCTTTTGGAGTTAGTCTTTTGTTATGGATGGTTGCTCGGTTTATCAATCGTTTCGTGACAAGAGACCCTGTTCCTATTGCTATGTCGAAGTGGCAAAAAGGTGTGTCACACTTTGTGCATTTTGCATTATATTTATTATTATTTGCCATGCCTATTGCTGGTATTTTGATGTCTATGTATGGTGGGCATGGTGTAAGTATGTTTGGTTTATTTGAAATTCCACCATTGGTAGAGACCAATCGCAGTACAGCACGATTTTTTAATGATGTTCATGTCGATATTCTCTGGCCGATGATTGTGTTATTTACTGCTATCCATGTTGGTGGTGCTTTATTTCATCAGTTTGTCCAAAAAGACAATTTGTTAGCACGTATGAAATAGTTTGATATTTCAGTATATTAAAAACGTAACGGCAAGCATTTATTTAAAATGCTTGCCGTTTTATTTATTATTTAGATTGTTATTGATGAGCGATAAATATTGTCATATCGTATTAGGTTAATCATCATTCAATAATAATGGTTGTTTAGCAGACAATTGATTATTAGAATATGGATTATCGACGACGATCTGGAAGATTAATATTCATCTCAAGTACATCTAGACTATCTTCATGACGATGATTGATATTGACATCATCAATTTGTACGCCATTGACATAGTTATTAACGACTTCTAATATTTCTCGCTTCATTTTTTCGATGCGTTCGGAAGTCAGCCTTGTATTCAAACGATTTTCACTAGCAACAATGACCTTTAGGCGCTCTGTTGCTGTGCTGGCACTACCAGCACTACGGTCATCACTGGAAAACAGACTGCTCCAAAATCCTTTTTTTCTAGCCATCAGTTAACCTCCAAACCAGCGCTGTAAAAAGCCTTTTTTCCGCACATCAATATGGCGTAATTCGCGCTCTTCACCTAAGAAGCGGGCAACAATATCATCAAAGCATTGTCCGGCAGCTGAGTCTTTAAAATGAATAACAGGTTCACCTTGGTTTGATGCTTCCAGTACACTACGACTCTCTGGAATAACACCTAGTAAGGGAACTTTTAAAATATCATTAGAGATGGTATCGATATCCATCATCTCTTTTGCAGCAGCTCGTTCAGGATTGTAGCGGTTGATAATTAGATGCTCACGTACTGAGCCAGTGCCTTCTTCTACTTTTTTGGTACGGCTTTGTAAGATACCAATAATACGGTCAGAGTCACGAACAGAAGAAATCTCAGGGTTTGTCACGATAATTGCTTCATCAGCATGATACATGGCTAGCTGTGCGCCACGCTCGATACCTGCTGGTGAGTCACAGATGATATAGTCAAACTGCTTTGATAATTCATCAATAATTTCAGCAACACCTTCGTCAGTGAGGGCATCTTTGTCACGAGTTTGACTGGCAGGTAAGATAAACAGATTATCTAACTGTTTATCTTTAACGAGGGCTTGAGCGAGGCGGGCATTACCAGTTAGGACATCAACGAAGTCATATACAATGCGGTTTTCACAGCCCATAATTAGGTCTAAGTTGCGTAGTCCAACATCAAAGTCGATGACGACAGTTTTATACCCTCTTAATGCTAAACCTGCAGCAAATGACGCACTGGTTGTGGTTTTACCAACGCCGCCTTTACCAGAGGTAACTACAACGATTTTTGCCACAATGGACTACTCCTATATTTATCTATTATTAAATGAATAACTTGGAAGACGATAAAAAATAAAATGTTTTTTTTATCTGTCAGTTTTTATAGCCATAAATTGCAAGAAAAATATGTCTGCTTTATTTATGGTAGGTAAATCTGTATTGATAATCGTATTAGGTTAGCATACTAAAGATTAAAGTGACAGCTTGATAAAACTAAAGCGGTATTATTTTTATAAAAAATTAAAAAAATACCAATATTTACGCATTATTCATAATAGTAAATATTAATCCTTCACCTTCTTTAAAGCTTACCTGAACAGGTTTGTCGATGACTTCTTCGGGAATATCGTCATGCAAACAATAGGTACCTGCAACTGAAACTAAAGACGGATTAAAGCATTGGCAAAATATACGTGCATCTTTATCACCAGTTGCTCCAGCAACAAGTCGCCCATGTGCGCGTCCATAGATATGTAAGCTATTATCGGTGATGACTTCTGCACCATTATTCACACTATTGGTTAATATTAAGTCACCACCAACATGGTGGACACTTTGTCCTGAGCGAAGCATTTGGTCATAAATTAGGCTATTAATCTGGTCGGATACTATTTGTAGTGTTTCTGGAGCAGCACTTGTTATTGCAGCTGTCGAGTTTGTATCAGAGGTATCAGCACTAGAAGAGACTGTTACAGGTGTTCTATCTTGTTCTGGTATGGGCTTTTCAGAGCGACTTTTTGTTGGTGTGGAGGTACGAATACGTTCAATCCGTTTACCATCTGCAGGAAAGATAGCAAGACGAAGTTGCTGAGCAGCTTCATCCAAACAGCCTTTTATAACACCAATAGGCTGTAGCCCCCATGACCATAGTAGCTCTACAAGCTGTGGTAAGTCTTGGCTAAGCTCACTATCAATCACGATAGGAATCTGGCTGGTTTTATTGCCTTGTAATAGCTCAGATAAGTTTTCATCAATTATTGCTAGGTCATTTGTTTCTAGTTTTAGCCGAGAAAAAGTCAGCATTTTTCCATATAACGTTAATGCAGGCGCTGTATTTGTATCAGAGCAGACGGCAGTCATGAAGTAAATCCTCTATGTGATTTAAAATAATAATGTTTTTTAAAGATACTATTGTTGCAATCTTATGAAATATAAATGGGACAATAAAGTATATCCATTAAAAAGTATTGGAAGCCATTGAATGTACAGTTTTATAAGCGATTTAGCCACTTTTAGATAGAAGTGCACTATTATTATCAGTTCTCTAGGTACAGGCTCAATATGTAGCGTGTGTAAAAGAGAAACGGATTAAATATATCTGGCTAATGTATTCTATGCTGACCATATTTATGGATAGAGATTAATAATAGTATTCCTATATATTTAAGCTTGAAGAGGTTTTAATAAACTAAATCATGCTAAATATACTACAAGTATCATTAAACAATGACTAAATAGTTGGGTGTTACCCTTTCTTACTATCTACACTCAGTCACTTTAACATCTGCTTTAGTCTTCTTTGACTATAGTATGTTTTTTGTACAAAAATATCTTATCTGCTATGAGTATTGTTAAAGATGCAGATGAAGTTGGTCATGATGTTTCCATTGCTGTACTTTAACTTGTTGTTCAAATGCGGTCAAACTTTCATCAATGATATTTAAAATTAATGCTTCTAGCTCAGGGGTGTTGACTTTCACATTAGCAAGCGCGGATGCTAGAGACTGTGAGAGTGTATGAACGGTATCTGGGCGAGTTAGTTGCTCAGTGATGGCTGTGACTGTATTTTCGCCCACACGTTGACCAATGGTTTGTATTTGTGCTTCGATTTTGTGTCCAACGATAGGAATCAAACCAACATAACGACTAAGCTCAGGGGTATCACGAATAGACTGCTGGATAATTGCACCTACTTGGTTGGATAAGGTTTTGCTAAGCTCATCTGTAAAGGTGGCATTATGTGCTAGGTTTTGCTGTAGTAAGTCGGCGATGGCATGGATAATGGCATCACGATTTTTTTCAACCACTGTATTAATTACATTATTGGCTTGATTGTTAGAGAGAAACTGTTGGCGGATATGTGCCGTTGCTGTCAAGATGACCCGATCTGCGATTTCTTCAAAGATAACATCATAATAAAACTTACCCGTGTCAATCCAGCGTTGAGGAATGACTTGGTGACCAAGCTGGTGTAAGCGATGCACAATTACGCCCGCGCGTAATAGTCGTAATGCTCGAAGTTGTGGAAAGCATCCTAAGACTTCATACCAATGCACAAAAGGAAAAAAGAACCAGCGTAAATACTCTTTTTTCTGAATAGATATTATCCAGCGTACTAAAAGTTCACTAAATAGAAATAATGTAAAGAAGCCTCCAGCGAGGCGCAGGTTAGGGTGTATGACATCAGTATAGTAGTGATATGTAGAGCCAATATCTAGCCACTGGGCGATATGTTGGCAAAAGTTGCTCATCAAGATGAGGTCAGCCATCATGAGCAGTAAGTCTAACACGATGGCAAATAGCATAAATATATCATATGCTAGCTTAGCTTTACTGGGTCTAGGTTTTGTTTGTGATGCTAAAACAGAAGATGGCATAAATAAACAACCAATAACAAGAAATGATTTTTAATAGAAGCTAAAAGAATAATGAGGCTTAGTGTAGCATAGCTAATGCTGTAATTTTTTATACCATCTTGAAATTTTTATGACGATGACTGAAAGTCTTTGAGTATCTGTGAAATACGCTCGTCTTTTTGTTGCCATACTTGATCAAGCCATGCAAACATAGATTGCTTTGTTGCTTCATCGTTATCATATCCACCTTGTTCAATAGCATGATATAGCGCTTCTGGCATATCTATACGACGCATATGAACACCAAGACGTTTAATATCACCTTTCCATAGGTCAACATAATTTGGGATACCATCAGGATAAACAATGGTCATATCCAAAATACCATCTATTTGATGACCCAAAGTGCGAATCGCAAGTGATAAGCCACCAGCACGAGGTGTTAATAAATGCTGATAAGGAGAGTGTTGTAGCTGATGCTTTTTCTTATTAAAACGAGTACCTTCCAGATAGTTTAACAGAGTAAAAGGCTTGTCTTTTAGCAGTTCACATGCACGTTTGGCCTCAATGAGGTTCTGCTCTTTTAGCTCAGGGTTAGAAGCGATACGTTTTTTTGAATGTCGACGCATCATTGGAAAATCTAAAAAATAAAAGGCTTGACCAACGATTGGTAAGTAAAGCAAGCTATGCTTGGTAAAAAAGCGTGTTAATGGTAAGCGGTCTTGGCTAATATACTGCACAATACTGGTATCTACCCATGACTGATGGTTACAAATTAATAAGTATTGTTTATTTTCATCCAAATCTGTTGGCATCTCAATGCGCCAGTCACGCTCTGGTAAAGCAATGTCAATGACAGCATTATTACTATTAATCCAATGTTTGGCAATTTTGATAACGGTATCATCAGCAACTTGTGAGCCAGTAAAAACCTTCGTTGTTCCCATTAGCCATAATGGAAGCGCTCCGCCGATGCTATTGGTCGCAATTACCCCTGTTGCAGTGGCAAAAGAAACAGCTTTGCCTAGAGTGGGAGAGGTATGGTGGAGTTTTTGATAAAAGTTTTTTAATGTCATAAGCCTGTAATCCCAGTAAAAGCAGAGCAAATAACGTTGCTGTATAACCAACGTTATCACGTTATGCTGTAGTCAACGTTCGTTAACCGAAATCATTATAAAGAAAAAAACAGAAAGTGTGCAATGTCGCTGTGACGGAGTAATACACGTTTGCTGTTAGAAGATAACTACAATGGGAAAGGATAATGCCCTGTTAAGATAGCAGTAGCTTAGGGTCTGTTGAACATTCACCCCGTTAATCTAGTATTTTCAAGGGATACAGTTGTTTTTTACTTTTGTGTAAAAATTGGCTAAATTTGCCTTATTCTGCGTTAATGAACTGGTTAATATCTCTGCTTTTATTAACAAGAGCTACCTGCGTTCATTGCCTTGACTAAGGCAAATTTCCCTCAATTTTTTCTACAAAGATGAATGTTCAACAGCCCCTAATGTTAGGAAAAAATAGTGTACAGGTAACTGACAAAATATTACATATAGATAGAATAGAAACGTCATAATCAGAATATCGCTACTTTGTTAGTTTTTTTATCAGCTCTGTATCAGCAGTTATTATGGAGTTGTTTGAAACTAAAGTGGTAGTTTTAAACATAACAAATAAAGGTTAAATGTAACCAAGAAGCTATATGCAAGTCATCGCATAATATGGGTCTAATATATACTTATAGATTGTATTTTATATTTGCATTAGCTATCTTAAATATGCATCATGATCATAGGTCATGTCCAGTAAACAAAATTAAGGAGATAGTATGAAAAACCAATTAATGATAGTCGCTGTTGCTTCAGGCTTGGCATTGGCTGGTTGTACAACAGACCCTGCGACAGGACAGCAACGTTTAAATAAAGCAGCCATTGGTGCTTTAGCGGGTGCTGCAGGTGGTGCTGTAATTTCTAAAGCATCAGGTGGTGACCATACAGGTCGTGATGCGGCGATTGGTGCTGCATTAGGTGGTGCTGTTGGTTTGTATATGGACCGTCAAGAAAAGCAGTTACAGCAACAAATGGCAGGTACCGGCGTTGAGGTAAAACGTGATCAACAAGGTAATATTGATTTGGTAATGCCAGGTAATATTACTTTTGCGACCAATAGTACAGCAATTAATCCAAGCTTTGACAATACATTGAACAAGCTAGCGGCAACCATGGTTGAGTATAATGAAACGACTGTGTATGTCATGGGTCATACTGATAGCGTCGGAGATGCACGTTATAACCAAACATTGTCAGAGAATCGCGCTCAGTCTGTAAAAAACTATTTGGTTAGCCGTGGTGTTGATAGCTATCGTATTCGTACGATGGGTTATGGAGAGACTCGTCCAGTAGCAAGTAATGACTATGAGTCTGGTAGATCACAAAATCGTCGAGTTGAAATCAAAATTAATGCACCTCAAAGCGTATCGTAAGACATACTTTGTATGATTTTTGTAATAAAGAATAGTCATAATATTCTTGATAAGCCAGTGAAATACTGGCTTATTTTGTTTTTATTGTTAGTTGCTACTAGCAGATGTGGTGAAAAAATTCAAATTATATTTGATAATAATTATCAATAACCCTATAATAAATTATTAACACATAAATTATATATCTGATACATTCTAGTATCGTTATATACATACGTTATTTTTCATATTATTAAATCTCCATAATCTGACAATTGTTTTAGACTCCCTATTCATATCTTTGTGCATGAAACACTCAAAACAAGTGTTAAATATGTTTGTGTGGTGATGTTAAAACAGTCACAGATTCTTTAGATTTAGTGGTATTTATTGTTAAAAGTGGGAGTGTGGTAAAGGTTTATTTTTTCTGCTCTTATTATAGTTGGTAGTTTAGAATTGATATCACTATGATGATTAACCTTTTACTTTGTTCTCCTATCAACTTTTTATGAAAGGATTATCCAATGCGTCAACAATCTCGTCCATTTTTATATTCATCACTATCTCTAGCTTTATCTGGGTTGTTATTTTTGACTGGTTGTCAAAAGCCTGCTGAGGATAAAACGACAGATGCAGAAACAACCACAACTGAGCAAGCTGAAGGCACAACAAATGCCAGTGCTGAGCTGACTGGTAGTAATGAAGAAAAATTATTGACCAGCTATGCCAATATGGCTGAAGCAGCATATCAAGATTCACTAGATGGTGCTAAAAAATTGCAGGCTGCTATTGATACTTTTGTGGCAGACCCAACTCAAGCAAACTTAGATGCTGCTAAAGCTGCATATAAAGAAGCTCGTCAGCCATATTCACAAACTGAAGTGTTCCGTTTTGATGAAGGCTTTGTAACTGCTGATGATAAACGTGCGATTGAAAGTGTAGATGGTTGGGAAGGTCAAGTAAATGCGTGGCCTTTAGATGAAGCATTGATTGACTATGTAAATGATAACTATGAAGGTGAGTACAATAGTAAAGATAACATCATTAATAGTAACGAAATCAGTGTTGGTAGTACAAAACAAGATACCAGTAATGTGACACCTGAGCTATTGGCTGAAATGAACGAAATCGGTGGTAGTGAAGCTAATGTTACGACAGGATATCATGCGATTGAGTTCTTATTATGGGGTCAAGACACCAATGGTGTTGGTGAAGGTGCAGGTACTCGCCCAGTCAGTGATTACATGACAGAAGATGGTAAATGTACTAGTGGTGATGTGGTTAATCCAACAGCAGCTATTTGTAAAAAACGTGGTGAGTACCTAAAAGCAGCAGCTCAACTGTTAGTAACTGACTTAACTGATATGGTTGCTCAATGGAAACCAGATACACCAAATACACTTCGTAGTGATTTAATGGCACGTGCAGATAGTAATGCGGTACGTCAGATTATGTATCAGATGGGTAGCTTGGCTCTAGGTGAGCTAGCTTCTGAGCGTATGCAGGTTGCATTTGTAACAGGCTCAACAGAAGATGAGCATGAGTGCTTTAGTGATTTGACGCACCTAAGTTATGCAAACAATGCACGTGGTATTGATAATGTATTTAACGGTGGCTACAAAACAGTTGCTGGTGCTACAGTTGGTGGCTATGGTGTGAAGCAGTATCTGGTTGATGCAGGTCATGAAGACGAAGCTAACCAGCTGGGTGATGAGTTTAAGAAAGTTCAAGAGTCATTCGATGTTATCGTTGATAAAGGTGAAAATGATGGCATTAAAGTTGACCAGATGATTGCTACAGTTGGTCAAGCTGCTAAACATGATGTCAGTGCTGAAGAGCAGAATTTGCGCCGTGGTTGGATAGAGAGTGCAATTAATAATCTACAAGCATTAACCGCTTCTATCGAGAAGTCTGCAAACTCTATCGGAATTGATAATTTGGATGCTGATTCTGGCTCTCAGTTTTCAAATAATTAATGTGAGTTTATCTTCTATGGCTGATAATTCATTATAACAATCATTTATAATGAAGGTTATCCGTAGTACAATAAACACACTACTCAAAGAGTTGGGTAGTGTGTTTTTATCTTTAATGATTAAGATAAATTTTTTGTTCGTTTTTAATAATTGTCGGCTAATGAAATAATAAATGAGACCGGCAATTAAGGTAAAGAAAGCCATGTCTGTATATCAGCCTATCTCCGCCATTTTACAGCCTCTCTCATTGCGAGTTTTTCATTCACTTAAAATAGGAGCTGGTGGTATATTGCTGGTAACGATGGTGAGTGCCTGTCAACCTGTGAATGATAAGCAGGATACCCAAATATCTGAGTCAGACAATATTGCCACAAATGCTGATTCTACAAAAGATAGTGAATCTAGTGCAGATAAAGATGCTAGAACGCAAGTGATAGAAGAGCTGGCAGGTGTTCCGATACATAAGCTGGTAACTTTTGACCCACAAGAAGTTAAACAGGGGGGTGATACAGGTATCAATATTACCTCATCTGAAAGTTATTCTAAGCCATCTTCAAATGCCAGTGCTTCTCGAAAAGGTAACTTCTTTATTGGTAATGCTTTTTTTAAACAGCCGTGGGTAACTGCCCCTGCCAGTACAGATAGTCGTGATGGTTTGGGTGCATTATTTAATGTCGCTGCCTGTCAGTCTTGTCATATTAAAGATGGACGTGGTCATGCACCAATGAATGCAGATGATGATGCCGATAGTTTGCTGATTCGTTTGGCACTGCCAGCAACCACAGAGGAAGAAAAGCAACAACTGCAAGCCTCAAAAATCGAAAAAATTCCGCATCCTGTTTATGGTGGTCAGCTACAAGATCGTGGTATACAAGGTGTACCTGCTGAGGCAAGAATTGCCGTTTCTTGGGAAGATGTACCAGTAACCTTTGCTGATGGTCATGTGGAGACATTACGCAAACCGACTTTTAACTTAACTCATCCTGGCTATGGTAAGTTTGATGATGATTTGATGGTATCACCACGTGTAGCGTTGCCAATGATTGGCTTAGGATTATTAGAGCAAATTCCTGCTGACGCAATTAAGGCACAAGCTGATGTGGATGATAAGGACAAAAATGGCGTTAGTGGAAAATATAACTGGGTCACTGATCCAGAAACAGGTGAGCTGATGCTGGGGCGATTTGGTTGGAAGGCAGGTCAGACTCGTTTGTTGACCCAAAATCAAAGTGCCTTTAATGAAGACATGGGCTTAACATCACGTATTCGTCCACATGAGTCATGTACTAAGGCACAGACAGCTTGTTTAAATGCCCCTACAGGTGCTGATGACCAAGGTGATGGCTTACCTCCTGTAGAGGTGGGTGATGATGTTGCTAAGTTTGTGGAGTTTTATACTCGTAACTTAGCCGTCCCAAACCGTCGTAATGCAAATGATCCACTCGTATTGGCAGGGAAAAAGCGTTTTTATGACATGGGTTGTATTAGTTGTCATACACCAAGATATCAACTGCCGACCACAGATGACGACCGTTTAGAGCAGCATGGTCAGACTATTTATCCATATACTGATTTATTATTACATGATATGGGAGATGGGCTGGCAGATCGTACCATTGCTGGAAAGTTACCACCAAAAGATGCACAAGTTGAGTTTTTGGCAAATTCTTATGAGTGGCGTACACCCGCATTATGGGGGGTAGGATTGGCGCAAACTGTTGATTCACAAGCGACCTTCTTACATGATGGACGTGCTAGAACGCTAATGGAGGCGGTGTTATGGCATGGCGGTGAAGCTGAGCAACAAAAACAAGAAGTTTTAAAACTGGATGAGCAAGGTCGAAAAGAGTTAACAGCATTTTTGCAGTCTTTATAAAAACCTTGAGTATCTTTTAAATCGTCAATTAAGTTTATTATTTGTATTTAATAATAACTGAGCTGTCAGAGTTTGGTTATGTTACGATAAAGTACTGCATAAACATTTACTGAGAATAATTATGAAAAAACATCAACTCGCTGCCATGATTTTATCTGCCATTAGTGCTGGTATTTTGGTGAGCTGTAGCAAACCTAGTGATGAGCAAACGGCGGCATCTTCTGAAAGTAAAGCCACCTCTGCTACAGAAACAGAAAACCTCACAGAAGGGCAAGCTGCGGATAATTCACAAGCAGAGGCAACAGAAGTGGTTGCTCTTGAGCTTTCTGATGAAGCAATGGGCAGTTATTTACAACATGTTATAGAGCAACAGATTGTGCCTGCGTATGCGCAAGCAACTCAACAAAGTCAACTGCTTAATGAAATGGCACAAAAGTCATGTCAAACTGCACCAGTTCAAGGTGATGAGCTACAGGCATTAAGAGCGCAATGGTTGAAGTTAGCCACAGCATGGGCGAGTGCAGAAGTAGTTAATTTTGGACCTGCAACAGAGAGCATGACTAACCTATATATCAACTACTTCCCAGATGAACGGGGACTGATACATAATGGTATCAAAGAGCTAATAGAGGCGAATCCTAAGCTAACAGCCACTGAGCTAGCACATGAGAGTGCGATTGTTCAGGGTGTACCTGGTTTAGAAGAAATGCTGTATGCTAATGATAGTCTGGATACTGCTCAATGTAATTATGTGATTAGTGCCAGTGCTGCTTTGACTACTCGTCTGCAAGCCATTGAGTCTGAGTGGACACAACATGGTAATAGCTTGCTAGTGGCAGATACAGATAATAAGGCAGGATTAAATCGTTGGTTAAACTCGGTCTTGTCTTTGGTAGAAACCACCAAGTCTAATTCGCTAGATAAACCATTGGGACTGACTGGCTCGAAAAAAGGTCATTTGCCTGCAGCAACAGCAGGACAGAGTCGTGCAATTATGACTGCAAAAGTGGCAGCATTAAATGATGCGTTAACAGACCCTGTATTTACTGCATTATTAGCACAACCAAATAATAGCAATGCCATAGGTGAGCAGTTATCAACTGAGCTAGCAAATACCACAACGTTATTGGCACAGATGCCAGAAGACTTAGCTCAAGCCAGCCCAGAAGCACAACAGCAGTTGTATGATAACTTAACAAAAATTACCCAACTGATTAAGCGTCAGTTAATTCCAACTTTGGGTGTACAGGTTGGGTTTAATAGTACAGATGGTGATTAACCTAAAATCTGGAAGGATTAAAACAACCATGTCTTCACGTACTGATACCAGTCCTGCTGAGTCCACCATGACAGTTGCCTTAAAAACATTGGCAATGTCGGTTGTTGGTACAGCAGGACTGGTGGCGGTACATCATTACTATCGCAAACGTCATCAGCCTGAGGCACGGATACAGGATTATGCAACAGGCGTTTATACACAGCTAAAACGACTGCGTTATGCTAATAGTCAGGCGGTGCAAGCATGGCAACAGGCATGGATATTACAAACACCATCTATGCAGTCTCATTATCCAGATACACCCTGTACTGAAACACCACTTTCTGCAATCAATCCTAATGTGCAAACATTAGAAGGCACGCATCCACTAACAAAAGAAAATATTGCTTCTGTCACTCATCCTCAGTCATCGGCAGTGCCTAACTGTAGGCATGGTATCAAAAATACCGAGCTTGAAGTGGCGTGGGTTAGTGGTGTAGCTGATTTGACGCAAGGTGAGTTTGCCGTAGTGGGTATTGCCGATACACAGAAAAAAGAGATTGTCTGGCAAACATCCATGCCTGAGCGTGTGCATGACATTGTGGTACAGCCTGTACCATGCAATCAATCTGAGTCTATCAAGATGACATCTTCTATATCTGCTCAGCAGGTCGTGGTGATGGGACGTCGACCCAGTGAGCATTTTTGGGTATTAGATGCCCATACAGGGGCTGTGGTGCATGCCATTACTGCTTCAGAACACCGTCATTTTTATGGGCATGCATGTTTTAGTTTGGATGGTCAATATTTGTATGTCACTGAAAATGATACCGTTAGCTTATCAGGATTGATAGGGGTCTATTCCGTGGCTCATCAGTATCAGAAAGTTGCTGAGTTTGCGTCATATGGTATTGGACCACATGAGCTATTGGCTCACCCAGATGGTGATACCTTGGTAATTGCTAATGGTGGTATTAAGACTGAAAAAGCCTCACGTGAAGAGCTGAACTTAGACAGTATGCAACCCTCTTTGGTATATCTAAGTCGTCATGATGGGACATTACTTGAGCAAGTATTTCCTGAGCATAATCAGATGAGTGTGCGCCACTTATCTATACATCCAGATGGTACAGTGGCGATTGGGATTCAGTTTCAGGGTGAACGCCATTTAAACTATCCACTAGTTTTGACTCATCGCCGAGGTGATAGCGAATTTTCCGCACTAAATATGCCTAATGGACAGTGGCAACGCTTCCATCATTATATTGCCAGTGTGGCGATTGATGCTAAGCATAATTTGCTTTGTGCCAGTAGTCCAATCGGTGGCTGTGCAGTGGTTTATGACCTAAATACTCGCCAGTTTATTGATGCGATTGCCTTGCCTGATTGTGCTGGTGTGGCCGTTTTATCAGCAACAGATAAAAAAGATACAAGCATCAGTACAAATATAGGTGGATTTATTGTTACTGATGGACAAGGCAATCTAACACAGTTAACACTGCAAAAAACATCACAAAATGATGATGAGCAATGTACTTGGCATATGCAGAATGCTCAGGCTCGCCATTCTTTAGCGTTTGATAATCATTTGCAACGATTATAAGTTATTGTCAATATTTTATGGCAAATCATCCTGTGAGTATATGAGTATACATGATACCCATCCATATCAAATGCTGATGCAGGCAGGTATTCATCTAAATATCAGTAGAAAACGTGTCAAAAATATAAACTTTCGCCTTAAGCCTCATACATTAAGTGTATCTGTACCTCTCTGGACTTCTGATAAGGTGTTGGTGGATGCTTTACAACAACGGTTAGACTGGGTGTTATCTCAGCATCAAAAACTGCTACAACAGCAAACCTTGACGGTACAACAGCAAGCCGATAATCATTTGTGGTTATGGGGTGAGGTGCAAGATAAGCATTTAGATGAGTCAGAAAAACTTGCCTTATATCGACAAGAGCTTAGCCAAGTGATGCCCGAATTATTTGCAAAATGGCAACCCATTGTTGGTGTCACTGCCTCTGAGACACGTATTAAAACCATGCGCACACGTTGGGGGAGTTGTAATACAAAGGCAAGGCGTATCTGGTTATCGACATATCTCGTTGCGTATCCGCAGATGTGTACTGAGTATGTTATTGTTCATGAGCTGTGTCATTTACATCATGCCAATCACAGCCCTGCCTTCTGGGCGCAGGTTAAGCAGGCAATGCCAGAATATAAGCGTTGGCATGACCATCTGGCAGGTAAACTGTGCTGATAAGGCTGGAGTGTCTAGGGTCTGTTGAACATTCATTTTCATAGGAAAAATTTAGCCAATTTTTACATGAAAGTAAAAAATAGCTGTAAGAATCCGCGCCTTCTAATGTATTTTTCATCGCTCCCTGTATGTGGTGGTGATACAGCTTGTGCATACACTGAGTAACAATTTTCTTATCTGAATGTGTAACATATCCTAATCATGATACGTTAATATAAATAAATAGAAGAAAATAAAAATGTTATGATAAATAACCATATTTTTTTTATGGTTTTAAAAATTTAATAATACATTGCTAGGGATATGCTTATGAATACAGTACTCATTGCTAACCAAAAAGGTGGCTGTGGTAAGACGTCGATTGCTGTTACCCTTGCGTCAGCATTAGCTAATCAGGGACATACAGTTGCACTGGCAGACGCAGACCCACAAAAATCAAGCTTAAGATGGCTCAAGCAAAGACCTGATACAGCGCCACGTATTTTAGCGGTAGATTGGCGTGATGAAGATGATATTGGTGATTTACCAAAAAAAGCGTCTAAACAGTTGGGTAAAAAAGATTGGCTAATTATTGATGCACCAGGATCACTTTCAGGGGAGCGTGCCGAGTCATTGATTAGTGAAGCGAAGGCGATTTTAATTCCTGTTTTGCCTTCAGTATTTGATGCAGACAGTACCAAGCAATTTTTAAAGTCTATTCAAGACATTAAGCGAGTCCGTAAAGGGAAAGTGGATATTCATCTGCTGGCAAACCGAGTGCGCGCACGCAGTAGTAATACCCAAAGTTTGATTAACTTTTTTGATAATATTGGGCAACAGCCATTGGCATGGATTACTGAGCGTAGCTTATACCCACAGATGGCAGAGCAAGGACTGGCAGTATTTGACAAGCATCAAAAACGTTATCGCGATGTGCAGGTACAATGGCAACCTGTCATGGAAGCATTGATGCCAAAGGTAGCGCAGGAATATGAAGAGATACTGGCAGATGCCAATATACCACAAGGGTTGTCTGAGCTGAGTCGGCAGACACAAGCTGTGAGTAGTCAGGACAATCAACAGAAGTTCAAGACTGAGAGTAAAAGCAAAAAGACTGGCAGTAAAAAAAATAACTCGACATGGTATGAGTAAATCATCTACTCTGCTCATCAAAATAAACGTTTTGTAACATTGAGTGAGGGTATGATGGGGTTAGGTGGTTGGATAGCCGTTGCGATTGTGTTGTTTGTATTGGGCAGTATCATGGCGCTTAAACCAAGTGGCGTAGAACAGCGCTTGGATAAGTTGCGTATGACGGCTCGGCGGTTGCAGTTAAATCCAAAACTGATAGCATGTCCAAGCTGGATACGAGGCAAAGATAATGAATATGGCAGTGGTATGATTGCTCAGTATGCCTTGATTTTGCCAAATATCAAATTGCCTGAAACACGTTATCAAGTGATAGATGGGCAGTTGCGTCCTGTACTGGCAGAAAAACCAATAGATAATTTGTCAGACTCTCAAAGCGATTCAATCATGCCAAATTATCATTTGGATAAAGAGCCATTGGCGTTGCCTGAGCGTATCGCCCCCTTTGTCAAAGCTGTTTATAGTAAAGCCAATAGTATGGTGATATTTTGGGATGACAGTGCTTATGTCAAACCAAATAGTAATCCACAATACTGCCCTGAGCAGATTGAGCCAGACTTGATGTGCCTAAAAGAGCGTTTGTCTGACTGGGCAATGCGATTAAATCCAAACTAAATCCGTGATGCTATCAGTGATTTATCTTTAAAACTGTGTTACGGTATCTTTGTCAGTATTTTGTTCTTCTTAGCATAAATGTATACTGGTTTTAGCCTATACCGCCTGTTATGTATTCTCAATATTGAAAAATTGTGATACCGTAGGTTGGTATTATAAAGTACATATGTTTACTGAATTGGTTGATTTGCAAGAAAAAATTGGTATTTTATCGGTTGTTTGGATAGAAAAACCAATGGAATGGGTCGTTTTGCCCAAATAGACTGTGCTTTTTTGCATGCTTTTTTATATTTTTAACAACTTTTATTTTTATTAACAGGGTGTCATCACATATGGCAAAAACCGCTCGTAACAAAACCACCACCACAAAGACTTCTGCCAGTGCAAAAGGTAAGTCACTGGTGATTGTGGAGTCCCCCGCCAAGGCAAAAACAATTAATAAATATCTTGGTGATGACTTTATCGTGCGTTCTAGTATTGGACATGTACGAGATTTACCAGTGGGTGGCAGTAGTAAAACAAAAAAAACCACCAAAGCTGAAGAGAGTCTGAGCAAAGCAGAAAAGGCACAGCAGGCATTAGTGAGACGGATGGGTGTCGACCCTGAGCATGGTTGGAAGGCTGTATATGAAGTACTGCCTAATAAAACAAAAGTAATCAAAGAGTTAAAGTCGCTGGCAAAAGAAGCCGATAAAATCTATCTGGCAACGGATTTGGATAGAGAAGGGGAAGCGATTGCATGGCATTTGCGCGAGGTTATCGGTGGTGATGACAGCAAATATCAACGTGTGGTGTTTAATGAGATTACTAAATCTGCCATTCAAAGTGCATTTCAGCAACCCGGAAAGCTAGATATTGACCGTGTTAATGCTCAGCAAGCAAGGCGTTTTTTAGACCGAGTGGTTGGCTTTATGGTGTCGCCCTTGCTGTGGCAAAAAATCGCACGGGGATTATCAGCAGGGCGGGTACAATCAGTTGCGACTCGCTTGGTGGTTGAGCGTGAAAAAGAAATTCGGGCGTTTATCCCTGAAGAATATTGGCAAATTCATGCAGACACCACAGTAAAATCTGATGCCTCAACCCCCATTCGTTTAGAAGCAATTAAGCAGGCAGGAAAAACCCTCAAACTGAGCAATAAAGCACAGACTGATGCAGTGTTGGCAATATTAAAACCTGCCAAGTTTGTGGTTAACTCCCGTGAAGAAAAGCCAACACAGTCTCGTCCCAGTGCGCCATTTATTACCTCAACACTACAGCAGGCCGCCAGTACACGCTTGGGCTTCTCGGTGAAGAAAACCATGATATTGGCTCAAAGGCTGTATGAAGCAGGGCATATCACTTATATGCGTACCGATTCGACGTTTTTATCTGCCGATGCCTTAGCCAGTGTGCGCAGTCATATTGAAAGTAGTTTTGGTCAAAAATACTTGCCAGAAAAGCCAAATTTCTATGGTAGCAAGCAAAATGCACAAGAGGCACACGAAGCGATACGTCCGACCAATGTGGAAACAAAGCCGACCCAGCTTAAAGGGGTAGAGCGTGATGCCATTCGATTGTATGAGCTGATTTGGCGACAGTTTGTTGCCTGTCAGATGCTTCCTGCAAAATATCTTTCTGTGACTTTGATAGTAGAGGCAGATAATGTAGAGCTAAAAGCTCGTGGTCGTACCATGACATTTGATGGTTATACTAAAGTATTGCCACCTGCAAAAACAGACGATACTTTGCTTCCAGATGTGAAACAAGGCGATGTATTAGACTTGGTGAAGCTTGACCCTAGCCAGCACTTTACTAAGCCACCTGCACGTTATACAGAAGCCAGTCTGGTAAAAGAGCTAGAAAAAAGAGGCATTGGACGACCTTCTACCTATGCTGCGATTATTTCTACCATCCAAGACCGTGGTTATGTCAAACTTGAGAATAAGCGCCTATTTGCAGAAAAAATGGGTGATATTGTTACTGATAGATTGACCGAGAGTTTCCCAGATTTGATGGATTATGCGTTTACCGCAGGGCTTGAAGACAAGCTGGACCATGTGGCACAAGGTGAACAAGACTGGAAAAATGTCTTAGATGCTTTTTATGGTGATTTTAAAGACAAGCTAGAGCATGCCAAAGATAAAGAAGGCATGCGCCCGAATGACCCAACAGATGTGCCAGACATTCATTGTGATTTATGTGCACGCCCAATGCAACTACGCAATGGCTCTACAGGCGTTTTCTTAGGTTGTACAGGCTATAACCTACCACCAAAAGAGCGTTGCAAAGGGACTAAAAACCTGATGCCAGTAGAGGCGTTTGCGAATTTGGACGATGCTGAGAATGATGACATTGCTGAAGTCAAAGATTTGATGGAGAAAAAACGCTGTCCAAAATGTAAGACAGCGATGGATGGCTATATCGTCGATGGTGGTTTAAAACTGCATGTATGTGGTAACAACCCAGACTGTGATGGTTATATCCTTGAGGAAGGTAAATTTGAAGTTCCTGGCTCAGATGCACCAACCATTGACTGTAACAAGTGTGATGGACAGATGGAGCTGAAAACAGGACGCTTTGGTCCTTATTTTGCGTGTGAAAAGTGTGATAATACCCGTAAAGTGCTCAAAAATGGTGAACCTGCGCCACCACGTATGGACCCCATTGATATGCCAGAGTTAAAGTCTACTAAGCATGATGACCACTTTATTTTAAGAGAAGGTGCGGCGGGTATGTTTTTGGCAGCATCAAAGTTCCCTAAAATTCGTGAGACTCGTGCGCCCAAGCTATCTGAGTTACGCTCTATCCAAGATAAGTTAGAAGAGAAGTTCCAATATTTGTTTGATGCACCCGATGAAGATCCAGATGGTAATCCCACCATTTTACGCTGGTCACGCAAACAAAAAGAACAGTATGTTGGCTCAGAAAACCAAAAAACGGGCAAAGCAACCCGCTGGGGACTGTACTGGCGTAAAGGTAAATGGGTGGAGGAAGCTTAACTGTTCCACAGACCTGATTTGTCATATCTGTCAGAATTATCATTAAAAAGCCCTCACTGTTTAAATTGCAGTGAGGGCTTTTTAGTACCTATATCTATCTTCATTCAGCTCAAGTATATAAAAGAAATACTAAACGACAGCTACATTACTTGTGTTTACTGTGTCTGTGTTCTCCCATTTATGAGTGTATTTCTATAGTCTCAATGTATTCGCTGATAGATAAAGCTCTAATAGATTTATGTCTGATATCAGACATAAAGTTAGTTTTTCTCAACGATACCACAAGCAATGCGGGCGCCTGAACCACCAGTAGGTTGAGTTGTATAGTCATCTGCATGCGCATGTAGAATAAAGGCGCGATTATAAACGCTATACTTTGAGTTCATGTCTACAGTCAGCCCTTTTTTGATGTAATCCATAGTGGCAGTTCCGTTAGCATCAGCCGTGATATTGGGTAAATCACCAGCGTGACTATTTGGGTCATCAGGGTGTCCATGAGGATTATTGTCAGGATTGAAATGTCCACCTGCGGTGTGACCTGCATCATCACAACTTCCTGTTTCATGGATATGTATGGCATATGTGGTATTTGGCTGTAAGTTGTTGATTTGTCCATACACTCGTACACCTTCAGCGACTTGGCTAAGATGCATTTGTCCGATGTTAGCTTGGTTTCCATCAACACTTTGAATGGTTGCTTGTAGCTCAGGTTCATTCAGTGGTTGAGCAGGTTTTATCTGATTTTGAATATTTTGGCAACCAGATAAAAGGGTGGCAGAGACCAGTGTACTACCAAGCAACAAAGTGGAAGTTTTTAATGTTCGCATAATCATTTCCTATCTATAGCAATGGAGGTTAATAAATGCTGAGTATTCACTACAGTCGTTCTTTGACTATATTTATCAAGAGGCGATATTTTGTGAACATATCAGCATTGATGGTTGTTTAAGCATAAACTACTAGATAAGTTGTTGATTATATTGAAATAATAATCATAAATCTATAGGTATGCGAGCAATAAATGGTTGCATTGATAGGTGTTTAATTACATGGCTTATAGATTATGAAGGTATGATGGAAATATGAAGGACTGGTAAGGATTACTGTTTTGTAATTCTTTGAAACTTTGCCATTAAGTCACTTTGGCTCTCTTCATGATTTGGGTCTTTGGGGATACAGTCGATGGGGCAAATCTCGACACATTGAGGCTCATCAAAATGCCCCACACACTCGGTGCATAGGTCAGGGTTGATGACATAAATATCATCCCCTTCTGAGATGGCATCATTTGGGCAGACAGGTTCACACACGTCACAGTTAATACATTCATCAGTGATTAATAGTGCCATAATTTTCTCCCACAGGCTTACTGCCAGTTATTTGCCCGTTTTTTGGCAAATTCAGCTAACACACAGTCAGGAACAAACTTTGAAACATCACCACCTAGTTTAGCAACCTCACGAATCATGGTTGACGAGATAAAAGAATAGTCTTGTGATGGCGTTAAAAACACCGCTTCAAACTTATCATCCAGCTCACGGTTCATATTGGCAAGCTGAAATTCATATTCAAAGTCAGACATCGCACGCAATCCACGCAAGACGGCTGTGGCATTTTGCTCACGCATAAACTCAACCAATAAGCCTTCAAAGCCAACCACAGAAACTTGTGGTAAATGCTCAAATACCGTTTTTACCAGTTTAACTCGTTCTTCAAAATCAAACATCGGCTTTTTATGGTGTCCCAGTGCAACAGCAATCACCACTTCATCAAACAGCTTTACGGCACGGTGTACCAAGTCGATATGACCATTGGTAATGGGGTCAAATGTACCGGGATAAACGATTCTGGTATGTAAGGTAGATATCGGTTTGGTCTCTGAGTGAGCAGAAGACGGTACAGTTAGAGTTGCTGTGCTGGTTTGAGTCATGGTCATTGTCTGATTGGTTTGCTAGAAGAATCACAAGGTGACGTTTGAGCGATATCGTATCAAATTTTGCGACCTTACGCATTGTTTAAAGTGTATCGTTATAGGTTTTGTCGGCTTTACACGGTCAAAGAGCTACTAATTAGCTACATAATCAATAATATATAATAAGTATGAAAAGTAAAATAAGAAGATAAATTAAGAAGAGGTTACAAAGCTTGCATCAACGTTTTGCAATAATATTGTTATAATCATTAGTTCGACTCAAAATATTGAGGACTAGGAGACACCATATTATGGCAAAAAAAGCAAAGAAACCAGAGAATCAAATCTGTGCTAATAAAAAAGCCCGTCATGAATACTTTATTCAAGAGACTTTTGAAGCAGGATTGGTATTAGAAGGCTGGGAAGTAAAAGCCATTCGTGCAGGTAAAATGAGTATTACCGAAGCTTATGTGATATTTCGAGATGGAGAAGCATTCTTATTTGGTGCCCATATTCAGCCGTTATTGTCTAGCTCAACCCATGTCAACCCAGACAATATCCGTACCCGCAAGCTACTACTAAACCGCCGTGAGATTGATAAACTCTTTGGGGCGGTTAATCAAAAAGGCTTTGCCTGTGTGCCTTTATCTTGCTACTGGAAAAAGTCGCTGGTGAAATGTCAGATTGCATTGGCTGAGGGTAAAAAATTGCATGATAAACGCAAAACCTTAAAAGACCGTGACTGGGAGCGTGACAAACAGCGTGGCTTTAAACATCATTTGGATTGATGTTGTTTGTATAAGTTTAGGCTCTCTTTCTGTTGCCAGTTCACTAAAACATTCACTGTACCAAGCCCGTACGGATGATATTTTTTCAATAATTGAAGACATAAAAATAGGGGGTTATATCAGCATAACCCCCTATTTTTTTACGTTTTTTATGGAAACAATTAAGAGTTGATAGGCTTAATTTATACCAAGTGTCTGTGTATTGGTGCGATTTTTTTGATTATTGCGAAAGCTTTGTATGCCATGCCATATCAAGCAAGCAATCCCCGCCCAAATTAGCCCATAACTAAATAGCATTTCTGTTTCAAAAGGATTACCCAGTACAGTAACCGCTAATATAAATAACAGTGCAGGCTCTAAATAACTAAGCATACCAAATACGTTAACAGGCAGTTTTTGACTGGCATCAACATTGGTCTGCATGGCTAAGATACTAATCACCCCTAAGCCAACCAATAGCACCATTAAATAACCTGAGCCTGCAACAGTAGTTAATGCAGAGGGGGCGAAGAATAACAAATATCCTACCGCAAAAGGTACTAATATCGTCAAGTCAACCAACAGCCCAGTTAATGCCGAGATGCCTTGTTTACGACGCATAATGTAATAAATAGGATAAGTCGTACACACCCATAAAGTCGCCCATGATACGCTGTGTGTACGAATTAGCTCACTGCTAACACCAAGCCCAGCTAAGGCAACAGCGACCCATTGTAATTTGGACAGTTTTTCACCAAAGAAAATACAGCCAAATAGCACCATCATTAAGGGAAATAAAAAATAGCCCATTGCCGTTTGGATGCCTTGTCCGTTGACAGGAGCCCACATAAATAGCCAAAATTGACTGGCAAAAATAGGCGTTGGTATTAGTAACCATGCCCATTGTTTGGCAGTTTTTAGAGATTTTAAAGTTTGCACACTTTGGTGCATTTTACCTGAAACACCCAAAAAGCTGATAATGGCAACCCACATGGCAATAACACGCCAGATAAAGACTTGCGTGCCAGATAAGGGTGCTAGCCAACTGCTATAAGTATATAACACACCAAACAGCACATTAGATAACACCGCAAGTGCCACACCGAGCATCAGTGTTTGCTGAGTACGGTCGTGTTTATAAAACCATGTTGGCTGTAGTAGTTGTGTGCGATAGCGTGCCAAAGTAGACATGATGTGTGTTTATCCCTTTATATGTAACTTGTTATATTCAATGGATTATGTTTGATATTTTAAACACAGAGAGTGATAATATTTCTCTAATATAGGGAAAAATAGAATTTATTTATCATTTATATAAATTATTTGATAAAAATTATTGGTAATATTGTTTCTATGAGAATTACTATTAATTTTATATTAAATATATTATGATTTTATTCGTTTTTATGTTCTAGGATATTTAGCGTTGATAAATTTTCCTATAACGATGAATGTTCAACAGACTCTATATAAGAAAAATATGGTTGCGTCTCTTATTAATTATTAATATTGGACAGATAGAACCTTCAATAGTGTGCGAGTAAACTGATTAATGTGGAACTGATTAACTTGGGAAGTAATGATGACTCACCTTGATGAAACAGATAAAGCCATTTTGAATTTGCTTCAAGATGATGTGACCTTGCCACTAAAAATTATTGCTGAAAAGGTTCATGTTTCGGTGGCAACGGCACAGCGTCGAGTGCAACATTTAATAGAAACAGGGGTGATTAGCAAGCAGGTCGCCATTGTTGACCCCACCAAAGTGGGCTATGGGCTGACTGCTTTTGTGATGATAGAGATGGAGCGTTCTAATACCTCGATGCAACACCGCTTTGAAAGGCTGATGCACGACCAGCCACAAGTGATGAGTTGCTATGAGGTATCGGGTGATTTTGATTTTTTATTGGTAGTCAATGCCAAAAATATGAGCGACTACCACCGTTTTACTCGTGATACATTGACCTATGAAAACAATGTGCGTAATTTTAAAAGTCAGTTTGTGATGAACTTTACCAAAAGTGGCACAAAAATTACCTTAGATTAGCATTATTAGCCCCTAATAACGTTTAATACTTTTATCTTTAGCGATTTGTTCTTGATGCAAGGGAAAGTCATTGTGGTTGTAATGATGTTGGCGGTCAGTAAAATAATGGTTTAGGGTACGTTTCACTGCTTCAAACGCAATCTCATCCCACGGAATCTCATCTTCGCTAAATAAAGCACATTCTAGGCTTTCGATACCTGTGCCAAACTTGCCATCTTGTAAATCAGTGAGGTATAAAACATAAATCTGACCAATATCAGGAATGTCATAAATACAATAAAGGTGTGGGTTGGTAGCGATGGCATCGGCTTCTTCGACAGTTTCACGCAATGCCCCTTGTGCGATGGTTTCGCCAATTTCCATAAATCCAGCAGGCAGTGTCCAGTAGCCATAACGAGGCTCAATCGCACGACGGCATAGCAATACTTTTTGTTCATAGATCACCAACGCACCACAGATAACTTTGGGGTTTTCGTAGTGAATATAGTCACAGCTTGGACAAACCAAGCGTAAATTATGGTCGCCTTCGGGGATTTTTTGTTCTGCTTGATGCCCGCATTGTAAACAGTACGCCATTTTTTATCCTTATAAAATATTCAATATGCCCTATCTGATGATAAATATTATCATTAAAATAGGTGACTTAGTATCTTCTCTATCTATCTCATACAAACTCATATAAAAATGATGCACCAAGATGCTATTTGCGTTACGCTATCAGTCATCCAATATTAAGTGATTTTTCTATGTCAATTTCTTCGCCAACTCATAGCCATTCTATACGATTTGATGAGCTTGTCGTTGCGTTACCCGCACATATTGAGCAACCGATTTTACAAACATTGGCACAACGGTTACAAACATGGCTAGTAACAGACTGCAAGCAAGCAGATGTGCCTCAAATGGATAAACAAAGACAGGCATCTAGCGATTCTGACATCGCAGACGCATCACAGATTTTGCAACAACTTTATCAAACGCCGATTGCAGATGCGTCTGTATTGGTTGCCATCACCAATGAGCCAGCACCCAAGCTACTACTGACCAGACGAGCAGGGCATTTAAGCTCACATGCAGGGCAGGTGTCGTTTGCTGGGGGAAAACATGAAGCAGATGATGGTAATAATGTGGTGACCGCTTTGCGTGAGGCATGTGAAGAGACGGCGTTACCACCCAACGCCGTGCAGATATTGGGACAACTACCAACGCAACGCTCAAAGTCAGGATTGGTTGTGCGTCCAATTGTTGCTTTGGTCGCACCTGATGTGATTTATGTGCCTGAGCTGGGTGAGATTGAGCGTATATTTTGGGCGGATTTTGAGATGCTGATTACTCAGCCCACGGTGGATTATGTCTTTGCCTATACCCAAGGTGAGCAGACTTCGATGGTTGCTTCACCAAGCTGGATTATTGATGATGAAACGGTGTGGGGGCTGACAGGACGTATCATTGCCAGCTTGCTACAGATAGGCTTTGATAGACAGATAGAATGGTATTATCGGCTACAAAATAGCCAGTAGATGTTGTAACAAATAAAAATCGTTAACAAGGATATATTATGACAATGGTGATATGGTTTATTTTGGCAGGGATGTTTGCAGGACTGTGTGCAGGGCTGTTTGGCATTGGTGGCGGTATGATTATTGTGCCTGCGTTGGTGTGGATATTTACCGCTTATCATTACTCACCTGATGTGGTGGCTCATTTGGCAGTAGGCACATCATTGGCGACCATCATTGTCACCTCAATTAGCTCACTGATGGCACATAATAAGCGTGGCGGTGTACGTTGGGACGTCTGGAAATATATGGCAGGTGGGCTGGTGATTGGGAGCTTAACAGGGGCGGCGGTTGCTGACCAGATTAATGGGCTGATGTTGCAAGCGATGATTGGTGCTGCTGCCTTATTGGTGGCATTTAAAATGCTGTTTTTATCCAATAAAGAACAACTTGGGAAACCCTTGCCAAAGCCACCCGTACAGTTTGGGGCAGGAACAGGAATTGGGCTTGCCTCAGCAATTTTTGGTATTGGTGGTGGTAGTTTGACTGTACCCTTTTTAAACTGGTCAGGGTTATCCATGCGTCAATCAGTTGGCACATCGGCAGCCTGTGGTTTACCGATTGCTGTGGCAGGGGCTTTGGGCTTTGCATGGTTTGGGCAAGATGTGGCAAATCTACCACAAGGTACGATAGGGTTTGTGCATATTGTTGCTTTTGTATGTATCTCTGTCGCCAGCTTTATTACAGCAAAAGTGGGGGCAAAACTGGCACACCAACTACCTGCAACAACCTTAAAAAAAGCATTTGGTGTATTGCTAACCTTTGCTGGCGGACAGTTATTGTGGTCAGGACTGGCAGGAATGGGGATTGTTTAGCAAATAGGGACAGTAAAGTATTAAATCCTCTATAGTCAAAGAGTTACTAAGTAGCTATTAATACGTTTGCTATACAACTGTACTATCTGTAATCGGTTGCTTTGTATCTGTTTTAGACTTCTTTGTCTATAGATAGCAAGCAAATGCTGGCAGGCGATTTACTAGCATGAAAGTTTTTTGTGGTAGTAGATAAAAAATAAGAGGTTGTTATTCGTGAAAGCAACAGATAAATATCGCCAAATATTTGGCTCTATTGACCATTTAAAACAATACATACCATGGACGACAGGCTTATCAAATATGGTGGAGTTTATTGCATGGACACCACAAAGTATATTAGGTATTACTAAGTCACAGTATCAAAGACAGATTATTGAGTGGGCAACCATGCCTGAGATGCGTGGTAAGTCTTCGGAGCAGATTGAAGCGATTATTAAGAAAAAGCTACAGCATCAAATGGAAGCGACGGAGCAGTTACAGACCTATTCTAAAAAGACGACTGGTATTTGTAGCGTACGTGAGGCACTAAGAAGAGTAAAGTTTTTCTCTGAAGACTATTTAAACAAAGAGTTTGATATATTTTTAAGTTTATGTAGTGATAAATATTTAGATGTTTTTTACTCTCAGTTTGTAGATATTACAAAGGGCTATGCTTGGGCGACACATGGCAATAGTGGCATCTTTGAATGTAGCACTAAATTAAAAGCTATGTTTATGGATAACTTGGCGTATAACCATGACGCAACGATATTGGTTGCCAATGAGTTAAAGCTAAATGGTAAAAAAAATCCTGACCAAATATTAAAGTATAGTTTTATGTATCATTACTTGGTAGAAAAGCAGTTTATTCACTCAGATGCTGGTTTTTTATTGCTATTTATTGGTAGTCAGCCAATGCAAATAAATCAGGAAGAGATGGTAGAAAAAGAGCTCGCATATTGTCAGAAAAACCCAATAAAATATGCAAATTTACTGACGGAAGATATCATCAGTATTGCAAATAACTTAACAATAGCCAGCATAACATGGCAAGAGTTTATAGCATTTAATGAAAGTTATTTAGCAGATAATGAGTTATGCCAAGTTGAAAGAAAACTGTTGGCAGGATTTAACCATAGCTTGCAATCAAAATCTTTTATGTATGGTTAATATGTAACTGAGCCTGATATTTGAAAGCTCTATTTATAGACTTTATATCTTGCTGTAGCTCATATAATAAATGTGAAAATACTAGCAAAATTAAGGTAAAATACGCCTCTATTTTTCTCTTAGTTCTTCATATCTTTAACTCATGCGTCTAAAATCCCTCAAACTGGCAGGCTTTAAATCCTTTGCCAATCCGACCACCTTTACCTTCAAATATGGCATTACCGCCATTGTAGGTCCTAATGGTTGTGGCAAATCTAATGTCATTGATGCCATCCGTTGGGTATTGGGTGAAACCTCTGCCAAGCAGTTGCGGGGTGGGGCGATGAGTGATGTCATCTTTGCAGGCACACAGGACAAAGCGGGCAAAAGCCTTGCCAGTGTTGAGCTGACCTTTGAGCATACCCAAGATGAACACACCGGTATACGCCATGAGCTAAACCTATATCACGAACTGTCAGTGCGTCGTCAGGTTAATAAAGAGGGCAAATCAGACTACTTTATCAATGGCACACGCTGTCGTCGTCGTGATGTGATTGATGTATTTTTGGGAACAGGGCTTGGCTCACGTAGCTATGCAGTGATTGAGCAGGGTATGATTGGGCGGATTGTTGACTCAAGCCCCATGCAGTTGCGTGAGTTTATCGAAGAAGCGGCAGGGGTGTCACGCTATCAAGCCCGCCGAGAAGAAACGCAAAAAAAGCTGGAAAAAACCGCAGAAAACCTAGCCCGTCTTAATGATGTCAGTAGTGAGCTGGAAAAACGACAAAAAACGCTTGCCAAACAAGCCGAAAATGCCAAGCGTTATCAAGCCATTCAAACCGAATTAGAAGAAGTACAAAAACAGCTTGCCATCACTCAACTGGTCAATGCCAAACTGCAACAACAACAGCACAAAGCCCAATTTGATAGCCTACAACAGCAAATCAATACTGAGCAACAGCAAATCAGCAGTCAAAAAACCAAACTGGCAAAAATAAACGAACGACTTGCTGAATCAGAATGGCTTAAAGACAATGCCAAAGAGCGACAGCACCAGTACCAGCTTGCCTTGCAACAGCAACAACACCAACTACAAAGCCTACAAAATGAGCTAGAGCAGGACGAACGGCGTTTGCAAACTCTGCTTGCTAAGCAACAGCAAAACGTCAAAGAGCAAGCTGAGCTAACCGACAGCTTGCAACAACAGCAAGCCCACCTTGATAAGTTGCAACCACAATTTGACACCCTGCAACAACAGCTAAACGACCAAAATCTTGAACAAAATAGCCAATCACTTGCTATGCTCAACAAACAATGGCAACAAGTGCAACAACAGTTAGGGGCATTGCAAGATAGCGAGCGACAACTTGAGCAACAGCATGCCCTAGCCAAGCAAGCCCAAGAGCAAATCAACAATCAGCTGAATAGATGGCAACAAAAACAGCAACTCTGGCAACAGCAGTGGCAGGCTTATCAACAAGCCAATCAGCAAACGAGTGAAGTCAGTGATGACAATCTCAACCTGCCTTTTGCTGAGCAGATTGAGCAACTTAACGTACAGATTGCCAGCTTAAACCGTCAGCAAGACAATATCGCTGATGAGAGAGAACTGCTACAGCCCAAGTTTCATGAGGTTAAACAGCAATTATTAAGCCAGCAAAACAGCCATAATAGCTTAGAAAAACGCCATGCCAGTTTATCAGGGCAGTATGATGCCCTGCACCGTATTGTTTACTCCCCAAAGCCTCAAACACCACAAGCACAGCAAACCCAAGTAACACAAACCAGCCACAAACAAAATATAGCCAATCAATCTAACCAACCTGCAAACAACTGGCTATCTGAGCTATCGCTATCTAAGCTACCAAAACTCAGTGAGCAAATTGAATTAAGCCAACAAGGTAAAGCGTTTGCCAATACTCTGGATATGTGGCTTGCAATGTGGTTAGATAGTCGGGTATTTGCTGATTTTTTTAATGATGAATTAAATGGGAAGGCTGTAACAGATAAAATAAATTTTGCGGTATTAGCACAACTTAGCCAACAAATACACAGCCAAACAGACAAGGGTACTGATACAAAGGCGGATAAAAAATCAGGTAAAAAAACGGATAACAAAGCTCAATCCATTAACCAACCCATTAATAGTATCTGGTTTACTCAGTGTGAAAGTAATCACAACTTGTTAACTGCTGATAAGCAACACGCCTTATCCATCGTGCCACTATCTGAACTGATTGCCAAACCACAACTGGCATTGTGGCAACAGTGCTATTTATATGTCGGTGATGATAACAATGCTAAACCGACCACGCATACTTTGAGTGTATTATTCAAAAATCTACCTTTGGGGGCGATTGTCTTAACCAAAACAGGGTGGCTGATTAGCCAAGTTGGGGCAGTGCATATCAGTAAATTGGCAGGTAAGAATTATCAAAATAATGCCAATCAAGCCCACTTTTTAAGCCAACGCCTAGAAAAAGAACAGCAACAAGCACAGTTAGCACAGCTTGAAGAGGAACTTGAGCAATTAGAAAGCCAAATAGACGACAGCAATCAATTTATCAAACAACTCACCACTGAGCATGACCATCTTAGCGTTAACCTAGAAGAGTTAACCGCCCAAGCCACTGCCTTAACAGGGCAACAGCACCAAACGCAAGGGCAACTGCGTGAGCTACAAAATAAATTTGAACGGCAACAAAGTGAACAAGCTCGTTTGCAACAAGAGCGTGAGCAACTCGAGCAAGAAAAACAAGAATTAACCACTGAGCAAAATAAGCTAACTGATAAACTGACAAATGTCACCCAAGACTTAGCAGAGCTACAACCCAAACTGAGCGACTATCAACAACGCAATGAGCAACTGGCAGAGCAAAGAGCGACTGCCCAACGTCAACAGCAAGAAAATGCCAATGCCCTGCAAGCCCTACAGCTTGAAATACAACAAAGTAAACTGGCGATACAACATCAACAGCAACAGCTTGAAAAGCTACAAGTGGAAGCTGAGCGTTTGCAGAGCAGTGAGCAAAAAACCCAAACCTATTATCAAAGCAAACAACAAAAATTGCCCAAACTAGAAGAGGCAGTAAAAACGGCTAATCAAGCCCATCATGAACAGCAAATTGCCTTTGAGGAACATCTTGCGAGCGTTAATGGGTTTAAAAATGAGCAGGCACAGCACCAAGCACAGCTTGATGAGTGGCAAAATAAATTAACCCAGATTCAGCAGGCATTTAGTGATTGTCGCAGTCAGCTTGCCGTTGCTAATGAACGTATTACCGAGGCAAGTGAACGCTTGCAAGCCTTAGATAGTGGGATTAGCCCGTCGACCATTTTGGCAGAAATGATTGCTCATGGCGGTGAGCAGTGGGCAAAACGCCATGCCTCTAATAGGAATAACTTAGAGCAACTGCACCAGCAAGAAAATCAGCTAAAACAACAGCTTGATAAAATCGGTGCGGTGAATTTAACCGCCGTTGCCGAGCTTGAGGAGGTTGATGCCAGACTTGCCCCATTACAGCAACAGATTGATGATATTCGCCAAAGCATGGATACCCTAACCGATGCCATCGCCACCATTGATGGCAAAACCAAAACCCTATTTATGCACACCTTAGAGGCGGTGAATCGTGATTTGGCAGAGTTATTTACCAAAGTGTTTGGCGGTGGTCATGCCAGTTTGACTTTGCAACAAGATGATAGCTTGAGCAAAGCTGAGCAGTGGCGGGCAGGTATTGAATTGATGGCTCAACCAAAGGGTAAGAAAAATAGTCGACTGGCGGTGTTGTCAGGAGGTGAGAAAACCTTGACCGCATTAAGCCTGATTTTTGCCATTTTTAAACAGCACCCAGCTCCATTTTGTGTGCTTGATGAGGTCGATGCTCCCTTAGATGATGCCAATGTTGGACGTTTTACCAACCTAATCCATGAGCTGGCAGGTGAGGTACAGTTTATTTTTATTAGCCATAATAAACTGGCGATGCAAATTGCTGATGAGCTAAAAGGGATTACCATGCCCAATGCTGGCATATCAACATTGGTCAGTGTCACTTTAGATGAGGCAGAGCAGTATCTTGAAACAAATACCAATCCTATTTAATCTGATAGGATGAGTGGCTAAATATAGGTATTGATTTGTGATGAAGATTTATGGCTCAGTTAATGACGGCTTATGGTAACCATGCTAGACTATGGGCATCTGAGCTGTGCTGTATTAACCCATCATTTCTATTATTCTGCTGTTATTTATTTTGCTAATTAATTATTAAAGTATAGGGGCATCGTTATCATGACCACGACTGAGATTATTCTGATTGTTATTGCTGTTTTAATCATGCTTGCAGGGTTATACATGATGTATCGTGGTATGAAGCGGCGTGCTGCTAAGCAACAAGCAGCCTTAATTCGTGATAAAAATGGTATCCCTATTTTGCCCCGTCATGAGCGCAATTTGGTCGATGAGCCAGATTTTGATGATAGCTTGGGTGGCGAAACGGTGATTACCCCTGACCGTAGTCATTTGCAAGCAGTGATTGATGAAACTCCAGCACAGACAGATGCGATGTCAGCTTATGATGCTACAGCACAAGCATATGATAGTGATCACCTAACTGCTGAGCAAGCACAATGGGAAGCTGAGCGTCGTCAAGCTGATGATCAGGAGGTTTCAGCTCTTTCAAAAGAGATATTAGATGATAAAGAGGCAGAGCCGGATTTATTTTCAAATCTGGCTTCAGCAACAGCGAATATCTCACCAGCGGTTGAGACTGCTGAAGCGCCAGCATTCACTGAAAACAGCCCCATATTAGATAACCATCTAATGGCATCTGCTGATCAAGATCAAAACAGCCCACTTAACCATGCGACAGAGAATGTTAATATTACCCTTGTTCCAGAAGATGGCTTTCGAGTCATTGATGGTGTGACTTTACTGGCGATTGTCGATCAGTATGGTATGAAATATGGGGCAATGAATATGTTTCACCGTTATGAGAATAAAGACGGTACAGGCATATTATGGTTTAGTATGATGGGGGTCAATCATGATGGTATCACACCATTTGACCTAAATACATTGCCACAATCACGATATAACGGCTTGGTATTTTTCTTATCTCTTCCTCATCCTAAAGCATTACAGGGTTTCGATAGTATGATAAGCAGTGCAGTGATGATTGCCAAGGAGCTGGATTTAAAAGTGTTGGATGAGAATCATCAGCCACTGACTCGGGAACAAAAACAAAAAATGCGTCATCAAATACGTGAGTTTCAATATTAGTATCCTAATGGCAAAGATTGCCTGATTTGACAGAACTGCTCCCCCAAAACCTATATAAAATTGCTATCATATCGCCATCTAATTTCTTACTAACAATGAACAAAGATGGCGATTATGAGCAAGCAAACCTCTACCAATTCACAAATTATCCAGCAAATGCGTACCTTAATCAAAGAGCTACGTATCCATAATAACGCCTACTATGTCCTAGACAACCCCACTATTAGCGATAATGAATATGACCAGTTGCGTCGTCAGCTGGTCGCCTTAGAAGTGCAAAACCCAGAGCTTATCCAAGCTGACAGCCCAACCAATACTGTTGGTGATAAGCCACTACCATTTTTTACCCAAGTCACCCACGATATCGCCATGTTATCACTGGGCAATGTCTTTAATCGTGAGGACTTGGGCGAGTTTATGCGTCGTATTAATGACCGTTTAAGCACCTCGCAACAAAATCCAGAATATGAGATGGAGTTAAAACTTGATGGCTTGGCGGTGTCTTTAAAATATGAAAATGGACAATTTGTACAAGCGGTAACTCGGGGTGATGGCAAAGTGGGTGAGGACATCACCCAAAATGTGAAAACCATTCGTAACTTGCCATTAATCCTTGAGCAAGCCAGTGATATTGAGTTACTAGAAGTACGTGGTGAAGTGCTTATGCCTAAGGCAGGCTTTGAGAAGCTTAACCGAGAAGCCGAGCAAAAAGGCGATAAAACTTTTGCCAATCCTCGCAATGCGGCGGCGGGTAGCCTACGCCAACTTGACCCTGCCATCGCTGGCTCTCGTCCTCTCGCTTTTTATGCCTATTCGGTCAATCAAGGCTTACCTGAGAGTATCAACACTCAGTCTGAGGCTTTGGCATGGCTTAAAGAGATTGGCTTTACTGTCAGTGCTGTGCAAGTGGTGAAAAACCTAGAAGAAGCGCAAGCCTACTATCTATCGGTTATTGAAAAGCGTCCTGACTTACCATTTGAGATTGACGGTACGGTGATAAAGGTTAATGACCTTGACTTGCAATCACAGCTTGGCTTTTTATCACGAGAGCCACGTTGGGCGACTGCTTATAAATTCCCTGCCGAAACGGTGATGACTCGACTAAACACCATTGAATGGCAAGTTGGACGTACAGGACAACTCACCCCAGTCGGTAAGTTAGAGCCTGTGCAAGTCGGTGGGGTCACTGTTAGTAACGTTACCCTACATAACTTTGGTGAAATTCAGCGTTTGGACGTGCGGGCAGGCGATACTGTCAGTATACATCGGGCAGGAGACGTGATTCCCAAAGTTACCCGAGTGTGGGAGGAGATGCGTCCTGATGACAGCCAGCCTGTGACTTTGCCTGAGCAATGCCCTGTGTGTGATTCGCCAGTGGTACTACCCGAAGGTGAAGCATTGGCACGTTGTAGTGGTGGGCTGTTTTGCCCTGCTCAGCAACAAGAGGCGTTAATCCATTTTGTATCAAGACGGGCGATGGATATTGATGGCTTGGGTGAGCGTTGGCTGATTAGCTTTTTTGAACATGGACTGCTAAAAACGGTAGCGGATATTTACCATTTACAAGAGCATCAAGAAGACTTGGTAAACTTCGAAAAATTGGGCGAAAAGTCGGTGCAAAACATGCTGACTGCCATTGAGAACAGTAAAAAAACCACTTTGCCTAGATTTATCTATGCCTTAGGGATTCGGGGTGTGGGCGAAACCACGGCTCAAAATCTGGCACAACAATTTGGCGATTTGCCTGAGCTGATGTCTGCCAGTATCGAGCAATTACAACAAACCCCTGATGTCGGTGATATCACTGCCGAGCTGATTTTTGACTTTTTCCGAGCCGAGCATAATATCGAAGTGATTACTGCATTGCAAAATGCAGGTGTGCATTGGGATAAAGTGGAGCAAGTCGCCAATGCAGATTTGCCATTAGATGGGCAAACGTGGGTGATTACAGGGACACTTGCGAGTATGGGACGAGATGAAGCAAAAGCCAAACTGCAAGCGATGGGTGCAAAAGTATCGGGCAGTATTTCTGCTAGAACTACTGCACTACTGGCAGGTGAAAAAGCAGGCTCAAAACTTACCAAAGCAGAAAAGCTAGGGGTAAAAGTGGTGAGTGAAGATGAGTTTTTGGGATTGGTGGGGGAGTGATATATGAGTACTTATAATTTAGAAAAGTTAGACAAAGAAACTCAGGAACAGATTATAAAACTACAAAAAGTTACTCGGAACAAAGACGGAAAAGAACAGTATGCTCAAGCTCAATTAGATATCGGGAGGGTTTTTTTTAATAAGAGCGATTTTCAGCAAGCCATTGATGTATGGCAAAATATTCTACCTGAAGATAGTGATGAAATTCATGCAAAGGTACAGTTTAATATTGGATTAGCTTTTAAAGAACTGGAAAGATCTCAGGATGCTGTTGAAACATGGCAAAATATTCTACCTGAAGATAGTTCAGAAGCTTATACAAGGGCACAGTTTAGTATTGCTCAATATTACTTAGGAAAAGAACAATATAAAGAGGCAATAAAGCATTACACTGAGTCTAAGTCGTTTTATCGTTATGAATCGGAGTGTTTTATTAAGATATGTAATTTACTTATTACAGATAATAGCAGAGAAGTAGGAAAGTTATATCAAAAGCTATTTAATCTAGTATTAGATATTATATATATATTAAAAGTTGACTTTAATTATCGAGGTAGTCAATCTTCTGATAGTCAGCCAGCAGAACGTAAATTAGCTCATTATACCAGCCCTGCAACTGCTGATATATTACTTAACCAAAAAGGCAAGGAGAAAGCCAGTCCATTCCGCCTAAATACTATTAATAATGTTAATGATCCGAGTGAAGGGCAGTTGTTATTAGATTATTTAAAGCATGATAAACAAAATAGGTATATCAATCCTGATTTTGATGCTGATTTTCATGCTTTTGTAAGCTGTTTTACCTTTAATCATGACAGCTTAAATCAGTTTCGTCTTTATGGAAAAAAAGATAACCTTGAGGCATCAGGTGTCAGCTTAGTATTTAATAAAAATTTTTTAATAATCAAGGATTTAATGGGCTGACTAATTTAGCTATTTATGACCAGACCAACTCTATTGCCGATAGGGAAATTGAGTTGCAAGAAAAGAGTGAAAAAGATTTAGATATATCTAATGTGAGTATTGGTAAGCAACCTATTATGCGTTGTGTTTATATTGACCCAGCATGCATCTATGAAGATGCTAGCAATGATTACGTCCATCTAGCCCAGCGTAATCGAATTACTTTTTATCGTGAGTCTAGCAATGATAGTAAGCAGGCTGAACAAAATTGGATAGATTATCAGAAGTTTATAAATGATAAGACAAATGATTTTAAAAGAGAATTTAATAAGTTAAAAGCTACTTATAAAGACTTAGAAAAAGCAGAGAAAAGCTATAAAAAACTTGTACAAGACAAGAAAAAGTTAGATAAAAATTATTGTGACTTATTAAAAGAGTATGATACTTTGCTTAATGAAATTTTATTACCTTTAAAGTACTTGATTAAGCATGCCGCATTTCAAGAAGAGCAGGAATGTCGGATGGTTTATATCACCTCGTTAAAAGAGGATAAAGTTAAGTTGGATTTTGGAAGATTTCTATATGTAGAATACAATGAGTCTGTAAAGGATAATTTAGATAAAGTCTATATTGCACCTGCTGCTACTCAATATCAACCATATCTGGCTAAGTTACTAAGTGATACCGAAGTTAAAATTGAGCTTTCAAAAAATCCTTATAGACTAAAATGAGTTTTTTTAATATAGCCCTGTAAGACATATTAGCAAATACCTAATACGCCCATTTTCTATCATTTGGTGGGTTTGCTTGGTCAGCTCAAAATAATCAAAACCTATTCCTCAATAATCAGCATACCTGCTGATTTTGCCCCTCTTGTGCCACCAGTTAGCACCACAATATCACGACTGCTATCCAGCTCATTTAACAGATTTGCAAATCTCGGTGCTTTGCTACCACCGCCACATAGCACATAAATTGTGCCTTCGCTTGCGTCCAGTAAGTCTTTATTTACACCATCATTAACAGGTTGATTGACCGCTCCCTCAATATGCCCCGCCTGATAAGCCTCAGGGTCACGCACGTCATAAATGGTTGCAGTTTGGGTGGTTAAATTATTATCTGCCAACTCTTGAGCAAGCTTAGTGACATGAATTTCTCTAATCATGGGGTTTCCTTAATAGCCGAATATTCAATTATCTCTGCTAAGTCATGGCGTCAGAGATAATATGGATAAGTAATAGTATAGTCTGCCTACTATAAATTCACCATAGCGTTAACCTTACTTGATGTACTACATATACTATCTTCACTTGGTTGTCTTGTAGTGAAATTATATGAGATTGACTAAATGGGCTTATCTTATTCTATTCTATGATTAAATGATTATACTTAATTGATGATTGTTATTTTGGTTAATAAAATTAAAATTTTTCTTCATTTAAATGATATGTTTTCAATCAATTTAATAGCAAAATAGATGACATTTTTATTACTAATGTTATAATATAACATATTGATTATAAAGGGATTTTCAAGTAAATAAAATTGTGAATTAATAAAAAAAAGCGTATAATAAAACCATAGCAAAGAAGCTTCTAAGCTACAAAAAACAAATTAATTTGATTTAAATATTGAACACAATAACAGGAGATAACTATGAGTGATAAAATGAAAGCGATGGTTTATTATGGCGGTGATGATATTCGTTTTGAAGAGCGAGATAAGCCAACTATTTTACAGCCTACCGATGCCATCATCCGTATGACTAAAACTACTATTTGTGGTACAGATTTGGGGATTTGGAAAGGTAAAAACCCTGAGATTGAAGAAACGGCAAAAGCTGAGACTGGTGAATGGAATGGTCGTATCTTAGGGCATGAAGGTATCGGTATTGTTGAAGAAGTGGGTGATAGCGTTCGCAACTTTAAAAAAGGCGATAAAGTCATCGTATCTTGTGTTAGCCGTTGTGGCTCGTGCGAAAATTGCCAAAAACAACTTTATGCTCATTGTGAAAACAAGGGCGGTTGGATTATGGGCTACATGATTGATGGTACACAAGCAGAATATGTGCGTACCCCTTATGCAGATAACTCTTTATATAAGCTACCTGAAGAGCTTAATGAAGATGTGGCAGTATTCTTGTCAGACATCTTGCCAACAGGTCATGAAATCGGTGTGCAGTACGGCGATGTAAAACCCGGTGATACCATCGCCATCGTTGGTGCTGGTCCTGTTGGTATGGGTGTGTTATTGACGGCACAATTTTACTCACCTGCCAATATCATCGTTATCGACCTAGATGACAACCGTCTAGCGATGGCAAAAGAGATGGGTGCTACTCATACTCTAAACTCTGGTGACGGTGATGTGGTTGCCAAAGTATTAGAGATGACAGATGGTAAAGGTGTAGACAGTGCCATTGAAGCGGTCGGTATTGAGCCAACTTGGGACATCTGCCAAAAAATCGTTAAAGCTGGTGGTAATATTGCCAACGTCGGGGTACATGGTAAGCCTGTTGAGTTTGAAATCCAAAAACTATGGATTAAAAACCTAACCATCACCACTGGTCTAGTCAATGCTAACACTACTGGCATGCTACTTAAATCATGTTGCTCTGGTAAACTACCATTAGAAAAATTAGCAACGCACCATTTCAAATTTGCTGAAATGGAAAAAGCCTATGATGTGTTTAAACATGCTTCTGAAGAAAATGCGATGAAAGTAATCATTGATTTTGATGAATAATTTGTCGTTATTCACTATTTAAAAAAATCCCCGATATTTATTATTGGGGATTTTTTTTGTGGTTTAATTTATAACGTTAACTCTATATGATGGATAGCCTGTATTTTTATAAGTAGCGACTAGAGATAATAAAATGATTGATATTGATAAAGCCGAATTAAGTGACGTAAAAAGTATTATTCAAGTGATACACAATAGTATTTTATCTTGTCATGCTGACCATCATAATAATCAAACCAGTATTGATGCGTGGTTAGCCAATAAAACAGAGGAAAACCTAGCTTTATGGGTAAAGCATAATTATTCACTTGTTTGTAAACAGGCGGAGAAAATCGTTGGGTTTTTGCTGATATCAGCAAAAGGTGAGATATTATTAAATTATGTAGAGCCAAACCAACAGCAACAAGGCATTGGCAAGCGTCTATTAGATACTGCAAAAGTACATTATCGCAATCAAGGTATTAATGAGCTAGGTGCAGAGTCAACCATTACCGCCAAAGCGTTTTATCAAAAAAATGGCTTTGAAGTGATAGATGAGATAACCGAAGAGGGTAAGCTGGTGGCTTACCGTATGGTTTGTAAAATTTAAGCGTTTTAAAAGAGAGAATATTCTCTGCTTCTAGGGTCTGTTGAACATTCATCTTCATAGGAAAAATTGAGATTAAATTTGTCTTAGTCAAGGCAATGAACGCAGGTAATATCGGGATATTAACAAGTTCATTAACGCAGGATAAGGCAAATTTAGCCAATTTTTACATGAAAGTAAAAAGTAGCTATATCCCTTGTAGGTATTAGCCTGACGGGGTGAAAGTTCAACAGACCCTAATAAGTATGCCGAAATTCACCCCATTCAAAGGAAATTCCATGCCCATTATCAAACCTTTAGCACCTAGCGACCATAAACATTGGCTTAGCCTATGGCAAGGCTATCTTGATTTCTATCAAACCACGCTAAGTGATGCGGTGATAGACAATACTTGGCAACGTATTATTAGCAATGACAGCAATATTTATGGCTTTGGAGCGTGGATAGATAAAAAAGGTGAATCACTCTTAGTCGGCTTTGTGCATGTGGTATTGCACCCCAATACATGGAATGCCAGTGATTGTTGCTATTTAGAAGATTTATACGTCAGTGAGTGTGTGCGAGGGCAAGGCGTGGGTCGGGCATTGATAGAGCAGGTGTATACGTTTGCTCAATCCAAACATTGCAATCGGGTGTATTGGGTAACGCAAGCGCACAATAGCACCGCCCGCAAGCTATATGATACGCTGGCGACAAAGACCGATATGGTGCAGTATCGCCATGATTTATAGGACTAATTATATGGTTGTTAACTTTAGTATCTCTACTAATGTCTAACAAACAGAGTTAATGGTGTCGCCTGCATTGATACCTAGGATAGTACAAATTTCTATATATTCAAGTACATCCAATTTTCGCTCAAAACCTTCAATTTTTGCGATAAAAGATTGAGGTCTATCAAGTTTGTCTGCAATTTGTTGTTGTGTTAAACCCCCATCTTTACGTGCTTTGACTAATATTTGAATGAGTTGTCGATACGTTTCATTGTAAATTGTTTGCAAAAATAACCACCTTTGTCTACTTGAGATATTCATTATTAAACCCTCGATTTTAGTTGGTTAATTCATTAAATATAATGAGTTTTTGTAAATAAAGCGATGTACTTGTGTGCTTATGGTTGATTTTGATACCAATATCCTTATGTCTTTGCTAGGCTTACTAAAATAATATTTATCATAAAAATATTAGCAATGTAGAAAACATAAGAAATAGGGGACAGTGATGACAGATAACACTCAAGACATATCCAAACAAGCAAACCCCATTAATGATGCCAATAACCCTCAAGTAAAAAAGCTGGTCGAAACACTCTCGGGTGAGCATATCAGCAGTGGCAATAATTCTGGTAGTAAGGCAAAACAAGCCATTATCTTTCGTATGGTGATGGACAAGCACATTTGTCCGTTTGGATTAAAGTCATTAGATGCGCTAAAACACGCAGGCTATGACATTATTGACCGTCATATCACCAATGATGAAGAAAATAAACTGGTCAAAAATACCTTGGGTGTTAAGACCACACCGCAGACTTTTATTAATGGTAAACGTATCGGTGGTAACGATGACCTGCAAGTGTTTTTGGGCAATGCTGAACCCAAAAGCGAAGATGATACTTCCTATACGCCGATTATTGCGGTGTTTGGTGTGACCGCTTTAATGACTTTGGCATTGTGTTGGGCATCATCAGTGTCAGTGTTGTCCATGCAAGCGTTAATATGGTTTGTGGCGTTTTCCATGTGCGTCTTAGCCATCAAAAAATTAGAGGATTTGCAAAGCTTTAGTACCTCCTTTTTGGGCTATGATTTATTGGCTCGTAAAGTGGTACGTTATGCCTATGTCTATCCATTTTTGGAGGCGTTTGCTGGCGTGTCGATGTTGGCAAATCAGCCGTGGTTAAGCGTTATTGCAGGTATTGTGTCATTAATCATCGGCTTGATTGGTGGCGTATCAGTCATCAAAGCGGTGTATATTGATAAGCGTGAGCTAAAATGTGCCTGTGTGGGCGGTAATAGCAATGTACCATTAGGGGCTATCTCATTGACCGAAAATGTGATGATGGTAGTCATGGGGGCGTATATGCTCAGTCAGGCATTTTAGCTGTTATATTGAACAGTATAAAAAAAGACAGCCTAGGCTGTCTTTTTTATTAAGTATGCTATGTTTTTTCGTTATGAGATACTTAAAGTCTTAACGATACTGAGCAAAAAATGCTTGTGAAGCATTGAGACAGTAGGGCATAGCAGTACTGTGATATTTACTTACAAAGGCAATGGTTGCTGCTTGCGTGGCTTTAGTCTCAGCTATTGCTTGTGTCATTGCTCCATTAGCAATAGCAGTTTCTAGTGATGCTAAAGTGTCTTGGTATGCTTTAGTTTTGATATTTGCCATTTGTTCACCAAATCCTTTTTGTAACACTTTTGCTGTTGCTTCAACAGGTGTATTGATAATGGTGGGTAGGGTAGACAGATAAGGAAGCTTAGGTGTTTGCTCTTTAGCACGCTCTTCTTGATTACTTAAATCAAGGTCAATGAGCGCAAATGGAATATTGGTTGTTTCTTTCCAGATGCCTGCCATGGCAGTACTATTGACATCAAAGAAAACGGACGGATCTTGGTGTGCGCCACAAAGCAGGGTGGGTGCTTTGGGGGCATAAGTCCGTAAGTCATTGGCTTTAAAGGCTGCGCGTAGTGAATGTTGAGGTGCTAGTGCCGCAAAAGGTAGTTTGGTCGGCTCAGGGACAAGTCCATCTGGATTGGCGATGATATCTGCCACATATTTGGCACGATATGGCGTACTAATTAAGTAATTATCACCAAATCCCCATGCAAAGCGTTCATCTTTTGGTGAGATTGGGTCAAGTTCGGCAACACCAGTGGGTGCTTTGGCAAAAAGCTCTACCATTGGTAATTTACCTTGAGCGAATATGGCTTCGATAGTTTCTGTCGAGGGAAGTAATGATGGTGCCGTTTGTGCATAACTACCAGCATATATACCTTTAGTCACATCATCGCCATATTCGGCTGTATAACTATCAAACAGCATTGGTAAAAAGACAGTACCTGCAACAATGGTATTACCTAAGACGATAGCATCACCAAATGCTGCCATGGCATAAGGACCTGAGCCTGGGCTAATAGCAGTAACAGGAATACCTGCTTCATCAAGTGCTTGAGATGTAGCCAGTGCGACATAACCCCCTTGTGAGTAGCCAGAGACAAATAGTTTATCACCTGCACTGACAGAAGTGTTACCAGCATCAGCAGACAGTTGGACTGCTGCTTTACCAGCCAGTAGGCTGTCGACCATCTGCTTTCCTTGTTTTCTAGTGATATAAGGCGTGTAGTCTAGGTTTGACTTGTCATAACCTGGGTAATTTGGTGCGATGACAATATCACCTTGCCCAGCCATCGTAGCAGCAACCAATAGAGCTGTTTTATAGGCAGGATTCTTTTGGTCATTTAGTGCTGCTAGATTATAATTTTTTTCAATGGCAGTACCATGAGCATATAACGATACAGGGCGCTCACCTTGGCATTGTGGGTCATCACCAGTTGGTATCATAACTGCCCCAGTGGCATTGGTTTCCTCACCTTTTAGTCCTGTAGTACTATGGTTGATATATTCAACCGTCACACCACAAATAGGAGAAATAGGAACAGCAGCAGATAGTTTTGCTTGTTTGATAGCCTCTGCAAGTTGAGTTGCTGTAAAGGTCTGGGTGACTTCTGGATCATTGAGTAATTTGACAGTTGGTTTTGGTGTTTCACTTTCAATGTGAGTATTTGTGTCATTATTATCATCACCACAAGCGGTCAGTAGTAGGCTGGTAGCGAATACAGATAATAAGAGTGATTTATTGATGGTGGGTAGGGCGTTTATCATAGGATACATCCTTGTTTTAAGTGCTATCTGATTTATGACTTGGGTGCATGGATTCTTCATGCTGTCATAATTTTGTGATAATAGCACTCATCTAAGTATTAGAAAAGTAAATAATATGTAATAAACTTCTCGCAATGTCTGGATATCATTGGTTATTGTTGTTCAGTGATGATGCCATTACTGGACTTATAAATAGTCATAACCCTATGGATTATCTGGACTTTCGGTTTTAGATTGGGTGGTTTCAGCTTGTGTCGTGGATTTGGGCTGAATAATTATTGGCATGGTTAAGCCTTGTGCAAAAGGCTCAGAAAAAACATAATCGTAGCGACTGGCAGTGACTTCAGGGCTAGTATGAATGATTAAGGTTACATCTTTGCCATCTGTTAGCTCATGTGAGCGGTAGTGGTCACCAAGTTGGTCTAATAACTCAGGTAATGGCTCGTTACTGGCAGTACCAATGGTGAGACTGTGACGTGCTTCGGCAGGGGTAATGTGGAAAAAATCTGCATAAGCTAGGACAGATTGGCTGTCTAGCTCAAATGGATACTTAAAGTCTTCAGGATTAACTGGAGATATTTTTGAGTCCAGTTTTGTCCAATCAATATCAGTGCGATTTGAGTTATTGGTGTTTGCCGTTGCTTCTGTTGATATTGCTTTTTGAGAAGAGTCACTGTGAGCAGAGGTTGTTGAGTCTTCTACTGGGGTGCTGTCAGATGCTGGTTGACAGCCAAATAGCAACATACTGGCACTGATGGTCATTATCATACTCAGAGATGATTTGAATATTGGTGTATGTTGAGTTTGTTTGTATTGAGTTGATGGCATTATCTTCTGTGTGTTCATGTATTGTGTGACCATAAGTGATGTGTGTTACTTTGCTTATATTTTAGCAGTCTCACTAGACCCTAATCAAAGCGATAAATATCCATATTTAGATTATGATGTGCCATACGCTCAGAGACAACAGACACTCGTTGACCTGCACCAAGGGCAAAAAATAGAGGCATAAGTTGTTCTGCTGAGGGACGCATATCTTGGCTGATGCTATGTTGTTGCCAGTCGAGAGCTTGTGGAATATTGGTTTTTAATTGATGTAGTAGCCATGTTTTAAAGGCTTTGGCAGAGTGCGTTTTATTATCTGCTGAGAAGTGCGTGGCTGGTAAGTTATGGCTCATATTGCCAGAACCAATAATCAGAACTTGTTCTTGTCGTAGGGGTGCAAGGCAGGCACCAAGTTGATAGCAGGCGGTGGCATCAAAGTGCTTAGGAAGGCTGAGTTGAACAATGGGAACATCTGCTTCTGGGTATATATGTAATAAAGGTGTCCATACTCCATGGTCATAGGGTCGCAAAGGGTTAAGATAGGCGGTAATGCCTTTTTTATCATAAAGCTGTTGAGCCAATGATTCAGCAAGTGGTTGATGTCCTAGTGCAGGATAGTTAAGTTGATAAAGCTGTGGCTCTAGACCTTGAAAATCATGCCATGTATCAGGTTTGGGGTTGCTATTAATCTCAAGAGCTGGTGATAGCCAGTGTGCAGACAAAATAATAATGGCGTATGGTTTGGGAAGATTTTTCCCAATACGTGCCAGTGCATGTGTGGTTGCAGAGTTTTCTAGTGCTAATGTGGGCGCACCATGAGAGATAAATAATGCTGGTAGCGTTGCCAGTTTTTGTTGAGTATCCGTAAATAAGTGGCGAACACTCAATGGCATTTTAGGAGTCATGGTGTTATAAAGAGTAGTCATTAGGGTTTGTATATTGGGGTTTATATATTGCAAGGTCAATCATTGTTAGGTTCTTTATGGTTAGTATCGGTTAATTCCCACGATGATAAGGATGATTATGGTTAATACTCATGGCTCGGTAAAGTTGTTCCATCAGCACCACCCGTACCAGTGGGTGTGGTAGTGTTAATGCAGAAAGAGACCACTTAAAATCTGCGTTTGCTAATACTTCAGGACTTACCCCATCAGCACCACCAATGACCAATGCAATATCATCACCTTGAAGCATGGCATCTGCCAGTTTATCTGCCAGTGCTTCTGTTGATAGCATCTTACCTTTAACATCAAGTACCCAAAGCTGTTCACGACTGGCGCTGGCATGTGCAGATAAAATGGCACTACCTTCTTGCTCACGATATTGTGCTAAGTTTGCTGATGATGGATTTTTTGCCCGTTTGGCGGGGGTAAGCTCTACCAGCTCAGTGCTAAGCATGGGCTGGATACGTTTGAAATAGTCATTAAAGCCACTTTCTACCCAGTTAGGCATTTTATTGCCAACGGTTAATAGGCGTGCTTTCATAATTCTCTCACTATTGATAATAACAGAATACCGTAACAGCTTTTTTCTGTATTAGCTAGGGGTTGCTGAGTTTTCTAGTATATTTTGCTTTGGATGCTGTGCTTTATGTTTTTGGCTTTGTGTGTTTGGCTTTGAATATAGTCGTTTTTTGACTATCGGTTTTTAGTGTTGAGCCGTCCAATCCAGCATGGCATCTAAAACAGGGCGGGCTTGGTTGGCATTTAATGGATGCTGAGTATTGATGATACCGACCACCACATAATCCTGCCCAGAAAGTCCTTTCACATAGCCTGCCATAGAGGTCACATTGCTTAATGTTCCTGTTTTTATCCATGCTCGCCCAATGGCTTGTGATTCAGGTCGGCGGTAAGCATGACCAATAATTGTACCACTGATACCTGCAATACCAAGTGAGTCTAGATAGGTATTAAAGTCAGGATGGGAATAGGCAGTTTGTAGTAGCTCTGCCAGATTATTTGCCGTTAAGGTACAATCACGGCATAGCCCTGAGCCATTGGTCATGATGGGTGGTGGTGTGTGTAAGTTAGATTGCCACCACTGGCGGATATGTTGCAGTGAGCTGGGGTAGTCACTATAAGATGTGTGTGTTGAGGTTTGGGTGCTGTGCTTACTATATACTGGTAAAGACAGGGTAAGTTGTTCTGTCATGACATTATTGGAATGGTGGTTAATGTCATATATTTGTTGAGCTAGAGTTTGAGAAGGATAGCTGGCGATGGGTAGGGGGGTGGTTGACCATGCTGTCAGTCCAATACGTTGTGGATTGTCGGCAAGTTGTGGATAAGTAGGTGCTTGATTAATAGGTGTTTTATTGTGAGCTTTTCTGTGAGTTAGCTGAGTACGAGTAATGACTTGTCCCGTTAGCGTATTACCTAGCTCTTGCCATTTTTGTTTGACGACACGTCGGGCAAAGTCAGTGACATCTGGATAGGCAACATAAAATGTATGAATACCACAGCCAGTTGGTAATGCTCTATGAAACTGTAAGCCATTAGTACCCCAAGTGGGGGCTAGACTGGCTTGGATAGAAGACGAACAATTTCCCGAGCGATAGGGCAGATGCTTTGGTAACTGGTAATCAGCAAGTTGGGGGATGTAATTGACATTAGCCCCACCTTGCTGGCTTGGTGTGGTGACCACTTCTACACTATTAAAATTTACCAATAAACCATCTGGACTGGCGTTATAGGGTCGTAAGGGGTCATTATCAAATGATGCAGGGTCTTTGCCAACGTTTTGGAAAATAGAAGTATCTAAAATAATATTGCCGTGAATATGTTTAATTCCCGTCTTTTGTGCCTGATAGAGAAGCTGAGTCAGGCGGGCATGTGTCAGCTTTGGGTCGCCACTGCCTTTGATTATCATATCCCCATACAAAGTATCGCCAACTACCACTCCATTATGATAAATCAGGGTTTGCCAGACAAAATCTTTACCCAACTCATCTAAAGCGACAAAGGTAGGTATTAGTTTCATGGTGCTGGCAGGTGTACGTGGCGTATTAGGTAAATGAATGATGGGGGTAGTTAACGGAGGGGCAGGTTTGATACGTATTTGAGCGTTTGTTTGTGTATGAGTACCAGTATTTGTATTAGAATTGGATACTGTGGTCAATGAACTTTCTTCTGTTGTAGGGAGTGTGATATTAGGCAAACGATTGCCTGTCTCTGTCTGAGCCAAAGGCATGATAATCAAGCTAATATCATCACTACTTAGATGTGCTTGAGCCAGCTTAGTTTCTACCATTGGAGGTAGGTTAGCATGGGCAGTGGAAATAGCAAGACTACCGATGCTACCAATGCTAAGGCTGACCATTAATTTATAAAATAAACGTGGTAATGGCGTTTTAAGCGGATGATGGATAGCAGGTGATGGTAAAGGTAATAGAGACATAGAGGACATAGTAGACTTAGAGATTAGAGGCAAAGAGTCAGGGGCAATATGGATACATGTAAGGATAGCAAAATTCACTTGATAGTCAATTTAATACCCTATTAATTCAATAATCTATCAGGGAAAACAAGTGTTAGTCATATTCCACAGACTCTAAAGACTCTAAAGACTCTAACCTTTATTTTAAATGTAGAAATGCCATGGCAGTCATAATGGCATCATTATAAGCATCATGACTACCCATATCAGGAATATTATATTTGGTTAAAATCTGGCTTAGATGTTGTCCGTGATGTGACACACCTTCAGTACGGTTGCCTGTACGACGGTTATATAATTCCCGAATATCAATCACAGGATTGGGTAGGGGTGTGCCCATATATTGTTTTGCCAAAGGATTTAAAAATGCCATATCAATTTGTGGGCAAAATCCAACGATTGGACGATTACTAATAAATGGCAATACCAGAGCCAACATCTCATCATAGCTGATACCATGCTCAACGTCATTAGGGCGCAGTCCATGAATCACAATGGTTTCTGCTGTGGGCATCACAGGTGGTCGACAGACTAGATGTAAGCCATTACCCATATCAATGGTATTATCATTGATATGAATGACCGCAATGGATAATAAATGGTGCTTTTTGGGGTTTAGCCCACTCATTTCGCAATCAATGGCAACCCATTGCTTTTCTGGTGGTGGGGCAAACATATCTGCTAGCTCAGGTTGCGTTAGCTGACGTTTATACCATTGTGACTTTATTGTATGCAAAAGACTCATTAAGCCACCTCAAGTTGATAGTGTTGACGTAGCTGATTTTTAAAACTTTTTACCACAGCCAGACACTCTTTGAGTAGGTCACGCTCTAGTGCAGATAGGGTTGTGGGGTCTACCTGTCGAGCGTGTCTGTCTTGCGTTGATAGGGCGACCGCTAAACGCTGTCCCATAAAAAACTCTAATGTTTCATTAAGTGTTTCAGCTCTTTTCTCAGTTAACACCCCCGCCCTTGCTAAGGCATTGAGTCGAGCTTTGGTACTGGTTACTGTCAAAATATTATTTTCTAATGCCATGGCACGGATACCATGTACCAGTGGAAAGATGCCTGCTTTTTTTAGGTCTATGTCTTGATTGATGGGTTTGCCAATGAGAGGGGCAAAACTTTTCCACCATTGATTGACATCCCCAAACTGTAAGGCAGAGCGGGCAAAACCTCGTACAAACATGGGGTCAGCATGAGTATGGGCAATTTGTAAATGCTGACGTAAACTGGTTAGTAGACGCTCATCACCACAAACATAAGATGCGTCTAATATAGAGGCTAACCAGATACCATGATTAGGCTCTTTGCCTGTAAACCACTCACTTATTTGTGCTTTAAAACGGTTAAGGGGTTGTCGCCATAAGGGATTATTCATCATGATATGACCATCACACAGTGGATAGCCCATATCAGCCAGTGTTTGGTTAAAGCGTTGAGCATATTCAGCTAAGTTGGGGTGACTAAAGCCATTGCGAATGATTAAGGCATTATCTTGGTCAGTACGCATGATTTGCTCACCTCGACCTTCCGAGCCCATCACAATAACACAAGTATTTTCAAACACCATTTTGGGGACAATCAAACGCCACAATTTGCTAAATACCTGAGCGTTTAGCGTTTGTACCATACGGCTAATCACTCCAACTTTAATACCATCTCGTTGTTGGGTGCGAATATATTGCCCAATCTGTTCTACAGCTTGGCTCAGCATCTGTGTGGTCTGTGCTTGTTCAATTTGAACAGTAATCAGTTGTGAGTGATGGCTTAAATATGCCAATAAATTACTCTGTCCTAGAATACCAACAATATCACCTTGCTCATCCAGTACAGGCAAACGATGTACCCGATAACGAATCATTGCTAACATGGCATCACTAATGTCTTGATGTGTATTGATGGTGCGCAGTTTAAACTTAGCATAGCTATGACAAGGTGTGCTGGTCGGTTCAGCCGATTGGCTAATTGCACGGCAAATATCAGCATCGGTTAAAATCCCAAACAGACCGTCATAGGCTCGGGTTGGGTGACGCTCTGGTGTTGGTGTACGTTTGATAATAACGTGTTTAAGCCCAGCCTCAGTCATGACTTTACACGCATCAAACAAACTGGCTTGCTCATCAATAATATGCACAGGTAGTAAGGGAATGGTTGTGACAGGTTGAAGCATAAGTTGCTGAGTTTCTGCTTGCTGTAAAGGTAGTTTATCAGTTAGTGAGGCATCATAAGAGTTCTGCTGAGGCTGGCTGGTATTATGATTGTTAAGTCGCTTATGATGACGCTGACTAAGCATATTTACCCGCTCAATCAACTCACCTGAAAGTATCTGGCGAATATGATGATTTTGTGCAGACAGACGGTCTATGGCACTGGCTTCTATTTGTAATAATAAACTGTCTTCAAGGGCATGATATTGATAACTTTGTTCTGATACAGTTGATTGTGTATCCGTTGGTTGAGCATCTGTTAATTGTATATCCGTTGATTTTCGGCGTGCATCAAACCAATCGTTACTATATGTTGTTGCTGTAAAGTCACCAATATAGTCTTCACCACAGCTTTGTTGAATGTGCCCTTTTAACACCACATAAAAGAAATCGTACTCATCTGGCTTGAGCCGTTGCTCTTTTGCAAGGTAGCGAATCTGGGTATGTTTTTTAAGGCTTTGACGCTCTGGTAGCGTCAAAACATCAAAAGGGGGCTGAGAAAAGTCAAGTTGAGTCATATGCCGTCCTCCATGATGGCAATTGATAAGGGTCTATTTTTCCTATAGAGCCTAATACAGTTACAATAATTGATACTATAACTAAGTTAAAAGCTGAGTCAAAGCTAAGAAGCTATGCTTCTAAAAGTGCTTTGATGCGGGTGATGGCTTCACGGCTTTCTGCCACACTGGCAACTAGTGCAATGCGAATATAGCCTTTGCCCGGATTATGACTATTAATTTCCCGCGATAGATAGCGTCCTGCTAAAGCGTGAATATTAGCTTGCTCATATAAAGCTTTGACGAATGCTTCATCATCAGGCTCACCTTTATCATCAATAAAAGTCTGAGGCACTTTTACCCAAAAGTAAAACCCAGCATCAGGATGACGTAACTGTAGTGTATCACCCAGCTCATCCATCCATAGTGAAAACTTCTCACGATATAAGGTACGATTTTCCTCAACATGGGCTTCATCTTGCCATGCACTGATAGAAGCAAGTTGATGATGTAAAGGCATGGCACAGCCCTGATAAGTGCGATATTGCAAATAAGGTGCTAATAAGTGGGCATCACCAGCAATAAAGCCTGAGCGCAATCCGGGTAGATTAGAGCGCTTGGATAGTGAATGAAAAACCACACAGTTTTTATAGTCATCTCGCCCTATCTGAGCGCAGACTTCCAGTAGGCCTGTGGGTGGTGTATCAAAATATAACTCACTGTAGCACTCATCACTAGCAATAATAAAATCATACTGGTCAGATAAAGCAATCAGTGCTTGCCAGTCATCGGCATCCATCACTGCACCTGTGGGGTTGTTAGGGCTACAGACAAACACAAGCTGAGTTTGCTCCCAGATTTCTGCTGGTACAGATTGATAGTCGCCTTTAAAGTCGTTTTCACTATTACAGGGCACATAGTAAGGTTTGCCCCCAGCCAGTAAGGTTGCACCCTCATAGATTTGATAAAAAGGATTGGGCATGACTACCAATGCAGGTTTTGAGGTTGTATCTAATGAAGCCTGTACAAAGCTGAATATTGCTTCACGAGTACCCATGACTGGTAATATTTGCGTATTGGCATCAATATTTGCTAAGTGAAATCGGGCTTTGAGCCAGTTTGCAATGCTGTCACGTAGCTCTGGTAGTCCATTGGTTGTTGGATAATTTTGTACTTTACCCAGATTATCCCGCAGAGTGTCTAGTACAAATGCAGGTGGCGTATGTTTGGGCTCTCCAATACCCAGTTTGATGGGCTGATATTGTGGTGCAGGGGTGCTGTTTGCCAGTAGTTTGTTCATTTTGGCAAAGGGATAAGGATGTAGTTGTGTTAAGTGTGAATTCATGAATGTCTCTATAAACTTTGATATTTAGATGCGTAGCGTGCAGATGTTATACAAATAGCGCCTTAACCATGGTGAATATTTAACTGCTCCGATGCTCTAAGACATCAATTAAGGTTGCTTTTAAATGCTCTAATCGTTGCTTTGTTAACGTGGCATCCCCTTGATCGCTGATATAAAACATATCTTCAGCACGCTCTCCAAGTGTGGTAATACGGGCGGCATGTACCTCAATGCCTTGTTGTAAAAACACTTGACCCAAACGTGCTAATAATCCCGGTTGGTCGAGTGTTTCAATACTCATGATATGTTGATGACTTGCCTCATTATACGAAAAGTTAATATTTGTGGGAACATGGAAGTTTTTTAGCTGGCGTGGCAAGCGTTTTTGCACCAGCTTGGGTGTATTGGGGTTAGCAAAGGCATGAATTAAACGTGCTTTTAGCTCTTCTTGACGCTCAGAATCTGTTAGTAATGTACCATGACGGTCTAGCAATACATAAGAGTCTAATGCAAAGTCACGAGTTGCAGTGATGATACGAGCATCTAAAACGTCCAAGTCCATCTGGTCAAATACAGCCATGGTTACTGCAAATAGATTGGATTGGTCTTGGGTATAAACAAAGACCTGTACCGCATCCAAAGCCAGCTCTCGATGTTCTCGTAAAGCAATCAATGGCGCACTGTCTATGGTGGATGCTTTGCCAATCGGTGGATGATTTAAAATGGCTTCGGTATGCCATAAGATATCTTCAGGAATCTCTCGTAAAAAGTATTCATCACCAAGATCATCCCACAAGCTTAATACTTCCTCACGGTTCATATGACTGACATTTTCAAGTAATGCAGTGGCTTGAGCACGTGTTGCAGTAATCATATCGTGTCGATTTGTTGGAGCATCAATATCAGCACGGAGAATGCGTCGTGTCTGCGTATAGAGCTGTTTCATCAAAGTGGCACGCCAGCTATTCCAGAGCTGAGGATTGGTGGCATTCATATCTGCCACCGTTAAGACATATAAATGATTGAGGTGAGTGACATTACTCACAATCTGGGCAAATTCAGTGACAACTTCTGGGTCAGAGATGTCTTTTTTCTGGGCAGTGAGTGACATTAATAAATGGTAGCGGGTTAACCAACCAACCAAGCGTGCATCTGCCTCACTCATACCATGATTGAGACAAAATTCAATGGCATCACCTTCACCCAATTCACTATGATCACCACCACGCCCCTTAGCAATATCATGAAAAATAGCAGCTAAGACTAAGATTTCTTTACGCTCAATACGTTGGTAAATGGCACTGATGAGTGGAAACTGCTCCCGATAAGCATCATTAGTAAAGCGGTGCAACATTCTCACTAATAATAAAGTATGGGCATCGACAGTATAGCGGTGGAATAAGTCATACTGCATCAAACCTGTAACAGCAGCAAATTGTGGTAAATAGCTGCCTAACACGCCATAGCGTTTCATAGTACGAAGACGATGATATAGATAGTTTTGCTCTTTTAAGTTTGCCAAAAATAGTGCTTGATGTTTGGGGTTTTCACGGTAAGACTGGTCTATACCTCGTGCAGCGATTTTTAACGCTCTCAGGGTATGTGTGCGTACAGCTTTAATGCCATGCTGTCCCATCAGTAAAAACAGCTCTAAAATAGCATCAGGATGTTGGGCAAAGACACGATGATGTGAGATGGCAATTTGATTACCGATTTGATTAAAGCGAGCGTTTAAAGAAGTTTTTTGTGGGCGTTCATGTGTAGGCAAACGTGCTTCAATTAATGTCTCATAATAGTGTGATGTCAACATTTCAGACAGCGTAGATATCTGCATGGCACAGCGATAATAGTCACGCATAAAGCGCTCTACGGCAGCATTTGGTGAGTCATTATCTTTATCTGCATAGCCCATTCGTGTGGCAACATCACGCTGATAGTCAAACAACAGCTTATTTTCATTGCGACCTGTCAGCACATGTAAATGATGGCGAATCTCCCATAAAAACCCTTCTGCAAAGGTAAGCTCATCATATTCCTTTTCAGTTAAAAAGTCCTGAGGTACTAAGTCATACAGCTTGTTAATGCGAAAGTAGCGTTTGGTTATCCAGCCAATAGTATGAATATCTCGCAGACCACCGGGTGCATTTTTTATATCAGGCTCAAGATTGTATTCCGTTGTATTGTGGCGTAAATAGCGCGCTTTTGCTTCTGCCATTTTGGCATCAAAAAAAGCCCGTTGTGACCACACCTGATACACCAACTCAACAGGTACTTGAGCCAGTGTTTGGTTGCCTGTTAAAAATCTGGACTCTAATAATGATGTCGCAATGGTGACATCTTCAGTAGACTCCAAGCACTCACTGACTGAGCGTACTGCCAAACCAGGCTCAATACCCACATCCCATAAAGTCGCCACAAAGGCATCAATTTTTGCTTTATTTGCATCAGTTAATGTACTGGGTGATAACAGTAAAATATCCACATCTGAATGTGCAGATAACTCACCACGTCCATAGCCACCAGTGGCAAACAGGGCTAAATCAGTATGGTTTAGCTCAAAGCGCTCAAATAATGCAATGAGCAGGCTATCTATCGCACATGCCCGTGCCATCACTAGCTGGCGGATACCAACATTGGTTACTAATGCACTGGCAATATCTTCCTCAATCTGAGCCAACCATGCTGGTACACCTAAATGTCGCTCAGTACTATTGGCAATATCTGGTAGAGGTGTGAGTAAAGAGCTGGCTGGGTCACAGATAAACATAATCAAACTTCCAAATTGTGCGATAAAAATACTAACCAATATCCCAAAAAAAGACCGCATATGCGATCTTTTAGAAAGTGCCTAGGTTGTCAAAAAACTTAAATCTTCTTCAGGTCTGGTTGTAAAGACCTCACAACCATTATCTGTGACCACCATGGTATGCTCCCATTGTGCAGACAGCTTACGGTCTTTAGTAATGGCAGTCCACTGGTCAGGCAAAATCTTAGTTTTCCATGTGCCTTGGTTAATCATGGGCTCAATGGTAAAGGTCATCCCTGTTTTTAACTGCATACCTGTGCCTTTTTTACCATAGTGTAGAACTTGTGGCTCATGGTGGAAGCTATTGCTAATCCCATGACCGCAGAATTCACGTACAATACTAAAGCGCTCAGGCTCAACAACAGCCTGAATCGCCGCACCGATATCCCCCAAATATGCCCCATCTTTGACCGCGCTCATACCAGCATATAGTGCCTTTTGCGCCACATCACAGATACGCTTTGCCATAATCGAGCCTTCACCGATTATCCACATTTTCGACGTATCACCATAGTAGCCATCTTTGATAACGGTCACATCAATATTAATGATATCACCCTCTTTTAACACTTTATTCTCATCTGGAATACCATGACAAACAACATGATTAACAGATGTACAGATTGACTTGGGAAAACCGTGATAGTTAAGCGGTGCAGGAATGGCTTGTTGCACATTCACAATATAATCATGAGCAATCTGATTGAGCGCCTCAGTGGTGACGCCCACTTTTACGTGCTCATCGAGCATGACTAATACATCACTGGCAAGCTTACCAGCGACACGCATTTTTTCTATGGCTTCAGGAGATTGGATAAGAGAGTTGTTCGTGGTCATAAGTCACATTCTATTTTTATAAAATTGTGGCGCTATTATAGCGGATAGTGTGCAATCTGTCAGTTTTAAAGACTAATGATAAGTATTGATGTAGGTAAATGCCATTTATTAAAGCCATAAATGGTTATATTTTTACCTCTAACAGGAAAAATTGAGCAGTTTACTTTAATAGATAGTGACATCAGCATATATAAAGTTAGCTACTTTCTATATAACATTAAAATATGCATATGCTCTTTTATGCGTTGAATATTGTGAAGTAACGATTCAATAGTTTCTCTAATATACTGATGGTCTAAATGAATTTATTCTTACAGCATTGTTTAAATACTTGACTCTATGGTATGTTAAGGTCATATTGAATAGAATAAAGTTTGGTTTATTATGATATTGAATAGAGTCTCTTGTAAATTTTATTGCTAAAACATTTCTTTTTATTAAATAACTTGATGGTTTGGTATAGATTTTTCACAAAAAAAGTATAGACTATAGAAGTGCCAGATTAACTGAGCGCATATTTAATCAAAAATATAGGTTAAGATCATATATATAATATATAACTGGCATGTCATGATGATAATAAATATTCGTGATGATTGTATTAAGCCTAAATAATTATATAATAAATAATGACTTACCAAAAATAGTTTATTGATAAATTGAAATTTTATAGTTGTAAGGATTTTCATGAATAAAATTATACCCATACTTTCCCTATCAGCATTCACATTATTTAGTATTGCCGGTTGTGATAATAAGCAACAGCAAGAAACAGAGACTGTAGTACAAAATACCGAAGCCCAATCAGTAGAATCTAGTAGCGATACAGCTAATCCTGACTGGCCAACCTATGTTGTTGCAACAGATCCAAGTAATGCACCTTTTGAGCTTAGAAATGAACAAGGTACGGTGGATGGTTTTGATGTCGATTTAATCAAAGCCATCGCGAAGGCAGAGCAATTTAATGTTGATGTTATTCCTCAACCTTGGAGTGGGGTTTTTCAGTCATTAGACTCAGGTGAGCGTGATATTTTGATTGCCCCTTTAACCATTAATGCCGAGCGTGATGAATTAGTAGATTTTACTATTCCTTATATTTATCCAACACGTACAGCATACTTATTACCAGAGACTGCAGCAAAGCTTGGTATAAATACTTATCAAGACTTACCAAAAGCCCAAATAGCGGCAAAAAAAGCCACGACAAATATCAGCTCACTGGTAGATGACTTTGGGGAAGCAAATCTAAACTTAGTACCAGTTGACTCACAGTATCTAGCGTTAACTGCAGTCACTTCAGGTCAGGCGCAAGCAGGTTTTGGAGATACTGCTGTATTACAGCATCATGCCCGTGAAATGAATGGCGTGGACTTTGTGACGATTGAGCAAACCTTAAATGAACCTGTAAAAGCAGGTTTTGCAGTACAAAATGGTAATACAGAGTTAGCAGAATTATTAAATAAAGGTATTAAAACAGTTGTAGCGGATGGTACTTATCGTCAGCTGGCTATTAAGTGGTTTGGTGAAGAACTTGGTAATCAAATTGCTGATAGGACACAAAAGTATATGGGGCTTAATAACAGCTCACAACAGAGCAATGCTCAAGAAGTAGCCTCATAAATTGCGATAGCATGGTCTGTGACAATGAACTATAGTCATTAGAAATGGTGAACAATAATGGATACAAATATTAAGAACGAAGGTGGGCGTTATCGGGGCTTGGTTATTTCAATTGCTATATTTTTAGCATTGATTGGTGCTTTGCTTGCCTATACGTTCTATACATCAAATCTTATTCAACGTAATACTGCACTGATTTATGCAACAAACAAAGTAGATAATGATGCACAGTCAGTTATTAAAGACATTTTTGACTTACAAAATAGCTATGGGGAAGATATTAACTCCCCACATATGCAGACAGTATTACAACGTCTAAAAGATAACTCAAATGAGATTGATCAATTATTAACAAGTATCCATTCTGGTGGCTTAGTGACGTTGAATGATGGTAAGCAATATCGTCTTCCCATCATTACCGATACTGGTGCATTAGCAAATTTAACACAAGCACAAAATGAATGGAACTACTTAAAGCCAAAGGTAGATGACTACCTTGCCATTGCAGGTGATATTCGTAAAGACTCATCCACTCAGCTGGCTATTGTTGGTGAGCAGGCAAAAGTCTCAAGCTTACAGATTAATGAGTCATTGCAAGATCTGTCACAAGATATCTTTACCGATGCGGCCAATCAGGCAAATAACATTCGTTTGATTCAGCTATTAGGAGTTGGTGGTCTCTTTGCTTACTTCTTAATCTTTATTTTTGTATTTGTACGACGTTTACGTGAGACGGATGCTGAAGTTGCATTGGCTCGTCGAGAAACACAAGAAATTATGGAAACAGTAAATACGGGTTTGTTCCTATTAGATAAAAATTTGCACATTGGTCAGCAACACTCTAAAGCATTGGCAGATATTATCGGATCTAATCGTCTGGCAGGTGAGGACTTCACTCAAGTATTGCGTGGACGTATCTCTGAAAAAGACTTGAATACAACCCGTCAATTTATCGAACAGTTATATAACCCACGAGTAAAAGAAAAGCTGGTGGATGACTTAAACCCTTTGCATAAAGTCATGCTACATAATGATGCCAGTGAGATGAGTCAAGGTAATAGATATCTAGACTTCAAATTTTCGCGTGTTTATGAAAATAAAGAAATTGCGCGTATCTTGGTAAACGTGATGGACGTTTCAGATGCTGTGAAGCTAGAGCAGCGTCTTGAGCAAGAGCGTGCGCAAAATGATATGCAGATTGAGATGTTAACAACCATCTTGAATGTTAACCCTAGTATCATTCAAGAGTTCATTGTTAATACAAAAGAGCATGTTGAGAAGATTAATAATGTTCTTAAAAATCCAGGTAGCTCTCAGTTTGAGTTAGAAAACAAACTAAACTTAATTTATCGAGAAATGCACAGTCTAAAAGGTGAGGCTTCTGCACTAAAACTGCATAGCTTTACTAAGATTGCAAGTGCGGCAGAAGATAAGCTACAAGCTCTACAAAACCAAGGTAAGTTAAATGGTAATGACTTTTTACCATTGGCTGTTGATTTAGATGAGCTACTCAACTTATCTAACACTATTGAGTTGCTTGGTGAGCGTATTAATCAAACAGCACCTGCAAGTGCTAATAATGTGGCATCACAAGGTAAGCCTGCTCAGGTTAAACCAGCAGTTGATACAGTGACACAATCAGCAGATGTAGGTACAACAACAGATAGTAGCCAGCTGTTAGGGAAGTCGCTAACTGGTGGCTCGCAGCAAGGTCTATTAGATTGTTATCAAGACTTTTCTCAACAAATTGCTAATCGTCAAAACAAAAAAATTCGTTTACAAGCACCGGCATTAGATTCTGTAACCATTCCAGCAAATTTAGCCTCAACAGTAAGAGAGATTATTATTCAGCTATTGCGTAATGCCATTGTTCACGGTATTGAAGAGCCACAAGCTCGAGAAGCTGCGGGTAAAGAAACAATTGGTACGGTAATACTGGATGTTCATCAAGAAGAACAAAACTTGGTGGTGATGGTACAAGATGATGGTGCTGGTATCAATTATGAAGGTATTCGTCAAAAAATCATTGAGACAGGTAAGCTAGATAAAGAGGTGGCACAAAAACTGAACAAAAATCAGCTATTAAATGTGTTATTTTCTTCTGGGTTCACTACGAAAGAACATGCTGATGAAGATGGTGGACGAGGAGTTGGCTTGGATATTATTAAAGACCGTGTGCAGTCGCATAAAGGTAAACTTAATGTACAGAGCCATTTGGGTGAAATGACCAGATTTTCTGTATCTTTACCCATTACTCAATAAAAGCAAGATAACAAGATAGGCTGATTCTTTATGTATAAACTTATGATTGTTGATGATTCTAACATCATTCGAAACCGTATACAGCGAGCGTATGACTCTGGAAGTTTTAAAATGGTTGCGACAGCAGTGAGTGGTCAAGATGCCATTCAAAAGTTCCAAGAGCATCGCCCGAATGTGATTACGATGGATTTGACCATGCCTCAAATGGATGGGTTAGAGTGTATCGAAAAAATCGTTTCTATTGATCCTGACGTACGCATCTTGGTAGTCTCAGCATTGTCAGATAAAGCAACAGGGATACAAGCGCTCTCTTTGGGTGCTAGTGGCTTTCTGTGTAAACCATTTTCTGAAGAAGAGCTGGTTGAAGCATTAAATGAGTTAGTACAAGACTAGTAATTCGTATAGGGACTGAGATTATTCATTATGAAAGAGAAGAGACTACAGATTTTTGTCGATATAATTAAGAACTATTTTGGGCAATTTGGTCAAGAAGAAGTTGAAGTTGATACTCCTTATCTGTTAGAAAATAAACAGCCTACAGTGTTGGATTATACAGGTGTTATTGGTATATCAGGCATAAAAAAAGGGGTCGTTTGTTTTACAGCAACAGAACAGTTGCTTGAACGTATTATGAGAGAGATGGGAGAGCCAGATCAAAGTGATGAAAACTTTGTGGATTTGGTTGGTGAAGTGGCTAATACCATTGCGGGTAATGCTCGGACGGAATTTGGTGCAGAGTTTCACATCTCTGTACCCATTGTATTTCGTGGCTTGCCACAAAGCATGATATTACCAAAAAAAGAGCGCTCTTTTATTATCCCGATTTATTGGTATGAGCAAACTGCAGAAATTATTATTTATCTGCAAGATTAAACATTATTAATAAATAATGTGCGTAGAATTTAAGGTATAATCAAGTTACGATGATAGAAGTAACAAATTTTTATCATGGTGATGACTACAATGGTACATGAGATAGCAGTCGACTATGAAAGCAGAAAAGCTTAACGTATTTATCGAATCAGTGATGGCATTTTTTTCTCAAATAGGCTCTGAGCTAAAAGACATAGATACGCCATACTTGAATGAAAATAGTAGTCCACTGGGCTATGATTTTAGTGGCATTATTAGTATATCTGGGCCATTAACTGGGTGTGTGTATGTTAGTGCGCCAAGCATTATGTTGCGTGATATGCTAAAGATTATGCATGAACCTGATCACTCGATTATAAATATGAAAGATTTAGTTGGTGAGATTGCAAATACAGTCTCTGGCAACGCTCGTTCAGAGTTTGGCTCAGAGTTTATTATCTCTCCACCTCAAGTTGTTGATGGTGTGCCTAACTCAAACTATCTACCAAAAGAGAAACGTGCCTATGTGATTCCTTTTCATTGGCATGGTAAGGATGCGTTAATAGGTATTTGTTTGGGGTAAATGTTATAAAGACAGTATCATTAGAACAAATAAAAAACAGCCAAGAGCTGTTTTTTATTTGTTTATGTATTTCTAAACTTCTTATTCTATCTTGATTTTAAGAAGATATACCAGGAGTTGGATATGCCAATACAGCTTGTGTCTGTTGCTGGCGAAGTTCTACTAGCTTCTCAGCCAGTTGCGGGTCATGTAGTGCCAAAATCTGAATGGCTAATAAAGCAGCATTATAAGCACCTGCTGTACCGATAGCGAGCGTTCCTACAGCGACACCTTTTGGCATTTGAACGATAGACAGTAGGCTATCCCAACCGCTAAGCATCGAAGACTTCACGGGTACACCAAGTACAGGTAACTCGGTTTGACTTGCGCACATACCAGGTAAGTGTGCTGCACCACCAGCACCAGCAATAATAACTTGTAACCCATTTTCTTTTGCAGACTTGGCAAACTCAAAAAGTTTGTCGGGTGTTCGATGTGCTGAGACAACTTCACAAACAAATGGCACGTTAAAGTCAGCCAATAGTTGAGCAGCCAAAGACATGGTCGCCCAGTCAGATTGTGACCCCATGATGATGCCAACTTTTGGTGTACCACTTGGAGAGGTAATAGGTGCAGGTTGTTCTGCCATTATTGAGCTTCCTTACATTTCTGACAAAAGGGTTATTATACAGAAAAAATCATGACAATCTAATCTGTGATGTATTGTACAAAGTGTTTCTCAGATAAGGGTAGAGGATTTTTGGTATCAAACTGATAAGCTGTTAAGTAGCCACGACCTGCTGCTGAATAATCTGTGCAGATTACTTGGGAGCTTAGTGGCTGGGGCTGACCTGTCATCCAATAGTGTCCAATAAAGATGGGTTTTTTGGTATTGAGGGTAAAGTTAATATCTGATGCAATGGCATCTGCTGGGATTTGCGCAAGCTCTGCTGGTGCTGCTCGTGCAATATCAATAATACGTTGGTTATGTAATTTTTCTTTCCACCATTGCACGCGCATGTGGCGACGCACAGTACCATCTTTATCACTGAATGAAACACCATCTGGCAATGGCATCTCAACACCTTTTAGTATTCTTTCTAATGCGTCATATGCCTCAGAGTTTTTTTGTCCTGTTTGTTGTAATGCTTCAGGTGTTAGGCAATTATTATCTGTTAATAAGGGTGCTAAAACTGCCATTTTTTCAGTATGCCAGCAGGCATGAACAAAACAAGCATGTTCCGTTTCAATCCATAAGGGCAGTTCATAAAAGCGATTGAGCCAGTAATGATGCTCTGCTGAGCCAAAAGGCACTTCTGCCAAAAAAGCCTCATGCTGGCGCTGGTGAGCTTGTTTATGTACTCGTAAATAACTGCCATCATTGGTAATTTTATTAAGCGTGGCATATGCCAGTGCATTATATTCATGATTGCCCATGACTGCATCAGCAACACCAGCATCAATCATGGCAAAGACAATCTGTAATGTCTCAACTTCTCGAGTGCCTCGATCTATTAAGTCACCAATAAATATGGCTCGATGTCCTGTAGGTGGTACAAAATATGGGGTATTTGTTTGTGGGTGGGTTCGCTGGGTATAGCCTAGCTTATTAAGTAGTCCAATCAGCTTATCCGCATTACCATGAATGTCGCCAATCACATCATAAATCATTATTTTACCTGTGTTTCAGTCATTATAAAAAGTTGGATTTGTATTTGATATTTACCATTATAGTTGCCCCAAAATATAGGTAAAGAGCTAGGGTCTGCTAAATATATACTGCGTTAAGCAAATATTTGCCAAGGGTTAGTACCCTTTTTGCTTTTATGTGAAAATTTGTTAAGTCTGCCTGACTTATGCATTAATAAATAGGTTTATGTCCTGATATTAATTGTGTTTATTTCAGCTATAAAAACATTAGTCTATTAGAGTTAGTCATAAAAAATATTCAGGTAGTCTATTTTGATGATACATTATATCTACTATCTATTATATTTTGATATTGATTGGTAGTGAGTTGAATTCAATGGAAAAATAAGAAACACCCTATAAAATAACGACGTTATATTATAGGCTTATCAAGGCATTCGTACAGAAGATTTATAATGACAAAAGCCACCATAACTAAAGGTGACTTTTGGTACTTACATTTTGGTTTTGGTAGTTACAAATGGTGTTATGAGAGTACTACTAAACTTTACGCATAACAAAACCAACAATAAATAGAATAACTGCAACAGCAAGTAGTACATAAGCAAAGTTAGCGCTTAAACCCGCAACGCCACTAAAACCAAATAAACTTGCTACTAATGCAATGATAGCAAAGATAATTGCCCATCTAAACATATTATACTCCTAATTAGTAGTTAAAGAGTTAAAATTGATGTGGTATAAATCAATAATAGGTGTTGGTAACGCTAAAATAAATTAGCATTAAATTATGTGATTTAAATGGCTATTATCATTACAAATTGTTTATTTTGTCGTTTCTATGTTGTTTTTATACAGTTACCAAAACAAAAAATAGCCAAACTATTATGGATAGCCAGTAAATTATATATAGATTTTATACAAAGTATTGAAATTATAGATAAAAAGATGTTTGAGGCATCATAAGTATTGAGTTTAGCTGTAGTCTAATTTTTATCAGTATACGTCCAGATGATTGTCTTTCGGATTAATCTATAAGTTATATTTGTGATATGTTGATAGCAAGCTAAAAAATATATGATAAAAGCATTGTAAATAGTAATAATTATCGTTATTATGGTTACTTGTCTTATATTAGTTTCGTAAGATATATAAACTATATTTTATAATTTTACTTATTTCATATTTTATTTACTCATGTTTTGCGAATCAATGGTGTAGTCAAGAGTAGAGAATATCTAGGCATTGAGCCTTTATGCTCTAAAATTGAAGTACCTCAAGCATAGAATAAGCATAGCAACTGGTTATTATCCTCATTCTGTACTTTATTGTATCACTCATTGGCAATGGCTGATGTCAGACTAAATATGCGATTTGGAGTGTTATTATGTATGTATGTATCTGTAATGATGTGAAAGAAAGACAAATCAAGACAGCAATAGCTGCAGGTGTGGATACACTTGATGGTTTAAAGTCTGCATTGGATGTTGCAACTTGCTGTGGATGTTGTGAGCCGATGGTGAATGATTATCTTGATGAGCATCATAAAATGTCTTCAGATGCAAATTTAGCATCAACATTAGCATATGCTGTGTAAAATAATTTTGTAGTAATTTTAGTTAAAATTCATAGATTCTGAAATATAATAACTTATATAAAATTAACAGTTTATTTATTTTGTTATAACAATTTGTGATGCTGTATTTTATAGAGCCTTGCTGATAAGATACTGAAGTTTTTGGATTTTTTCTGATTGCAGACATGTGTCTCCTTCCCTGTATTCTCTTCTAGTTGTTGTTAATTCAGACGATAACTAAATAGAACCCTTTCTTATTCTCAATTATCACCTCATTCCCAGTTCTAAAAGTAACTGGTGTATTTCGTTATTTGTGATAGCATGCCCTCATTCATTTAAGGCTTAGCACTATTATTGGTGCTAGCTAAAGTTCTATTTTCTGAAAAAAGGTGTATGTTATGAAGGGTAGTCAACAAGTTATTGATTATTTAAACTTTTTATTGGGTGGTGAGTTAGCTGCTCGAGATCAATATTTTATCCATTCTGAAATGTATGCTGAGTGGCATTATGGCAAGCTATATGATCGTATTCATCATGAGATGGAAGACGAGACATTGCATGCACAAGCGATTATCCGTCGCATCATGATGTTGGGTGGCACACCTGATATGACAGTAAATGAAATTCATGTCGGTAAAACTGTACCTGAAATGCTACAAGCAGATTTAGATCTTGAGTACTCAGTACAAAAGCATCTAAAAGAAGGCATCACTTTGTGTGAAAAAGAGCACGATTATGTGACTCGTGACATGCTAGTCGCTCAGCTAGAAGATACTGAGGAAGACCATGCACATTGGCTTGAACAACAACTAGGCTTGATTGAGATGATTGGCTTGCCAAACTATTTACAAAGCCAAATGGGTGAAATCTCTGCCTAGTGTAGGTGTATTATGCAGCCTACTAAGTGATGAGCAAATAATTTAAGAATTGAGGTAATATATGAAAGGGGATAAAGAAGTTATCCGAGCATTGAACCAAGTATTGGGTCAATCACTGATAGCAATCAACCAGTATTTTTTACATGCACGTATTGCAAAAAACTGGGGTATTGAAGAGTTAAATGAGCATTTCTATAAGCAGTCAATTTATGAGATGAAGTGGTCTGATAGCTTAATTGCCCGTATTTTGTTATTAGAAGGTTTACCTAATTTGCAAGATTATGGCAAGTTGTTTATCGGTGAAGATGTTGCCGAGATGATTGAATGTGATGTACGTCTTGAAAAACAAAAGTTTGATATCATCACTGATGCAATTAAGCTGTGTGAACAAAAACAAGACTATGTATCACGTAAGCTGTTGCTTGACTTAAAAGATGGTAATGAAGAGTATATTGATTGGTTAGATACTCAGCAAGACTTAGTTCGTGATATTGGTATGGAAAACTATATCCAAGCCAAAGTTGAGGACTAATCTAATCTATGAGCTAAGCTACCATTAGGATAGATGCTCATTTATGAATGTATTGTGATTAGAGTAAGACGCCAGTACAAAGTGTTCATCACTATGTGCTGGCGTTTTTTTGTGGGTAGTATTAAGAAATTAAAAGCTAGGATGGAGTAGAGCTTGAAAGAAATGTGGAATCACACGTGGTTCAAGAATGATAGTGGCAATCACACCAAATGCTCCACCCCATAAGTGTGCCATATGATTAATATTTGTATTGCTTTGGCGGTTAGCATAAAGGCTATAGCCGACATAGGCAATGGCAAAGATGATGGCAGGAATTGGTAAAATGGCAAACAGATATATGGTACTCCATGGCTTGAATAAGATAAAGGCAAAAAGTACAGCTGAGACACCACCTGACGCACCTAGGCTTTTATAGTAGGGGTTATTCTTGTTTTTAAGATAGCTAGGGATAATAGCAACAACAATGGCAAGTAGATAGACTGCTAAAAATCCAAAACCTCCTAAAAATTGATTGTAAAAATTTTCAATAACTCTACCAAAGAAATATAAGGTAAAGATATTAAAAAATAGATGCATGCCATCAGCATGAATAAAGCCATGAGTGATAAAGCGATACCATTCACCATGCTTAATGGCAGGTGGGTAAAAGATAAGCTTTTGGAAAAGTTTGTCATTTTGCCATGCCATGATACTTATAATAACCGTAACAATGATAATGGTCGTAGTGTGACTAATGATGCTTTGCAATGTAAATATCCTTAGTTTGTTTAGTTAATTCAGTATGGACAAAGTGGAAATAAATGGTGTTTATTTTGGTATGTGTGGAAAATTAAATTGAGCTATATTTTATTTCATTTTTTTATAGCGTCTATCTAATTTATAGGATTATTTCTTGGATAAAAGGCTTTTATTTACTGATAAACAGTTCCTTATATTGGGTGTACATATGAATACTGAAAGCTTTTAAAATACAAGATTTAAGAGTTTTATACCACTGCTATCATAAGAGTTCTGTACTAGATGTCTTTGTAACCATATGATTTTGATGATATTTTTTGTATAAATCCTGCTTTATTTTTAGTGGTAAAATCAAGCTTATTAAAATAGATAATGTCATTTTTTCTTAATAAGTGACCATATATTTTGTAACAATGAGTTACTGACAAATTACTTTAATATAACGTACAATTATGTGGTTTTGCGTTATCTTAATCCGGTATTTGTATGTTTATTTCGTACAGCTATTATTTTTTCTGTATGGATGTTAGTAAGTTTAAAGTTTTTAAGTGCTGTTTAGTAAAGGCAACCTATTAATAGCTAATAGCTTGAGTATTTCTGGTCAAAATTTTAGAGTATAAATTTTGACAAAAATCTGAAGGCACTAATAGATATTATGGGGTTTGTTTTTGCTATAGACAAATAGTGAGGCCTTTAGCGACAGTCTTATTAAACTTATTACCTATATTGAGGTATCAGCACGATATATTTAAACAGCAATCAACTTAATTTAGAGGTTTTTTATGGATATTATTAGTCATTTGACACGTACAGTGTCTCCTATCGTTTTGGGTAATAATAGCGAAGGATTGCCATTGTTAGAGCAGTTTTATGCCATTTTTGCTGCACGTTTGGCAGATAATGATACTTATAGCCATTTTTCGGGTCAAGAGATTGCTCGAGATGATCATGGTTTTATTGAAAAATTATGGTCAGAACCTGCTCAGCGTGATGAGATGGTTCACAAGCTTGCAGAAGCTCATGATACTGATGATACAACCGCAAAAGGCTGGATAGCTGCCGCCGCACCTCTAGCCTTTCATGAGCTGACTAGCTTGGCAGGTACAACACCGGTTCCTCAGTTTTTACGTGAGAATTTATCAGATTATCGTCAGTATATTCCTGCATGGGCGCTAGCATTAGTACCAGCAGGTCTGTTAACTGCAGCAGGAGCAGGAGCAGGAGCAGGAGCAGGAGCAGGAGCAGGAGCAGGAGCAGGAGCAGGAGCAGGAGCAGGAGCAGGAGCAGGAGCAGGAGCAAAAATTTCTGACACGGTAAGTACAGCCCCTTTGCAGCGTGAGCCAGAAGAAAAAGGTGGCAGCTTTATGAAAGCACTGTTACCAATTATTGGCTTGATTATTTTGGGTGCGTTGACGTGGGCATTGTTAAAAGGATGCCAGCAAAACCCTGAACCGGTAGCTACACCACCTGCTACGACTGAAGAAGTAGTAGAGGCTGTAACGCCAGATGCAGTAGTGGCTAGTGATGCGGCACCTGCTGAGCTACGTATTAGTAGTGGTGAAGGCAATCAGTTGTATGCTTGTCGCCTAAGTGCTGGTAATGAAGGTCTACAAAATAGTGTCGTCGATGCGGTACGTGGTGTGTTTGGTGATGAGGCAGATAAGTGTCATGCAGATGTGGATGATGCGTTTGCAGTTGATATGCCTGCGATGGCAAGTTTGCCAGCGATTTTGCAAATTATCAAAGATTCTCCAAATGCCAGTGCAGTAATTCAGGGTGATACCATTACGGTAAATTCTCCAGACGCAGCAACGTTAGAGAAGCTATTGGCAGATATGAAAGCGGCTGCTCCAGATTTACAAGTGGTTGCTGAAGCACCTTTAGACTTGACCAATGAAATTGAAAATAGTGTGGCTGCTGCTAGTGAGGCTATTGATGGTCTAGGTGACAACCCAGATCCACATGATGTGGCACGTGCATTAAGTTTACAAGTGATTAACTTTGATTTGGATAAAGCAAATATTCCTGAAGTAAATCAACCAGTTTTAGATCGTGCGGCTCAAATTATCCAAGCTGTACCTGATATGTCTTTGGTGATTATTGGGCATACAGATGCTCAAGGTAGTGATAGTTATAATATGAATCTATCACGTGAACGTGCTGAAGCAGTTCGTGATTATCTGGTTTCTAAAGGTGTTGATGCTAAAAAGTTATTAACAAAAGGTATGGGTGAAGAAGATCCTATCGCTGATAATGCAACAGAGCAAGGACGTTTCCGTAACCGTCGTATTGAGTTTACTGTATATGATGAGGCTGGTGCAGAAGGTAATAGTATCTCAGTTACTGAAGATGCCAACAACGTAACATCTAATGTTGCACCAGAGGCCTCTGATACTGCTGAAAATACTGCAACTGAAACAAGCAACTAATTTAAATATTTTTTAGTTTGTTTTGAACGTGTTTTTCTTGATATTGTTCTTAATAAACATTGTTTTTAATATGGTAGTAAAAAATCCCTTAGAGTTTTCTAGGGGATTTTTTTGTTTTAGTGATTTAGGTGGAGAGGTGTTTAGGTCTTATATTGAGTAGGATCTTTCATATTTGAATTGTGTTGTGCTTGACACGTTGAGTCAAAAAAGGCATTAAGAACATTTTGTCGTGCTTGTGACCAGTGTTCAAACTGTTGGCAGGTAGTTTCTAGGGAGCCTTGCCATGTTGGTATTTTACCTCGTACAGATTTAATCCGCTCTTGGTTTGGATAGGGTAGGTTTTGGGCTGCTTCAGCGGCTTCATACGCAGCGACTCGGTCATTACACACTAAAGCAATATCACAGCCTGCTTCGATAGCTGCTTTGACACGTTGTCCTGCATCTCCTGCTGTATGGGCGGCTTTCATAGATAAGTCATCTGAAAATATAATGCCATTAAAACCTAAGTCATTGCGTAAAATATCTTGTAGCCAGATTTTTGAGAAGCCAGCAGGCTTGTCATCTATTTGATTAAAGATAACATGTGCAGGCATTAAGGCATCTAGCCAAGGCATAGTCTGAATAAAGGGTTGCATGTCAATATTATAAATATCAGTATAAGAGCGGTTGTCAATTGCATCAGCAACGTGAGAGTCGGGTGCGACAGAGCCATGTCCGGGGAAGTGCTTGCCAGTAGTTGCCATACCAGCACTTTTCATGCCACGCATAAACTGTGAAGATAAAGCAACAATGGCTTCAGGTTTGGGGTGAAAACTACGGTCACCAATGACTTGACTGATACCATCAATATCTAATACAGGAGCAAAGCTCATATCAATGCCCACAGCTAATACTTCCGTTGCCATCAGATAGCCACAATCATAGGCGAGTTGTAGAGCATGGCAGGGGTTGGTATTGAATAATATGCCAAGTTTGCCCATTGCTGGTAGCGGTGTAAAACCATCACGCAGTCGTGCAACCCGTCCGCCTTCTTGATCAACACCGATAAGAATATCAGGGTTATGATGGCGTATGTCATCACACAGGCTACGTACTTGTTGTGGGCAGTCGATGTTACGTGCAAACAGGATAATGCCACCAACCTGTGCTTGTTGTATAAGATGGATATCTTCAGTGGTTAATTGGGTGCTGCCAATATCAGTCATCAGTACGCCATACATGCGTGAGTCCTTTTTATCAATAAGTCATTGGAAAAGCTATGAAAAAGCTATCTTGAGATTATCAAGTGTGTGTCATTATGCCACTATTGTTGGGTGCTATAAAGTCAGTTACACATTCATAAATTCATAAGGACTCCTCATAACAGTATTATTTTTTAAGTAACTATAGAGAGGAAGGTATCTTTGATAACTGATATGAGTTGTGCTGTAGATAAATTGAGCATACAGATTGAGACAATTAGGTAAGTAAACTTGTGTTAGTATGCCAAAGATACTATGTTGTTTGCATAAATAAATACTATGTTTGCATAAATGATATGCTTATGTAGGAACGAGGTGATTTTGTTATATAGTATGACCATTTAATACAGTGATTTAATTTTTCTATCACGGTGCTGATTTTGCTGGTTCTTGCATATTTGTACAATAGCCACTAGATAACTAGATAGCAATTTGTGTGATATAGCAACACAATGATAAAAGTTTAATAGACCCTCCGTCTAATAGAGAGTTTAAGTGAGAGATATATGAAAAAACAACCAACACAATGGTTATTAAGTGCAGTTGCTGTCGGCATAGCTGGTGTTATTTTTTCGCAAGGCTACCAATCAGCCGTTGCTGCAGATAGTGCAAGCTTTGAGGTGACGCCAGAGCAGAAGTTAACCACACGGCAGGTAGCAACTTTGCTAGATCGGAGTCACTATCTAAATCAGCCATTAGATAAACAAATGGGTCAGCAAATCTTACAGATGTATTTTGAGCGTTTGGATCCAAATCACACATTATTTTTACAGTCTGATGTGGATGAGTTGACTAGAAAGTATGGTGATACGTTTGCAGACCGATTAAAGCGTGGTGATTTATCGGCTGGGCAGGAGATTTTTGAGCGCTATCGTTTGCGCTCTAACCAGTATTATGATTTCGCCAAACAATTTTTGCAAAAAGATGTCGATATCAATCGTGATGATAGTATCGTTTTGGATAGAGAGGATGCGAAGCGGTTTACCACAGCACAGGCGCAGCGTGACTATTGGGAGCGTCAGTTGACGTTTCAAGTGATGAGTCTGAGCTTAGCGCAAGAAGGTGATAAAGCCCGCGATAAGTTATATATGGAAAATCCAGACTTAACGTTGGGTCAGGATTTAATTTTAGATGAGGAAAGAACCCCATCAGAAGTATTGTTAAGTCGCTTAACTCGTCAGTCTCAGCAGTTATCACGATTGACAGGTGATGAGATTATGGAGACGTTGCTAAATACCGCAACGCTGACATATGACCCACACAGTAATTATTATGCACCTTTGCAAGCGACAGAGATTCAGGTTCAGTCTAGTTTGCAACTAGAAGGTATTGGTGTAAGTATTCGTCCTTATCGTAAAAATCCAGATTATACTCAGATTGTGACATTGGTTGATGGTGGACCGGCATCAAAATCTGGCAAGATTAAACCAAATGACCTGATTTTGGCTGTTGCTAAAGATGGTACAGATATGAAGGATGTGGTGGGCTGGTCAACTCGGGAGGTAGTCTCTTTAATACGAGGTAGACGTGGTACAGATGTTGTAATTAAGGTGAAGCAACCAAATACACCGGATTCAGCAGCCCGCTTGGTGACTTTAACTCGTGACGTTATTGAGCAAGAAGATTCTGGCGTATCGCATCGAGTTGTTACTATAGAGCGCGATAATCAAGAGCCAGCACGTATTGGTGTTTTAGAGATTCCAAGTTTTTATCTGAATTATCAAGCTCGCCGTAATGGACAAAAATATCGTAGTGTGAGTATTGACACTCAAAATGCGTTAGAAGCATTAAATGAGCAGAATATTGATGGGTTGGTTGTTGATTTGCGTAATAATCCGGGTGGCTCATTAGATGAAGTCGCCAGAATGTTAGGTCTATTTATTAAAGAAGGACCTTTGGTACAAATTCGTGATAATCGTGGTAATGTCCAAGTCTATAAAGATGAAGATGGTGGAAAACAGCTTTATGATGGCAAAATGGTGGTCATCACTAACCTAGCTTCTGCCTCTGCCAGTGAGATTTTTGCCGCGGCTATCCAAGACTATGGGCGAGGATTGGTGGTTGGTAGTACAACTACAGGCAAAGGCTCAGCACAGATTCAGCTAGATAGCTTAGCATTAGGCTCGGCGACATTGACACAACGTAAGTTTTATCGCATTACTGGTGGTAGTACACAAAATAAAGGTGTTGTACCTGATGTAGAGTTGGTGAATATTTATGAGGGTGCAGACTTTGATGAGCGTTCACAGAAAAATCCATTAAAATGGGATACCATCAAAACGTCACCTTATAAACCTGAGGGACGGTTTAGCCGTGACACATTACAGACACTCAATGAGCAGTCAACCATACGTCAGAATATCAATCCGCAGTTTGTTTATCTCAATACACTTAATAATATTAAGAAAATGGAAGATGAGAAAAAGCCGATTAAGCTGAATATTGATGACCGTCGTGCGCACATGCGTGCAGTAGAGCAGAAAACTTTACAAGCAGAAAATCAGCGCCGGATTGCTTTGGGAGAAAAGCCGTACAAGGATTGGACAACTTATCAGGCAGCGTTGGAAGCAATGTTTGAGGAGCGTAGTCACTTAAAAGAATCTGAGCGCCCCAAATTGCCAGAAGATGAAGCCTTTGTTATAGAAGCAGCAAATATCATGTTATCTGTTGATGATGGACGTGATGAAAATGCCCCTGCATCAATCAAGAGTACACAGAGCAGTAGTGAAACTGAGAGTGCTGAAGCTGAGTAGTGTAGGGATTGCTCATTGATTTACTGATATAGAGCAATGAAATAAAGAAGGTAAGTCATTACAAACAGTCTTTTACCAACTGTCTGTGCTGGCTTGCCTTCTTTGTTTTGTCTTATCTGATTGTTTTTATCCTATTGATTTTTTGTTGCCTGTTCTCAGGATTTGATTTGCTTAAACCACTTGTCCACAAGCAAAGCCACTTGCCCATGCCCACTGGAAATTATAACCACCCAGCCATCCAGTGACATCAAGCACCTCACCAATAAAATATAGGTTTGGTTGCAGTAAGCTTTCAAAGGTTTTTGATGAAACTTCATCAGTTGCAACACCACCACGAGTGACCTCAGCAGTGCGGTAGCCTTCTGTTCCTGAAGGTTTTAATGTCCAGTTATTTAAGGTATCTCCAAGCTGTTTAAGACGTTCATCTTTAATATTTGCCAGCTCTTTATCTTTGTCTGTTGCCCATAAATGTTCTTGTAATGCCAATAGTAATTTTTTGGGGAAGTAGGCACTAAGAACAGTGCGTAGTCGTTGTTTGGGGTGTTGTTCTTTTTGTTGAATCAGCCAGTCACCTGCTGTTATTGTGGGTAGAAGGTTGATATGGATTGACTCACCAATGTACCAGTAGTTGGAAAGTTGGAGCATGGCTGGGCCTGATAAGCCTCGGTGAGTAAATAGCATAGGACGAGCAAAAGAAATGCGCTCATTAAAGGCAATCACATCAATACTTATCCCTGATAATGACGCAATCAATGCACCCACACTGTCAGTAAAGGTAAACGGTACAAGGCTGGCATCTGTGGTGATGATTTGGTGTCCAAATTGTGTTGCCACTTCATAGCCAAATCCTGTTGCTCCCATCGTCGGGATAGATAGACCGCCCGTTGCAATCACTAAAGAATGACAGCGCAGTTTGCCTTGTGATGTGGTGACGATAAATCCTTGCTTATCTTCTACAGCTTGTATGCTCTTAACACTGGTATTTAGCTGAATCTGCACACCTGCCTGTGTGCATTCAGTTTGTAGCATGGTGACAATATCTTTAGCAGAGTTTGTACAAAATAGCTGTCCATATTCTCGCTCATGGTAGGCAATGCCATGTTTTTCGACCAAGGCAATAAAATCCCAGCAAGAATAACGGCTCAGAGCAGACTTACAGAAGTGGGCATTACGACTGATGAAATGCTCTGCTTGTATATCATAGTTTGTAAAGTTACAGCGCCCACCACCTGACATCAATATTTTTTTGCCTGCTTTATTGGCGTGGTCAATGACCATAACTTGCCGTCCTCGCTGTGCTGCTGTCAAAGCACAATATAATCCAGACGCCCCTGCACCAATAATCAATACATCAAGAACTGAACCATCCAGACTGATATTGGGATGTTGCGGAGCTTGATTTTTCTGCTTAGATAGGTTATCTGGCTGGTGGTCTGCTAAGTGAGGTGCAGAGAGCGTATTTTTAGCTGTGCCATACGCTGAGGATGAAGTCATAAAAAAACCTGCTCAATGGTTTAAAATAGTTAAAGTATAAAAAATAAAGCCATAAAATGACTAAGGAGTTTCAAAAGTCAAAAATAACAGTTTACAACTGAGCCAGAATCTAGTAAAAATATGGGTAGGGCAGTTACAAGGAGGCAACTACCAATATAGTCTAAATCATAGTGAATACACTTACAGTGTTACCCTAGCTAATTGTCACTGATGTGATTCAGTTGCAATATGCGCTCGGCTTCCTTGTATTGACAGTAATGATGATTTGGCTATAACGGCTGTTTACCACTCACACATCGCTCTGTTGATTCGGTAATGATTCCCAAATTCAGTAGAAAGTATATTGCTTTGGCAAGTTTTCTGGTGTTGTTTGTGTTGATTCTACCATCAACCTAATGGAACAAGATGATTTTTTGATGCGATTGTGTCATATCCTATTTATTTAGTGTGATTAGATGCCACAAGGTTTTTCTATTATTTGCAACATAATCAGTTGACAACACAATAAATGGCAAATGATCTACTATTTCCATAGCTGTAGATAGTGAGTGTTGAATTTATTTCCTATCCATTTACCATAAAAAGGACTTTATTTATGAAAACTTTTCCCCACAGTGCTGAGTTTGCCGCGCAAGCAAATACCAATCCAGAAACCTATAAAAAAACGTATGCAGACTCGGTTGCACCTGAGAGTAATGAAGCCTTTTGGGCGCAGCGGGCAGAGTTAGTTGATTGGATAAAAAAACCAACCAAAATTAAAAATGTCAATTATGACTTAGATGACTTTCGCATCAAGTGGTTTGAAGATGGTGAGCTAAACGTATCTGTAAACTGTCTAGATCGTCATTTAAAAGAAAATCCCTATAAGCCTGCCGTTATTTGGGAAGGTGATCACCCTTCTGAGCATAAAATTATTTCGTATAAAGAGCTGCATGCAGAAGTATGCCGTCTGGGCAATGCCATGCGCAAAATGGGTGTGGGTAAAGGCGACCGTGTGACTTTATATATGCCAATGATTCCAGAAGCACTGGCTTCTATGCTGGCGTGTGCGCGTATTGGGGCAGTACACTCAGTGGTCTTTGGTGGCTTCTCTGCCGATAGCTTGGCAAGTCGTATCATTGACAGTCAGTCTAAGTTAGTAATTACTGCTGATGAGGGCATACGTGGTGGTAAACATACCCCATTAAAAGCCAATGTTGACCGTGCATTAGATGTTGATGGTACAGAGTGTGTCGAGCGTGTGATTGTGGTACACCGTACAGGAACATCAATTCCCATGAGTGGTCGTCGTGATGTGTGGTATCACACAGTGATAGATACTGCCAATGAAGACTGCCCACCAGAGCCAATGAATGCTGAAGATCCTTTATTCTTGCTATATACCTCTGGCTCAACAGGTAAGCCAAAAGGGGTGTTACATAGTACAGGTGGTTATTTGACTTATGCGTTATCTACCTTTAGAGATGTATTTGATATCAAAGATGATGACGTATTTTGGTGTACTGCTGATGTGGGTTGGATTACAGGGCATACTTATGTGACTTATGCACCACTAGCGAATGGTACAACAACTGTGGTATTTGAAGGTGTACCACAATATCCAACATGGGCACGTATCGGTCATATTATTGATAAACACAATATCAGCATCATGTATACAGCACCAACAGCGATTCGAGCCATGATGAAAGAAGGTGATGCTTACGTACGTGAGTCAGACCGCTCTAGTTTACGTCTCTTGGGCTCTGTTGGTGAGCCAATCAACCCAGAAGCATGGGATTGGTACTATCATGTGGTGGGTGAAGGACGTTGTCCGATTGTTGATACATGGTGGCAGACAGAAACAGGCGGTATCTTGATGACACCAATTCCAAATGCTGTTGATTTAAAACCAGGTGCTGCCATGACGCCACTTTATGGTGTGAAACCTGCCATTGTTGATGCCGAAGGCAATGAGATTGAAGGACCTTGTGAAGGTAACTTAATCATCAAAGATAGCTGGCCTGGGCAGATGCGTACGATTTATGGTGACCATAAGCGCTTCTTAGAAACTTACTTTAGTACTTATCCGGGTAACTACTTTACTGGTGATGGTGCTATGCGTGATGAAGACGGACACTACTGGATTACTGGTCGTGTGGATGACGTATTAAATGTTTCAGGACACCGTTTAGGTACAGCAGAAATTGAAAGTGCTTTGGTTGCACATCCAGCAACTGCTGAAGCTGCCATTGTTGGTATGCCTCATGAGGTTAAAGGACAAGGTGTTTGTGCTTATATCATCTTAAAAGCTGGCGAGGAAGTGACAGAAAACTTGAAAGGTGAGCTAAGTCGTCATGTACGTGCTGAGATTGGTCCGATTGCCAACCTTGATGCGATTTATATCGTTGATGCACTACCAAAAACCCGCTCTGGTAAAATCATGCGTCGTATCTTACGTAAACTAGCGGCTGGTGAGTTCGATGGTTTAGGTGATACATCAACACTTGCTGATGCTGATGTTGTTGACGACTTAATCCGTGTGATTCAGGCAAATAATGGCTAAATAAACGGTTGGTTAACACATAATCAGATAAGTTTATTTATTAATAAATAAAGAAGAGGGTGAGTTTTATATTGACTTAACTTACCAATATATCTAGCCTGTCTTCTTTAATGATGACCCCTATTATCCATGTTTATGGATAATAGGGGTTTTGTCATGATATGGATAACTAACGAATGACTAAATGGCTATTAAATAGTCAGCGAACTTGATAACTATTACAGTGTTAGGCTCATTTTCTCTACAGCTGTAATAGCCGTATGGTATTTGTTTTAGATTTTTTCGTGACAGGATTAAATAACCTATATAAAAAAGCAACAAGTATGACACTTGTTGCTTTATATGATAACGTTACGTATACAAGGCAGTATGAGTTTTAACTCATCTCTGGTGTTTTGCCTTCATTGATGACTTCTGCATCAACAGTGACATTCTGAATACCTTCCATTGATGGTAGCTCATACATGGTCTCTAGTAGCGCATTTTCGACAATAGAGCGGAGACCACGTGCACCAGTTTTGCGCTCCATAGCCTTTTTAGCGATGGCATCGAGTGCATCTTCAGTAAAGGTGATATTTGCACCTTCCATATCAAATAAGTATTGATATTGCTTAACCAATGCATTTTTAGGCTCAGTTAAGATTTGCATCAATGCTTTTTCATCCAGCTCTTCTAGGGTTGCGATGACAGGTAGACGACCAATCAGCTCTGGAATCAGACCAAACTTGATAAGGTCTTCTGGCTCTACTTCTTTAAATAAGTCTGTTAGCTGACGGCTATCTTCTTTAGATTTTACATCGGCATTAAAGCCAATGCCTGTTTTCTCAGTACGCTGTTGAATGACTTTATCTAGTCCAGCAAATGCACCACCAACAATAATCAAAATATTGCTGGTATCTACTTGAATCAGCTCTTGTTGAGGGTGTTTGCGTCCACCATGTGGTGGAATGGCTGCTACCGTTCCTTCAATCAGTTTGAGCAAGGCTTGCTGTACGCCTTCACCAGAAACGTCACGGGTGATGGAAAGGTTCTCGCCTTTTTTGCTGATTTTATCAATCTCATCAATATAAATGATGCCTTGCTCTGCCTTACTAACATCATAGTCAGAGGCTTGTAGTAGCTTTTGTACGATGTTTTCGACATCTTCACCGACATAGCCTGCTTCAGTCAATGTGGTTGCATCTGCCATGGCAAATGGTACATCCAGAAGGCGAGCTAGGGTTTGTGCCAATAATGTTTTACCAGAGCCTGTCGGACCAATGAGCAGGATATTGCTTTTTGCCAGCTCAACCATGGCATCATCTGCACCAACTTTGGCTTTTTTCTTATCTTGTGCCAATTGTTGGCTAACTTTAAGGCGCTTATAGTGATTATAGACAGCGACAGAAAGTGCTTTTTTAGCGGTGCTTTGTCCAATGACGTAATCATCTAAGTGAGCGCGCAACTCTTTGGGTGTGGGTAGTTTTTTATTAATCCATGAAGTATCTATTTCAGAATCATCTGTGGTATCGACAACACCATCAGCGATTAAGTCAGTACATAGCTCAATACATTCATTACAGATATTGGCATTATCAGAGGCGATAAGCTGGCTGACTTCACTTTTGGATTTACCACAAAATGAACAGTGAGGGGTATTATCTTTTGCCATAAAGGCACTCCTAAAAAATGAACTCGTATTGCTATTATTGCGTATATTGTGGGCAATAGATAGAACGTATTTGGTTGAGTCGGGCAGATATCAGAATATATTTGATACCTGCACACAGACACAGTGAGATATGGTCAGGGTTATTCTGACTCAGGGCGACGTTCTAGTACCTCATCAACCAAGCCATATTCTTTAGCTTCTTGAGCATCTAGCCAGTAGTCACGCTCAACATCTTGTGCGATTTTTTCAAGAGGTTGTCCTGTACGCTCTGACAAAATACGGTTTAGGCGGTCACGAATTTTTAGAATTTCACGGGCATTAATTTCAATATCAGTTGCTTGACCTTGTGCACCCCCGGATGGTTGGTGAATCATCACACGTGAATTTGCCAACGCATAGCGCTTGCCTTTTTGTCCAGCAGCTAGTAGGAATGAACCCATACTATATGCACCACCCATACAAATGGTTGAGACTTCAGGCTTAATGAAGTTCATAGTGTCAAAGATTGCCAAACCTGCACTGACTGAGCCACCAGGTGAGTTGATATATAGATGAATGTCTTTGTCAGGATTTTCTGCTTCTAAGAATAGCATCTGAGCGACAATCAAATTTGCCATATTATCTTCAACTTGACCAGTCAAAAAGATAACACGCTCACGCAGTAGACGAGAATAAATATCAAATGAGCGTTCACCACGAGCAGATTGCTCAACCACCATCGGTACAAGGGCGCTTTGAGGCGCTGATGTGGCGTTTTGGTGGGCGCTCATTAAAATATCAAAATGTGGGTTGTTGGTAATACGGTCATAATCAGTCATAGTCTGTCCTTTAAACAAGAGTCTGTTAATATGCTACTTTAATGATTTTCTACTCATTCTATCTATAGATGCAAGTTGAGCAAATATAATATATTTATGATAGCCATGATGGCAAAGTTGTTTGGATTCAGTTATCTGGATACAGTGAATGATGTGGTTGTTAAATAATCTAAATCATTCATTTCTAAATCATTCATTTCTAAATCATTCATTTCTAAATCATTCATTTCTAAATCATTCATTTCTAAATCATTCATTTCTAAATCATTCATTTCTAAATCATTGAATCGTCAATTGGTAATTAAACTAGATTGGGGCAATAACCCCATATATCAAGGCGTTAATCATTATACATTATGCCAAGAGTTAATGGGTTTGGCTAAATAAAAATGCCCCAACAGAAGGTGTCAGGGCATAGAGTCACGCAAAAGTGATTAATGGTGTAACAATCAGTCGAAGTTATACCATTTGTTGCTGTTGGGCAGCAAGTAGCTCTTGATAGCTGACCTCTTTATCAGTGACATTTGCCTGCTCTAAAATATAGTCAACAACCTGATCTTCTAATACAACTGATTCGATATTAGCACGTTGCTGTTTATCGTTGGTGTAGTATTCGATAACTTCTTCTGGGTCTTCATAGTTTTCAGAAGCCTCTTTGATGAAGTTTGTTACACGCTCTTGGTCAACTTTGATATCTTGGCTTTCGATTAGGCGAGAGACGATGATACCTAAGCGAGCAGCACGCAATGCTTGATCTTCAAATAGCTCATCTGGAAGCATGTCTTTGCTAAAGTTATCTGGGTTTGCACCAAACTGCTGCGCAAAGCGTTGCATCATCATGTTACGTTGACGGTCAATTTCTTGCTCTAGCATGGCTGCTGGAACTTCAAACTCATTTTTCTCAAGTAAGGCATCAAAAGCAGCTTGTTTTACTTGATTGCGCGCAGCGTTTTTGATTTCACGTTCCATGTTCTTACGAACGTCTACTTTTAGCTGGTCAAGACCGCCTTCTTTAACACCAAATAATTCAAAGAACTCATCATTTAGCTCAGGTAGTTGAGCTGTTTCAACCTTTTTAACATTGATTTTGAACTGTGCTTCTTTACCCGCTAAGTTCTCTGCTTGATAATCTTCTGGGAAAGTGACATCAATGGTTTTTTCTTCTTCAGCTTTTAACCCTTTGATACCATCTTCAAAACCTGGAATCATTTGGTTGCTACCTAAAACCAGTTTGAAGTCTTCGCTGCTACCACCTTCAAACTTCTCACCATCAATACTACCTTCAAAGTCAAATGTTACTTGGTCGCCTTCTTCTGCAGCACCGTCTTTTTCAACAAACTCTTGACGCTGTTTACGTAGGTTTTCAATCATCGTATCAACATCTTCATCGTTGACGCTGGCTAGTTGACGTTCAACTTCGATTTCGCTGACACCTTGTACTTCTACTTCTGGGAAAATTTCGACAGTAGCTTGGTAAACTAGGAAATCATTTTCTAGTTTTACATCATCAATGTTTGGCATACCGACTGCACGAACGTCTTCTTCACGAATGGCTTCAAAGACAGTATCACGAATCACATCGTTGATAACTTCTTGTTGAATACCAGCGCCAAATTGAGCACGGATGTGAGAGACAGGTACTTTCCCTTTACGGAAACCATCAATTTTTGCCGTTTTTGCAACCTGACGGATGCGTCCTTCGACTTTATTTTGGATTTTCTCGACAGGAACTTTTACAGTAAGTTGAGTTTTATTGTCAGAGACTTTGTTTGTCGTGACTTGTAGATCTGTTGCCATGTTTAATACACCTTGTTAAATATAGCTTGGGGTTGATATGGGTGACAGTCTGATGCGCTATCTATGATGCCGATAATAAACGGCGGGGTGCATCTATTTTTGGACTGCCTGATAAATACAAATAATATAAATATAGAAATTGGGTGTTACAACAAAATTTTAAAAGTAGAACAGTATAGTCTATCTGGCTATTAAAGTAAAAAATATCTACTTGAGCTGCGCAATTAAAGTACGAATGGCTTGTCCACGGTGGCTGATGGCATTTTTTTGCTCAGCACTTAGCTCAGCAGCACTAAGTTTTTGTTGAGGTAGCCAAAATAAAGGGTCATAACCAAATCCATTAACTCCTCTAGGACTGTCTAAGACTTCTCCTTCCCATATGCCTTGTGCAATGATAGGTAGAGGGTCATCTGCATGACGAACCAAGGCTAGCACACACACAAACTGCCCTATGATAGCTTGGTCAGGATTGGCTTGACGTATGGGTTGTAAGTTTTTGACAAGTTGGGCATTATTTTTAGCATCATTCCCATGCTCTCCAGCATAACGTGCTGAATAAATACCCGGTGCATTACCTAAAATAGGTACACATAAGCCAGAATCATCAGCAATAGCAGGTAGACCACTAATACGGCTGGCATGACGTGCCTTAATAATAGCATTTTCGACAAAGCTTAAACCATCTTCTACTGCATCCTCAATATTAAGCTCACCTTGCGGTATGATGTCTACATTGAGTTTTGCTTGGGTAAGTAGGCGTTGTAATTCTGCTAATTTACCTTTGTTATTACTTGCTAAAACCCAGCGTGATGATGAAAAATCGCAGGGTTTGCTATGTGAAAAGTCGTGGGAAATATTGTGCATAGTACCTCATTAAACTGTATATTAAGCCTGTGTTTTAAAATCCTGAATAATAATAATTTCCAATAATAACAATAAGTAACGGACAGTTATATTAAACATTGTTATACTCGCCCACATTAAGTTAGCAAGCATAACTTATCTCTCTTAAAAGTTAAATCCCGTAATTTAATTATAGTCTATAGGGACTTTCTTAAAGTAGCATCCCATGCTGAATTTAGATGTATATCTAAATAGAAAAATATGGGTCAAAACGTTAAGAGAAACCCCCTCATTTAGCCAATTTATTCACAGCATTTAGATAAGATAGATTTGGTCATAGTCAGTATGATATACAATATGGCACCCCCTGAGTTCGTCATTTGTGAGTTGACCAAACAGAGGGGTATCTCATCTAAATGTGTTATTGGACCAGCCAAGGATAATTAAAGCCATGTCTCATATTACTTTACCTGATCTACCTTACGCAAAAGATGCCCTAGAGCCTTATATCAGCGCTGAAACCTTAGAGTTTCATCATGATAAACACCACAATGCGTATGTAACCAAGCTTAATGAAATGCTTCCTGGCTCAGAGTTAGAAGGCAAAACTCTGCCAGAAATCATCATTGCAACTGCCAAAGATGATAGCAAGCAAGGTATGTTTAACCAAGCTGCGCAAGTATGGAATCATACCTTTTATTGGAACTGTATGACACCAGAAAATGGTGGTGGTGAGCCAACAGGTGACCTAAAAGCTAAAATCGAAGAAGATTTTGGTAGTTATGAAAAGTTCCGTGAAGAATTTAAAAATGCAGCAACATCACAATTTGGCTCAGGTTGGGCTTGGTTAGTTGCTGATAGCGAAGGTGGTAAGCTATCTATCATGAAAACTGCCAATGCAGATACGCCACTGGCTCATGGTAAAGTTGCTGTGTTGACTTGTGATGTATGGGAGCATGCTTACTACATCGACTATCGTAACCGTCGTCCTGACTATGTAGATACTTTCTTAGACAAGTTAGTAAACTGGAACTATGCCAATGCCAAATACAAAGGGCAAGATGCTGGCGTTGAAGAGTAAAGTATAATAAGAGCTTATATATTAATAAGTTCTAGTTTTTGTTTTAAAAAAGACACCTTAAAGATAAGGTGTCTTTTTTTATGTCTACTTTATAGGGTGGCTATCTTTGTTTTTAGGACAACATTATTGCTAAATAAAATCTAGACATTGCTTCTCTTAGCTATTTACATTTATAGCTAATCACGTTATGGTGGAACTTGAAAAATACATATTATTATTAGTATCAGATAAGATTTTAATGATTGTATTTATTATAATTTATCAATATAATTAAGTAATTATTGATGTATTACTAAGCAGTAAAAAAATATCTCAATTAAATTGATAATACAAGACCATAAGGAAACCCTCATGTTGCATAGCCTACTACAAAAGTTCGATACTGCCCGCCCATTTTCTACCGTTTCTGCTCATTGTGATATCCCTTGTGGTATCTATGACAGCACCCCTGCACAAATTTTTGCGCTAAGCGTATTGCGTTATTGCCACCAAATTGATGGTTTAGGCGATAGCAAAGAAGACCAAGCCAAGCTAGTACGTTTGGTAGCTGATAAAGAAAAACACGCCGAATCTGTAAAACATGAAATCCGTGTGATTTGGGGTGATTATTTTAAAGGTGAGTTACTAGAAAAGTATCCTAATATTCATGAATTGACCCATAGTATTATGATGGCTGGCTCTGCAGCCAAGCAAAGCGTGAGTGTGGAAAAAGCACAAAAGCTTGTTGACTTGGTTAATGAATTTGCCGAAATCTTTTGGGAAACCAAAGGTGTGGAAACTTATCGTGCCACTTGCCCTTATGAGCCAAAAGTAGAAACCGTTTATCCAAAACTAGGTTAAGCCTAAGTTATATAAACGTATTTAACACGCACATAACAAGAGAAACTAACCTTGTTGCGATTACGTATTTTAAAAGTCACTGGTAACAGCATGCACCCGACCCTTGAGTCGGGTGCTTTTGTATTGGTGATGGGTTTTGCAATCAATGCCAAAAGATTTGGGATTCACTGGCAACAATCGCTTAAAGTTGGTGATATTGTTGCAGTACATCATTCACGGTATGGCGATATTATTAAGCGTATCTGTCAGATAGAGTATGATGATAAACGTACTATTACAGGGCTATATTTAGTGGGTGATAATCCGAGCCAAAGTGTCAGTACTGAGCAGATGGGACGGGTAGAAGTAGAACAAGTAATTGGTAAAGTAGTGTGGTGGGTGAATGGGTGAGCATCAAGGCACTTCCCAACCATCTGTTCCCTCGTTTTCATTAAGCATACGGCGAAAGCCATTTTTGACCATCTCTAAGCGAGCGTCTGGTACAGGCTTGCCGGTTTCGGTGACCTTATCCTTTTCAAACTCTATCTTATGCAGACGGCTATAATCTGGGGTTATCGCTTGCCAGTTGGCTTGGCTATAACTACCCTTACCATTATTGCTATTGTCACCATCTGCTGTGGCAACCACAAAGCTAAATAACGGCTCATCACCCACCATCATCCGTAAATCCTCAATCACCAATCCTTGTTTATTATCCGTCATCGGTTGTTGGCGATATGCTGTCCAACCATCGGTAAACCACGTTAACCGCTCGGTGTGGGGCTGGCTGGCAGTGGGGATTTGTGATTTGATGTCATTGGACTGCTGATATTGGTTTAACTGCCGATATTCAGGCAAGCGTTTATCAAGCAAACTGCCTCGCACTTCGTAAAGCTGACCTGTTGGTGTCTGGGCAAGGCTACGCCACATAATCGTTGAGGGTAACATCGGCATGGTTTTGATACGGGCAATGTTAATATTGGCATTGGCAAGTGTCTGTTCGGCTTTATTTTGGGCGATATATTTTAGCCCAATGGATAACAGCAGATAGCTACTTGATATAAGAAGCATATATAGGGTAAAGCGTTGGCAGTTGGCAAACCATTGTTTGGATTGGTGCTTTAATTTGCTACCATTCACCCCTTGCACATAAGCAAGCCGTTTGCCTTTGATAAGTCCTGCCATCATGGCAATTAATAGCGGAATGGTATAAATCGGGTCAATGATAAACATTGAAGCAATACTGGTCGGTGGTGGGTTAAACGGCCAAAATAGCTGTGTACCATACACCGTCAGGCTATCAAGCAATGGGTGGGTGGTCAGTGCCAAGGTCATCGCCACTGCCAATCGGCTGGTGGAATAGGGTAGGGGTTGCCCTCGCCACTGATAAAATTTACTAATCAGCCATGCCCCACCAATCCCCACTGCGGTCAATACAAACAGTGAGTGGCTAAAGCCTCGATGGTAAGTCATACTGCTAATCGGGTCAGGGTAGGATATCAACACGTCCAAATCAGGAAGTGTACCCAGCATTGCCCCATAAATATAGGCTCGGCGACCTTGATATTTACCCAATATCGCCCCTTGCACACTTGCCCCTAGTACAATCTGTGTTAATGAATCCATAAAGTTTGCCCTAGTTCTAGAACCTGTATTCACAACTCACAATGGTGGCTTTTTGCCTAAAATAGACGTACTACTGCGTTAAATGTTGGGTTAAATAGAATAACTATTCACCCCAAATTTGCCTTGTATTACGCCATTTTAATCTAAAAATACCCTAATTTTGACTTATGAATACAGGTTCTTATTTTGATTTGGCTATAGCACCTCAAACCCTAAATTTATCAATGCCTTAGTTAACATCTGAATATTATAATAAGAATGGGCTTTTGTGGTGTTTTGAAAGAATATATAAAGCGTATCAAAATGTTGTCGCTGATTGGCGATGGTATTTGCCCAACCTTGCATCTCTGTTTCTGTATAGCGGTAATCGTGGCGTTCGCTTGCCGATTGTGAGTCCCACCAATTCAGATTATTGCCATGTAAACGTAGATAGCCTGTACGATTGGTTAATAAAAACCGAGAATTGGGCAAACCATTGACCTTAGGATAATCAACACTACACCAAATCAAGCCTTGTTTACGAAAGCTGTCCTCAACTTGGGCAACGTGCCAACTGGCATGACGAAACTCAATCGCCAATTCAAACTCAGCAAAATACGTTACCAACTGTGCCAAATACAAACGATTTTCTCGGGTACGGTCAAAGCCATGCGGAAATTGTAGTAGTAGTGGGGCAAGACAATCCGCCTCTATCAGCGGTGATAGCACGTTTAAAAAGGCTTGGGCATGTTTGGCGATGCTACCATCTGTATGTGGACGCACATGGGTAAAATCTTGGTGCAGTTTTAAGGCAAATTTGAGTGGTGATTTTTTGCTATTTGCTGTGTTTACTGTTGTGCTTGGTGTTGTATCTGTTGGACTATCAGCAAATAGGTCGGGTAATGGCTGATTTGATAAGATAGTGGAGAAGTCTTGCGATTTTTCTAACATACCTGCAATGGCTTTTTGCCCGATGGGAGCATAAAAGGTGCTGTTAATCTCAACTGCTCCATAATGGTTGGCGTAATGAGTTAAAAAGTCACTCTTTTTTGTGCCTGTGGGATATAGCGTACCGAGTAAATCGGTATCACTATAACCGCCAGTGCCGATATAGATTTTTTGCGTGGGATTGTTCATCATTTAAAAAGCTGACGCTAATGCCATCACCCATAAGATAAATAACAGGGTTAATGCCAAAAACTGGGCAGCAGAGCCGACATCTTTACCGATTTTTGCTAAGGGGTGACGCTCGGTGGAGGTGTGGTCAATGCTTGCCTCAATCCCTGTATTAAACAGCTCAACGATTAAGGATACAAAGGAGGCAAAGACTAAAATCATTTTAATCACTAAAGCAAATGGCATAAATATCAATGCGACAAATAGCCCTAAATTAAGCCATAGTACCTGCCGAAACGCTTCCTCATTTTTATAGGCCGCCATAAAGCCATCACGAGAATAGCCGAATGCTTTGACAATACGGCTAAATCCGCCTTTACCTTTGACCTCACTGGCAAAGTTGTCAGCAACTTTTTCCCCTTGATTGGGTGTGTGTTCGGCGTGGTTATTGTGGCCAGAGTGTTTGGGGTTTTGCATACTGTGTGCCTTGTTTTGCTTATTTGCTTATATTGGTTAGTTATTTATTCCGTTGCCATAGCCATTCTGCTAACTCAATTAATGCATTATTTTCGCTTATATTGTTATTAGAGTGAGTATGATTAGAATTGGTAAATTGTGCTAATAAATCAGCTTTTGCCTCAACAAAAAGCTGTTTGGCGTAGGCTTTGGCAGGCTCAATACCCATCAATTTAACATAGGTGGATTTGTCCAATTTTTCATCACTGCCAGCAGGTTTGCCAAGCGTTTCAGTAGATTGGGTAACATCCAAAATATCATCTTGCACTTGGAAAGCTAAGCCAATTTTTTGGGCAAACTGTAATAGGGCTTGCTGTTGAGCTTGCAAGGATTGAGCTTGATTTTTGATATCTGTATTAGCATGATTTGCATAACCGCAAATCCCACCCATCAATACCGATGCCTCAATCAATGCCCCTGTTTTATCTCGATGAATGGCTTGCAAGTGCTGTTGGCTGATATGTTTGCCTTCAGCTTGTAAGTCCTGCATTTGCCCAATAACCATACGTCTGGCTCTAGGGGCAAAGATGGTTAATAGTTGCATGGCAACCGTTTCATCGGCAGGCTCAAAGCCTTGTAATTCAGCATTAAGCACTTCAAATGCCAATGTTTGCAATACGTCACCGACCAGTAGAGCAGTCGCCTCACCATAGACCACATGGCAGGTTGGTTTGCCTCGCCGTAGCTCATCATCGTCCATACAAGGCAAGTCATCATGCACCAAAGAATAGGCATGCAATAATTCCACTGCTAACATGGCTCGGCGACACATGCTATTTAAAATGAAGGCTGAGGTTACAGGCTGGCTAGTTGCTTGGTTTGTTAATTGGCTGGCTGATTGATGAGCCAAAACGGTGGCAAAAGCACTGCTAACCAATAACGGACGCACCCGTTTTCCGCCCCCTGATACCGCATATTCACAGGCACTTTTTAATGGTTCAGATAATTGAATAGAGTTAAATAATCGCTCAATATCCTCATTAAGCTGTTGCACAGTCAGCGTTTGCAGGTCATGGAATGTGGTGTGAGCAGTGGTAGCAGGCATAATTTCCCTAAATTATTGGCTATACAGTCAGTGTGAATTATAAACTATGACTTATCAGTCAAGGTTAAGTTTGTGACAGTCAGGGGGCAAATCCCCTAAACTAGGTCTTGTTTTCAGGCTGTTGAAGAATGTAATTAAGCTAGGGGCTGTTGAATGTTCAATAGACCCTCACCACACACTTTCCAAACAGTGAGCAAAATTATTGTCATTTTATCATGGTATGTTCAATCTAATAATAATCATTGATGATTATTATTGCCATTTTTTGGATATGTCAGAATAAAAGTCACAGTGACACAACAAACACAGAACAACAAGGAGATACGAATGATTTATCAAGGTAATCGCATTTCGGTATCAATGCTAGATGATGGCATTGCCAATATGCAGTTTAATGCCGAAAATGAGAGCGTTAATAAATTTGATGCCGAAACTAACAAACAATTTGCCGAGGCAGTCAGTGCCTTAGAGCAGGCGGACGAGGTCAAAGGTCTTGTCGTTACCTCGGGCAAAAGCGTGTTTATTGCAGGGGCAGACATTACCGAATTTTTGGGGATTTTTGAAGAACCAGAAGAACAAATCCTATCTTGGCTACTTGAGATTAACCAAGTATTTAACCGTTTTGAAGACTTACCATTCCCCAAAGTTGCTGCCATTAATGGGGCTGCTTTAGGTGGTGGTTGTGAGATGACATTGGTATGTGAATACCGTGTGATGAGTGATAAAGCCCAAATCGGTCTGCCCGAAACTCAGCTTGGTATTTTCCCCGGCTTTGGTGGTAGCGTGCGTACCCCTCGTATTTTGGGTATCGACAATGCACTAGAGCTTATCGCTACTGGTAAACCACAAAAACCTGCTGATGCGTTAAAACTTGGCTTGGTTGATGCGGTGGTTTCTGCTGATGACCTGCAAAATGCTGCCATTGATTTGGTCAAAAAGTGCATTTCAGGTGAGCTTGATTGGCAAGCCAAACGTGAAGAAAAACTAAACCCTGTTAAGCTAAATCAGCTTGAACAAGCGATGGCGTTTAACAGTGCTAAGGGCATGATTTTTGCCAAAGCCAATCCAAAACAATATCCTGCCGTGGCTTTAGCCATTGAGGCGATTGAAAAACACGTGAATATGCCACGTGACAAAGCCATCGAAGTTGAAGCCAATAACTTTGTCAAAGCTGCTAAAACGCCACAAGCAGAGAGCTTAGTTGGTATATTCTTAAACGACCAAGCAGTGAAGAAACTGGCAAAACAGCACAGTGCCAAAGCTCACGACATCAATGAAGCTGCCGTATTGGGTGCAGGTATCATGGGTGGTGGTATCGCTTATCAAGCTGCCAGCAAAGGCTTACCCATTATCATGAAAGACATCAAAGCCGAACAGTTAGACCTTGGTATGGGAGAGGCAAGCAAACTGCTTGGCAAATTAGTCGAGCGTGGCAAAATGACCCCTGCCAAAATGGGCGAAACCCTAAGTCGCATCCGTCCAACGCTTAATTATGGTGACTTTGGTGAAACGGATATTGTTATTGAGGCTGTGGTCGAAAATCCAAAAGTCAAACATGCGGTGCTAAAAGAAGTCGAAGGCTTGGTTAAAGAAGACTGTATCCTAGCCTCTAATACCTCAACAATTTCTATTACTCACCTTGCCGAAGTGCTTGAGCGTCCAGAAAACTTTGTCGGTATGCACTTCTTTAACCCTGTACACCGTATGCCATTGGTTGAAGTTATTCGTGGTGAAAAATCTTCTGAAGAGGCGATTGCCACTACTGTTGCCCTAGCACAGCGTATGGGTAAAGTGCCTGTTGTGGTCAATGACTGCCCCGGATTTTTGGTAAACCGTGTGTTGTTCCCTTACTTTGGTGCGTTTGATTTGCTACTTAAAGAAGGTGCGGACTTTGTACACATTGATAAAGTCATGGAAAAATTCGGCTGGCCAATGGGTCCTGCTTACTTAATTGACGTCGTTGGTTTAGATACTGGCGTTCATGGTGCCGAAGTGATGGCAGAAGGTTTCCCAGACCGTATGAAACCTGACTATAAAGGGGCGATTAAGCACCTATTTGAAAATAATCGTTTGGGTCAAAAAAATGGCGTGGGCTTTTATAAATACGAAAAAGACAAACGCGGTAAGCCCAAAAAAGTCGCTGATGATGCCACTTATGACTTGCTAAAAGCAGTAACAGACAATGGTTCACAAGAGTTTGACGACCAAACCATCATCGACCGTATGATGTTGGCTTTCTGTAACGAAACCGTTCGTTGCCTAGAAGACAACATCGTAGCAACTCCTGCTGAAGCCGATATGGCAATGATTATGGGTGTTGGTTTCCCACCGTTCCGTGGTGGTCCTTGCCGTTATATCGACCAATTAGGCTTAGATAACTACCTAGCATTGTGTGAAAAATACGCTCATCTAGGTAAAGCCTATGAAGCCCCACAAAAAATCCGTGACATGGCAGCTGCTGGTGAAAAATTTTACCCCACCACATCCGCATAAACAGACGATGACAAACGAATAAAAAAATTGAAAGGAGTTTAATATGACAACTTTAAGTCCAAAAGACGTGGTCATCGTAGATGGCGTGCGTACTGCAATGGGTAAATCAAAGAATGGTATGTTTCGCAATGTACGTGCTGACAGTATGTCTGCTGAATTGGTGCGTGCTTTAGTTGAGCGTAACGACTTTGATACCAATGATGTGGAAGACGTTATCTGGGGTTGTGTAAACCAAACCCTAGAGCAAGGCATGAATATCGGTCGTAACATCGGCTTGCTGGCTGATATTCCAAAAACTGCGGGCGGACAAACCGTTAACCGCTTATGTGGCTCATCTATGCAGGCACTACACACCGCTGCTGCTCAAATCATGACAGGGCAGGGCGACACCTTTATCATCGGTGGTGTTGAGCATATGGGACACGTCGGCATGATGCATGGTATCGACATCAACCCTGAAGCCTCAAAGCACTATGCCAAAGCCTCAAATATGATGGGCTTAACTGCTGAAATGTTGGGTCGTATGAATGGCATTACGCGTGAACAGCAAGATGCCTTTGGTCTTGAATCACATCGCCGTGCATGGCAAGCGACACAAGAAGGTCGCTTTGATAACGAAATCATCGGTATCGAAGGGCATGATGAAAATGGTCATCTACAGCTTTGTACCGTTGACGAAGTGATTCGTCCTGATGGCTCAATGGAGCAAATGGCAAAACTACGCCCTGTATTTGACCCCAAAAACGGTACAGTAACGGCGGCGACCTCATCGGCATTGTCTGATGGTGCGTCTGCCATGTTGGTAATGTCGGCTCAAAAAGCTAAAGACTTGGGGCTAAAACCTCGTGCCAGAATTCGTGGCATGGCGGTTGCAGGTTGTGACGCAGCCATCATGGGTTATGGTCCTGTCCCTGCTACTCAAAAAGCACTAAAACGTGCTGGCATGAGCCTTGATGATATGCAAACCATTGAGCTAAACGAAGCCTTTGCGGCACAAAGTTTGGCAGTGTTAAAGTCGCTTAACTTATTAGATAAGCAAGATATCGTCAACGTCAATGGAGGTGCGATTGCTCTTGGACACCCATTGGGCTGTTCTGGTGCTCGTATTACCGTTACCTTGCTTAATGCGATGGAGCAAAAAGGCACACAGTTTGGACTTGCGACCATGTGTATTGGTTTGGGTCAAGGTATTGCGACTGTGATTGAGCGTATCTAATCATCGATTGATTTAACTGTTTTTGATTGATGTGAAAAAGGCAGGTTGCTTATGGTGACCTGCCTTTTTTGTTTGTTATGATTCTGATTTATTGTAGCCATCAACACGAGGTATGGTGCGTAAAAAATCTTTGACAGGTTTTGATAGCTCAGTCAGTGGATTGCCTGTTAAATCAAGTTGCTTTAATTCTTTTAGATGACAAATACTTTCAGGTAGCTTAGTTAATTGATTACTACTAATATCAAGCTCTGTTAAATTAGTAAGTTGTCCGATATTTTCAGGCAGTTTAGTGAGTTTATTCCACTCAATGCCAAGTTGTTCTAATTTAGTTAGTTGTCCGATACTTTCAGGTAGTTTGGTGAGTTGATTATTCCCAATACTAAGCTTTTCTAAACTAATTAGTTGACCGATATTTTCAGGCAATTTAGTGAGTTTATTACCATCAATATAAAGTTCTGTTAAATTACTCAGTTGCCCAATGCTTTTAGGAAGTTCGGTCAGTTGATTATCACTGATATTCAGTATGGTTAAGTTTGTCAGATGCCCAATTGATTGCGGTAGTTTAGTGAGTTTACCCCATGCAATATCAAGTTTTTTTAAATTGATAAGCTCTCCAATACTTTCAGGTAATTCAGTCAGATGATGGTAATAAATATCCAATATAGTTAAGTGCTTTAGCTTTCCAATACTCTCAGGTAGTGTGGTGAGTTTATTCCACCCAATATCAAGCTGTATTAAATGGATTAGATATCCAATCTCATCTGGAAGATAAGTAATTTTAGGCAGATGGTCTTTACCTATAAAAGAGCGGTCAATTTCCAGCTCAGTCATGGCTAGCAATTCTTCTTCATCTCGTGGGATTTCATTCTCTGGAATTTCAAACTCATCTGCCCAAGCAAAGATTTTTTGTGTCCAATCATTATTGTTGCTGAATAAGTCTGTCATCTGTATGCCTTATTTTTGCTTATTTGCAGTGTTATGCCATGCAAACTTCATTGAGTGGTTGATACCAAAAGGATATTGCATTGGTTATGCAAAGGGTATATAAATGGGAAGGTAAATAATGTAAATTATTAATATTTAAGGATTTTTTAATGAAATATTTATCTATTGCTCTATCGTCAGCCATGCTCATATTACTAGCAGGATGTGCCACCACCAGTAATCCGTGCCAATCTGGTAACCCTATGTATGAAAAAAACTATAGCATAGCCATAGCTAATGGTAACAGTGAACAACAAGCAGGTAAAATCGCCAATGAAGCTTGTGTTAATCAGCAGATGGGTGAGATGTCAAAAGAGGTTGGATTTTAGTCTGAAATAGATATCTGTTGATATTAGTATAATGGGCTATCGCTAAATTTATACAAAATGGTGATAGCCTTCCCGCAATACTATATATCATATATCCTTCGTCACTGGCTTTCTTGTTCCAACAGTATTTTAGATTGACTAACTTACAAGGAGTATAGTCATACTCTAATTTTGTATAAAATCTGCCTAAATTTCCCTATAGAGATGAGCATTTAACAGTCTTTAATGTACTGACCAAGGAGAGACTTTTGGAGACTTTGTAGGTTCTCAATCAGTATGGTCGGGGGCAACAAAAGGGGCAGAGCGTCTGGTCATAGTGGTGGTCGATATTTTAGGTGAATAAGATGGTATTGTGATGCTATCCTAGCATACTCTATAAGTTTTACTGATGGTCTATCTGAACTTCTTCTCAGTAAAAACTAACTATATTTAATCACTTCTTTGATAAACTCTAAAAAGGTTTTACCTGTTTTGGCGAAAATTAGGTCATAGCTATTATAATGATGCACCATATCTGCATCTTTACGATTGGTCACTAAAAAGAAATGATTATCTCGTTTATAAGTCATAAATATAAAATATTTATCCTCTTGATTATAATTATCTGGGTCTCTCCATCTATTTTCTAAAACGCTGTCAATATAATATACTTTTTCTATTAAACTCATTTTATTATAAAAAATAAAATCATCACTTAGTAACCCACCAGATGACCGCCCCATATAGTGCATAAAGTCTTTAAGCTGTCCAGTAATCTGAATTTTATAAACATGTTCAAATGCTGATATTTCACTTAAGCTAAAGCCTTTGATTTGGGTGATATCATAATGGCGGTTAGGGTGAATTTTGATTAATTCATTAATATAAGCCTGTTGTTTGTTTAGATAATCATCCACATATTCTGCACCAATATGGGTTGATTGTGGTAATAACTCTCCAGTATAACGGTATTGCAAGTCTTGTGGGGTATCATCACCAAAATTTATCACCACCCCTTTTAAAAATTCAGTAAAATTTTGACCTGTATCTCTTATATCTTCTGAACCTTCTACATGATGATAGACTCTATCAGGATTATCAGAAGTTGTTTTTAAAAAATATAGATGAGTCTCTGAAAGACAAGCAAAGAAAAAAGAGTTTTTATAGGAAAAGTCATAACCACTAGAATATAAAAGCTCATCATTATAGGATTTATAAAGAATCATATGTATTGTAGGCTGAAAGTTATATAGCATTATACTATCTTCTGCTAATAACCCACCCGAAGAGCGTCCCATACAGCGCATAAACTGTTTAAACTCTCCTTGAATACAAATGCCATAAAGTGCTTCTATCTGTTTTATTTCATCTTCACTATAGCCTTTTACCAACTCAGGTTGATACCATCTACCTTGGGCGACTTCTTCTATATAACTCATTATTTTATTCACTCTCTATTTGATTAATGATGATTTATTTGGGTGCATTTTGTCGTTCTATGGCTTTTGCTAAAATTTTTATGGGTTTTAACTAAAAAATATCAGTCCATGAAATATCATTATCATTCACCCACTTTATTCTCTGTGATGGTTGATAGGGATTATCTAAAAAATCTGCCACTGCTAACCAAGCCTGTTCAGGAGAAATATAAGTCCCAAGTGGCATAGTAATTTCATCATAATTTTCAACAAAATTAGTCAATAGACTCTTATCACCTAAAGAATAACATCCATTTGATGAAGGCTCATACATTAAACAAAAGCCATATCTAGAATCTTGCATAACTACTAAAGAATATTTCTGTTCATCTGAATCAAAATATACAAATGATGCACCACATGAACCTACTTCCCATTTGCTTGGGCTATAGTCTATAAAGTAGCTTTCAAATTGAGATTTATTATTGCTGTTTATAGTTGGAAAATCCAAAAAGTTAATATTAAAATATGCAGATTTATTAAGGCTCATTGTTATCTTCTAGTTGCTATATTGCTCTTGTGTTTTTAGCTATCTAAATATCTTGTTAGATTATTTCTAACAAGATCTGAGTTCTCAGGAAGAAAAACTTTATTAGGAAAGCTATCAAGACCTTCAAGTATAAAGCAACCAACTTCTAAACCATATTTATACCAGTCTTTTTCAAGGCAACAGTATTCTACATTCTCCATCCAAGCATCTATTAAATCATATAATGAATATTTAAAATTAATATGATATTCAAGTCCACTTGCGCTACCAACGAGTCTATATTTATATTCATGAAAATCTATTTTTCCTTCTCGATATTCATCAAAAACGTTTTGAAAATAGGTTATAAGACTCTCATGTTCTTTCCTCCATTGTGGATTTTCAGTGTTTATATTATTTGTTTCTCTTATATTCATAACACAATCCTATATTTAATCAATAACAGTAATAACTCTTTGCTTATCTGGGCTTAGTGCTATTTAGTAGCTAGAAGGTTATATAAAATAGTTACTCATACAACCGTTTTACAAAGTCATCAGTAAGGGTATGTATAAATACTTCATTATCACCTTTATAAGAATCAGTGCCTTTATAGTATAAATATACTTTATTTTCTTTGATATAAACTGATAATCGCCAATATCCTATCTCAACCAGTTTATTATTAGGTAATAGAATGTCCAACTCTTCAGCTAATACTTTTGTATAACCTTGATACTTAAAATTATCAAGATAGGTAAAATATAAAAACCCCCAAAGAAAAATATCAATATTTTCAAAGACAGCTGTATCTGAAATAGGGTCATCCTTAGTAGGATAGTCGTTAAATATTCTTCCAGTACTATTTTCTATAACAAACCAATCTGCCATTAACTGATTACCAATAACACAGTAGCCTTTAGAAGGTAACTCTTCTACTCGCTCTTCTAAATATATTTTGCTTATCTCTCGAAATGTACAATCAAACTCAAATCGTTGAAACATTTTAGAGTAATTACCACCAAATTTTGCTAAAAAGTCAATATAGTCTTCTCGATAAGAGATGTTAATTTCTTCAAAAAAATCTGTAACCTGTTTACGTTCAACAGGGACGATATCATCAGCATATTCAAGCATAAGCTGATTCATCTTTTTAATTAATGATGATTTATTTAGGTGCATGATTAATTCTTTATATTCCTTTTAACTAGATTATATTTTTATAATGTTCTAAAAAGTATATTATCCTTTCTTTGATGCTCATGCTACATGAAGCAAAGCTTTTGTCCTGTATTGGGGTGAATCAGCATCGGGTGGCAGGGATTATTCCCCATCTCTAAGAGTTATTAAAATTTGTTTATAAAAGCAGAATCTCTTTAATATAGAAGCTTCTAAAAAAAGAGGATTAGATGAGGGTTGAAATGATGGTAATTTACCAAATATATAACTCGCAAGTTTAACTTACGAGTTATATCACTAAATTTACACGATTATTTTTCTTAAATCTATCTTAAAAACGCCCGAGCATTTCTAAACATACGCAACCATGCCCCATCTTGCGTCCATTCATCAGGCTTCCAGCTATGTGTCACCGCACGTAGAGTACGCTCAGGGTGTGGCATCATTAAAGTGACGCGACCATCTGAGCTACAAATACCTGTGACACCGCCCACTGAGCCATTAGGGTTGAGTGGATAGGTTTCAGTTGGGTTGCCGTGACTGTCCACATAGCGTAGGGCAAGCTGTCCATGATGTGCCATACCTGCGATGTCAGTTTCCGTTAGCGTTGCCAAGCCTTCGCCATGTGCCACTGCGATTGGTAAGATGCTGTCTTGCATACCCTTAAATAACACTGATTTGGTGCGCTCTACTTTGACATTGACAGTACGAGCCTCAAAGCGAGCCGATTTGTTGGCGATAAAGCGTGGGAAGTTGTCTGCACCGGGGATTAAGTCTTTAAGTTGAGCCATCATCTGACAGCCATTACACACGCCTAAGCTAAAGGTCTCTGGGCGAGTAAAGAAGCGCACAAACTGCATACGCAATTCATCATGGAACAAGATAGAGTTTGCCCAGCCTGAGCCTGCACCCAACACATCACCATAACTAAAGCCACCACATGCGACCAGACCATCAAAGTCACGTAAATCCACGCGTTTTGCCAGTAGGTCACTCATATGCACATCGACCGCCTCAAAGCCCGCCATGGTAAAGCCAGCCGCCATTTCTAGCTGACCATTTACCCCTTGCTCACGCAAAATAGCTACTTTTGGTTTGCTACCACGACTATTGAGATACGGTGCTTCAACAGCTTGATTTAAGTCAAAGTTAGCATGGGCGATAAGACCGTGATGATTGCTATCGCCAATCAGAGCAAACTCTTGCTCAGCACAGGCAGGGTTGTCACGGCGACGGGCGATTTGGTGGCTCACTTGCGACCATGTTTGTTGTAGCTCAGTGCGTGTCCATACCAGAGCCTCATCACCTTGGTGAACTGGCGTGATGATGGTCAGTTTGTCTTGTTTTGCTCCACCAGCAGGCGTTTTAAAGGTTTGCCCGATTAGACTTAGCATTTGGCTGACGTGGTGTTGTTCTGCCAGTTGCATGATGGCTTCAACATGCTCAGGTAGCACTTGAATCACGGCTCCTAATTCCTCAGCAAATAGCTGACCTAGTAGGTTTTCTTCATCAAGGTTGAGGTTAATGGCTTGCCGAGAGGTAAACTGCATCTCAGCAACAGTAGCAAACATGCCTCCATCACCAATATCATGATATGCACTGATGATGCCTTGCTCATTGCCTGCTTGGATAAAATTAAAGAAATTGATTAAATCTTCAGGGTTGGCTAAATCAGGACTGTCATCACCTAACTGGCTAAATGTTTGTGCCAATATTGAGCCGCCCAAACGATATTGACCATCAGATAAGTCAAGACGATACAAAGCTGCATCGGTATTAACCAGCTCAGGGGTCAGCGTTTTATTGATATCAATAACTGGTGCAAAGGCAGAAATAACCAAGCTCATCGGTGAGACAACCGACTTTTCTGTACCATTGCTGTCTGTCCAGTTTGCACGCATAGAAAGTGAGTCTTTACCCACAGGAATGGCAATACCGAGGGCAGGGCATAGCTCTTCACCGATGGCATGTACGGCATCATATAATGCCACATCTTCGCTGTCTTCCCCGCAAGCTGCCATCCAGTTTGCCGATAGGGTGATATCGCTAATCTGCGCGATACGCGCGCCTGCAATATTGGTAATCGCTTCAGCAACTGCCAAGCGAGCAGAAGCAGCAGGGTTTATCAGTGCCACAGGTGGACGCTCACCCATACTCATGGCTTCCCCAGTCTCTGCTTTGAGTCCTGATAGGGTCACCGCACAGTCTGCAACAGGCACTTGATAACGTCCGACATATTGGTCTTGTACCACCATACCTGTGATTGAGCGGTCACCGATGCTAATTAAAAATGACTTACTGGCGACAGTAGGGTGACGCATGACATCTAAGGCAGTTGAATGTAACTGCATATCACCAACATCTAAAGGACGCAGTTTGTTGTCGATGGGACGCTGTACAGATTTATGTAGTTTTGGTGTGCCACCCAGTAGCACTTGCATTGGCATATCGACAGGTTGTTCGTCTAGTAACTCATCATCAACTTTAAGATGACGCACCTCAGTTGCGACGCCTAAAATGGCAAATGGACAACGCTCACGCTCACATATTTTTGTAAACATTGCCTCACTATCAGGACGAATTGCCAATACATAACGCTCTTGCGCTTCGTTTGACCAAATCGCCATTGGCGACATACCAGCTTCTAGTGAAGGTACTTTGCGTAGGTTTAGCACCGCTCCCATTTCATGGTCGTTGACCAGCTCAGGCATGGCGTTGGATAAACCACCTGCACCAACATCATGGATAGAAACGATGGGGTTTTTATCGTTATTTGTATCATCACCTGCCAATGCCCAACAACGGTCAATCACCTCTTGGCAACGACGTTCCATTTCTGCATTATCACGTTGTACACTGGCAAAATCTAAGCCTTCATCCAGCTCACCACTATCGACCGAAGAAGCAGCACCACCACCTAAACCAATCTGCATCGCAGGGCCACCTAAGACGATAAGCAAATCGCCTTCATGAATCGCATTTTTTTCCACCAGATTGCGTTTGATATTGCCATAGCCACCCGCAACCATCATGGGCTTATGATAGCCACGCATTTGGCTACCATCTTGCTCTAGGCTGGTATCTAGCTGAAATGAACGGAAGTACCCGCATAAATTGGGACGACCAAACTCATTAGAAAAGTTTGCTGAGCCGAGCGGTGCTTGGGTCATAATCTCAAGGCTGGTTGCCATCCGCTCAGGTGTGCCATAATCTTTGCTATTGACTTTGCCTGATTGCTCCCATTTTTCAGGCATATCAGGTAAATGTAGATGTGAGACATTAAAGCCTGTTAACCCTGCTTTGGGCTTACCACCACGTCCTGTTGCCCCTTCATCACGAATCTCACCACCTGCACCTGTAGATGCTCCTGCATACGGTGCAATCGCTGTGGGGTGGTTGTGGGTTTCAACCTTCATCAAAATATCTATCCATTCTTGATGGAAGTCATAGTGGTGAGCATTGTCATCTGCATTTGGCAGTGGATAAAAACGCTGTGCTTCAAAGCCTTCCATCACCGCCGCATTATCTTTATAGGCAGACAAAATCCCTTGAGGATTGGACTGGTAAGTGTTTTTAATCATCTGGAACAAAGACTTAGCTTGTGCTTCACCATCAATCGTCCACTCAGCATTAAAAATCTTATGGCGACAATGCTCAGAGTTTGCTTGTGCAAACATCATTAGCTCAACATCGGTAGGGTTACGCTGTAGTGAGGTGCTATAAGCCTGCATCAAATAATCAATATCTGATTCAGACAATGCAAAGCCAAATTTACGGTTGGCATCGACCAATGCCTGACGACCTTGTGTCAGAATATCAATCTCATTAAGATGTGCTGGGCTGTCTGTTTCAAACAATCTGTCTAACTGTGCAAACTCATAAACCAAACTTTGTGTCATCTGGTCATGTAATAACTGCTCGGCTTCTTTGGGTAGTTTGTGTGGCAAATCTGCCCCGACCAACGTATAAATAACCACACGCTCAATACGCTCAATGGCAATCTCACAGTTATTAAAGATATCTGTTGCCTTACTTGACCACGGTGAAATCGTTCCAAAGCGAGGGCTAACAATAACTTGAAGTTGTCCTTGCTGTGCAGGGGCTAGCTCGATTGCTTGTCCTTGATTAAGCAGATTCAGGGCTTGTTGTTGCTCTTTTTCATCCAGAGGGTGTGATAACACATACACTTGCTGAGTATGAATCTCAGAAATGGATAAATCTATTAAAGAATTAAGCTGTTGTAATAGTTGCGTTTTTTGAAAGTCGGTTAGGTAGGGGTATCCAGCGATGGTCATCATAAAAAGCAATCCGCAAAGTTAAATAAGAAGGTTAAAAGACGTGGAAAAGTTCTATAGTTGCCATGACCAACGTGTCAAATAAAGCTATTTGGCATTGGTCTAGGATATTTTTGATTATTATAACAAGAAGCGAGCTTAGGCGGTGATAAATGCTGAATGGATTTTGATTTTAAGCGATGTTATTAAGCACAGTTATTAAGCGCCTTATTTATTTTCTGACAAGCCATATCATAATAAGTAAGGTCTGTTGAACACTTATCTTTAATCTTGATAGGAATCTTTATAGGAAAAATTGAGCGAATTTTGACATAAAAGTAAAAATAGCTGTCTTCCTTGTAGATATTAGCTTGACACAACACAGTAAAAGTTCAACAGAGCCTAATACTGGTTAGTTTTGTTTAAGATAAGGCCAAGCCGCTCTTAGATAAATAATCATAGACCATAATGTTAATATAACAGCAGCGACCATCAAGATATAGCCCAGCGTTTCCAATGACTCCCAATTGAGCAGTAGTACACTAATGGCAACCATCTGAAAGGTAGTTTTAAGTTTGCCCACATAAGAGACCGCAACACTGGTGCGTTTTCCCAGTTCTGCCATCCACTCACGCAATGCAGAAACTGCAATCTCACGAGAAATAATCACAATAGCAGCAATGGACATAATAATATTAGGATTCCATTGCACCAAAACAATCAGCGCTGCTGCAACCATCAGCTTATCTGCCACAGGGTCTAAAAATCGTCCAAAGGCAGAGGTAATATTCATACGCCGTGCCAAATAGCCATCGAGCCAATCTGTAATCGCCGCTAAAATGAATAACAATGTGAGTAACAAGTGTCGTAACAAGCTATCACTAAAGCTATCTATATTCATACCTATATTAGCAATGGCATTGTCAGAAATCATAGGACCACCCATACCTAAAGCAGGTGGCCAATAAGCAATCGCAACAAATAGCGGTATCATAACGATACGAGCAATGGTGAGGTTATTGGGTAGATTAAAGACACTAGAAGCGGTTTTCTCAGAGTTTTGTGGATTGCTCATGATGGTTTATCAAATTATATGGTAATGAATAAAGCGTAGCTTATCATTTTACTAGAGATAATAAAAATATTTGCATAAATTGGGGAGTTGCAAGAAAAAATATTTGATATCTTGCAGGTTGTTGCATAATGGATGACTTAAAAATTTAACAAAATATGTCAGTGTTGTAAAAGTACTTCAAGTGTAAATAAATGTAATTTTCATTCTCACTTTTAGTGAAAATCAGACTATAATATACAAAAACATATGTTCACTGAATATGTGTATTCTAGCATGAGTCTAATTGATATGAATATGATTGTCTTAATATTTTAATGCAATCATTGTATTTTAGATAATAATAACAATATGTGCTTCAAATTTCCTCAGCCCGCAGCTCCTCCTCTGTGGGTTTTTTTTGTGTTTTAGAATAATCTATTTATCCTATTGTGATGATGGATATCATAGATAGATAGCAAAACTTAGGTAATTAACATTAATAGGTACTTAAAAAGACGATAAAGAATTAGTAGAAACTAAAAAGGCATATCAAACTGATAATAAATAATATCAGATGATATGCCTTTCACTAAGTTTGTATAAAAATTAGCAATAGTGACTAATTTTTAGGTATATATTAGCCCTTAGTGTCTGGATTGACGCTATCAGTAGTCGTTGATGCTGTAGTATCAGTTGCATTATCATCTTGTGCTTTTTCTGCATGATGATGCAGTTTTGCTAACCACTCATCAACTTGCGCTTCTACTTCATCTTTAAGTTGACCATAACGCTCTTGGATTTTACCAACCAACTTGTCACGGCTACCTTCAACATGGGCTAAATCATCATCGGTTAAATCTGCCCATTTTTGTTTAACACTGCCTTTTAATTGTTTCCACTCACCTTGTAGTGTATCTTTATTCATTATTTATCTCCTTCAAGAGGGTTAAGGGTATAAAAAACATAGATATACCCACTTATTATGTTGAAATTATCAAGTTTATAATATCTGTAGGCTATGTATAGCGTAGCATTTAGCTAACTTGATTATTTCATCATATCGCTAGAGTTTCATGATGTCTGTATATCCAATGTTAATAATTTATTATAAATTTGATATGCCAGTATCTCCTGATGTTAAATCTTTGTAAGCATATGCTTACACGCATTGACGCTTTGGCGACTATTACTTACTCTGTAAATTTGCGATTATAGTTTCACGGCATCAAGGATGATGGCTCAAGGATTGAGAGACTTAATGTAGTTGATACATAGAGTTAACCGTATTAAGGATAAGTAATCGTTTAGGGTAGGATACCCAATATCACTCATATTTTAGGATGAAATATAAGCTGATAATTTACTAAGGACAGTAAACAATGAAAACCGTATGGCGCAAGCTGTGCGGTTTTGTTGTTTGTGGTTATAGGATTTAAACTATAATAATGATATAAATGATACAGTTTTGAATAGTTTTTATAAATAAGGATTGCTATGAAAAAAGATATTGAGTATTTTCGTCAAAAAATTAGAACAATGGATTATACACCCTTAACAGATGAAGAGCTGGCAGAAGTTCTTGAAATAAGGGAAAGTGCAGTTGCTAGTTCTCGATTGGAAGGGGTTTACACAACAGAAGAAGAAAAAGAGTTTTTTGCGATGTTGGCTGAAGAACGCTTACCAATTGAATTGCGTCAGAAAATTGCTAAAGAGTGGGTTTTTTCTAATTTATAGACATCATTAAAACCGTATAGCGAAAGCTGTTTGGTTATTATAAATAAGGACTAATAAATAAGAATAGCTATGAAAAAAGATATTGAATATTTTCGCCAAAAAATCAGAGCAATGGAATATACCCCCTTAACAGATGAAGAGTTGGCAGTGGTCATTGAAAAGCATATAGATGCTGTGGAAGATGTTCGATTGGAAGGGTATTATCTAACAGCAGATGATGATGAGTTTTTTGCGATGTTAAATGAAGAACGTGTACCATTAGATATACAAGCAGATATAGTATATGAATGGGTGATATCCAACTTATAGACATATAATCAAAACATAATAAAAACCGCATGACATCTGCCATACGGTTCTATAGATAAGATAAGCGATAATGTGCTGATATCAGCTTATGAGTTTATGCTACTGCGGGTTTTTTTTTACGTAATCTGCCAGCCATTTTTAGCCCTGCCTGAAAGTTTTTACCCAATAAAGTTAATTGCACAATACCAACCATCAATTCTATCACCTGCACCACATAAAAAATGGTATCAAACTGCCCTGAGCTGGCTTTGTAATTTAAAAATATTGCTGATGGTAGCATGATGCAAATCCCATTTAGCGCAATGATTTTCATGCGTTTTTGCTTTTCAGTAATCAATCTGCCTTTACGAGATTTGCCTAAAAAGTTCCCTGTACCCCCCGTCATCGCCATACATACCGCTAAGCAAGCAATGCCATAATAGGCAATATAATGCTTGACCGCAACGATAGCGGAGACGCTTAAAAATAATTCAGAAATGGTAGTAGTTGTCCAAAATGTAGCAATAATCAACATAGCTAGCGTGCCTGCGATGGCGTGTATGATTTTTGGGTTCATGATGGGATTTCCTGTAACGATAGAGATTTGTGGATATATATAAAGGTGAGGATACTGTCTTACTTGTCTGTTGTTTACTGTGATAAATAGAAACAGGAAAACCACGCTTTGTTTGCTTTATGGTGTTATAATGTCATATTGACATCATGATGTCAATTATTAAATATTAAATGAACGATGGTTAATCTAAATTCTGATTAATGGTAAAGTAAATTAAGGTTGCTTAAAGCATGCAAATAATAATGATGACGGTGAATAAAGATGGCAGAAAAGAAAATAGGCAAAACAGACAAGCAACGAACAGCAGAAGGGTCAGCATTGAGCAATCTGATGCTTGATTTATTTAAATTAAACAGTCGTGTATTGACCGCAGGTGATAGGCTGGTTGCTGACCTTGGACTGACCAGCTCCCGTTGGCAAGTATTGGGGACGATTATGGCAAGTGAGCAACCGCAACCAGTAGCTTGGCTGGCAAAAGATATGGGTACAAGTCGGCAAAATGTACAGCGTATCGTCAATGATTTGGCAAAAGAGGATTTGGTAGCATTTGAGCCAAATCCACATCATCAACGGGCAAACTTGGTGGTATTGACCCAAAAGGGTCGGCAAGTGATTGAGGAGACTGAACAGCGACAAATTCCTTGGGTCAATGCGTTGGCAGAGGGGATTGCATTAGAGGACATTCAGGCGATGCACCGTGTTATTATGACGTTGGCAGAAAAGCTGGAAGAACTAAAGGGTTAAAGAATTAAAGGACGAGAGGGCTAGAGAATTAGTTAAAGAATAGAGATTATCTGTACTAGCTCAAACCTAATCTGACAGTACCCCCAAATTGACGGTCAAGATGTCAGGTTATATTTGAGCTAAATTCTTTTGTGCCCAAACGGATTTACCCTCAGTAAGCGTTTGCATAGGTGTTCTACCACAGCACATCTTACCTTGATGAGTTCTTTCATAATTATAATAAACAAGCCAATCATCTAAATCAGCTTGTAGAGACTCTAGATTATCGTAAATCTTCTTTCGAAAAGCAATTTGATAAAACTCTTGTAAGATAGTCTTATGAAACCGCTCACAAATACCATTGGTTTGCGGGGATTTGGCTTTAGTCTTAGTATGATCTATATCATTGATAGCCAAATAAAGCTCATAATCATGTTGTTCTACCTTACCGCAATACTCAGTACCTCTATCTGTTAATATTCTAAGCATCGGTAACTCATGCTCTTGATAAAACGGCAATACCTTATCATTGAGTAAATCAGCAGCTGTAATCGGTGTTTTGGTATTATATAACTTAGCATGTGCTACCTTCGAATAAGTATCTACAAAGGTCTGCATATAAACACGTCCAACGCCTTTTAAATGACCGACATAGAAAGTATCTTGTGAGCCTAGGTAGCCTGGATGTGCTGTTTCAATCTCACCAGATGCTTCATCGTCTAGTTTTTTCTTTTCAAGTGCTGATATTTGCTCATCAGATAAGAGGATGCCTTCGGCTTCTACTTTTGCCTCTAATGCCTTTAAACGTTTATTGAAGTTTTCTAGGTTGTGTCTTAACCATATAGAACGTACACCACTGCCTGAAACAAAAATACCTACTTTTCTAAGTTCATTAGAGGTTCTGTGCTGACCGTGAGCAGGATAGTCTATGGCATGTTGTATGACAGCTTGTTCTGTGGACTCATCAACTCGATTCTTAAGGTTAGGTACTCGCCTTGATTGATTCACTAATGCGCCTATACCGCCGTTGTCTGCCATTTCTTTATAGCGATAAAAGGTGTCTCGAGAGACCCCCATTATTTTACAAGCTTTAGAGACGTTACCTAGCTCTTGAGCTAAGTTTAGTAAGCCTGCTCTGTGTTTGATGATTGGATTACTATTTGTGCTAGAATGGTTCATGTGTGTTATTCCTTATTTGATAAAGTTTAGACATCTTCATCAATTTGGGTAACACACTCTTTTTTAAAGTGTGATTGTCAGATTAGGTTGAGACTAGTACA